>JABWBR010000144.1 GCA_013360405.1 Saprospiraceae bacterium
GATGTGCTAATTTGCTGATGTGCTAATTTGCTGATGTGCTAATTTGCTGATGTGCTAATTTGCTGATGTGCTAATTTGCTGATGTGCTAATTTGCTGATTTATATATTTTTACATAAACGTGATATTATTAATATATTAGCACATCAGCACATTAACACATCAGCACATCAAAAAAGGCGCCTCCGAAGCCAGCTCCAGAGACGCCCTTGTTTTTGCCTAAATTAGCAAACAATTGTTTAACACAAAAACAGATACAAAGCCAGACGTTTTACCTTTGCCCGATGGTTGGGTTTACCAAAAAATAATTTGCATTAGAATGAAAAAAATACTTCTTACAGGAATACTATGTGTTAGCGTTCTTTCGATCAGGGCCCAGGTTGTGCAAGCTGAATTATTGGGGCGTTGGTACAGAGAAGATCTTGTCGGTTCTTCCCTTTACAATAACACTTACAATGACGTGTGGGGCCTTGCCGTGAATGGCAGGGAATACGCCGTGATAGGCTCTACCGCCGGCACGCATTTTATAGATGTGACCAACCCCACCGAGCTTGAGGAAGTGGCCTTTGTACCCGGTGCGGCGCAGGGGGGACAGATCATACACCGCGATTTCAAAAATTACGGTTGTTACTTGTACGGCGTATGCGATGAAGGCGCCAGCACCCTGCAGATCATGGACGTGTCGTACCTGCCCGATTCGGTGCATTTGGTATATAATACAAACGAGTCGCTGGTCAGGTCGCACAACATATTTGTCGATACCACCAATGCGGTGTTATACTGTTTTGCGGCATTCGGCGGCCCTGCTGCGACGTCGGCTATGCGGGTTTACAGCCTGGCCAACCCTGAATTGCCCGAATTCATTGGCGAATACAATAATTTTGGCATGCAGGTAGGGCACGTGCACGATGGATACGTGCGCGATGGTATCGCTTATCTGAATTGCGGATACAGCGGCTTTGCGATCGTAGACTTTACCAACCCTTATCAGCCTGTTACGCTGAGTACGCTCACCGACTACCCTTTTTCGGGTTACAACCACTCGTGCTGGGGAAGCTCCGATGGCGATTATTTGTATATGGCCGATGAAAACCACGGCTACAAGATTAAAGCGCTCAGGGTAAGCGACCCCACTAATATAGAAGTCGTGGCTACTTTCGATGCGGAGTCAAATTCAAGTATGAGCATCCCGCACAATCAACTGGTAGCGTGCAACTACTTATACGTGTCTTATTACTACGACGGCCTGCAGGTTTACGACATCAGCGACCCGGCAGATCCGCATCGGGTGATGCAGTACGCCACATCAACCCTCGCCAATAACGGAAGTTATGCCGGCGCCTGGGGGGTGTATCCCTTCCTGCCTTCGGGCAATATCCTCGTGTCCGATATGCAAAACGGCCTCTATGTGGTGGCAGGCCCAAGTGGTGAATGCGAGGACAAAGATGTGACGATACTCGACTGCCAGGTAGCCACATCGACGCGCGATATTGCCGTCGTGCAGGATTGGCAATTGTACCCCCAACCGGCGCAAGATCAACTCGATATGAAGATTTATTGGGGCGAAAGCCAACAAATGGTTAAGTTCTGCCTTGTAGATATAACAGGTAGGGTAGTGACCCGTTTTGAAGACCAGGCATTGTCGCCCGGCGAAAATGCAATCCGCCTGGAATTACCCGAAACACTGCCGGCGGGGATGTATGCGATGCAATTGCAGAGCGAGTCAGGCACGGCGGTGAGGAAGGCCTTGTTGGGAGGGAGGGAGTGAGAGAGGGAGAGAGGGGGAGAGATTTTATTTTTTTATATAAAAATTTGACATTGAAGGGATTGTGTAAAATATTAAAGTGGAATTTATTCATTGCGTTGGTGTGTTTATCCGCTCACGGCGCCTGGGCGCAACGCCCTGGCCGCACCCAAACCAACACGCCGCCTGCCGGCGTAGGCGGTACGCCGACTACCGGTAGCGACCAGGAGCAGGCGGGGCAGTCGCGTGCGCAGGACAGGTACGACGACCGCGACACCTTCGGCGTCTTTGAATTCAATGCGGTCAACCCGCTTTTGGAAAAACCGTATAGCGACTCCTTGCTCGGCAATTATTTTCAGCAATACGACCCCACGCGGCATCGCGACCTCGACTGGATGCAGTTGGGCATATTGGGCTCGGCACACCAGCCGTTGGTATACCAGCCGCAGCGCCGGCAGGGCTTTGACGTGGGCTTGCACCAGTACGAATTGTATTACACCCAGGCCAAAGACCTTCATTTCTACCGCCTGCAGAAAGCCTACACCAACGTGTCGTATACCCAGGGCGCCGAGCAGGCCGACGGCTATGCCACTGCTCAATTCAGCCGCAATTTTGCCAAAGGCCTCAATTATACCCTCGACTATAAGCGCATCAACCAACTGGGCTCCACAGCGCAATATCCCAACCAGAACAACCGCCATACCGCCTTTGCCACGGGGCTTTGGTGGCACAGCGCCAACGGCCGCTACGACGGATTCCTGGCATACGCCGCCAACACCACCGACCACGAAGACAACGGCGGCCTCGAAACCGAACCCGAACGCGGCGGCGAATTCAACAGCGCCAGCTCGGCCGACGTCTTTTTGGACAACGCCCGCACCCGTCACGCCCGCCGCGAGTGGGGTTATACCCAGCATTATCGCGTGGGCGGAGGCGTAGATACGACAGGCCGGCAGCGGCGCGCGTATACCCTGGCGCACCAATTTACCTACGAAAACAGCGCCTACAAATACCACGACACCTACAGCATTGCCGATACCTCATTTTACAACCGCTTTCCTATTCTTTTAAACGATGAGCGAGGTGTGCGCTACTTCCTGCGCCATCAACGCGTAGAAAACGCGTTTCGCATCAGCACTTTTAAGCTTAGCGGCAGCGACAGGCAAAACAAAGCGCGCAGCCAGAAAGACTTGTTTGAAGTGGGCCTTCGCCAAACCTACCACCGCCTGCGCCAGGAGCCTGGCGATACCGTAATTAACAACCTGTTCCTCGAAGGCAAAGCGGGCTTCCGGCCCAGTGATCGCCTCGATTTGCAGGCCGAAGCACAGTTGGGATTGCTATGGGGCAACGCCGGCGACTATCGGGTATCTGGCGTATTGTTTTTTGATGCCGGCAAATTAGGCCGGCTCTCGGCCAACCTGAGCAACCAGCTCTACAGTCCCACCCTCATGCAAAGCGAGCTGTGGCTAACCCAGCGGCCGGTGTGGGACAACGACTTCAAGAAAACCCTTGAGACCAACCTGAGCGTCACCTATGCCCTGCCGGCATGGAAATTTGAAATCACCGGCGGCTACCACCTGCTCAACAACCTTATTTACTTCGATAGCCTGGCCACGCCCCGGCAGACGGGGGTACCGGTGAGCATACTACAACTCGTCGTTAAAAAAGACTTTCGGGTGTGGAGGCTGCACCTCGACAACGTCCTGGCCCTGCAGCAGGCTTCCGAAGATGTGGTGCGCCTGCCGCAGCTATTTGGCAAGCACAGTTTTTATTACGCCGGTTTGTGGTTCAAAGTGCTCGATGTGCGATTGGGCGTTGATTTGCGCTACGCCACCGATTATTATGCCAACTACTACAACCCCGTCATCGGGCAGTTTCAGCTGCAGGATCGATTCAATGTGCCGCTTTACCCTGCGCTCGACGCTTATTTTAGCATGCGGGTCACCAAGCTCAGGGCATTTATCAAGTGGGAAAATTTCAGCAGTACATTCATTACCGACCGCTTGTTTTACCTGTCGCCGTATTATGCCCAGCCAAGCGCAGGCATACGCTGGGGCATCAAGTGGCGCCTGGTAAATTAATTTTGCGATTGGGTTTGTGTAGTAAAGTAGAAAAATTTATCTTTGCATCCGCTCTTTTGGGGGTATAGCTCAGCTGGCTAGAGCGTCCCGACACGACGTGTCGGGAAGGTCAGCGGTTCGACTCCCCTTACCTCCACACGGAGGCCGAGTAAAACT
>JABWBR010000145.1 GCA_013360405.1 Saprospiraceae bacterium
TTGGTTTTTGTGCAATGGCTTGAGAATAAGACTTTGGCACAAAAAATGGAGCGACACATAAAAGCCATGAAAAGCCGCAAATATTTGGAAGATTTGATCCGGTCAGTAGTCCCGACCTCAATACCGGCAAAGGTTCGCCGGTATCGAGGTCGGCTTATTCTATTCTTCCGAAGGCTCCATCATCTTGCCGAGGAACAACACGCCATTGCTCTTATTTTCCCTGATCAGGAAAATAAAGGGGCGGTTAAATGACACATACACATATTGCGGTACTGAAATGGTTTCAATACCTACTATCGTCACGGCGGCAGCTTCGGTGCCCACTTCGTTCACTTCCACAAACGATTTGTGTTTGACCAGGCTGATGAACAGGTTGTCGTCGGCGATATTGCTGAAATCGGCAAAGCCGGGGCGGAAGGCCAGGTCCATACCCATGGCGATAAGGTGATCGTTGAGCACTTTTTCGTATTCCATCTTAAAGCGGGGCATGTACATGACCACTTCCTGGTTGCTGAAGTTGTGCTGCCAGTCATTCCAGGCGCCGCCCTGCAAGTCGTTGATGAGTTGATCGAGCGAATAATTTTCTTTGGGCAATAACAGCGACATGGAAAATACCGAATCGGCGTAGGGCAGGTCGACGGCCTGTATTTTGTCATTTTCGAAATAACGCATCTCCGCTTCGCCGCCGTAATTCATCAGGTGAACGGGGACAGTGGTACCATCGGCTTTATAAAAATCGCCGGCAATAGTTTTGTCTTCGTCAAACTGCTTGCGCCATTCGCCTTTGAAATAAATGGCATTAATGAGGTACATGATAGCATCGGGCGATATTTCGTCGATGATGGTGGGGATTTTGCCCTTGGTTTTGTCATTCACCCAGCCGTTGAGGATGTTCACGGAATTGGGATCTTTAAAATCGAGCGGATTCACCTCGCTATCGTAGTATTCCTGGTTGGTATTCAAAAACGGAACTTTGACGGGGTAGGTTTTTTCGTGCCAAATAGAATTTGCGGGGTACATCTGCACGTGCGGATCGAGCAAGGGCAGCGCAGTAAGCACGTATTGATACGCGTTATTGATTTCGTCCATGCTCAGGTCGAGGTACTCCATCGTATTTTTCATGCCCTCGCGCGTATCGCCGGCAGCCCCGTTGGCCGTCATTGACAACGCGGTATTAATACTCAGCGGCGAAATGAAGATATTGTCATTAGGCTCTTCCTGGTGTAGTCGCTGGAAAAGGTTGAAACCAAATTTGTTATTGGCAGCTACGAGTTCGCATGCCACTGGGTTTTCCGCACAGCCGTAATTGACGGGCGCCTGCGGTTGCGGCTGGTCATTGTCTTGGCACTGTGTAAATAGCAACACGGCCACAAATCCGAGGATGGGTAATTTGCGCATGATGGGATGTTTTTCTTTGTAAGACGTAGTTGGTCGGGGGAAGGGTTGGGGATGCCGTTGTCGGTTGTCGGTTCTCTGTTGTCCGTTATCCGTTCCTTAACTTTACCAGTTTTACTTTAACAGAGAACAGAGAACAGAGAACAGAGAACAGAGAACAGAGAACAGAGAACAGAGAACAGAGAACAGAGAATCACCCCCGTTTAAACTCCCGCAAATTCGTAGAAATGCTGAGGTGGTTTAGGCCGCCGGCGAGGTGATAATTGGTGCGACCGTAATCGAGGCGGAATCGGTTGATTTTGATACCCGCGCCGAAGGTAAAGCCGCTGAGGCTTCGGTAGTTTTCCAGTGATAATTCTTTGCGCATGAGGTGGTTATAGCCGATGCGAAGGCGAAGGTTTTCTTTTTTACCCAATAAAAACTCCCCATTGAAAATGAAGTGGCGAAACAGGTTGTCGAAAAACACGCTGGTTTCATTTTCTGAAGGTGGGTTTTCACCAAAAAAGAAGGGGTCTTCTTCTTTTGTGTTGGGATCGTCGTAGGTAATATTCCAGCGTTGGAGGTGCTGATAAATGATAGAAAAGCGGAAGGGCAGGTAGCGCAGTTTGCGCGACAAACCCAGCTGGACTTCAAAAGGCAGGGGTTCTTTGTCGCCGGGACTATAGGTGGCGAGTTGGCTGCCCAAATTTTTAAAAACAATAGAAATCGTAGTTCGCCCCGAGGTATCGTTATAAGCGGCGGCCAGGTCGGCGGCCAGTCCGCTGGAGGTATACGAGGCCAGATTCGATGTAATAAACTTGAGGTTGGCGCCCAGGGTGAGGCGGTCATAGGCCTGGTAGCCGATGCCGGCTACGATGGCATATTCGGCGGCCTTGAAACTGCCTTCGAGTTCGTTCAGTTCGTTGCGGGCATCGAGGTCGCCGTAGCGCACGTATTGTACGCCGCCGTGCAGGGTGGCCTTCATCTTGGACAAATGCTGGCCGTAGGATACATATCCGTATTGAATGCCTGCCGGCAAAAAGCCGTGGCTAAACCCTATTTGCTGGTGCATATCGGCATTGAGCAACGAAGGGTTGGCATAAGCGAGGTTGACATCGTCGTCGCTCACGGCGATCATGCTGCCACCCAAAGCCGACACCCTCGCCGAGGGCGACAGGGTGAGGAAGGAGTAGGTGTATTGCCCGCCTACTTGCGCATGCAAGTTCAGGCAGGCCGTAAGGCCAATAAACAAGGGGAGTAGGTGTATTTTCATAGCTTTAATCTTTTTTCCAAACGGTGCGGCAAACGCCCATTTCGCAATTCATAGTTTGGATCAGCGTACCTGATTCGTCGTATTTTTTCAGCAGGCCGTTTTCATAATCTCCGTCTTTGTAGGTACCTTCTGTTCTGAGCTTGCCATTTTTATAGTATTCTTTAAACGGCCCATTTTCCAAATTGTCACGCAGGGTAACGATTTCCATCAGTTCGCCGGTGTCGTAATAGCGTTTCCACTCGCCGTCCATGGTATTACCCACGTATTGGCCTATCAATTCGAGTTGCCCATTGGGGTAATAAGCTTTATATGGGCCTTCAAAATTGCCGTTTTGATAAGTTTCTACAATCTGCGTATCGCCGGTTTCGTAAAAAAGAACCCGCAAGCCGTGCAGCGTATCGCTGGCAAAATGGGCTACCTCCAGTAACTTGCCATCAGGAGAGCGCCGGCTAAATTCGCCTTCTTTGGCGTAGTCAAAAGCGCGACGGGTGTATTTCACGACATAACCCGTGCTATCAGTGACTTCTACGGTCTGGAGCTGTGGAGTGTCTTTAACAGCTTGATCTCCTCCCGCATTTTTACAACTGCTGAGCGCTGCCAGGGGCAGCAAGGCTATTAGTAGATACCGCATGTACATCCGGATTTCGTGGTTGTTTAATGGTAGTAACGCAATATCGCATCAACGCGTATATCTCGGCGTGATTATAGCATTTTTTGAGCGGATTGGCGACAAAAGGGTTAATTGATTTACCTTTCTTCTATCTTGTGACTTATACTCCCAAACCCCGCAACAACATAAATACAAAATTTTGAACCTTTCCCGTATGCGCTATGTATTAAAATAATCTTGAGTCAGCCAAGTAATAAAGGATTCATAATTTTCAGCATTTGACCATATTTGCTTATTCACTTTAAATTTATACCGCCTATCCTGAAAGTCGATTTCTATACCCCCATGCCGATCTATCGTTTCATCTATTTTACTAGCCTGGGCAACTGTCTCCTCCATCAAATGACCAATATTTATTAAAAATCGAGCATGTTGTATAAAATATTCCTGGCTGATTCCAAGGTTATTCTTCTCCCTTTCAATTATACAAAGGCAATAGTCATCTGGTCGCTCTACAGCTTTTTGTCCTTGCCGTTTTGACATTAAAACATATTCTGCCCCGGTGGGGGTGCAGCTCCAATTTGATGTAAAAAAGGTGTAATTTAGGGAAAAAAGTCATGGGAACACAGTACAAGATCGAATCAGATGGCAGCGTGACCATCACGATGAATATCAAGCCACAGGGCAGTATGCTGGAACAGGAAGAG
>JABWBR010000146.1 GCA_013360405.1 Saprospiraceae bacterium
TCATGCCGAAATTTACCAAAATCGCCAATCCCTACTTTTTTTATGAACAATTTGATGCTTTTTTTTATCTTAATCCTTCGTACACCCCTAATCCAACATTAATCATCCATCAACTTAAACTCCACCCTCCTATTAAACTGTCGTTCTTCGTCGGTATTGCCATTGAAGGCATAGCGGGCGCCGTGGCTGAGGTAGCGCATACGGGAGGTGGCGATGCCCTGCCGTTCGAGGTAGCGAAGGCAGTTGAGCACGCGCAGCCGGGACAGTTGATCATTGGCCTGAGGTGACTCGGCTGTATCGGCGAAACCTTCAAGCACTAATCTAAAATCGGAATTGTCGCGCATAAACTCAGCGATGCGGTCGAGCAGGGCGTATTTTTCGAGGTCGGCGCTGCCGGGGGCAAAGAGCAGGTATTGGCGACTGAGCTCGGCGGCGGCTTCGGATGCATCATAGGCTTCGGGGCAGCCGTGGTTGGCGTATACACCGAAAATCGTGGGGCAGTGGTCCTTAGCGTCTTCGATGCCGTCGCCGTCGGTGTCGGGGCAGCCGTTGAAGATGGGGAGGCCGTAGGCTGTGGGGCAGCGGTCTTCGTCGTCGAGTACGCCGTCTCTATCGGTGTCTATTTCGGGGCAACCGTTGCGTTCTATGGGGCCGGCCAGTTCGGGGCATTTATCTACCTGGTCCTCGAGGCCGTCGCCGTCGGTGTCCACAAAGGGGCAACCATTGCGGATGGCCTCGCCGGCCTGGTCGGGGCATTCGTCGTAGGGGTCGGCCACGCCGTCGCCGTCGGTATCGGGACAACCGTTTAGTGCCGGCAGGCCGGCTAGCATGGGGCAATCGTCAAAAGGATCGGCTATCTGGTCGCGGTCGGTATCGGGGCAACCGTTGTAGACGGCGAGTCCGGCCACATTGGGGCATTCGTCGTCGTCATCGGCGATGCCGTCGCCATCGGCGTCGTTCGACAGGCTGAAGCGCCAGGCCGCGGTGAGCAACACCAGGCCGTACCAGTCTTTTTTGCGGGGATTGCCCGATAAGCTGACGCCGTCGAGGTAGTCTGTATAAGGGCGGCGAATACCCGCTTCGATGCCTAATAGCCAGGGGCGTTGGTCATGCCGGTAGTCGACTCCCAGCCCCAGCAGCCAGGGAAAACGCGTGTTGGCATAGTTGGCCTGGCGGTCATCTTCGATAAGTTTGAACAGCGCATCGTATTTGTTGCGCGAAAAATCGGGGTGGGCTTTGAAATGCAGTAGACCGGCGCCGGCAAAAATATAGGGAGAAAACCTACCGGGCGTAGCATAAAAAGCGGCCAGGGGGCGCCATTCGGCCTGCAGTGAAAATTCGGCCATATCGGTAGTAAACTGAAAACCGCGCTGCCGGCGCCAGGCGACATTGCTGTTGTATTCGTCGCCCCTTAATCGCCCATAAAAGGCGTTAAAGCGGGCAGAAAACTGGTCGTGCAGATGGTATCGCAGGAAGATGCCGGTTGCTGGCCTTGAATTGCGCAGTTGCCCCCATTTTGGCGCCACCACATCGCCGGCACTGTTGGCGCTACCCAGCAAAATACCGGCTTCCCAGGGCAGCGATTGCCCTGGCAGGAGACAAGTGGTCAGCATAACCAACGATGTAATTACGGCCTGGCGTACCATGCGGTTAGTAGTAATCCTGACTAAAGGTATTAAATAAAATTAAATATAATGGGCTTTTTTAGGTGACAGGGTGACGCGTGACAAGGTGACAGGGTGACGCGTGACAAGGTGACAGGGTGACGCGTGACATAGATAGTTGCACCGGAAAGATTGCTATTGTGAGAGAATAACGCTTGGAGTTGGACGAAAGTTTCACTTCCAATACTTCACCATATGAATATGCGGAATACCATCTTCGAGATAAGTATCGCCAATTTCCTCAAACCCAAAAGATCTGTAAAAGGCCAACAGGTAATACTGCGCGCCTATCTGAATAGGGGTATCTCCAAAAAGGCGGTGGCAGGCCGACAGAGCTTCTGTCACCAATTGCTTGCCCAGGCTTTGCCCCCTGCGCGCGGGTGAAGACACCACCCTGCCGATAGAAGCGAAACCTTCGTAGGATAGTCCGGGAGGCAGCAAGCGGGCATAAGCAACGAGCGTGCCCTCCTCATCGATGCCCACCAGGTGCCAGGAGCCTGGGTCTTTGCCGTCGGCGTCGAGGTAAGGGCAGTTTTGTTCTACCACAAAAACTTCCTGGCGCAGAGCCATGATTTCGTAGAGTTGAGCCACCGTAAGTTGCTCAAAAGAAAGGGTTGAAAATATCAGTTGGTTAGAATTCATCATTAAAACTCATAACACTTCACATTCGAACCGCCACCACCGCGCCGCCGGGGCGCAGCTTTTCGCCGGGATAGTTGTGCTTCTCTCTCGCCAATTTTAAACGGATTCACCTTTATCGCAAAATAAAAATCGGAGCCGTAAAATTCGCTGCGAGTAAACAAGCTGCCCAGGTGCTCTGAGCCTATAGTAATGAAACCGAGGCGTAAGGCCAGGCCCAGCCGCAGGCGTTGCCATTGGTAGAGCGACACGGGCAGTGAAGCGCCAAACCAACGATGGGAGTAACGCGGCGTGATAGCCAGCAGACTTCCACGTTGTACGGCGGCATTGCGGGTAGGCAAACCTTGGATTAGTGCAGCGCCCAGATACACATTGGGCAGCAACGCGCGCTCGGCCTGCAGGCTTATTGCGGTGGGCAGGCGCATAGCGAATTCGTTGGATTGGAGCGAAGCATTGGAATCTTGCAGTACTTTTTCGCTAAACACCTGGATGATGGCTTCCTCAAACTCATCGCGGCGATTGAATGGTTCGAAAGCGTCGGCGCCTACGATCGAAACGGCGTCGGTTTGTGCCACGTGTTGCCGGGCATTAGCCGTGAAATTCACCCTGCCGACATCAAGCAGGGCTACGCCCCATCGCCAGGTGAAATTGCCGTCTTCTTCGCCCGAGACGTACATCACGCCGAGGTCGAAGCCAAGGCCGCTACCGTTGCGTTTTAGTGCGTATTCGTCGCCCGTGAAGTTGCTATTGGTGTAGCCGAATTCAAAGTGGATGGGGCCGCCACTGAGCGTATCGCCGGGTAGTTTGCTGAGCTGAAAATCGGTTTTATTATTAAAATAGGCGGCTTCATAACCTTGCAGGTATTTGGCGGTAAAGCCAATGCTGAGACTGCCGTTGCTGACCGGCAGGCGGTAGGCGTAATTGAGCCCTATTTCGCTCCAGGCCATCGCGCCGGCGTTAAATTTGCTTACGCGAAAATCCTGAAAAAAATTGCGGTTGAAATAGGGATAATAGGCCAGGTTGGGGTCTACGTCATCCGCATTACCGGCTACGCGGAAGCGGGTAAGCAGTCCGATCGTGTGGTTTTGAGCCAACCTTACATAAAAAGAGGGGCCCATCACACTTACCTGGGCTTTTGCGTAAAGGGAGCGATCAGGCGTATAAAAGTCGACCTTCCTGGCGCCGGGAGGCAGCGGTTTTTCGGGCGTAATATCGGGGCCGAAGGCAATATCGAGCTGATCGGGATCTTTCAACCAGTCGCTTAGCTTCATCGGCGTGGTATAGGTATAATTATTGCTGACAAAAAAAGCGCCTTCTAATAGGTTGACATCCCAGGAGAAGGGCGTGGCAGCGTGTCCGGCAGGATTGAGCAATGCGGCGTTGATGCCGTTGTAGTGATCGAGCCTGATACCCAATTGCTCTTGTGCAAAAATGCAATGTGTGGCGCCCAGCAGGGCAATGCCAAAGAGAAGTCCTTTGTTCATAAAGATGACAATTAGATAGTTGCTGAAACAAAGAGCTTCCTCATAGTATAATGTTGGATGTTGGATTAGGGGTGTACGAAGGATTAAGATAAAAAAAAGCATCAAATTGTTCATAAAAAAAGTAGGGATTGGCGATTTTGGTAAATTTCGGCATGA
>JABWBR010000016.1 GCA_013360405.1 Saprospiraceae bacterium
AGCCTCTACCCTGGCGCCAGCCGCGGCTTAGGGTGTGGGATGCCCGCGGACAGGCTGTGCAGCAACAGACACTCGCCCAGGGCGCCATGGAGGCGCAGGCTGACCTCACAGATTTTCCGCCGGGCTTGTACTTGATCGCCTTAGAGGCAGAGGGCCGGGTGTGGCAGACGGAGAAGGTGGTGAGGGTCGAGGAGTAATGAAGAAGAGGAAACTAATCGATCTTACAAATCAACACCGTAAAATCGTCGGGATAAAGTTGGTCGCCTTTGAAAGCGTCGATTTCTCTGAGCAGCTGCCTTTTGAAATCGGTAGCGGACATGTGGTAGTGGGAGGTGGTAAAGTGTAGTACCTTATCTTCGTCAAAATACTCGCCTTCGGCGTTGAGCAGGTCGGTGAGGCCGTCGGTGTAAATGAGTAGGGTGGCTTCGCCGTCGACGTGGACTTCGCCGACTTCAATCTCCGGCAGGTCTTTGAAAGCGCCGAGGATCGTACACCCGGCCTTGAGCAGGTGTGGTTTCCCCTCTACGACAAGTACGGGTGGGTTGTGGCCGGCGCTGATATAGCGCAGGATGCGTTGGTGGGTATCGTATTCGGCTACAAAAAAAGTAATAAAGCGTTCGCCGCCGGTGATGCGCAGCACGGCGAGGTTGAGATCCTGGATAAAAGTGATCAGGTCGTCGCGTTTGTGGATCAGCGTGTGGAATATGGCCTGGAAGTTGGCCATAAGCAGGGCTGCAGCCAGTCCCTTGCCCGACACGTCGCCCACGCACAGCACAATTTTGCCGTCCTCGAATTCGAGATAATCGAAATAATCGCCCCCTACGCCCAATTGGGGTTTGTAGATGCTCTCCAGACTGTAGTTATTTTTGTGGGGTAACGCGGTCGGGATGAGCATGCGCTGTATTTCGCTGGCCAGTTCTACTTCGCGTTTGAGGCGCTCCTGTTCGAGTTGGCGCTTGAACAACCTTTTATTTTCGATAGCTACCGCAATGACATTCGTAATCGTGGTGATAAACTGCACCTTGCTGTACATATCGTCGTCGTCGGAGAACCCGCCGATGAATACGTAGGCGATGGGTTGTTCTTTATGCCGCACGGGAATCACCAGGTCGAAAGCGCCGATGAGGGGGTGGTCGCTGTCGTCGAGGTTTTTCATGCGCGTGATCTCCTTGAGCAGTTCGCTTACGTCGGTGGTGAGTTGTTGCGGTGTGAGGCCGATCGCCGCTACGTTTTCCCAGGCGTCCTCGGTTTTGATATACAACACCATCTTTTTTACCCCGATTTCCCAACCGAGAAAAGATTCGAACATGCGGTACAGCCCTTCCGCAGAGATATTGCTATTGATGGCCTGAGTGATATTCAATAGCTGGTTGACCTGAAGCTGCTTGAGATGCAATTCGCGCTCCAGAGCTTCCATGTCTGAAATTTTTTTCTTTATTTTTGATAATCCTGGCATAAGCTATTTGGGAATTTCCCACACCTAAAGGTACAAAAAAAGCTATGTTTGCTGAGGAGATGCATCAATTTAGATAACAAACGACATTTCCACCGCCAATGCTAAATTATTATCGACGATGGCGCGCGATGTGGAACCCCGATATGTACCACGGCTGGGGAAAGACGCGCCGCTATTTCGAAGGCTGGTACGTAAAAGTGGTCGATGCCCGCGAAAAACATGCCCTGGCGATCATCCCAGGTATGGCCTACGAAGCCGACGGCGCTTCGCACGCGTTTATCCAGGTACTCGACGGCGTGCGCTGTACGTCGAAGTATATCGAGTTTGAAACCACTGATTTTCAGCCTTCGCCGCATGATTTTGCCCTTGCGCTGGGACAAAACTTTTTTTCGGCAACCCGGCTGCGGCTGGCCTTACCGGGCCTGTCGGGCGAACTCCATTTTTCGGGGCTTGAGCCCTGGCCCAAGATGCTGGGCGCGCCGGGCATCATGGGCTGGTATTCGTTTGTGCCTTTTATGGAATGTTACCACGGTATTGTCAGCCTCGATCATCAGATCAGCGGCTCGCTCCAGGTGCTGGGGGAAGAGGTGGATTTCTCAGGCGGCAAGGGTTATATGGAAAAAGACTGGGGGCAGTCGTTCCCACACTCCTGGATTTGGATGCAAACCAACCACTTTGACGCCGAAGGACAGGTATCGCTTACGGCGTCGGTGGCCAAAATCCCCTGGCTGGGCAGCCATTTTATCGGCTATATCGTGGGATTCCTCTACGGTGGCAGGCTTTACCGCTTTGCCACTTATACCGGCGCCAGTATGTTGGCCGCTATCCAGGGGCAGGAGGTGCAGCTGGCCTTCAGAGACCGGCGATACCGCATAGTAATTACTGCCCACAAAGCCGAAGGCGGCGAATTGATTTCTCCTATTTTGGGGGAAATGCGGGGCAAGGTGGTCGAAAGTATGCAGTCTACTGTCCACGTCGAATTTTACGATAAAAACCAACTCCTCTTCTCCGGCACAGGCCGCAACGCCGGACTGGAAGTGGCCGGCCCGGTGCAGGAATCGCTGACTCAGAAATGGCGGAGATGAAAAATGTTTAATTTTTGATGTTTAATGTTTGATTTTTAATTATTTATAAATTTAAAAAATAATTCAACATTCAACATTAAACATTCAACATCACTCAAAGCGAAATTCAATGACACTAACCTTCCATCCATTCGACTTGTACCTGCGGCATGCCTTTACCATTTCGCGGGAATCGCGGACTGTGCAGCGCACGTTGATCGTAGAATTGAGCGACGGCGTGCACTCGGGCTACGGCGAAGCAACTGCCAATCCGCATTATTACGGCGTATCTATTGAGGGAATGGTAGAAGTGCTCACGCAATTGAAGCCTGTAATAGAATCGGCTGTAATCGAAACGCCGGAGGCTTTCTGGGCGCAGATGGAGCCGCATTTGCGCGAACATCCTTTTGCCTTGTGCGCCCTTGATGTGGCCGTCAACGACCTCTTTGCCCGGCAGCGGGGGTTGCCGCTTTATAAATACTGGGGATTGAACCTGGATCATCTTCCGATGAGCAACTACACCATCGGCATCGCATCTATTGAAGAAATGGCAGCCAAAATGGAAGAACAGCCCTGGCCTTTATACAAAATCAAACTGGGGACCGCCAACGACCTGGAGATCATCCGCGAACTGCGCAGCCATACCGACGCCGTCTTCAGGGTAGACGCCAATTGCGCCTGGACGCCGGAGCAGACCATTGCCTTCGCCCCCGAGCTCAAAGCCCTGGGCGTCGAATTCATTGAGCAACCACTCAAAGCTGAAGATTGGGAAGGCATGCGCGAGGTGTACGCCCATAGCGCACTAACCGTCATAGCCGACGAGAGCTGCCGCGTAGAAACCGACGTAGACCGCTGCCAGGGGTATTTTCACGGCATCAATATCAAGCTGATGAAATGCGGGGGGCTCACGCCCGCCCGGCGCATGATAACCCGTGCGCGGCAGCTTGGCTTAAAGGTAATGGTGGGTTGTATGACCGAATCTTCCGTCGGCATTTCAGCTATCGCCCAGTTGCTGCCCCTGCTCGATTATGTAGATATGGACGGCGCCATTTTGCTGCGCGAAGATATTGCCACAGGTGTTTGCCTGTCGGATGGCAAGGCGCATTTCCCCGATTTACCGGGTACGGGTGTCGTATTGTTGGGTGACAATCGAAAACCTGAGGGCGTTTAGGTTCATGAAAAATGGATAAAAGTTTTCCTTTTGTAAAATATTAGCAAACCTATTGTTTGTTTAACGAATGAGCGCTAAAGTTTAAACAAGATTGACGGACTAGGGTTAGAAAGAGCGAATTCCAATTGATTTCTTAACCCTAATCCCTGTGTAGGTATGAAAATGAGAGCGCTATCTCTTCTAATGTTTTTACTTGCGGTTCTTACCGCCGGCGCCCAAAATGCACGGGTACAAATCATCCACAACAGCCCTGAACCGGTGGTGGATGTGTACCTCGACGGCGCCATATTGCTCAATGATTTTGCTTTTCGCACGGCAACGCCATATGTAGACGTCCCCGCAGACGTACAAGTGGAGGTGGCCGTTGCACCGGGCAATAGCATAGATGTGTCGGATGCTATCGCGACCTTTCCTGTGACATTCGAAAGCGGAAAAACTTACACCGTAATGGCTGCCGGAATTGTGGGCAACCAATTTGATCGTCCCTTCACGCTGTTCATTGACGATAACGCCCAGGAAACAGCTGCTGACGGTGTTGTCGGCGTAAGTGTCATCCACGGTTCGCCCGATGCCCCGCCTGTTGACGTCTATGAGCGTTTTGCCGGTCTGCTGTTGAGCAACCTCAATTACGGCGAGTTCACCCCTTATTTAGAGCTCCCGGGAGGCGATTATTATCTCGATGTGCTTCCGGCAGGTCAGGAAGACCCGATAGTAGGCACCTATCTGGCAGGATTGTTTGGCTTGGAAGGTACGGCGCTGCGGGTTTTTGCCAGCGGATTTTTGATCGACAATCCTGGTTTGGGGCTTTATGCAGCCTTGCCGGATGGGACGGTCATTGAACTGCCCGAGACGCGATTTGCTGAGGTACAGTTGATTCACAACAGCCCCGAAGGCGCTGTAGACCTTTACGTCGATGACGATTTGGGGATTGATAACTTTGAATTCCGTTCGGCCACTCCGTTTGAAATCGCAGAAGCGGGCATTTTATATACGATAGGCGTGGCGCCTGCCGACAGTGAAGGCCCGGAAGACATCCTGGTGGAATTTCCTGTCAGCTTCCAAAATGGCAAAATCTACACGGTCATTGCAGGTGGGTTACTCGACAGTCCTACTACGCCTTTCACGTTATTTGTGAACGATGAAGCACGTACGCGTGCGGAATCGGGCAGCGGTGTCGATATCACACTATTCCATGGTTCACCCGATGCCCCTGCGGTTGATGTACAGGTTTCTGCCGGCCCGGTATTGTTTGACAATATTGCATACGGCACTTTTTCCGATTACATAAATGTGCCTGCCAGCTCCTACGTATTAGAATTAACGCCTGCCGACGACAACAGCACGGTATTGATCAGCTACCTGGCCGATATCAGCTCGCTCGACGGGCAGGCTGCTACGGTATTTGCTTCCGGCTTCCTTGGCGGTACACCGGGCTTCGAAACCTGGGTAGCGCTTAGCGATGGTGTTACCTTCCCCTTGCCGGTATTTGTAAGTACGAGCCAACAAAATTTGCCGGTAGAATCGTTGGCTATATGGCCTAATCCTGCGGTGAGCGAATTGTCAATGCAATTCAGCATGCGGGAGGCAACTGCTATTACATACAGGGTCAGGGATCTTTCCGGCAGGATGCTGCTGTCGGGCGACCTGGGCCGGATAGACATCGGCGAGCGCCTGGAGCGCCTCGATGTCAACGCACTCTCTTCGGGCATGTACTTGCTGGAGGTAATCTCCGAGCAAGGCATATTGACTACCAAATTTATGGTACAAAAATAGAATTAGCAGTTCTAGATTAGCGGAGGGCGTCTCACTCTATCGGGTGGGATGCCCTTTTTATTTCGTTGGGATAGCGTTTACCGCTATCCTTATTGGAATTTTAATAAAAAAATGATAAATTTGAGAGCAATAGTTAAAGGCCGTCACCATGCTTACACTGTCGAGGCACATCCAATCGTGGCTATTCATAGCATGCATGCTGTTTCAGGGCGTGGCTTTTCCGTTGTTGAACGACAGATTCATCCCGCTGATGGTATTTGTAGTTGAAACGGAGCATGACCATGAAAGTGGTGGCAGTAAAGAAGCAAAAGCAGAATTTGATAAAATATTTACCAAAGGCCGGGCATTCCGGCTGGAAGAATTAGCCTCTTCCGGCCGGCTAATAATTGACCGTCAGGTCTTTTGGTCAACACAATTTTTTCTTCCCGTCGTCACGCCTCCTCCCAAAGTATTTTCCTAATCCTATTTTCTCAGATCCCCATTAATCATTGCCGATAAGCAAGCCGGAACGGGTGCAGCCTTGCCTCTATTTTTTGGATTGCGTCTTACGTTACCGGTGAAACATTATCGGACTCAATTGACTCAGAGCCATGTTAAAAATAAAATCGGGAGACCTCTTCGGAGGGCTCACTGCGGGTATTGTGGCATTGCCATTAGCCCTGGCATTCGGCGTACAATCGGGATTAGGGGCTGCTTACGGGCTATATGGGGCTATTTTCCTTGGTTTTTTTGCCGCGTTATTAGGCGGAACGCCCTCACAGATTAGCGGGCCTACAGGGCCTATGACCGTAGTAACAGCGGCATTGTTAGCCCAACTCCTGGCCAACGGCGCCACCTTTGAAGATAAAGCCGGCGCAATTGTACTTACCTTTTTCCTTGCAGGCATACTTCAGATTCTCATGGGGTTGCTCAAACTGGGCAGCCTGATCAAGTACATCCCCTACCCCGTCATTTCGGGATTTATGTCGGGTATTGGGGTCATTATCATACTGTTGCAGATATACCCCGCATTCGGGCTTTCTTCGCCTTCTTCTACGATTGGCTTTTTTGAAAATATCGGCACGTTATTGACTTCCGCCAATCTCGCTGCTGTCGGCCTGTCGGCCTTTACGATTCTCATTATCTATTTGTTTCCACGACTGACCAAAAAAGTGCCTTCTGTGCTGGTGGCCTTGCTGGCGGGCACCTTGCTTTCGCTCGTCATGAGCGACTTACCCCGCATCGGCCATATTCCCAAGGGGTTTCCGGCTTTTCTCGGTTCCGGCATTTTCTCCATTGAACCCAGCGCACTTTGGATTATCCTTGAGATGGCTGCCACGCTTGCCGCGCTCGGCGCTGTAGACTCTTTGCTCACCTCGGTAGTTGCCGACAACGTGACCAAGACCAAACACAGCAGCAATAAGGAATTGATCGGGCAAGGCATCGGTAATGCCGTAGGCGGCTTATTTGGCGCCATTCCAGGCGCCGGAGCTACGATGCGTACCCTTGTAAACATCAGGGCGGGCGGAATCACCCGCTTGTCGGGCATTATCCATGCATTGGTGCTGCTCGCCATTCTGCTTGGCCTGGGCCAATTTGCCGAATTCATACCCAAAGCCGTACTGGCAGGCATTCTTATTACCGTAGGCATTGGCATACTCGACTACAAAGGCATAGCGCACATCCAAAAAGTGCCGCGCAGCGACGCTATTATCATGATGGCTGTCCTGCTTCTCACAGTATTTGTCGATCTGCTCATTGCCGTTGGCATCGGTATGTTGCTGGCGTCTATTTTATTTATGAAAAAAATGAGCGACCTGGCCGAAGAAAGCGCCCGGATAGACTCCATAGAAAGCCTGCAAAAAGCGCTGCCCTGGGACGACGAAAACCTGCCGCCCGATGTGGCCGGCCATGTCATGGTAGAACACCTGGAAGGGCCGCTGTTTTTTGGCTTCTCCAACCGTTTTCAAAACCTGTCTAACGGCATGGCGGCCGGCAAATACCTGATCATTCGCATGGAAAGAGTACCCTATATCGATCAAAGCGGACTTTACGCGCTCGAAGAAGTCATCCTCGACATGGAGCGCCGTCATATCGACGTATTGATTACAGGATTACAAACCCAGCCGCGCGACAGATTGGAAAGGGTAAAAATTATTCCCGATCTGGTTGAAAAAAAACACCTCTTTCAACAGTTCTCCGATTGTATTAACTGGCTGAAAATTAATTTTCAACATCAAATAGCCTGATTACTTCCGGGCTATATAAAAAGATAAGCGACATGGATAATTACTATTTTTCTTTACTTGATAATAATGTAAAAGTCACTGCCAGGCAGTTGGCTGAAGACCCTGATTATTTTGTCAATCTGGCCAAAGGACAAAAGCCGAAAGTCCTCTGGATAGGTTGCGCCGATAGCCGCCTGCCTGCCAACGAAATTACAGGTACGCGCCAGGGCGAAATATTCGTACACCGCAATATTGCCAATATGGTAGTGCATAGCGATATGAATATGCTCAGCGTGCTCGACTATGCCGTCAACGTACTCAAAGTCGATCATATCATCGTGTGCGGGCACTATGGCTGCGGGGGTATAGCAGCTGCTATGAGTAATAAGCAATTCGGCCTCATTGATAACTGGCTTCGCCATATCAAGGACGTATACCGCCTTTACAAAGAAGAACTCGACGATATTGAAGACGAGGAGGCCCGGCTATGCCGCTTTGTGGAGGTGAACGTGATCGAGCAGGTTTTCGATGTGTGCAAAACCTCTATTGTACAAAATGCATGGAAGGAGCGAAAGGGACCCTATGTGCACGGCTGGGTTTACGATATCGGCACCGGCCTGATTAAAGACCTGGAGGCCACGGTCCGCTTAGACAGCGACCTGACTCAGATTTTTCACTTCCAGAATTTGTTGATCTCTACGACGGGCACGTTGGAATGATGGTTGATGTTGAATGTTTGATGTTTAATTATTTATATGTTATAAAAATCATTCATTCAACATCCAACATCCAACATTCAACATTCAACATTCAACATTCAACATTATTTCACAACGGTAATATCCCCTTCATACAGCACCACCTCATCGTCGATAAATTCGACTTCGGCGAGGAAGACAAAGACGCCGGTATTGACGGGGCGGCCCAGGAAAGTGCCGTCCCAACCGTAGGTTTCTTCGCCCATGGGTAAATTGCGCCCGTCGAAGACCAGGGAACCCCAGCGGCTGAACACTTTGAGTGTCTTGATGCGTCTGGCTGCCGGACCGCCATACAAGGTAAAGGCGTCGTTGATGCCGTCATTGTTGGAAGATATAGCATTGGGAATATAAATCGGCCGGTTTTTGATGACGCGCACCACCACTTCGTCGGTTGCCTGACAGCCCAGGGCATCGGTTACCGTGATGAGATAGGTGGTCGTGCTGCTTGGATTGGCTATTAGGTTGGGACAGTCGGTGCAGCTCAGCGAGTCGGTGGGCGTCCAGGCGTAGGTTACGCCGGGGTCGTTGGAGACGGCGTTGAGGCGGGTGTCGTAGCCCAACTCGATGAAAACGTCGGGGCCGGCGTCGACGATTAATTGGGGTGGTTGGTTGATAGCGGCTTCGGTGATGGCGGTGCAGCCCATAGCATCCATTACGGTAAGGGTGTAATCCCCGGCGGGTAAGTTGGCAAAGATCGCCTCCACCTGGAAGTTATTGTCGTCGATGCTATAAGAAAACGGCGCTGTGCCGCCCGAGCCGGCTACTTCGATGCTGCCTTCCGATTCGCCGAAGCAGATATTGTCGATCACATCCACCACATCGATAAAGAGGGGTGGCGGTTCGGTCACGGTGGCTTGGCCGTTGATTTCGCAGCCGTTGCCGTCGAGTACCGTCACGGCGTAGTTGCCCGCGGGCAGTTGGTCGATGCCGGCCGTAACCTGCCCTGAACTCCATTGGTACGAATAGTTACCTACGCCGCCACCGGCTACGGCGGTCACGCTGCCATCCAGCAAGCTGTTGCAACTCACATTGATTACTATAAAATCGAGCGTCACGGGCGGGTAATCCTGCATATCGAATTCAAAAAATCCGCGGCAGAGGTTGGCGTCGAGCACTTCGACGGTATAAGAGCCGGCTGTGATGCCTGAGAGCGAGTTATCGCCCACAAAACCGTTGCCGTCGTTCCAGTCGTATTGATAAGGTGGCAGGCCGTTATCTATGTTGACAACGATGCTGCCATCGGAAAAGCCGAAGCAAGAGGGCGGCGTCACGGCTTGCACGGCGGGGTCGAGTACGAGCTCGAGTTCGCGCACGGGCAGCAGCAGGTTTTCTTCGCAGCCGTTGGCATCGCGAACCACTACTGCATAATCGCCCTGTGAGATATTATTGAGCGAATTATTATTGGTAAAGCCGGTATTTTGCCAATTGAACTGAAAAGGCGGCGAGCCTCCGCTCACTACCAACGTCACTGCTCCGTCGGTGCCGCCGTTACAGGTGGGCATCGTGACCAGCGTATCGAACTCCATTGGCGGCGGCGAGGGCACGTTGTATGTCAGCACGGTATCGCAGGTAGCCGCGTCGGTGATCGTGATGGTGTAATTGCCCTGGTTGATGCCGTTGATATCCTGGGAGTTGGGGCCGCTACTCCACAGGTAGGTATAAGGGCCGAAATTATTGGTTACCGACACATCGATAGCGCCTGTAGCCGTATTGGGGCACAATAGCGGATTGATGTCGGCGCTTACGGAAAAGTGATCGGGGCAACATTCCACTTCGATGGTAGCGATCTCAGTGACCAGGCAGCCGCGGTCGGTCTCAACGGTCAGCGATATTGATTTTGTGCCGGGGCGGTTATAGGTGACCGAATGGGGGCCTTCCGTGCCGGCAGAGGTTATGCTGGCATTGGCGCCGAATTGCCATTGCCAGCCCACGATATTGCCGATAAACGTGGAGGCGTCGGTTAACGTGACCGGTTGGCCCACACAGGCCGTGATGGGCAGGGCGGTAAAGGCTGCGTCGGGGCCCAGGAAAGTGCCCGTGCCGCCGAATTCGATAGAAAAGCCGGCGGCAGATTCGGAGAAGTTGTTGATAACCAGGGCGTAACTGCGGCCTGCTACCATTTGCAAGGCTTCGATATAGCTGTTTTGCCCGGGGTCGCAGCCGCAATACTCCACCTCGTCGGTTTCGGTGAGGCTCAGTCCGGTAGGCCCGGTGCAAGGCTCCCATTCGCTAAAAGGAGCGCCGTTGATAGCGCCGGCGGCCATACAGCGTATTTCCTGTTTGTTGCTGCAATTGTCGATGCCGTTGGGCAATTCGTACACGATAAAATCGATATCATCTATGGGGTTAAGCGGGGTGATATTAAACGTAAGCGAGCCGGGGTCTTTGCAAGTCCATTTATACCAGATCGAATTAGATTCGGCAATATCGCAGGTGGGGCGGCTGCAATTAGCGTCGTCGATTTCGTTGGGGTCGTTGCCCACGCCTTCGAAATAGTCGACCGTAAAGGGCGATTTATCACAGAGGATCACGGCGGTATTGCAATCGGCCGAGGGTTGGGGTATGCGGTTGTAATTGTTTACGCAAAGCTGAAAAGTGCCGGTAAGGCCGTTGCGCGCGCTGACGCGCAGGAAATAGGTTTGTCCCACCTGGAGACCTTCGGCAAAAGCCTGCACGAAATTCTGCCCAAAGTCGGAAGTTTCGCAGGCTATCTCGGTGAGGCTGCCGCAGTTGCCCGAATATATGGCTATTTGGGGCAATTGGATGGTGCCTCCTTCGCTGAAGACCAGGTTGCCCAAAACGCTCACGTTGAGAATTTCGGCAGTTGCGGTAAGCGTAAACCACACATCGCGGTTGGGTTGGGCGGCTGAAAAACAAGACGGCAGGGTTTGCGAAGAGGGCGTAGCGCTCACATTGGTATACGCTTCTACTTCCGAGCACCACAGGTTGAGCTCACTGAGTACGATGGCGTTAGCACATTCGTTGTTGGAGGGCTGTGCCCAGAGGCTCAGTGGAAAGAAAGCCAAAATAAAGGCCGGCAGATAAAAAGTGCGCATGCGTTTTCTCTTTTTTGGTATGCAGGGAGTAGCCGGACGAGCTCGCCCCAATATTATAAGATACACCAATAGAGCAGAATGGTTGGCCGTTTTGTAAAATTTAGGGTTTAGCAGTTAGGGCTTAGCGATCAGCTAACCGCTAAGCCCTAAGCCCTAATTACACATCCACCTTCGCATACTTGGCGTTAGCCTCGATGAAAGCGCGGCGGGGCGGCACCTCGTCGCCCATCAGCATAGAGAAGGTGCGGTCGGATTCGCGGGCGTCGTCGATAGTTACCTGGCGGAGGATGCGAGAATCGGGGTTCATCGTGGTTTCCCACAATTGTTCGGCGTTCATTTCGCCGAGGCCCTTATATCGCTGCACCTTCACATTGGTTTCGTTGCCGCCTTTAGAATAGGCTTCGACGGCTTCGCGGCGTTCTGCTTCGGTCCAGCAGTAGCGGAAATCTTTGCCTTTGCGTACCTGGTAGAGTGGGGGGGCGGCAATAAACACGTGGCCCTGGTCGACCAGTTGGCGCATATAGCGGAAGAAAAAGGTAAGAATCAGCGTAGTGATGTGGCTGCCGTCTACGTCGGCGTCGCACATGATGACTATTTTGTGGTAGCGCAGTTTATCGATATTGAGGATGCGTTCGCCTTCCTCGTCTTCTTCGATGCGTACGCCGAGGGCGGTGAAGATATTTTTGATTTCCTCGTTTTCGTAGATTTTGTGTTCGAGGGCTTTTTCCACGTTGAGGATCTTACCGCGCAGAGGAAGGATAGCCTGGATATTGCGGTCGCGGCCTTGCTTGGCGGTGCCGCCGGCCGAGTCGCCCTCTACGAGGAAAATCTCGCTTTCTTCCGGATTTTTGGAAGAGCAGTCGGCGAGTTTGCCCGGAAGTCCGCCGCCGGTGAGCACGCCTTTGCGCTGCACCATTTCGCGGGCTTTGCGGGCTGCTTCGCGGGCGGTAGCGGCCAGAATCACCTTGTCCATGATGCGCCGGGCCTCGTTGGGGTTTTCTTCGAGGAAGTGGCCGAGGGCTTCGCCTACGGCGCGCGACACGATGCCGAGCACTTCGGAGTTGCCGAGTTCGCCTTTGGTTTGGCCTTTGAACTGCGGTTCGGGCACCTTTACCGACACAATGGCGGTGAGACCTTCGCGAAAGTCTTCGCCCGAGGGTACAAATTTCAGTTTCTTAAAAAATCCGTTGTCTTTGCCATATTGGCGGAATTCGCGCGTGACGGCCATGCGGAAGCCGTTGACGTGCGTGCCGCCTTCGCGGGTATTGATATTATTGACAAACGAATAAATATTTTCGGTATAAGAAGTATTGTATTGCAGCGCCACCTCTACTTCTACATCGTCTTCTTTGGTAGTAAGGTGAATAGGCTGTTCGGTAAGCGGCGTGCGGGAGGCGTCGAGATATCCGAGAAATTCGTTCAGGCCGCCCTGGGAAAAAAATTCTTCTTCTTTAAAATTGCCTTTTTCGTCCGGTTCGCGTTCGTCGATCAACACGAGGCGCAAGCCGCGGTTGAGGTACGACAATTCGCGCATGCGATTGGCCAGGATCTCGTATTTGTATTCTATCGATTCAAAAATTTCGGGATCGGGGTGGAAAGTGATGGTCGTACCGGTTTCGTCAGAATCGCCGATAATCCTCACATCGCCTTTGGGTTTGCCCTGGCTGTACTCTTGCATCCACAACTTACCTTCGCGGCGAACTTCTGCGCGCAGATAGTCGGACAACGCGTTTACGCAGGAAACGCCTACGCCGTGCAAACCGCCCGACACCTTGTAGGTGTTTTTGTCGAACTTACCGCCGGCGTGCAACACGGTCATTACGACTTCGAGTGCCGACTTTTTGAGTTTTTTGTGCATGCCGGTGGGAATACCCCGGCCGTCGTCGCTTACGGTAATCGTATTATCGGGGAGAACCCTCAGCGTGATGAGCGAACAATGGCCGGCGAGGTATTCGTCGACGGAGTTGTCTATGACCTCCCATACCAGGTGGTGAAGGCCTTTCATATCGGTGCTGCCGATATACATTCCCGGGCGTTTTCTAACTGCTTCAAGCCCTTCTAATGCCTGAATATTACTGGCATTATAATCACCCGTTTCTACGTGTGTTTGATCTATTTCCTGATTCATTTCCATGAAGCAAAGGTACGAAATTTATACTGTTCACTCTCTAAGAAATACCAATTCCTCGTCCCCGTCAGACAATTTCACCATTACCGACAATTCGCCCTGGTTTTTGTCGTGTTGTCTGAACTTCGAAACGTGGTCTACGCCCTGCAAAATGGTGGAGCTGATAGCGCCAAAGTGGGTGGGGTAGGGTTGGCCTTCCACGCAGGCGGGCGTAGTGGCGATAGGCTGCCCGAATTGACCGACGAGCAGCCGGGCGAATTCATCTTGCGTGAGGCGTATAGCCACACTGCCGTCGGGGTGAAGCGCCTCTGCGGGAAGTCGCCGCGCGTGTTCAAGCAGCAAAGTAAGCGGCCGGGTATGGAACACCAGCAGCGTCTCCACGCGCGGATGCAAATGCGCGACGTAACTTTTTATCATACCGATAGAATTGACCAGCAGCTCTATCGGGGAGGTATTTTTTTGCTGGTGAAGTTGCAGCAATTTTGTGAGGGCTTGTGGGTTTAGCGCGTCGCAGCCTATGCTCCAGGTGGTATCAGTGGGGAAAAGAATTAGTCCGCCCTGACTTAAAGTAAGCAGCGCATTTGCCGTGTCGTAGTTTTGTGTCATAATAGCTGCCTGGTTGGTAAAGGTCGTCGTCATATACCGGGGATTTACAAAAAGTGAAACCCGTTGCAGCCGCCTTCCCGTGGCCGCAACGCGCAATAGTGTTCCATATGTGTTGAATAAATAACAAAGTCAAAACGGTTTGGTTATACAATTTATGGTGCTTGCCCTACGCCACAAAGTGTCTTTTAAACTACCAAATTGTGTTACCCGCCTGTGGGAGGAATAAGTATTTCACTACCTTTACGAGTATCACGGTTAAACAACTTATAAAAACGTCAGGGTTGAAAAAAAAATTACACTACTTAGCTTTTTTAGTTGCAAGTTTCCTGGTGACGTTGCCCGCGCGCGCTGCGCACATCATCGGCGGCGAGATTACCTACCAATGCCTGGGCTATACCAACGGCGACACCAGCTCGAATTCGCGCACTTATGTGTTTACGATGCGCATCTATCGCGATTGCCAGGGTAGCGGCGCTAATTTCGATTCGGCGCCCGGCGGTTCTTTTACAGCCTCCGTGACGATATACCGCGGAAGTTCTAACGTACCGTTCCTTACTTTATATCTGCAAGGGCCTACAAGTACGTTTATCGACCCCAATCCGGGCAACCCTTGTGTAATCGTACCCCAAAACGTATGCGTACAACAGGGCGTATATGTGTTTCCCGCCGTCGACCTGCCGATTTCTAACGAAAGTTATCACATTACTTATCAGCGTTGCTGCCGCAATATTACTATCACCAATATTTTAAACCCCGACGATTCCGGGGCTACCTACACCATGGAGCTTACTCCGGCTGCACAACTCGTGGGCAACAATAGCCCCGTCTTTAGCAATTACCCGCCCATCGTGTTGTGCGCGGGGCAGCCTTTTAGCGTGAGCAGCGCGGCTGTGGATGCCGAAGGCGATTTGTTGGTTTACGAATTGTGTACCCCGCTGCTGGGTGGCGGGCTCAATTTCAACAACCCTTTGGCCTTAAACGGCCTTGCCCCCGACCCGGATAACCCTCCTCCCTACAACGGCGTCAATTTTCTGGCGCCGGCGTATACCGCCCAAAATCCGTTGGGCGCCGCCTCCGATTTCGATATGGGCACATATTCGGGGTTGATGACGGGACAGCCGGCCATCCAAGGGCAATTTGTGGTGGGCATTTGCGTATCGGAATACCGCAACGGGATTCTGCTAAGTACGGTGCGCCGCGATTTTCAGTTTAATGTGACTACCTGCACGCCGACAGTGGTTGCCGACGTATCGGAAGACAGCCTGGCCAACGATGTGTATCTTTTTAATACCTGCGGAGAAACCACGCTCACCTTTATCAACCAAAGTTTCCAGGCCCAATTTATCGATGTGTTTTATTGGGAATTTGACATAAACGGCGAAACCGAGATTATCGATACCTGGAATGCCGGCGTCACTTTCCCCGGCCCCGGTGAATACGAAGGCCGCCTGGTGCTCAACCCCAATACCAGTTGCGGCGATACGGCCCATATCAAGGTGGGCATATACCCCGGGCTGGATACCGATTTTGCCTTCGCCTACGATACCTGCCGGGCGGGCCCCGTTCAATTTACTGCCCTGCCGGAGACCGACGGCCAGGAAGTAGTGCAATGGCAATGGAATTTCGGCGATGGGAATACGTCGGAAATCGTAAACCCCCAGCAAATTTACGGCGATCCCGGCGCACGGATTGCCACGCTCAAAATCACCGACGCCAACCGCTGCACGGCTACGGCTAGCAGGCTGGTGCCGTATTTTCCTGTGCCCACTTTGCTCATCGTGTCGCCCAGTGAAACCGAGAGTTGCGCCCCGACTTCCGTTTTTTTTAATAACCTCTCTAATCCCGTAGATGATACCTATGAGGTGCGCTGGGATTTCGGCGACGGCGCCACCGGCGACGGTATTAATGCCACACATACCTACGAACAGGCGGGCGTTTACGATGTCGGCCTGTCGATTACTTCGCCTATCGGCTGCCAGACCGATACGATTTTTCCCGCGCTGATCACGGTGACGCCCGCCCCGATAGCCGATTTTGATTTCAGCCCCGAGGCGCCCGATTTCTTTCACCCCACGGTGCAGTTTAACGATAAATCGATAGACGCCTGGCGCTGGTACTGGGAATTTGACGGCCCCGGGGCTTATGCGACCCTGCCGAATCCCACGTATACCTTTGCCGATACCGGTTTATACGAGGTGACGCTGGTTGTTACCCATATCAGCGGCTGCCAGGATTCCACCAGCCGGATCGTGGATATCAAACCCGTCAATACTTTCCACCTGCCCAACGCGTTCACCCCCAACGACGATTCGGTGAATGATATCTACAAACCCGAAGGCTTTTTGCCGGGTATGAAGCAATACCATATGCGCATCTGGAACCGTTGGGGCGAGATGATTTTTGAATCTTCCCACCCCGATACGGGCTGGAACGGCCGCAAAAATAACAGCGGCGGCCTCGTGCCTCCCGGCGTATACCTCTGTGAGGTGCGGATTACGGGCCCCCGCGGGGAGTTGAGTACGTATAAGTCGGAGGTGGTGCTTTTGAGGTGACGGCTGCGGACTGGCTTGGGGGGTGACGGCTGTGGATCGCCTGAGATGGTAACGACCCCGAGCCACCACTGGTGGTGACGGCTGTGGACTGGCTTGGAGGGTGACGGCCGTGGATCGCCTGAGATGGTAACGACCCCGAGCCACCACTGGTGGTGACGACCGCGGTCTGGCTCAGGTGGTGACAGGGTGACTGCAAAAAAAATGCCCCATTTCCAGTATGTGGTATTTTTATTGCATATTTTGTTGCCTTTAAATTACCATAAAATCAACTGAAAATGAATCACACGCAATTGAAGGCATGGCAGGAGGCCATTGAATTATCAAAAGAACTTTATCTGATTACCGCAAAGTTTCCCGCTGAGGAACGGTACGGAATAACCTCTCAAATTCGCAGAAGCGCGGTGAGCGTGCCGGCCAACATTGCAGAAGGGTCTGCAAGAGGTTCAAAAAAAGAAATGTTACGGTTTTTATTTATTGCTATGGGATCACTTGCCGAACTGGAAACACTCCTGCTCATAGCCGCTAATATCGGATATTTGTCTGATTTTGAACATCTAAACAAAAAACTGGCAAGAGAAAGATCGCTTATCATTGGCCTGCAACACGCTATCAAGCAAAAAATATCGGAAGCATAATATTCCCGGGCCGTCACCCCCTGAGATGCTCCCAAGCCGTCACCCCCAAGGATGCTCCCGTGCCGTCACCACCAGGGATGCCCCCGTGCCGTCACCTAATCTCACAATGCAGCAACTCCAGCGGCCCATCGTGAGTAAAAATGCGGCCTTCGAGCGTGTCGCCGGGCTGGACGGGGCCCACGCCGGCGGGTGTGCCGGTGAAAATCATATCACCCATCAGCAACTTAAAATATTGGGAGACGAACACAATAATATCCTCGAAAGAAAAAATCATATCGCGGGTATTGCCGTGTTGCACCACCTCGCCGTTTTTGGAGAGTTGGAACTCAATAGCATCGCGGTCTACGCGGTTGAGGGGGATAAACTCGCTGAGTACCGCCGAGCCGTCGAAAGCCTTGGCCAGCTCCCAGGGGTGGCCTTTCTTTTTGAGTTCTGACTGTAGGTCGCGGGCCGTAAAATCGATACCGAAAGCGATTTCGTTGAAGTAATCGCGGGCAAATTCGCGTTGGATATGGCGGCCGTTTTTGGCGATCTTGAGTACAATCTCGCCTTCATAGTGGAGGTCTTTGGTAAATTCGGGATAATAAAAAGGCTTGTTGCCCACCAGCATCGAGGAGGCGGGTTTCATGAATACCACGGGGCGCTCCGGCACCGGGTTATTGAGTTCGCGGGCGTGTTCTTCGTAGTTGCGGCCTATACAGAGGATTTTCATGATAATTAAATTGTGGAGTCAAATTTACAGGTTTGTTTTTTGTTTGAAATAAAAAATAAAAATGGTTCAAAAGTTGAACTAATTTAGTTCTTTTATGGTTCAAATATTAAAACAAGTCCAGCATGAAGTCATTAACCATACACAATATAGACGCCGATCTAGCTAATGCTATAGAGCGTATGGCAAAATCTACCGGTCTAAGCCAGAATAAGGTTATTAAAGCACTACTCCGCAAAGCATTGAGTATATCCGAAGGGGAAAAACCTAAGCGCGATGTGTCAGCATTTTTTGGCATTTGGACGCAAAAGGAAGCGAATGACTTCGATGAGGCTATTAAATTTTTTGACCAGATTGATGAAGAAATGTGGAAATGAAAAGAATCGTATTAGATACTAACGCTTACGCTGCTTTAACAAAGGGAGAGATAGCTATTAAAGGGGTTATCGAAAATGCAGATCAGGTTATATTGCCTGTTTTTGTTCTGGCAGAGTTGTTATTTGGGTTCAAAAACGGAAGCCAGGAACAGGCAAATACCGTGTTGTTGGATAATTTTATTCAACTACCGGGAGTTTCAGTATATCATTCTACAAATGAGACCGCGCAGATTTATGCAGATTTGGCTTTTGAGCTAAAACAGATAGGAAAGCCAACCCCTTCGAATGATATTTGGATTGCTGCTTGCGCTATTGAGACAGGAAGCGTTATTATTACTTATGACCGCCACTTCTTAAACATTGCTAAGGCTCGGATTTGGCAAGAGCTTCGCTAATATTATAATTTAAAACTTCACATTCAACAACCCCGCCAATTCCTTCACCTCGCGGATCGTCTCCTGGGCGCGTTGGCGGATGTGGGCGGAAGAGGCTTTCACTTGTTCTTTTACATCTTTTTTATTGGCTACTGTTTCGGCTTTGCGGGCGCGGAACTGCTCGCTGAGGGAGACGAGACCTTCGGCGACGGCTTCCTTGAGGTCAACGTATTTGAGCGAGCCGGTCACGTAGTGGTCCATGAGGGCGTCGTATTCGGGCAGGCGGCCGGCGGCGCGCAACAGCGTAAAGAGGTTGCTCACGCCGGGGCTCATCTCGCCGGAAGGCGTATCGCCGGTATCGGTCACCGCCGAGCGGATTTGTTTGCGGATGCGGTCGGGGTCGGAGAACACATTGATATAGTGCTTTTCGCCGGCGCTTTTGCTCATCTTGCGGGTGGGGTCGGCGGTAGACATCACGCGGGTGGCTTCGGTATAAAGGCCTTCGGGCAGCACGAAATACGTTTTGCCCACCTGGGCGTTATAGCGCAGCGCGATATCGCGTGTGAGTTCGATGTGCTGATCCTGGTCGTCGCCCACAGGCACATAGTCGGCCCGGTAGATCAGGATATCAGCCGCTTGCAGTACAGGGTAGTCGAAGAGGCCTGCCGAGATAAAACCCTCGCTGCTTTCCTCGCTTTGGCGGGCCTTATCCTTGAACTGCGTCATGCGGCTCAGTTGGCCGTAGGAGCAGAAGCAGTTGAAAATCCAGCACAACTCGGCGTGTTCGGGCACCAGGGACTGGATGAACAGGTTGTCGGGTTTGACGCCGACGGCGATCAGGTTGAAGATTAGTTCCCAGGTATTTTCCACCAGTTTTTTTGGTGTAAAGGGCATCGTCATAGCGTGGTAGTTCACTACGCCGTACACGCATTCGTAGTGCTCCTGGAGGTCGACCCAGTTTTTCACGGCGCCGAAATAGTTGCCGTAGTGCATGTCGCCGGTGGGCTGGATAGCCGAGAGTACGCGTTTGCGCTGATCCATAACGGGATTTTTATTTTACCGCAGAGTTAAAAGAGTTCACCGCAGAGTTAAATGGAGTTTTTTTTTACTCTGCGAAACTCAGCGAAAAACTCCTTTAACTCTGCGGTTAAAAAAAACTATTCAAAAGCCGCGATAGCCGATATCTCTATATTCACAAACCGCGGCAGGTTAGCCACCTCCACCAGTTCGCGGGCGGGCGCCGAAGCCTCCTCAAAATACTGGGCGTACACGGCGTTGATGCGGCCGAAGTTGTTCATATCCTTCACAAAAACCGAACATTTCACCACATCGTGGAAAGTAAGTCCGGCCTCTTCGAGGATAGCTTTCAGGTTTTCCATCACCTGGCGGGTTTCGTCTTCGATCGTGCCGGTGACGATATCGCCGTTAGCGGGGTTAATCGCAATTTGCCCGGAGATATAAAGCGTATTGCGGTAAGCGACGGCCTGGTTGTATGGGCCTATGGGCAGGGGCGCCTTAGCGGTTTTGATAATTTTTTTCATAAAAAAACGGGTTGAAGGCTGTAAAGAACATTAAAACGCAATAAGCCCCTCATCGCAGTGGATTGGATGGGAGCTTACCGGTAGCTTATACATCGAGCGGGCAGTTGCCGGGTTTATTCCTCGGGGGCTTTGATCACCACTTTCCCGCGGTAAAACATATTGCCTTCGCTATCGTAGTAAGCGTGGTGGTACATATGCTTCTCGCCGGTAGTGGGGCAGGTAGCGATTTGAGGAACGGCTGCCTTGAGGTGCGTCCGGCGCTTGTGCTTGCGCTGCTTAGAGTTTCTATTCTTAGGATTTGGCATCGCATCAAGAATTTAAAGATCGTAATTAATTATCGTTTTCCGTCCATTTCTTAAGCGCTTCCCACATGGGGTTGGGCTCGTCGGGGGCGGGTTCATCACTTGTTTGGGCGGCGTTATCGAGATAGCGCAGCATTTCTTCGTTGCAGGGGCGTTTGGGGTCGTTTTTACAGTCGTACACCCTGATCATCGGAATGGCGAGGCAGATAAATTCGTAAATATATCGGGCCACATTCAGTTGTTGGGCTTCGGGGTGTATAAAAACCACTTCGGCGTCTTCGGGTTCTTCTTCTTCGCTAAACTTGACCATTAGTTGTTGTGCATCACCAATGGGTAGGTCTATGGGCGCCAGGCAACGGTCGCATTCCGTTTTGACGCTGCCTTCGAAGTCAAATTCCAGGATGTACATATCCGGCCGTTTGTCAAGGGTAAGGGTCAAGTCCACTTGCCCTTGTTGTACCGGAGATTGCTCGAAATGCTGGAAAAAAGCATCGTCGATCTGAAATTTGAACGTATGGACGCCAAGGCGCAGCCCTTTAACCGGGATTGAATAGGGGATGAGCGCATCCATTTTTCCTGCTTTATGCCGGCGTGCTCCTTCGCGGCCGGGTCTGTTTTAAAAAAAGCGGTTGCAAAGGTAAGATTTTCCTTAGGATATGGGAAATCTTAAACAGGTTTTTTCACAGGAAGAATGGTTTTTGCGGGAAAGTCGATTTGAGAGCGTTAATTAATAAGCGCTTAATGGTGGAAAGTATAGGAAGCTAAGAAAGAACAAGTAATTTTGTGGAAAGATCATCACACTTGGCTCACTCTCAAGTTTATTCTTCATTGTCATTGGCAGCTATCAATCCTCAACCCGACAATTTAAGATACGAGCAATTTGTTGCACAGGCAATTATGTTGCTATCGCTGTTTTGACATAGTATTGATAATCAGTTTTTAATATTATGAGAAATCAATTTTTTTTTGCAATTCTTTTTATCTCAATGATTCCTTGCGCAGCCTTTGGCCAGGTTATTTGGTCAGAAGATTTTTCTTCTTACCCAAATGGTACTAATACTTCAGCTAATTGGAATACGAATTGGAATGATTGCGATGACGCAACATTGAATATGGGGCAAAATTGGTGGGGCGTATTCAATGGAGAATTTAGGGTCAATGATATCGAAGGGTTCAATTGTACACTTAATAATGGAGGTTTCGGTGGGAATAATCAAAACACATTAACTACGGTTTCAATAAATATTGCTCCTTATGCATGTGTATCGGTTTCGGTATCAATTCGTTCGGTCGGTACTTTTGAATGTTCATTCCCGGGTGGACCTGTTAGCGATCCTGTTGGTGCTTATAATGATCATGATCAGCTAACCGTAGAATATTCTATAGATGGAGGATCATGGGTACTTTTTCCAGTAAATGGATACATTTGTGGTAATACGGGTTTACCTGCGACAGCAATGGCTAATAATTTAGCTGGTTCAACTATCCAGATCAGAATTACGGCAGGAAACCAAGCTAATGGTGAAGAATATTTCATTGACAACATAATAGTAAATAATATATCTACAACCCCAAATCTGACTCCAATCCCTTCTTTGTGTTCAAATGCCTCTCCTGTATCTCTTAACCCAGTTCAAAGTGGTATTAGCGGTACATGGTCTGGTCCTGGGGTCATTAGCAATATGTTCAATCCTGCTGTAGCTGGGCCGGGAAGTCATCAACTCACTTTTATACCAAATTTGGGGCAATGCGCCAATCCAAATACTTTAAGTGTTAACGTTAATCCTGCACCTGTAGCTAATCCAGCGGGTCCTTTGAATTTGTGTGATAATGGCTCTGGTCAAGGTACTTTTAACTTAACCTCCCTAAATGCAGCAGTGAGTGGCGGCATAGGTACCGTCAACTGGTGGACAAATATGGCCGCTACGAATCCTGTTCCTACGCCTGCGACCTATCTTTCAGGGGCTTCTACAGTATATGCTACGGTTACGAATGCCGGATGTACTTCCTTGTCTGTTCCTGTCGCCCTGACTATTACTCCTGCGCCCGCCGCCAACACCGCCCCGCCCCAGTTTGCCTGCGCCAATGCCATGGGCGTCGGCACGTTTAACCTCACTTCGCTCAATAATACGATTAGCGGCGGGGTGGGCACGGTAAGCTGGTGGACCAATAGTACCGCCACCATGCCCATTGCTACACCAGGGGCATACACCACCAACGCTACCGTGATTGTATATGCCAACGTAACCAGCGGAGGCTGTACTTCTCCTACCGTTGGCGTGCAACTCAACGTGACGCCCACACCCACCGCCAATCCTGCAGGGCCGCTATCCGCCTGTGCTACCAGCGGCAACCAGGCTTCGTTTAACCTCACTTCGCTAAACAATACTATCAATAATACGCCCGGCACCACGATCAACTGGTATACCGACGTCGGCGCTACCAATGCTATCGGCACGCCCGCCAGTTTTACCTCGGTCAGCACGACGGTGTATGCCACGGCCGCCAATATGTTCTGCGCTTCTGCCCCGATACCCGTACAACTGGTCGTGAACCCCACGCCTACACCCAACCCGGCGGGACCGCTGACAGCCTGCTCTACCGGGGCTCAAGCCACCTTTAACCTCACTTCCCTCAATGCCACTATCAGCGGCGGGGCGGCCACGGTCAACTGGTACTCCAATGCCGCGGGCACAATACCTATCGCAAATCCCGCCAACTTCCTCAGCGGTTCCGCCACGGTTTATGCCACGGTAGAAAGCGGCCCCTGCGAGTCGGGCACGATACCCGTACAACTCACGGTGAACCCCGCGCCCACCGCCAACCCCACAACGTTTGATGCCTGCGTAGTGACACTCATACCCCCTAATATTCAATACGACCTGCCGGGTACCGAAGCGGTTATCAACGGCGGCACAGGTCTGCCGGTCAATTGGTATGCCGACGCAGCGGGCACCAATGTGATTGATATTGAAGATATTCTCACCCTGCCCGGCACGGTATACGCTACCGTTGATAACGGAACCTGCGAATCGGCCACAGTACCCATACCGGTGAATATCGAATTCGCCCCAAGCGCTTCTCCTGCTACCGCCACGGCATGCGCCGGTCCCGGCGGCACGGCGACTTTTAACCTGACTACGCTCAATAGCCAAATCAACAATACACCTGGCTTAACGATTACTTTCTATACCAATTCAGGCGCCACCAACCCCGTTCCCAACCCTACGGCATTTACCACCGGCTCGGCAACCGTCTATGCAGTAGTGTCTACTGCCAACGGTTGCGGTTCAAATCCTGTGCCCGTAACGCTTACGGTTACGCCTTTGCCTGCGGCCAATACGGCCTCCGCACAAGCCTGCGACAACGGTTCGGGACAGGGCGCGTTTAACCTGACTACCCTCAACGGCACGGTGAGCGGCGGCGTGGGCACGGTAAGCTGGTTTACTAATTCTGCGGGCACAAATCCGATTGCCAACCCCGTTGCATACACCAGCGGTACGGCAACGGTGTACGCGACGGTCACGAATAACGGTTGTACGTCGCCTACGGCAGCAGTTACACTCACGGTATTGACGGCGCCACCGGCATTCTCTGCCAGTCTGGGAGCCTGCGAAAGTGCCGGCGGCCAGGCTATTTTTAATCTTACTACGGCCAATAGCACCATAACCGGCGGCGGCAGCGGCACGGTCAACTGGTTTACGAATGCCAATGGCACGGGGCCCATCGCTACGCCGGCTACCTATTTGTCAGGGACGACAACGGTTTTTGCGCAAGTATCACTGGGCGCCTGTAATTCAGTCGTTGTGCCTGTGTCGCTCACCGTTACCCCGGCGCCAACGGCAATATCGCCGCCTGCCATGCAACAGTGCGCCACTGCCGGCAACCAGGCTACGTTCAACCTCACCACCCAGAATAGCATCGTAAATGCCGGCAGCGGTTTGACGGTCACCTGGTATACCAATGCGGCTGCTACTAATCAAGTACCCAACCCGGCAGCCTATACTACCGGTTCTACTACGGTTTATGCAACCGTAACCAATGGCAACTGCAGTTCGGCGCCGGTAGCGTTGACGCTGACCGTTTTGGCCGCGCCGATCGCTACGCCTACGTCGCTGTCGGCATGCAGCACCACGGGCAATCAGGCTGTCTTTAACCTGACCAGCGCCAACGCCGCAGTGAGTGGCGGGGCCGGTACGGTAGGTTGGTTTTTAAATGCCGCGGGCACCAATCCGGTGGCCAATCCTGCTGCGTTTACCTCGGCATCTATTACGGTGTATGCTAACGTTAGCAACGGTGTCTGCACCTCGGCTACTGTGCCGGTAATGCTTACGGTAAATTCCCGGCCATCAGTGAGTATAGCACTGGCCAATGACCTCGACTGTAGCGGCGACAGCAACGCCAGTTTATCGGTAGATGTGAGCAGCGGCACAGTGCCGTTTGTTTTTGACTGGAATAACAATGCACTCGACGGCATCGAAGACCCCACCGGGCTTGCCGCGGGCAATTACAGCCTCACCGTGGTGGATGCCAACAACTGCCAGGGCACGGCCAACTTGAATATCACCGACCCCGCGCCGCTGACGCTGAGTTGCGAGGAACTAAACCCCGTTTCCGGACCGGGCAATAGCGACGGCGCTGCAGAGATCACTTTTAGCGGTGGCACTGCGCCTTATACCTTATCATGGAGCGGCCCCGGCAGCGGTAGTCAACCCCAGGCCATGCCCGGCGTAGCTACTATTAACGGCCTGGATGCCGGTACGTACGACCTCACCATTACCGATTTTAACGGCTGTGAAGAAACCTGCTCCTTTACGATCAACGATGCAAACTGCACGATAGGCGTGAGTCTGACTAGTGATAACCCCACCTGCTCCGACAGCGATGACGGGTCTATCAACCTGACCGTAAGCGGCGGTATAGCGCCTTTTAATTTCGACTGGAACGACAATACCCTTGATGGTACGGAAGACCCATCCAATCTTAGCCCCGGCATATATGCAGTAACCGTAACCGCTGCTGACGGCTGCACGGCCACCGGGTTAGATACGCTTGTGGGGGCCCCGGCCTTTTTACTGGAGTGCAGCCAACTCAACCCGGTTTCTGCCACCGGCGCAGAAGACGGTGCGGCATCTATCGTTATTGGAGGTGGGGTGGCGCCTTATATATTGCTATGGAGCGGCCCCGAAATGGGCGGTCAAAATGAAAACATGGCCGATACGGTAGTGCTGGATAACCTGCTCGCCGGAGTTTACAACCTCACGCTTGCCGATGCCAATGGCTGTGAAGCCGTTTGCAGCTTTACGATTGGCGAACCCTGTGGTATAAATGCCAGTGCCGACGTGGTAAATCCCTCTTGTTCCGGCGAAGCCGACGGCAGCATAGACCTCAGCATAACGGGAGGCCTCATGCCATATACAATCGACTGGAATGTAGATTCGCTGGATACGATAGAAGACCCCGGTAGCCTGGCTGCGGGAACCTATCTGGTGACAGTTACCGATGCCGGCGCCTGTGTGGATACGCTTTCGATCACGCTTTCTGAACCGGCGCTGCTCGAATTGGCCTGCGCACTGCTTGACTCTGTTTCAACGGTGGGCGGCAATGACGGCCGGATTACCGTTACCTCAACTGGTGGCGTTTTGCCCTACACGTTGAGCTGGGGCGGACCCTCCACCGATACGCTGGTGATTAATATAGCAGGCGTAGACACGATAAGCGGGCTCAGTGCCGGTCTGTATGCACTCTTACTCACCGATGCCAACGGATGTACCACCACGTGTGCTGTCTCAATAGGGGAACCCTTATGTACAGTAAGCCTGAATGCGGTTGTCACCCCCATAAATTGCAACGGTAATGCCGAAGGCGCTATAACCCTAACTCTTAATGGAGGCACAGCGCCGATAAGTTACGATTGGAACCTGGATGCCCTCGACGGCGACTCGGCGCCCGATAGTCTGGGAGCCGGTACATATATAGTCGTGATCACCGATGCCATCAACTGCGTATTGACAGATACTGTTGACATCACGGAGCCTGCGGCTATCGTGCTGAACTGCGCTGAAACCTCTCCGGTGTCGGGGCCGGGTGTCACGGACGGCGTCGCGACCGTTGACGTTCAGGGCGGGATATTCCCTTACACCTTAATATTAAGCGGCCCTTCAGCCGATACAATAGCGGTAGATACGGCGGGAGTAGTTACGCTCAGCAACCTGGGGGGCGGATTGTATACCGTTGTGCTGATCGATTCGCTGGGCTGCGAAGCCGATTGTCAATTTGCCATCAATGTAAGCGGCTGTAACCTGAATGTATCGCTAAGCGTCACCGATCCCCTGTGCAATGGCAGCAACGACGGCGTTATTACAGCCACTTCGAGCGGCGCCGCCGCGCCCCTGGCATTTGACTGGAACGACGATACCTACGACGGGCAGAGTTCCCTGAGCGGCCTGGCGCCGGGGTATTATGCGGTTACCGTTACCGATAATCTGGGCTGCCTGGCCGTGGCGGATACTATGCTAAACGAACCGGAGGCTTTAATCGTTTCATGCGCCGAATATTTACCCGTGAGTACCATTGGCGGAACCGACGGCGCCATGCAATTTTCATCTTCCGGAGGTACAGTGCCCCTCCAGGTAAATATTTCGGGCCCCGTATCAGTCACCATAATGCAATCCACTAACGAAACTATAATCGTACCCGATCTGTCGGCCGGTGATTACGTTATTTCCATCGCGGATGCCAACGGATGCCAGGATTCCTGCAGTTTTACGATAACAGAACCCATTTGCAACATCAATCTGGCGATCTCTGGCAGCGATTTGCTTTGCAATGGCGACAACAGCGGCGCTATCGATTTGACCGTCAACGGCGGCTTAGCGCCTTTAACTTTTGATTGGAATATAGACGCCCTCGATGGCACGGAAGATCCTGTCTCCCTGGCAGCGGGCACTTATGCGGTAACAGTATCTGATGCTGCGGGTTGTAGCGCTACGACTTCTGTAACATTGATCGAACCTCCGGTGCTTATTTTGTCCTGTGCGCAAGTAAGTGACGTTACTACCGTAAACGGGACGGATGGCTCCGGTACAGTTACCTTCAGTGGCGGCACAGCGCCGTACACCATCAGTTGGAGCGGCCCTGTCTCCGGTAGTCAGACTTCTGCCTCGGCTGCCACTTTGTCTATACTATCGCTGGCTGTTGGCACTTACAACCTTACCCTGCTCGATGCCAATGGCTGTTCGCATACCTGCTCCTTCACTATTGACGGCCCCGTATGCGCTATAACGGTGGCCCTGACACCAACCAATGAATCCTGCGCCGGCAGTACCGACGGCGCCATCGACCTCACTGTCAATGGCGGTATTGGCGCACTTACCTACGATTGGAATGTGAATGCCCTCGACGGAACAGAAGATCCAACAGGATTAGCGCCGAACAATTATGTAGTTATCGTTACTGATGCAGCAGGTTGTTCCGCATCGGGTATCGCAACCGTAGCCCCCGGCTCTGCTTTGCCTTCGGCCACCATAAGCAGCGGCGGCGCCATTTGCGAGGATGATTGTTTTGATTTTACCATAACATTGACCGGTACGCCGCCATTTGCGGTCGATTATACCCTCGATTCCGGCGCCGGCCCCCAGCCTTTAAGTACGGTCATCAATGCAAACAGTGGAACTGTTACGATTTGTCCGGCAACGTTGGGTATCACCAGTGGTCAAATTGCGCTCGCCCTGACCAACATTAGCGATGCGAATTGCCAAAACACCTTAAACAGTAGCGTTGTTTTGCAAGTCAGCCCGCACGTGACTACCAATCTCAACCAGACTTTATGTAGCGGGGAGAGCCTCGTCGTCAACGGCCAAACCTTTAATGAGGCCAATCCCGCCGGCACGGAAATCCTGAGCGGCGCCAACGGCTGCGACAGTACCGTGGTAGTCAATCTCAGTTTTCTGCCCAATTCAGCTTCCTCGCTCAATTCCACCTTGTGTTTTGGCGAAAGCCTAATAGTAGGAGGCCAAACCTTTAATGCCGCCAATCCGGTGGGTACGGTCGTATTGGACAATGCCAGTGCTACGGGTTGCGATAGTACCATAAACGTAGCCTTACAGTTTTTGCCGCAACTGACCGCCTCGCTCGAAGGCGGTGGCGCCGTATGTGCCGGTACGCCGACGCAAATCACCTTCCGCTTTACGGGGGGTAGTGTTTTTGATGTGACATACGCTGAGGGAGCAACCACACAATCATTGAACGATATCGGCGATGGGTTCACCCTTACGGTAAACCCATCGGTTACGACGGCGTATAGCATCCTGACTGCTACATCTGAAGGTAATAGTTGTCCGGTCACCATCGGTGGACCGGTCACCGTACAGGTAAGTTCGTTGGGGGTACAAGCGCAAGTTACCAGTAATTTCGACGGCTTTGGCGTGAGCTGCGCCGGCAACACCGACGGCGTCGTATCGGCTACGGCGAGCGGAGGTATAACACCGCTATCGTATCAATGGAATAACGGCGCCATAACGCCCATGCTCAGTGGGGTAGGGGCGGGCAGTTATGCGGTGACCATCACCGATGCTGCGGGTTGCTCGGGGTCGGCCACGGTTACGCTGACAGAGCCTGAGGCCATCACCTTAAAAACCGACAGTCAGTCGCCTCCTTGTTTTGGCGACTTGCTGGGCGCTATTTTGCTGGAAGAATTGAACGGCGGCGCGGCGCCTTATGCGTATTCGCTCGACGGGCAGTCCTACCAGGGACTTGCCGGTACGCCCTTTGCCATCCCCAACCTACCCGCGGGCAGCTACACCCTTTATGTGCGCGACGCCAACAGCTGCACCGTAGAAGTGGATGTAGTGATACCCACCCCCCAGGAATTGGTGATAGACCTGGGCCCGGACCAGACTATCCGCCTGGGCGACAGTATCTTGCTCGACCCCGTGCTCAGCTTTACGGCTGCAACTTTCACCTGGACGCCCCGCACTGATTTGACCGATTCTGTGTCTTTGGCGACCTATGCGGGACCGATACTCACCACCACCTACACCCTCACGGCAAGTGATGAAAATGGTTGTCAGGCAGAAGATGCCATCACCATCTTTATCGATAAAAAGCGCAGGGTATACGTACCGAACGCCTTTTCGCCCGACGACGACGGTATCAACGATTATATCACCGTCTATGCCGATACGGATGTGGTGGCGGTGAAATCATTCCGCATCTTCGACCGCTGGGGCAACCTGTTGTTTTTCAACGGACCCTTCCAGCCCAATATTGAATCGTATGGCTGGGACGGCGAATTTAAGGGCAAACCCATGAATGCCGGGGTGTACGTGTATTTTGCGGAAATAGAATTTGCCGACGGCCAGGTGGAGACGTTTAAGGGCGATGTGTCGTTGCTGAGGTAACGGCCACGTAGGGTGAACGTTTACCGTTCACCGCCCCGGTGGTGACAAGGTGACAAGGTGACAATTTTAGTAACAATAAAACGACATGTCAACAAAAATAGACTGGCGCAGGTATGTCGTTTGGCTGGGGCTTTTCGGGGCTTTGCAATTTTTTGTATTCAGCACCCTGGCCATGCGTTATTATCCCGGGGGTACGTTGCACGACAGAGGTACCGAGGGATATTCGTTTTTGTACAATTATTTCAGCGACCTGGGCCGCACCATGAGTTGGAGCGGCGAACTCAATACCTGGAGTAATCTGTATTTTGGGAGTAGTCTTACCCTGGCCGGCCTTTGCCTGACGGTCTTTTTTGTCGGCTTGCCCACCTTGTTTAAAACCGATGACGGGCGTTTTTTCGCTGTGCTGGCCGCCCTGTCGGGGGTAGTCGCTGCGCTTTGTTACATCGGCATCGCCCAGACTCCCCTCGACGTCAACTACTTTCGACATACCTTATTTGTCAGGGCGGGGTTTATTGCCTTTTTGGGCATGAGTGTGGCTTACGGCCTGGCCATAGGCAACGAACCCCACTATCCCAATAGGTATGCCGGCGCTTTTCTGGCCTTTGGCGCATTATTAGCCATACAGATTACCATCATGATATTCGGCCCCCGGTCGTGGACTTCGCCGCATGCTTTGTTTTTGCAGGCCAGCGCCCAAAAAGTGGTAGTTTATGCCGAATTGTTGTGCATGAGCTATCAGTGCGTGGGGGCGTTGAGGGTGCTGGGGCGGGGGACTAGGCGACTTGGCGAGGGGGCGACTTTGCGATTGTAAGTATACTATGCACTTAGAGTCGCAAAGTCTCATAGTCCCATAGTCGCGTTATTTCCCCTCGATAGCCTTCAGCAACTTTTGAGCGTCCTTATAATATGTATTGTCTGTTGGAATTTGGGTAAGCCTTTGGCGGCAGGCGTTATAGCTGTTTTCGCGCAAGTGGGCCAGGGCTAAAAACCAATTGGCGTCGGTGGCAAAAGCGGAGCCGCTATCGGCGAAATTAGTCAGTACTTGTCGGGCATACCCGGTATTGCCGAGTTCCATCTGGCACAACGCCAAATAATAACGCACTTCGATATTATTCGGGTCGTCGTTTTGCAGGTAATTGGAAAAAATAGTAAGTGCCTGGTCGTATTTGCCGGCATTAAACAAATCGGCGGCGTCCGTCAGGCGATTATTCTCGGTTTCTGAGCCTTTGAGGGTTAGCTCGGCGTCAGGAAATTCGCGAAAGCGTTTGTAGAGATCTTTTTCCGGCATCAGAAACATCACGGCAAGCACCACGGCGGCGGCTACGCCGGCCACGGCCAGCCAGATGTTAAGTGAGAAGCGGCGAGGCGACCCCGAATTGGAGTCGGAAGCGTTAAAATAATTTTTTCCCATGAGTTGTAATTGAGTTTCGAGTTGTTTGTCGGCTTTTTCCTGGGCTGAACGGCGAGACACGGCAAGGCGGATTTGCTGGTACAATTGAAATTCCTCGGCAATGATGGGATCGTTTTTAATCAACACATCCATCTCCAGCCTTTCCTGGGGGCTCATTTCCTGTTCCAGATATCGTTCAAATTGATCGTATAGTTCGTCCATCAGCCCTTCATTTGAGATTGCAACAGTGCGAATTCGCGCGAAGTTTTAATTAAAAACATCAATCTGTCTATACACTCTGTTTTTTTCTTTCGCGCATAGCCATAAGTTACGCCCAGAAGGGAGGCTACTTGTTCCATATTGTGGCTGCCTGCCCACGAAAGGCGCAGCAATTTTTGGCAGCGCTCGCCCAGTAGTTTGAATTTCTCCCAAAACAATTGCTCGCGCTCTTCCTGAAGGAGCAGATTGTCAGCTTGTGCGATATCCTGCCTTTCGTAAGTATATCCATCCTCCTCCACAATTGTTACCGCTTCGCGTTTGCGCTTGCGCAATTCGTTGAGCCATTTGCCGCGAACGACCAGAAAGAGGTAGGCGCCGAAGGGACAGCTGAGCGCCAGGGCTTTTTCGCGTGCCTGGCGGGTGATAATCATGAGGGCCTCCTGCATCATATCGCGGGCATCGTCTTCCGAACCGCTGTTTTTTAACACAAACCGTCTTACTTCGCCCGCAAAGCGCCGGTAAATCTCGCTGATCCCCGCGTGATCGCCTTGTAAAAGGGCTTCGATGAATTGCTGGTCCTCATGGATATGCATGAAAGGTCGACTTTGCGGCTAAAATAGGAAAATATAGGGATTATTGGCATGTGAGCTGCTAAAGTTCGGGCAGCACGATCTGATACCCTTCGCCATGTACATTGAGAATTTCGATGCGCGGGTCTTCGCGCAGATAATGGCGCAGCTTGCTTACATAGACATTGAGGCTTCGACCGCGCAGATAATCGTCGTCCTGCCAGATCCGGCGAAGAGTGGCGTTGCGTTCGATGACGCCATTGGGGGACTGGCAAAAATACTCGAGCAGTCGGGCTTCTATGGCGGTCAATTTTGCCATCGTGTGCCCATCGAGCATCAATTCGCGGGTTTGGGGCGTAAACCGGTACCTGCCCAGCGTATATATCTTGGATTCGCGTTGGCGCAGTTGCTCTTCATGCGTACCCGAGCGGCGAAAAATAGCCAGCATGCGCAGCCACAACTCCTCCATGCTAAAGGGTTTGGTCACGTAGTCGTCGGCGCCGAGATGAAAACCTTCCAGGCGGTTTTCTTTTTCAGTAGCGCCGGTGAGAAAAATGATGGGAATGGATGCATTAATCGACCGGATGTCGCGGGCAAGATCAAATCCGTTTTTGATGGGCATTTTGACGTCGAGGATGCACATGTGAAAGGACTGGGTGCGGAAAACCCGCCATGCCTCGTCGGCGTTGTGTAGTAAAGTGACCTTCACACCTTTGGATTCAAGGTATTCCTGGGTGAGCGTGCTAAATGCCCGGTCGTCATCTACAAAGAGTATATGCTGTTTTGTCATTGGATGTGGAGTTTAGTGTTCAAATTTATGAAAAATAGCTGTCAGCAATCAGGTCTTAGCAGTTAGCGCTAAGCCCTGATTGCTAAGACCTGACTGCTAAGCTTGCTTTTTCGCTCAGAACTCCCTACCTTTCATCTACACAACGATTGGTCTATGAAGCGATTGTACACCCTCTTACTTGCCATCCTGATATGCGGTGCGGCTAGTGCCGGCACCTTCCAGGGCTACTTGATTACCAAAAACGGGTACCGGCTCACGGGGCGCATCGGCGCCATCTTTTATGCCGAAAGAACGAGTAGCGTCATATTTATCAACGATTTTGGCACCTTTTATGATATACATCCGGCGCTGGTACGCGGTTTTGTGATAGAAAAAGACAATCATAAGATCGTATATCTCAGTAAAATGCATCGCAGGGGTTGGGCGTTTCTGCGGGTATTGTACCACGGCGAACAAATGAAATTATATCAGGCGCCCGAAGAAAAAACCGTTTTACAACTTAGCGGTAATCTGATACAGCAATCAACCTTTAAAACGGAAGAATACTGGGTGGAGATAGCCGACCGGCAGGTGTACCGGTTAAATAAATTGAGTTTTAAACGCAAATTCCGACGGCTGGTAGAAAACAACGCGCCCGAATTGGCCGCCAAAATCGGCAAAAAAGGGTACCAGTTTAAAGACCTGCTCAAGGTAGTGGAAGAATACAACAAAACCGCCATTGCCAATGTGTGGTCTTTGTAGCTGTTCAGCCCCCTATTGAATTTGTGCTTTTTGCGCCTTATTTTTGGGGGCTTGCTAAATAATCTGATCACGCACACCGTAATTGACTTTATTTATGTGGAAAAAAATCACCCTGCTTGTACTCATCCTGGCGGCATTGCAAACCGCCTGGAGCCAGGCGCCCCGCCGCTGGAATTCGGGCGACATTCACGACGCTATTGTGAAATTGAATTTCCTGGGCTCGGCGCTTTACGTTGCAGCGCATCCCGACGATGAAAATACCAGGCTTATCTCTTATCTGGCCAACGACGTGAAAGCCAATGTGGCCTATTTGTCGCTAACCCGCGGCGACGGTGGCCAAAACCTGGTCGGCCCCGAAATTGAGGAACTGCTGGGCGTGATCCGCACGCAAGAGTTGCTCGCCGCCCGCCGCATCGACGGCGGCAGGCAGTTTTTTAGCCGCGCCAACGATTTTGGCTTTTCCAAGCACCCCGACGAAACCCTGCAGATCTGGAACCGCGACGAGGTGCTATCCGACGTGGTGTGGGCCATTCGCCGCTGGCAGCCCGATATCATCATCAACCGCTTCGACCACCGCTCGCCGGGGCGCACACACGGCCACCACACGGCTTCAGGCATGCTCTCGCACGAAGCTTTCGAACTCAGCGCCGACCCAAAAGCGTACCCGGCACAGCTTCAATATGTAAAACCCTGGCAACCTAAACGCTTGTTTTTCAATACCTCGTGGTGGTTTTTCGGCAGTCGGGAAAAATTTGAGCAGGCCGACAAATCGGCTATGGTGGCCATCGACGCCGGCGTGTATTACCCTGTAAAGGGCAAATCGAATCCCGAAATCGCTGCCGAAAGCCGCAGCATGCACAAAAGCCAGGGCTTCGGCTCAATAGGTACCCGCGGTCAGGAAATGGAATACCTCGAACTGCTCAAAGGCGAAATGCCCGCCGATAAAACCGACCTTTTTGCCGGCATTAATACGAGCTGGTCGCGCGTTGAAGGCGGCGCCGATATCGGCATTTTGCTTGAAGAGGTAGCACGCAATTTTAACCACAACGATCCCTCCGCCAGCCTAACCGGCTTGCTCAAGGTATACCGCATGATCAAAGCGCTGCCAGACGGCTATTGGCGCAATACGAAACTGGAAGAGACCAAAAACGTTATTAAAGCCTGCACCGGCTTATTCCTCGAAGCTATCGCCTCCGATTATTCGGCCACTCCCGGCGAGGCTATCAGCCTGGCAGTGGAGGCCATTTCGCGTTGCAATGCCCCCATCACCCTGAAATCGGTTTCCTATCTGCCGATGCAGGTCGACTCCGTGTTGTCGCTCGAAATGGAGGAAAATACAGGCTATAAATGGAGTAAATTGCTGAAACTACCACTGGATATGCCCTATTCCAACGCCTATTGGCTCAATACCCCCTGGCCTTTGGGTATGTACAATGTAGCTGACCAAACCCTGCGCGGATTGCCCGAAACGCCCTGGGTTTTCAAAGTGCGCTTTACCATGATCATCAACGGCCAACCCATCGATTACGAGGTGGAAGTGACATTCAAACGCGAAGATTCTGTGAAGGGGGAAGTGTACCGGCCTTTTGAAATTACGCCTCCCATTTTTGCCAACCTGGCAGAAAAAGTATACGTATTTGCCAATAAAGAACCGCAAACCGTATCGCTGGTGCTCAAGTCGGGCAAGGCAGACGTAACCGGCGCGGTTTCGCTCCGGTTGCCGCAGGGCTGGAAAGCCGAACCGCAGGAACAAGCCTTTACACTCAAATTAAAAGGCGAAGAAAAAACGGTGAATTTTCAATTATATCCACCCAAAGAAGCAAGCGACGCGCTTATCAAACCCGAAGTGAAAGTTGACGGACAGACGTATACCAAAGAAATCTATGTGACCAGTTACGACCACATCCCCGCACAGACCGTGCTGCGCGAATCGGAGGCCCGCGTCGTCAAGATCGACCTGCAGCGCGCCGGCGACAAAATCGGCTACATCATGGGCGCCGGCGACCAGGTACCTGCCAGCCTGCGCCAGATTGGCTATGAGGTCGCCATATTGGAAGACCGGGATATTACCCCCGAGCAGTTGCGCCAGTTCGACGCCGTCATCATGGGCGTGCGCGCCTACAACACGGTAGAAAGGCTGAAATTTCACCAGCCCAAACTTATGGATTATGTGCAAAACGGCGGCACGCTGATTGTGCAGTACAATACCAATTCCGAATTGGTAATTCCCATGGGAGAGCTCGCGCCATACCCGCTCAAACTCTCCCGCGACCGCGTGACGGTAGAAGAAAGCGAGGTGCGTTTCCTCCAACCCGAGCACCAGGTGTTGAATTATCCCAATAAAATTACCGCCAAAGATTTTGAAGGCTGGGTGCAGGAGCGCGGTTTGTATTTTCCCAATGAGTGGGACAGCCGGTACCAGGCCATCCTATCGTGCAACGACCCTGGCGAAACTCCCAAAGACGGGGGCCTGCTGGTAGCCAAATACGGGCAGGGACATTTTATCTATACGGGCTATTCCTGGTTCCGCGAATTACCATCGGGCGTGCCCGGCGCTTTCCGCCTGTTTGCCAACATGATTGCAGTGGGGAAACAGCGGTCGTGAGCAGTCAGTTAACAGCAGTCAGGTCTTAGCAATTAGCTATTAGCTGCCAAGACCTGACTGCCGACTGCTGAGTGCTAAGACCCAACTACAGCTCTTTCTCCACCAAATAATGATTCCGATCCGGTGCATTGCGGGTAACGAGCTCGGCCAGAAAGCCGGTTACGAAAAGCTGGGTGCCGACGATCAGCGTGAGAATGCCGAAATAAAACAGGGGTCGATCGGCAATGCCGTATTGCTGGTAGACCAGCTTGGCGATGCTGAGATACACCAAAATAATAAAGCCGAGAATAAAAGACAAGGTGCCGAGGGTTCCGAAAAAGTGCATGGGGCGTTTGCCAAATTTGCCCATAAAAGTAATCGAAAGCAAGTCGAGGAAGCCGTTGACGAAGCGTTCGAGGCCGAATTTGCTTATCCCGTATTTGCGGGCGCGGTGCTCTACGACCTTTTCTCCTATGTTGGAGAATCCCGCCCACTTGGCAAGCAGGGGAATATAGCGGTGCATCTCGCCATACACCTCAATACTCTTCACCACCTCCCGGCGGTACGATTTGAGGCCGCAGTTGAAGTCGTGCAGTGCGATGCCGCTGATCCAGCGGGTGATGGCATTGAAAAACTTGGAAGGCAGCGTTTTGGAGATGGGGTCGTAGCGCTTTTGTTTCCAGCCCGAGATGAGGTCGTATTTCTCTTCGTGGATGAGGCGGTACAAATCAGGAATTTCGTCGGGGCTGTCCTGCAGATCGGCATCCATAGTGATTACCACATTGCCCAGGGCGGCATGGAAGGCCACGTTGAGCGCTGCCGATTTGCCGTAGTTGCGCCTGAATTTAATACCTCTGACACAGGGGTTTACACGAGCGAGATTTTCGATGACTTGCCAGGAATTATCTTTGCTTCCGTCGTCTACAAAAATGATTTCGTAGCTGTAGCCGTTGGCTTCCATTACCCGGCGTATCCAAGCCTCGAGTTCGGGCAGGGATTCGTCTTCGTTAAAAAGGGGTATCACCATTGTAATATCCATGCGCGGCAAAATTTGCTATCTGTTGATTACTCCGGCGACTGCCGCCGATAGGATAAATCCGCCGATAAGGCTTCGGCAATAAAAGAAAAAAGTACGGCCGGGCGTGATCGACAACTCTTTTAAGTCGAGTTGCTCGCCAAATAAGGGGTTGCCGGCAATGGTTTTGTATTGCAGCTCCACCAGGCCGGGGTCTATCACGCCAAACAGGATGTAATAAAACACATAAAACAAGGCATTGCTTACGGCGAAAACAGCGAAGGCCGACCGCAATTTATTCTTGAATTCAAAGCCCGGCGTATTTTTTACGGCTAAACCCATTGCCACCAGGTTGATCAGCACCGAACTCCACCACACACCGTAATTAAGCATGATTTCGCGGCCAAAAGCATAAAACAGCAGGAAGTAAGCGACCACGCTTACTCCTGCCGGTAGTCCGTATTTGATTACAAGTGTTTTTGTCGTCATTACAAAGCGGGTGCTTGAGGGGCTTCTTTTTTCATCACAGCGGCAATGATCAGCGAAATAATCACACCCATCAATAGCATCATAAAGCTGGCGCTAATCGCGAAAAACCCGGGCGAGAACATCCAGCCTACCATGCCCATGCTTTCTTCCGCTTGCTCTTCGCTCATACCGCGATCTTCGATCATTTGCGTTTTCGATTGCTCGAGAATGGCGTCCAGCATTTCGGGCGCGATATAAGAGAAAAAGGCGAATACCCAGATCGCACTGATCACTGTAACGACCAGGTTGACGAGAAAACTTGTGCTAAATGCCCTGCCGAAGCTGACAAAACCGCCGAGTTCTTCATCGCGGTGCTTGCGGACGGCCATGATGGCAGCGCCTATCATAACGCCGAAGTTGACGATGTTTCCTATCCAATTACTCGTTTGGCCACTCGTGGCTGGGTCAGATAAGCCCGTGAGGTACATCACCAATCCGAAGATGATGAGTATTACGGCAGCAATTACGCCATAACGCATCGAAATAGGCCAAGGCGAAACTGTCTTGGGGTCTACTACTTGTGGGTTGTCTAACGTGTCCATGATTTTGAAGGTTTTAGTTTATAATGCATGTTCTCTGTTCTCTGTTCTCTGTTCTCTGTTCTCTGTTCTCTGTTCTCTGTTCTCTGTTCTCTGTTCTCTGTTCTCTGTTCTCTGTTCGGTTAGGTAGAGACAAATTCATGATTTGTCTCTACTGGCAAAGGTAATGAACGGATAACAGACAACCGACAACCGACAACTTTACTATATCGAAGATAAAGTCACCTGGCTATTATTGATTACCGCCCATACCTTACCTTTTAGCTGATAACCGAAAAAAGGCGAATTGTGCGATTTTGACAAATTGAGGTGGGGCTGGAATATCCAGTCAGTTTGTGTATCAAAAACCGTGAGGTTGGCGTGTTGGCCGGGGGCGATGTGGGGTAGGGGTAAGCCCAGCAACTGCCGGGGTTGTACCGCCAGTTTATCGACCAATTTCACCACATCTAAGGTTCCTTCCAGGCTGGTTAGTGCGGTAGAAAAGGCGGTTTGTAGGCCGATGGCGCCGAATTTGGCGTAGGGATATTCCAACTTTTTGGCTTCTTCTTCCAGGGGTACGTGATTGGACGTAATACAATCTATCGTGCCGTCGGCCAATCCTGCCTTCAGGGCCGCTATGTCGGCGCTGCCGCGCAAGGGGGGCAACACTTTGAAATTGGAGTCGAAGTCAAAAAGGGCCTCGTCGTCAAAAAAGAGATTCATAGCGGCCACGGAGGCCGTGACTTTTAAGCCGGCAGCTTTGGCATCGCGCACCAACTGTACCGAGCGACCGGTTGACAGGTTGTGGATGTGCACCCGCGATTCGGTATATGCGGCCAACTCGATGTCGCGCTGTACCATCAACTCTTCGGCCAGTGGAGGGAGCCCTTTTAATCCCAGCGAAGTACTCATCACCCCTTCGTGCATCTGCCCATTGGCGGCAATCGTATCGTCTTGGGGGCGGTTGAGTATGACGCCGTCAAATGGTTTTACGTACAACAGGGCGCGCAAAAGAAGCCCGGCGTGCTGAAGGGCTTGTTTCCCATCGGAAAAAGCAACGGCGTCGGAAGCGCGCATGTCCAGCATTTCGGTGAGTTCGCGACCTTCGCAGCCCGTAGAAACGGCGCCGATGGGGTATATATCTACGATATTGCCTTGCGAACGCCGCCGCAGGTATTCTACTTCTGATTTCGACTGGATGGCCGGCGAGGTATTCGGAAAACAGGCCACCCCTGTATATCCCCCGGCGGCGGCGGCCCTGCACAGGCTATCTATGTCTTCGCGGTATTCATAACCCGGGTCGCCACACTGGGCGCCGAGGTCAAACCAGCCAGGCGATACGTGGGCGCCATCCACGTCTATTACGACAGTGTCGGCGGGTACCTTCAAGGAGGCGCTCATCTCGGCTATGACGCCGTCTTTTATCCGGATATCGGCTTTTTGTTGGTGAAGCGGGCCGGCAGGATCAATGATGACCGCCTGGCGAATCAGCACGTGCATCGGTTTTTTTGTTTGTGCAAAGATAGCAAATTGTTGGGGCTGGAAGGGGTTATTTGGTTATTTGAGGATTTGAGGATTTGAGGATTTGAGGATTTTCATTTTTATCTGGTAAAAGGAAAACGGCAAAATGCTTAGCTTGCAATGTATTTGGAATCTGAATGCTGACCGCTAACCGCTAATTATATTTATGCCCGATCCGTCCGCTGCAATAACCCAGGCCATCGTACAACTTCTTCTGGATGCGCCTTTTTATGCCCACGTGCTGGCGGGTATTAACAGGCGTATCGACGAAGAATGGGTCGGTACGCTGGCGCTCGGCTTGTACCGGGGCAGGTTTGAGCTGTCGGTTAATCCGGCGTATTGGCAGCAACTCAGCGCCCAGCAGCAACTCAGCGCCCTCCAACACGAAGTACTGCATCTGGTAGGGCGCCACCCTTTTCGTATGCGCGAGTTTGCACATCCCCTGCTTTTTCATATTGCCGCCGATCTGGCCGTGAATCAGTGGCTTGACCAGACCGCATTGCCCGCAGATTTCCTCACCAGGGCTGATTTTCCCGAACTTGCATTCCCCGATAATGCTTCGCTCGATGATTACTATGGCCAACTTGCATTGGCCTGGCAAGCCCCCCGGCAATATCCTCAAAGTGCGGCTAGTTTGCAGCGGCTGGCTGAAACGGGCGGCGCCGCGCTCGACAGGCACCGCTGGTGGGCAGGAGCAGGCCCTGAAACAAGGCAGAAACTTGACGCCCTGTTGCGATTCGGACTTGCTGCGTGTAGCCCTCCGGCTTTCGATGCCTTGCCGCCGGCCTTGCGTCGCGAAGTGGGCTATTGGAGAAATGATACCACCTCATTTGTCGACTGGCGGCGGGCGCTTCGCCTGGCCTGTCAAAGTAGCCGCCAAAGCCGCCTGGCCGATACGATAAAGAGACCTTCTCGTCGCTTTGGCACACTCCCAGGTTTGAAAATACGGCGCAGGCAGCGCATCTTTGTAGCCGTAGATACTTCGGGAAGCATTAGTGTAAGTTCGTTGCGCTTGTTTTTTTCTGAAATACACCAGCTTTGGCGTACCGGCGCGGAAGTAACCGTGATAGAATGCGATGCGGCGATTGGCCGAATATACGCCTACGAGGGCCGGTTGCCCGAAAGAGCTGCCGGCGGGGGAGGCACCAGCTTTTTGCCACCGCTGGCTTACGCCAATCAACACCGCCCCGACCTGATGATTTATTTTACCGACGGCCTGGGCGCCACGCCGCATCTGGCGTTGCGCTACCCCTTGCTGTGGGTGTTTACTCCCGATGGCGCGTTGAAAACCGACGCGTTTCCGGGAAGAAAAATACGCATGACGCTAACATGAATACACAGGCATTCGATTATATCACCTACGGCAGTCCTTGTTCAGGTACTGAACTGACGGCCTTTTTGCAGCATATCCTGTCTTACCGCTTTGCCCATCCCCAGCAGGCGCCTACGCCCATCTGCATCTGGGGGCGCCACGGTATCGGCAAAACTGCTATTGTCAAAGAAGTGGCAGAGACACTTGGCGCCCAGTTGGCTTATATAGCGCCGGCTCAATTTGAAGAAATGGGCGACCTGCTGGGCTTGCCGCAGGCCGATGCCGCCGGATCCCTTACGGTTTACCTGCCACCGGCATGGGCGCCTCGCAACGAAGGCTCCGGCATTTTGCTCATCGACGATGTAAACCGGGCTGACGACCGCATCCTGCGCGGCATTATGCAATTGCTACAAGACTACGAGCTGGCCAGTTGGAAACTCCCCGCTAACTGGCAGATCGTGCTGACCGCCAATCCCGATGGCGGCGACTATTCGGTGACACCCCTCGACGACGCCATCCTCACCCGGTTGATGCACATCACCCTCGTTTTCGACGCCGGCAGCTGGGCGCGCTGGGCACACGACGAAGGCATCGATCCCCGCGGCATCGATTTTGTGCTTTCGTATCCCGAATTGGTCACAGGCAGGCGCACTACGCCCCGTTCGCTGACGCAGCTTTTTGAAGCCCTGCAATCCGTAGCCGACTGGCAGGCGCAGATGCCCCTGGTGACCCAACTAGCCCACAGCACACTCGATGATGAAACTGCCACGGCTTTCACTGCCTTCCTGCAAGGCCGCCTGAGCCTGCTCTGGCGCCCCGAAGAACTGCTCGACGTTACCGACCCCGGCCCCTGGAATGCTAAATGGAAGTTGAATAACAACCGGCAAGATATATTGTACATTGCCGTTTCCAGACTGACCAACTACCTGCTGGCCACCTCCTCTGACCTCAACGACCGGCAATACCAAAATTTGCTACACTTCCTGACTTCGGAAGATCTCCCCGGCGACCTGCGTTTTGTGGCCGTCAACTCCCTGGCTTCTTCCGACAAACCAACCCTCCAACGTTTACTTGCCGAACCCACTCTCGGGCGCCTGCTGCTGGGACTGTAAAGCCCCTCACCCTGTCACCCTGTCACCCTGTCACCTTCCCATCACCCAGCGCAATTGCATGCTGAGTTGTTTTTGGGTATTCGTTTGCGACACGTGCTCGCCGCGCCAGGTTTGGGCGTAGCGCAGCTCGATCGTCACCGTTTTCAGGGGGCGGTATCGCGCGTTGATATAATATCGCATGCCGCGTTCGTAATAGGCCGGGATCGAAAAGTGGTTGAGCAGGTCGTTTTCGTAAGCATAAAACCGGGCGGCATAGCCGTCGGTATCAAATAGGGCGAGGCGCGTGGTAAAAGACAGCGGGAATCCAATCGGGCGCAGCAGAAAATCCTGGTAGATCACCATGCCGCGTTGGCGTTCGTTGATGTCGTTGTCGGCAAAGCCTATGTCGAGGCGACTGCGCCATTCCAGGGCTTTCGTGAGCTTGTATGATAAGTGAAGACGCAGCTGGCGGCGCTGGCTGAGGATGACGAAGTCGACGGGATTGTCCCAGCGGTCGACGCCGAGGGCCTGGTTTTTTGTCCTGACTTCGAGGTAAACCTCCAGTCGCCGCTTTTGCAGGTAGCTGAGGCGGCAGCGGTATTCCCAGCCATCCGAAGGCGAGTCGATGAGGTATTGTAGCCAGGGATTGCGCCACATGTCGACATAGGCGCTGAGTGTCCATTTCGACAGCGGGCGCAACTCGATACCGATATACAGACCGCTTTCATTGCGTGGCTGGCTGTTTTCGGCAAAGGCATGGGCCAGCAGGGCCTGGTAGTGGCGTGGGTAGCGCCGATACAACACTGCGAGGTCTATCTTGCGGTCAAGGCCGGCGAGCAGACCGTTGACAGTAGCCACGGCGCCATTGCCGCTCAGCGCCGTTTCCCCAAAGAAATGCAGGTTGCGCCACCACAGCGAATAATCGAAGCTGTTGTTGGCCAGGCGGGCTCCCCTGAAATAATATTGGTTGTAAAGTTGAGGCCGGGGCGACATAGGCGTATTGAAGGACTGGTGCAGGGTATTAATACCCAGGCGCCAGCGTCGGCGACCGTAGGCCAGACGGGCTCCCCAAATGCCAAGCGCTATGGCATTGCGGTCGCTCAACTCGGTCGGCGTGCGGTGTAAACCGTCGAGGTCGAGTGCGGTGAAGTATGGCGCCAGGGTGTCCTCCGACAAAGAATCGGGCAGCACCAGGTTGGCATCGCGGCGGCGATAGGAGCCGAAAATGGTGATTTCCATATCCTTCCAGGGCGTAGCAGTAAGGGCGGCGCCCCTCAGGAAATTGGCTTCGTTGACCGAGCTGTAGGGCCGCAGGGTAGGGCTGTTGCGCTTGATACCGGTGACCAGTCCACTTTTTCCTCCGGCAAAACCGGTATACGCAAGCAGTCCCTGTCCGATGTTTAGGCTGTAATCGCCTACAGCCAGGGTTTTGATGCCGCGCATCGGTTCCCGCAGGAAAAGGTGCCACGAGTAAAAGTCAAAACCTTTGGTATTACTACCCCGGAACATTTCCTCGCCGGCGTCTTTTTCAGCAGTGAAGCCGTAGTTTGCCATTCCCCCCAGGTGTTGATAACGCAGATACCATTGGTTGGGATCGCCCAGGGTGTAATCGCCGGTATGCCCCGGATTCCGGGACCAGCGCATAAACAGTGTTTTTTTGCCCTGACCCATGGCGCGCCATAACGAGCCGGCCCGGTTGGCTATTTCCGCCAGGGTCACAAAAGGCAGAAGCCGTTGTATGTCTTCTGCACTAAAGCCGGGAATAACCTGTAATTCTTCCAGGGCCACCAGGTCGCCGGCGCTTTGCCGGTATTGCAAAAAATGCACGATCTGCAGGTCGGAGAGCAGCCGCATTTCGCGAAGTTCTTCTTCGGTGGCCTGGTTGAGATGCAGGGGTTGTCGCCGGTATCGTTCGAGGCTTTCCGCCAGGGCGGCATAGTCGGCTTCGAATTCTTCGGAAGCAGGCAGCAGGAAGGCGTCGATGGCTTCTTGCGTGGTGTCAGTCTGGCCGGTGGCAGTGAAATAAGCGCCGAGCCAAAGTATAGCCCAGCAGGCTCGCCGCAGGCGAGTGAGGTGTGGTGTTTTCATTTGATTGTTTATTTAATGTTTCGTAGGGTGAGCGTTTACCGCTCACCGTTGGGTTTCGTTGTCGGTTTTGGGTTGTGCGTTGTAGGTTTGTTTATAGGTTTATGAGGGTTTATGATGGTTTATGAGGGTTTATGCGACTGAAAGGAGTCCCGTACTGACCAAAGGGAAGTCGGGAAGGGTTTATGAGGGTTTAATTAAATTAATGTAATCAAACATCCAAAATCAAACATCAAACATCATCAAGTCTCAAGGTCCTCTCAGCGATTTGCCCTAATGCCAAGTCGTTTCTCCACCCATGCGGGTACATTGAGATAAAGCAGGGCTTTTTGTTCGTAGGGGCTTTTCATGGCTTCCGCGAGTTGGGACTGAAATTCTTGAAAAGCGGCTTTGGTTTGTCCGGGGGGTAGATCTGCCAGTTTTTTGAGCCATTGCAGCGTAAGTCGCTGTACCTTGCTCACGTCTTTGGCCTTGCTGAAAGCGCGTTGTACAGCGGGGACCAGGTAGTGCAGCAGGTCGTAATTGCCCAATTCGAAGTGGCAAATGAGTTGCAACAGCCGGGCGTTGTGGTGCAGGTCTTCACGAAGGTAGCCGTGTTTGAGCAGGATAATATCGTTGAGGTAGTCGAGCGCTTTATCGTATTGTGCGCTGCCGAAATAAAGATAGGCAAATTTGTAAAAAAACAAAAGCGAGCGGTGAATATCGAGGTTATTTTCATATTGAGGCAGGGCTTCCAGGATGCCGGCGATTTGTTGTACCCCGCTTATATAATCGCCGGATAGCAGATTGGCATTGAGCTTGGAGAGGTTGAGGTATACAAAGGCTATCGTGCGCGAATTTGCGTTGAGTTGCTCGCTGTGCGAGGCGAAAAAAGCCTCGAAATCTTGAAGGTAGCGCCCGAAAGCTTGCTGATCGCGCAGAAAATATAGGGTCACCAGCAAATAATACAGGCTGCGCATATACAGGTCGGGGTCTTTTTCGCGCATCATCGGCGATTCGTCAAACAGCGACACCCAGGCCCCGGCACTTTGGCGACAAGCCTGAAAGTCGAGCAAAATGTAGTGATACCACATCTGCGCCTGGTAAAGATTAGCTTTTTCAAAAAAAGTGAGTTTGCCAGGCGGGCCGTGAGCAGGTATATTCTGATCGTAAAACAGTTGCAGGGCCTGCCGGTCTTTTTCGTTGCGGGCATGGCCGTGCTGAATGTACCAGCCGTGTACCTGGATATTGAAATTAAACAAGAGGCTGGTATGACTGGTCACGGCGCTGCGGCGCGAGGACTCTTCCAACAGGTTTTCCATCTTGTTTTTTACCTGCCGGCTGCGCGTAATGTGTCGCGCTTCGATGAGCTTCTGAAATTCGAGAATCTCCAGGTGCAGGATATCCTGGTGGTGCTCGATGGCGATCTGTTTGATGCGATCGAGCAATTTCAGTGCCTGCATATACATGCCTTTGCCATATAATATGCGCGCAAAGTCGATTTGCTCCCTGATCTCGATATCTATATTTTTTTGTATAAAAATTAAACGCAGACTGATAAGTATCTGCTTATAAAGGTGCCGCTTGAGATTGGCGAGGTGTAGTTTTTTGATATGTGGTAAACGCTTGAACACTAAATCTTCGTCGTATTCGGTCAGTTTATCCAGGGCGTCAAATAATTGGATGAATTTTCTAGACACGCCTGCGCTCTCAAAGCGGTGCACGTACAACTTAAAGTTGCGCTTTTCCGCTTTGGATAGCGATTTGATTAAAGAAAATAACTGGTCTTTTGACGCATTGGCCATAACAAAAAATATTTACACAAAGCGCTTGTTTTCAATTATTTACGCCATAAAATGAAAGTCTAGACCTCACATAGACGGGTAATCTTGCCTTTTACAGAAAGGCCCTACCGTATTATTTTTGTGCCAACATTAAAGGGGAACGATCATTCAGATCAACATAGCAGCCAGGTTCCCTACAAAAATAATCATTTGATTGCAAGAATTCGTACTTCCACAGCGCGGTTTGAAGAAAGCCGCTGCTGCAGTGTGCCCTTTTTTCAGGGTTTATATTCTGAATTAAGTTAATGTGAATTTTAATCATTTAAACATAACAAACATTAATAAAAAATGGCAAAGTTCAAATTCGAGTACATTTGGCTGGATGGATACAAACCCGAAGCCAACCTCCGCAGCAAAACGAAGGTGTTGGAATTTGACTCCTATTTTGGCGAACTAGACGTGTTGCCCGAATGGTCTTTCGACGGTAGTTCCACTCAACAGGCCGAAGGGCGTTCTTCCGATTGCCTGCTCAAGCCGGTGGCCGTGTATCCCGACGCAGGCCGCAAACACGCCTGGCTGGTCGTATGCGAAGTACTCAACCCGGATGGTACGCCGCATCCATCTAATACGCGCTGCCTCATCGACGACGATAGCGACGATTACTGGTTCGGCTTCGAGCAAGAATACGTTTTATCGGAAAACGGCATGCCCCTTGGTTTCCCCAAAAATGGCTTTCCGCGCCCGCAAGGCCCTTACTATTGTGCGGTGGGCGCCGGAAACGTGGCAGGCCGCGACATCGTAGAAGAACATATGGATCTATGCCTGTCTGCCGGATTGGGCATCACCGGCATCAACGCCGAAGTCTTGCTTGGGCAGTGGGAGTATCAGTGCTTTGGAAAAGGCGCCAAAAGCGCTTCTGACGACCTCGTCGTGTCGCGTTATCTGTTGTTCCGCACTGCAGAAAAATACGGTATTCACGTCGATCTGCACCCCAAACCCATCAAGGGCGACTGGAACGGATCGGGCATGCATACCAACTTTTCGAATATGGAAATGCGCGAATTCGGGGGCAAGGAGCTCTTCGAATCGATCTGCGAAGCATTCCGCCCTGTACACAAAGATCATATCGAGGAATATGGCTCTGACAACCATCAGCGCCTCACCGGCTTGCACGAAACCCAGTCGATCCACGCTTTTAGCTATGGTGTGAGCGACCGCGGTTCTTCGATCCGCATCCCGGTGTCTACGGCACAATCCTGGAAAGGTTACCTGGAAGACCGCCGTCCGGCCTCTCACGCAGATCCTTATCGCGTGACGGCCCGCATCATAAGAACTGTAAAATCAGTAGAGACGAAAAATTTTGCGTCTCTACTGGTTCCTGCATAGGAATATGCCATTATGTATAACGGCCGCCTCAAAAGAGACGGCCGTTTTTTTATTCGTAAATGGCTCCAAACTACCGACCGCTGACTGCTGACTGCTGATCAATAAGAGATTTCCGCCAAATTCACCACGAAGCCGCTCATTTTGTGTTTCTTTTTGATGCTGGCCTGGTAGGTTTTGGCGGCCGGCTCGCTATCGAACGGCCCCAGGATAATCTTGTAAAGGGTATTATTATTATCTCCTTTTTCGATACTCACCAGCACGTTGTCAAACCATTTGGCTTGAAGGTCGGCCACATGTTTCATCATATTTTCGTGGTTGGATAAAGAGGCGACTTGCACGCCGTACCCTTTGCGTGACGGCTTTTCGAGGCGTATTTTATACAAACCGTAAGTAGTATAGTCATCGCCTACCAGTCGGGAAGATTTGCTGGGAGCGGCGGCTTTTTCTTTTTCTTCCTCGGGGCGGGATTCCTTTTTAGCGGCTTCTCTGGCCTCGCGTTTTTCGGCTTCCTCGTTATCTGTCTTGGCTTTTTCGGCGCTTGACGTGGCAGTTGAGGCTGGGGCGTCGCCGCCGGTCTCTGTTTTTGTGCCATCGGTGCGCGGGCGATTAGCGTTTTCTTCTCCGTAAGAAGTGGGTTGTTTGGGGTCCACCTCCACCCCGGCAGCTACATCGGAGGCTGCTGCATCTTCAGCTTTGCCTGGGGCGTCTTCTTTTTTTGGTAGGCTTACCAGTTCTATTTTAACCTCGGTGACGCCGTCTTCGAGCAGGCCCAGGCGGGATGCGGCTGCCCGGGACAAGTCTACCACTCTTCCTTTCACAAACGGGCCTTTATCGGTTACTTTCACCACCACCGACTTTTTATTGTCGAGGCGGGTAACCTTTATCATCGCGCCATAAGGGAAAAACTTGTGGGCGGCTGTAAGTTTTGATTTATCATAAATATCCCCGTAAGCGGTACGGCCTCCATGAAAATCGTCGGAATAGTAAGAGGCATAGCCAAATTCGGGTTCCTGGGCCGGCAATCCCGCTGCTGTGCAAAGACAGGCGCCGATGAGTGCAAATAGCAAGTGGTTTTTCATATGGACAACAAATTTGAATAATTAGGTTCAAAGATAGCCGCTCGGCCGGCAATGTGCAAAAAAAATGCCGGCATTGCCTGAGTGAACTTTCGGCGGCATAAAATTGTACTTTTGTGAACGGATTTTAAATAAGGGTTAGTATTAACAGATATAGATAATGAGTAAATTGGGAAAAGTGCTGGTAGCCATGAGCGGAGGTATCGACAGTACCGTCACCGCCATGCTGCTGCACGAAGAGGGGTACGAAGTAATTGGCATCACCATGAAAACCTGGGATTATGCCAATTCGGGCGCTACGCGCAAAGAAACCGGCTGCTGCAGCCTCGACTCGATCAATGATGCCCGGCAGGTCGCTGTCAACATGGGCTTTCATCATTTCATCATCGACATCCGCGATGAATTTGGCGACTATGTCATCGACAATTTTGTAGAAGAATACCTTGCAGGCAGAACGCCCAATCCCTGCGTATTGTGCAATACACATATCAAGTGGAATGCCCTTTTGCACCGGGCCGATGCGATGGAATGCGAATTTATCGCCACCGGCCATTACGCCCAGATTGGCGAACTCGATGGCAGAAAATTTATTGTCAAATCTGCCGACGAACAAAAGGACCAGAGTTATGTGTTGTGGGGCTTGAGTCAGGAATGCCTGCAGCGCAGCCGTTTTCCGCTGGGTCATCTTACCAAGCCTCAGGTGCGTCAGATAGCCTACGATTTCGGCTACGAAGAATTGTCGAAAAAGGCGGAAAGCTATGAGATCTGCTTCGTACCCGACAACGACTACAGGAGTTTTCTCAAACACCGTATTCCGGAATTAGAAGCGCGGGTGAAAGGCGGCAATTTTGTCAATACGAAGGGGGACATACTGGGCAAGCACCAGGGCTATCCGTTTTATACCATCGGACAGCGCAAGGGACTCGGCGTGGCTTTCGGCGAGCCCATGTTCGTGACCGAAATACGCCCCGAGACCAACACCGTGGTGCTGGGCTCGATTGACGACCTGGTGCGCAACGGCATGCGCGTAGCGCGGGTAAACTCGATGAAATATGCGGAGATTCCCCCGGATCTGGAGGTAGTGACTAAAATCCGATATAAAGACGAAGGCGCCTTGAGCAAGCTCAATGCTGAAGCCGACGGTTCGGTGGCGGTAGAATTTTTTGCAAACGTCAAAGGCGTCGCGCCCGGTCAATCTGCGGTATTTTATGAAGGCGACCACGTAGTCGGCGGCGGTATTATTCACAGCAGTTTGCGATGGGATGACTAACTTAGCTCATTAAACCAGTGCTACCAGCCACATGACATTTCACTCCGATTATTCGCTCCAGTCGCTCAATACTTTTGGGATTGATGCAAAAGCATCTTATTATGCCTCGACAAGCTCAATCGACGAATTGCGCGAACTACTCGTGCAGACTGAAGGCCGACCTTTGCGCATACTGGGCGGCGGAAGCAATATTTTGTTCACCCACGACGTAGCGGGGATCGTCATTCGCAACAACATACAGGGCATTACCATCAAAAGCGAAAACGAAACCCATGCGCTTGTCTGCGCCGGCGGCGGGGTCAATTGGCATCAACTGGTGCTGTGGTGCCTGCAGCACAATCTGGGGGGTATTGAAAACCTCTCGCTCATACCTGGAACTGTGGGGGCCGCCCCCATTCAAAATATAGGCGCTTACGGCGTAGAAATCAAAGACGTATTTAGCCACCTCGAAGCGGTATCACTTGAAGATGGTAGCCTGAAAGTATTTAGACAAGACGAATGCCGGTTTGGTTATCGCGATAGTATTTTCAAAAGAGAAGCAGCAGGCAAGTATTTTATAGCGTACGTGTACTTACAGCTTACCAAAACGGATCACCGGTTGAATACCGCATACGGCGCAATCCGGGATACTTTGCAGGAAAATGGTATAGCGGAACCCACTATTCATGATGTCAGCGAAGCCGTCATCAGCATTCGCAGCAGCAAACTGCCCGACCCGGCCAGGCTCGGCAACGCAGGTAGTTTTTTTAAAAATCCGGAGATACCTGCCGCCCAATTTGAGGCCTTGCAGCAGCAATACCCACGTATCGTCCATTTTCCTGGAAGCGACGGCCGGGTAAAAGTGCCCGCGGGTTGGCTCATCGAGCAGTGCGGCTGGAAAGGATTTCGGGAGGGTTCGGTAGGTTGCTACGACAAACAGGCGCTGGTATTAGTCAATTACGGTGGCGCCTCGGGCCGGGAGGTATTCGGGCTGGCGCAGCGCATCATTAATAGCGTAGAAAAACAATTTGGTATCAGACTGACTCCTGAGGTCAATATCTGGTAGCATCTGCGAGCGGCAGGTTGTCAAAATTGAGGATATCCATATAATCCCACTCCCTATATGCCATCACGTATATCCCTTTTCCCGTAGCTTTATCGATAAACGGTTTTTCAAATCGCAAGCCTGCAAAAATAGGGATCAGACCGAGGTGATTGTATTCCGGGAATAACTTGCGGAATTTAACCAGATTGCTCTCAAATTCCTGGAGGTAATTCGCCCTGGGTGTGGTTTTAACTTCTATGATAAAGACGCGTTTATCGCTTACCGCAACTACATCATATTCTCCCTCAATCCGCAAAGATTTGATTTTCTTAACCGCATGGATAAAGATAAATTGGATTGGTTCACCAAAATATTTTTCGAGTACGGGGCGTGATGCGGGAAAAACAATGTCTTCCACAACCGTGCCCAATTTATTGGCGAGGTCGCCCCACTGCTTGGTCATCTGTCGACGTTCTTCTTTCGATTCAGCAATATCTTGCTCCACATATGCTTTGAAGTCCTTCATCTCATCTTTGAAGTCCTTCATTTCATCTTTGAAGTCCTTCATCTCGTCTTTAAAGTCTCTCATCTCTGTCTCCAGACGAGTGAGGTTCCGGTCTTGAGAAACCATAAAATCTGCAAAAACCTGCTCTAAAATGGTCACCCTTTTTTCGATATTAGCAGATGGCATGTGAATTTCGTATTTGTATAGAATAGGCGATAGTTCAACTTGTCTGTGTGCATAAATTTAATAACAAAATCAAATACGTGCAAGTTCCACCTGGATGATGTCCCAAGATGCCCCAAAATGCCTCATCTATAACTTTAATATAGCCATAACAACGTATTTTGCAAAAATATCGTTACAGAGATAGATTTATACCAACCATAAACCATAGAAAAACGGGGTATTTTGAAAAACCGGTACACATATCTAATATGGCTGGGGGCAATCGTTGCCTTATTGGGGACGATGGGTTGCGAAAAGCAACGCGTGCGAGTGGCGCCGAAATTCTCAAGTTATCCGCCGTTTTTAGCCGCAGACCCGGCTGAAGTAGACGAGTTATTGAGTGAAATGAGCACGGACGAGCTTATTGGCCAAATGCTGATATTGCGCATATGTGGGGAGCCCTCCTCTCAGGTGTATCAATGGGCAAGAAGGGGTACGATTGGTGGCGTGATCATGTACGATATTGGGTTGAAGCCCTTTCTGGTCGCTTCTGATAGCCTGCGTAGTATCGCTGCGCCTTTGTTTTGGCAGGGCACGGAGGCTTCTTTATTGCTCAACAACCAATTTAACGATTTGCCCGTGTTTCCGGCTGAAGCTACGCTGCGGGTATCGCCGGCGGCTGATACCCTGCGAGAATGGCTTTCAAGGATATACCCAGCACAGGCACTGGCATCGGGTGTTCATGTGAGTTTCTCCATCAATGTGCCGAAAGATTCACTTTCAGAAGAAAATTGTGCGACAAAGGTTTGCGAAGAATTAGACAGAATAATAGAATTCAACCGCCGTCATATTCTCAGTATGGGGCATTCGCTCCGACCCTCGCTTTTTACCACTCCTCGGGATTCTATTCGTGTATTGGATAGCCTGCTGAGTCCATACCGGCAATTGATCAGGCAGGGTATAGGCGGATTTTGGCTCGACCCGGCAGCGGTCGGGCTTCCGCGGCAACCCGCCGGCTATGCAGTGAAATTGCTCAGGGAAAATCTCGATTTTAGTGGCTTACTTGTAGGAGAAACCTCTACTCCGGCAATGGCGGAAGCACTGCTCATCGCAGGGGCCGATCTGTTGGTTATTAATGACGATCCACTGCCCATTTTTCAATACCTGCGCCGGTTGGTGCGAAACGGGGCACTTAGCCGCGCTACGCTTGAGGAAAAAGTAAGGCGAATTCTCCTGGCCAAAGTGTGGTCGTATCAATTACCCGAAGTACAAGAGGGAGAACTTCAGGATGGCTTGCGAACTACCCTTAACAAGACGGCTCCAAAGCCGCCCATAGACCGCGAACGGGTATTAGCGCATTTTGCGTCAGAAGACTGGCGAGTATTGCAGCATCGGATCAGTGAGGCGTCGTTGTCTATGGCGCATCGCCACCGGCAATTACCACTTTCCGGCGCTTCACCGCGTTCGTATCGAATTATTCAATACGGTGGGGCGAAGGCCAGATCATTTACGCAGTTTGTGAATAGGTACGCTAAAGTGGATACCGCCTACGTATTATCGGATACCCGCTGGGAGTCCCAATGGCGCGCTGAACTGGACAGCTTGAAATCTCAATATTTTATCCTGGTATTGGACAAGCCGGAGGGCTGGAAACCTGCAGACACGGCTTTCCTGTCGGCCATCCCCAGGCTCGCCGAGCGCGCGCCTACGGTGGTGGCGCATTTTGGCGATGAACGGCAATTGGAGCAACTCGATACCAGTTACGCCATTATTCACGCGCCCGAACGCACCGAGGACACCGAGGCACTGATGGCACAGCTTCTTTTTGGCGCCGCAGCCGGTCAGGGCCGTTTATCCCCTGCCTTGCTCCAACGGTTCGACTATGCGCGGTTTGGCTTGCCTAAAGTGCAACGCCTGACGTATAGCCGCCCCTCCACAGTGGGTATTGCCCCCGAAAAACTGGCCGGTATTGACGCGATTGTGAATAGCGCCATCGGTAAAAAAGCCATGCCAGGGTGCCAGGTTGTAGTAGCCAAAAGCGGGCAAATTATTTATTCTAAAGCTTTTGGTTATCATGCTTACGATAGCTTGCAGCGCGTGCGCTACGACGATTTATACGACGTGGCGTCGCTCACCAAAGTCGCCGCTACTACCCTTATTGCCATGAAAGCGTACGAAGAAAAAAAAATCAGGATAAACGACCGATTGAAAAGCCATATGCAACTCAGTAGACGCGCTACTATCCGCGACATTACCATTAAGCAATTACTGGTGCATGCTTCGGGGCTTCCTGCGGGTATGCCGGTAGTGCCTTATCTTCGATATCGCGCCGTACCGGGCCTGATGTGTAAAGAAAAAGATTATTTTTGCCGCACAAAAAGCAAACCCTACAGTTTGCAAGTGGCAGATAGCTTTTATTTTAATCAGCGTTATATCAACGAAATATGGAAAGGAGTGTCTACCACGCGGGTATCGAGAAAAAAGACATACCGGTATAGCGACCTTAATTTTATTTTACTGCAACAAGTCCTCGAGCGGCGCTACAATAAAAAACTCGACCATCTTGCTACGGCACAATTTTACAGACCACTGGGACTGCGCCATATCGCCTTTCACCCTTTGTCGAGTTTCTCCCCCCGGCAAATAGTGCCTACCGAAAACGATACGCGTTGGCGCAAGCAACTCGTACATGGCTATGTACACGATCAAACTGCCGCGCTCTTTGGCGGGGTGACTGGCAGCGCAGGCCTGTTTTCGAACGCGGAAGACCTGGCTGTGTTGTTTCAGTTGCTGCTGAATCAGGGCACGTACGGGGGAAGAACTTATCTGAAATCTGCTACGGTTAGTTATTTTACCAGCGCCGACCACGGCAACCATAGGGGACTGGGCTTTGATAAACCCGACGAAAAACGGCAGGCCGCACACGCCCGCAGCGCTCCCACGCTTTCTTTCGGCCATACCGGGTTTACCGGGGCCTGCATTTGGGCTGATCCCAAAGAGCAACTCGTTTTTGTCTTTCTCTCCAACCGCATTCATCCCGATGCCCGAAACCGAAAAATTTTTAATGAAAAAGTTCGCGAACGCACCCACCAGGTGGTGTACAACGCCCTGAATTCCTACCGCTTTAGTTTGCCTGAACTGGATTGAAGGCCGGGAGCCCGGCCTGGTACAAAAAAATAAGCCGCATCGTTGTTGCGATACGGCTTATCTTATCATCATAATCCCATGAACATATACGAAACTGAAAATCTGACGAAGTCGTCAGTATATTTTGATCTTATCGATGTCAGTGTTGAAAATCAAACTCTCTTCGGGTATTTGCTTTAGTAAGCCAGGTTACTTATCCCTAATAACCTGGCTTACTTCAGGCAAATGTACAATCCCATTTTTTTTTATCCCTTTTTGTCTTGCCGGTGCTTTCACCGGCGTTCCTTTCGTTTGACAATACAAACATCTTAAGATTATTTGCTTATCGCAAAGACAAAAAAAAGACTTTGTGAAAAAAAAATGAGGAATTAAGAATGAATAATTAATATTAATATACTGACAATCAATTTTTTAAATAAAAAATTCATACTAAATCCGTGAAATATCTATTGTAAATCAGGGTGATTTGTGCAAAAAAAATCTTTTGGGGTGACAAGGTGACGGCCACGTAGGGTGAACGTTTACCGTTCACCGCCACGGTGGTGACAAGGTGACAAACCCACAACCCTACTTAAACGGATCACTAAACGCCGGATTATTCACAAAAGAGGTATCTGTCAAGGTCTTCATAAATGCGATCAGATCTTGTTTGTCTTGTTCAGTAAGCGGGAAAGGCCGGATGTTGACGTCTTCGTTTTCTACGCCATGCCCACCTGTACTATAGTGCTCCAGCACCTGTTCGAGCGTTTGAAAGCGGCCGTCGTGCATATAGGGGGCGGTGAGTTCTATGTTGCGCAACGTGGGCACCCTGAATTTGCCGTTATCGTAAACGTTTCCATTGATGGCGCCGCGGCCGAGGTCAGGGAAATCAGTGAGTGAAGCCACTTCGTTTAACCCGTTGTTTTTGTAGTTGTTATCGGTAAAAAATACGGCAATATGGCAGTGTGAACAGCCAGGGTGGTTCACAATTTGCGATTCTTCAAAGAAAAAGAGCATTTTGCCGCGCTCTTCCTGATCGGTAAACCAACCCTCATTTTTCCAAACCACCTTGTCGTATTTCGAGTCGGCACTGATGAAGGTACGCTCAAATTGGGCGATGGCCTTTACGGCTAATTCTTTGGTGATCTCGCTTTTGCGGTCAATACCGAAGGCTTTGCGGAAACGCAACGGATAATCGGCGTGGTTGCGTATTTTTTCAATTACGTTCGGCCAGCTTTCGTTGAGCTCTATATGGTCTTCAACGGGCAACAGAGCCTGATCTTCGAGGGTGGCGGCACGGCCATCCCAGAAAAATCCTTTGGCATTGTAAGCCAGGTTGACGATAGCCATGGAACTGCGCCTGCCTGTTAAGCCAAGTATCCCCGTACTGACGGCATTGCCGTCGGTAAAGGATTTTTCGGGTGAATGGCAAGAAGCGCAAGACATGGTACCGTCAGCTGACAGGATCTTGTCGTAAAACAGTCTCCTGCCCAATTCTACACCCTCCACGGTGAGCGGGTTATCCGGGGGAATAATGGGTTCGGGAAAAAAAGAAGGCACCTCCAGATTATAAGGTTGCGGGTTGTACTGGCCGCTGATCAGGTCGTCATCGGGGCAATTGGTACAGGGTTTTCCGCCGTCTTCACATGCGTTAAATCCCACTATCGACGTTACTGCAAGCAAGGCTATGGCAAATATTCTCATGCGTACAAGTTGTTTTTTTTTGATACTCAAATCGACCCATGCCGATCCAGCGCACTATAATTAACAAATGTAGAGTCGGTTAGTGTTTGTAAAAATGCAATTAAATCTTTTTTGTCCTGTTCGCGTATACGCAATTTTCTCACATTGGGGTTGAGATTATCGGCAAAATGCCCACCCGATATATAGTGGTCGAATACTTCGTCGAGGGTAGCAAACCGCCCGTCGTGCATATAGGGCGCCGTGAGCATGATATTGCGAAGGGTAGGGGTGCGAAACTTGCCGTTGTCAACAAAGCGTCCGGTGACTACTCCCCGGCCTTTGTCGTGAAAATCATTGAGCGTATTTATCTGCTCGATGCCGTTGTTGAAAAAACCAAGCGTAGTAAAGAGGGGATCGATATGGCAATGGCCGCATTCGGAGGCGGGCAACTCCAGGGTGTCGTCAAAAAAGATTTGCCAGCCGCGCTTTTCTGCGGCGGTAAACCGCGCCTCACCGCGCTGTACCCTGTCAAATTTGGAATTATAGTTGACCAGCGTGCGCTCATATTGCGCCAGCGCTTTTGCCGCTAAATAACGATCAATGTTAGCCGCTCTCTTAATGCCGAAAGCCCGACGAAATAATTCAGGGTATTCAGGGTGCCTGCGAAGCCGGTCTTCTACCGTCTTCCAGTCGTTGCCCATCTCGCGATGGTCCGTCACTGGCATCAACGCCTGCATTTCAAGCGATTTAACACGGCCATCCCAAAATAACCCCTTGTAGTAATAACCTACGTTGATCAAAGACATTGCGCTGCGGCGGCCCACCCTCTTATCGATACCTGTACTCACCGCTTTACCGTCAGTAAATGCCAGGTTGGGTATATGACAACTTGAACACGATATGCTGCGATCAATAGACAATATCGGATCGAAAAACAGCCGCTCGCCCAACGCAATGCCCTCTACGGTAAACGGGTTATCCGGCGGTATTTGCATTTTTACAAAATTGGCCGGCTCTTCCAGCTTATAAGGCGTCGGTACATATGGAATATGCGACAATTTGCTATCGTTGCACGACCACAGCATTATGATCAATACCCAAAAAAATCGCTCCCTCTCTCCCTCTCTCCCTCTCTCCCTCATTTTTTGCCACATCATTGCTTAATTTTCACGGCCTGTTCCAGGTTATTATACAGATAGTTGTACAAGTCCGGATTAGAGGTGTGGTCTTGCGTTACCGTACGGGGGTCGAGGAAGTCGTCGGGGCCCACAGCCAACACCCGGCGGAGATCTACGCCGAAATTCACGGTAGCGGTTTGCCCTTCTTTGACTTCCAGCGCTACGGGGAATTCCATCGTGCGATAAAGGCTGTTATCGCCGATGTGGAAGGTAAGTTTGTCGGTAAACTGCCCGTCGCCGTCGTTGTCGGAATTACCTTCTATTTTCATGAACACGTATCCCAGCATAGCCGACCAGTAGTGGTCATCCAGGGGGTGGGGAGGCGTATAATTGCCGGGGTTGGTGGCATTGAAGCGGGGCGCCACGCCAAGTCCGAATCGCACGGCTTTGTATTTGCCGACAGGTATTTTGTTTGCGCTGATGGTGATACCCTGTAATGCTGCCGACTGGTCGAGTACGTCTTTGAAACTGATCAGCGCTATCTCGGTATGCGGCGTAGTCGTCGACCCCGTCGCATCGTCGGGGATCAACACCACATCAGAGAGATACATGTGAAACAGTTGGAATTTGAGATTGAGGTTGTCGTAATAAGGGTAAATCTGGCTGAACATAACCAGAGGGGTCGCGTCGAAAGTACTCTTGAAATTGATGTCGACCTGTCCGTGACTGTCTTTATCTTTACAAGAGGCGCTCAACAAAAGCAATATCATTCCTAACCAAAGCATGTTTTTCATGTGCAACTTTTTTGTGCAAGTTACAACTACCCTTTTTTGATGTCAATGACAGAAATCGATTGTGGCACGTTATTGACAATTATTTCTGCCAACTCGGCCAATGTAGCCGTTTTGATATTGCTAATGCCGGCCAGCCACTGCCGGTAGTCGATGCGGAGGGTAATAGCGGTGCTAAACCCTTCAGTGACGGCATAACCCGCCGGAATGTCCAGTTCAACCGTGCGAAGTTGAGCGGGCATGCCGATTTCTACTACTGCCGGGATCGTATCGGAGGCGGTAGTATCGCGCAAAAAGCGGAATTGGTTGAATACATAACCCGAATCGATGCTCCAGTGCATGGGGTCGTCTTGCGGCGCCAGCGGATGGTCGTCGGCAAAAGTCGTGGGATCGGCTCTGTTGACTTGTCCTTCGATGCCAAGGGTAAACCGGATTTTTGTAAAGGCGCCATCTTGTTTAAACGTTCCCACCGTCAGGCTGGGCGTAAAACCCGCATTAACTAATAAGAAATTATCTTCAACGGTAATCATCTCTGTACTGTTGTCGGGGAGCACAACCGTAACCGGCACGGTTTCTTCGATACCCACAGCAGTGCCGTCGGCACGCACCAATTGCAGGTTGCTCAGATAAAAGCGGATGCCGGAAATTCGAAAGGGATGGCCGCCTTCATCGTAATAAACCGAGTCGAGAAAAACAAGATTCAAACTTGTATCGCCGTATACCATGCGGTGCTGCAGAGTGAGTTTAAGCGAGGGATACACGCAGCAACCCGTACAGGCTTTGTCGGCATCGAGGTCAAAATTGGTGGCGCTCACGTCGAGACAGCCTTCTTTGGGTTCGTAGCAGGCTGTCAATGCGAATGCAAGTACCAGCGCCATCCAAGGCCACCGTTTATTCACGTGTTTCGCGTTCATAATCTTTGACCAGCTTTTTGACGAGCTGTTTCACTTGTGAGGTAAATTCTTTAGTGAGTATCCAGTGATAATATTGTTTGTCTTTTACCAGCGTTTCCGCTACGGGCTGGCCCATATATTTGCCAAAATTAAAAACAGCCACGCCATTTTGGTCGAGCCGAAATTTTTGGGTGGCGTCGAGAAAACGAGTATCGTTGGTAAATTCGTGTAAAGCCTGTACCCTGGGTACTATCGGCGATGGTATCACTTGCCCGTCTTCGTCAAAATAATCAGCCCCTTCGTATTTTTCCAACTGGCCGTTAAAAACCTCGATGGTGGCGCGTACGTCGGCGAGCGCATCGTGGGCGTCTTCCAATTCTTTATCGCAGTAAAACTTGAGCGCGGCCTTTAGGGTTCTGGGTTCCATTTTGTAAAAGATGCGCTGTACATCAATAGCGCGCCTGCGGGTGATGTCAAATTCAATACCCACACGGGCAAATTCTTCCATCAGTAGGGGGATGTCGAACCGCATGGAATTGTAGCCTGCCAGGTCGGACTGGCCGATAAAATCGAGTATTTTTTGCGCTACTTGCTGAAAGGTCGGTTTGTTGGCCACGTCTTTTGGCGAGATGCCGTGTATTTGCATCGACTCTTCTGAAATGGGTATGCCGGGGTTGATCAGCATGGAGAGTTCTTCAGGGGGCTTGCCATTGGCAAAATACTTGATGATGGCAATTTGGAGGATGCGGTCGCGCACTATGCTCAGTCCGGTGGTCTCCAGATCCAGGAAACAGAGATCGCGATCTAGTGTTAATTTCATGATAAAACGGGTTTATTTTACTTCGGTTTGTTGCATCCACTCCCGCAATCCGTCGGTATATCTGACTTGCATATCGCCCTGAGGATTGCTAAAAATGAAATAAGCTTCTATGTCGGGCAGGCGTTCAGCCAGTTCGTATGCTTTATCCACCCCCAAAACCATAAAAGCGGTGGCGTAGGCATCGGCTTTGAGGCAGGTTGCCGAAAAGACGGATGCGCTCAGTAGCGTATTTCGCTCCGGAAAACCGGTATGGGGCTGAATGGTATGGCTATATTTAACGCCTTTTACTTCGTAATAATTGCGGTAGTTGCCCGAAGTAGAGACGGCTTGTTGGCGCAAGGGCAGCGCCACCTGTATATCCCGCTCACCGGAATTTTCTTTGGGGACGTTGATGCCCACCCGCCAGTCGTCGCCGCGAGGACTGACTCCTTTGCTGCGCTGTTCGCCGCCAATATCTACGAGGTAATTTGTTATGCCACGTTGGTCCAATAGTTCGCTGATCGCATCTACGCCGTAACCCTGCCCGGTGCCTCCGAAATCGAGCTGCACGCCGGATAGCGTTTTTGCCAGAACCCATAGGCTGTCGGGTTGCTTGCGAAGCGATACTTTTTCCATTCCTACAAATTGCATTAACGAATCAATAACCAGGCTATCTACGGCGGTTACCGGTTTTTTTGGGGTATAGCCGAAACCCCAATAGTTAACCAGAGGCATGATGGTAAGGTCGAATCCGCCGCCGGATTCCTCAAACGCATTGCGGCCCATATTGAAATTGGACAGGAAGTGCCTGTTGCGATTTTCGTCGAGATGTATGGTATCGGTAGCCCGGTTGAAACGCGACACGGTAGAGGAATCGATATACGTAGAAATATCCATGTTGATATCAACCAGCAGCTGGTCGATATCTTGCTGGAAATTGCGCAACAAGCTATCGGTATACGTAACCCGCCAGTAGGTACCCATAGTTTTGCCTTCTATAACCCGGTAGTCGCTGCCCTGAGGTTTTTCTTCGCGCCGGCAGGCGCCGAATAGCAGGGCCATAGCACATACGGCCGGTATCAGATATTTAGACATGCGTAGTACTTTTTAAGGGTGACAAAGAGACGTATACACGGCTTTCATCTCTTGAACCGACCTGGCTACAGAAAAATGGGTAGAGATATATTGGCGGCCGTTTTCGCCCAATCGCAGGCGTTCTTCCGGGTGCTGCCACATCCACCACAACCCTTCGGCCAATGCTTTGGGGTTGCCGGGAGGTACGATATAGGCCGTTTCGCCGTGAATAGCCATGTTTTTATTGCCGGCTATGGAAGTAAAAACCAGCGGTTTGCCCAAAAACAGGGCTTCCAGTGCGGCTTTCGGCGTGGCTTCTCCTTTGATAGACGGCAGCACGGAAGCATCACAAGCCGCTACGATTTCGAGCGCATTGCGGCGGAAACCGGCCAGGTGGATGCGGTCGCGGTAAGGGCTTTTTTCGATCTGATCGCTAAAAGTATCCATGCCGTTGCCGATGAGCAGAAAGTGTATGGGCGCGTCTGGCGGCAGGAAATGCGTAGCTTCGATGAGGTAGCGGATGCCCTTCATAGGGCGCGCATTGGCCACGCAACTCACTACCATGGCCCCGTCAGGCAGCTGAAACTCGCTGAGGTCGGCAGGTTTGATGTGTTCGTACCACGATAAATCGTGACCTTTATTGACGGTAACGGCAAATTCGGCAGGCCTGAACAATAGATTGCTTCTCACGTGATCGCGCACCGAATCGGCCAGGCAAGTGATCTTGTCTACCCTCGGATGGAAATGCGTGAGATATACCGAAGGGTCGTACCAGTTTAAATGCCCTGTAAAACCCCGGTAAGTGACCACTTTTACCGGCAAACCCCGTGCGGCTCTAACGCCGTTGACGACTGCTTTTTTGTTGAATAAATGCAGGATGTTGTGTTTGCCTTCCTGCAAGATTCGCCTGATATAGCGCACCGCCGCAGGATCCCAGGTTTTTTTTGGGTGAAAATCGTATACTTTTATGCCCGCCTCCCGAAAACGCCCGGCGTATTCGGCATTTCCCTGGGTCATCACCTCTACTTCGACGCCGGCCCGGTGCAGGCCTATAAACAACTCTCCCTCGGGCCGCACGGCATTAAAGGCATCGTCGTAAGAACTGATCACCAATACTTTTATGGGCATAAATTTGTGTTATACCTGCTTTTCAAGAATACCTTCTTTTACCGCTTCTTTTTGAACGCCATGCAACTGCACCGGTTTGATGCGACGGCGCAAGCGCATGTTGAGTACTTCTACAAAAAGCGAGAAGGCGATGGCAAAATAGAGATAACCTTTGGGTACCGCACCCACCGACGATTCAGCGATTGTTAGATGCGCCAGGTGGGCGCCCTCCGCGATCAGCATGAACCCGATAAGAATCAGGAATGCGAGCCCCAGCATTTGTATCGTAGGGTGCTGGTTGACAAAATTGCCCACAGGCGTGGCAAACATCATCATGATCAATACGGAAAACACTACTGCGATTATCATGATAATAAGCGCGCCTTCCAATCCGCCCGTCATGCCAATGGCCGTAAGAATAGAGTCAATAGAAAAAACCAGGTTGATAATGGTAATCTGGATGATCACGTTTGTCAAAGAAGCTTTCCCTTTTTTCTCCTGGCCGGCAGGCAGATCGCTGCCCTCCAGCTTATGGTGTATTTCGGTGGTACTTTTATACAAAAGGAAAATGCCCCCCGCAATGAGTATGAGGCTTTGCCCCGAGAAAGCGGCGTGCAGCCAGCTGTACTTTAACTCAAAGATGGGTTCTTTCATAGCCACTAACACGGATACCCCCAAAAGAAGGATAATACGCAGAATCATGGCCAGGATAAGCCCCGTCTGGGTAGCTTTTTTTTGCTCTGCCCCTTGCAATTTGCCGGCAGTGATAGAGATGAAAATGATGTTGTCGATGCCGAGCACTATTTCAAGGAAGGTGAGGGTGATAAGGCTCATCCACACGGCAGCGCTGGCAAAATCGGGCATTACGAAGTCCATATCTATGTTGTTTTTTCGTGCGCAATGTTACGAAAAAAGTGGTTGTCAACCTTCGTTTTCTTGCGCGTCAATTTGTTGAATTTCTGATTCTATGGCTCTCAGCTTGTTTCTGCAAAAGGCAATAAGCTCGGCGGCTTTTGCAGCTTTGAGCGCGAGTTCGTCGATGGGCACGGCGCCTTCCTGCATCTCATCTACGATGCGTTGCAATTCCTGCATGGCCGATTCATAAGATGGCGCCTTCATAAATGTGCGTATTTTAGGTGCAATTTAAGCGTTTTTGGCATTATTCGTCTACGGTACTGTTCGTTTCGCCGTCGGCGAAACGAGTGAGCAACCGGTCGCCGGCTCGCAACTCGGCAGCGCAAACGGCACGGCCTTCCCTCGTGGTGATAGTGAATCCACGGCGAAGAGCCGTTTCTGCGCTTAAAGACTGCCGAAGTCGCTCCATTTGGTCGAGTTGTAATTCGGCATCTTGCAGGCGCCGGCGGGCCAAAGCCGGCAATGTTTGGGCAATGTAATCAAGCAAGCGATGTTGCACTGTAACCTGGTGCCTGGCGCCGAGCTTAGCCTGCTGGGCGAGAAGAACGAGCCGGCGATCGGCATCTCGCAGGTATATTTGCGCCTGTCTTTGTATTATCTGCCCGGCTATCAGCAGGTTTTGCTCAAACTGTAGGTTGTGCTGTATGACGAAATCGGCTACAGCCGTTGGCGTCTTTAACGAACGGGCAGCTATCAGATCGAGAATGGTGGCGTCGGTTTCGTGGCCGATGCCGGTCAACAAAGGTAATGGACAGTGAGCCGCTGCCACATTCAACGCGTATTGGTCGAATGCAGCCAAATCAGTGCGCGCACCGCCACCGCGGATGACCACCGCTACATCAAAATCATGGCTGCGCAACGACAAGCGATGCAACGCAGCTACTATATCGGCTTCTACCTGGGCGCCCTGCACGGCTACTTCAAAAAGGGTGGTGGAAATGGCATACCCATATGGATTATTGCGCAGGTGCGCCAGGAAATCCTGGTATCCCGCCGCAGTTGCCGACGTAAATACCGCTATGCGTTGTATGACGGGCGGAAGCGCCAGTGAGGCGTTTTTTTCGAATAATCCCGCCGACTGCAACTTGCGGATGACCTCCTGCCGCTGCTGGTGCAAAAGGCCGAAAGTGTAGGTGGGGTCGATGTCTTCGATGAATAATTTAAGTCCAAAACGCTCGTGAAAATCTACCTTAACTTTTAATCTCACCGATATTCCCTCCGTCAATAACTCATCGAGCGTGAGGCCCATCTGCCGTCGCAATTGCCGGTATTGGGCCTGCCAAAGCACTCCCTGAGATTGCGCCACTATTTCATCCCCATCCGGCGATTTTTGCACCAGGTCCATGTAGTAATGCCCTCGCGACAGGCCGATCTGGGCAATTTCACCGGTCACCCACAACGCATCACCCAGGTTGAGGGCCAATACGCGGCGGATGTATTCGTTGAGGTCGTATAAGGAGTATGTGTGCAAGAAATTGGAAATTATTGTGGCTACCAAAATACGCTTTTGTAGAGATATTTTTTTCTGAGATCCATTTATCCGGCTCATTTAGCAGATAAACAATCCCCCCTCTCGTATCGTTTGTAAAAGCATAATCAACAACACACATGAAAGCGCATTTTTCGCGGTTACAGCGGTTTTTGAGCGCCACCCTGATCGGCGGCGTGGTGGTGATTTTGCCCGCATATATTTTTATCATTCTTATCAGGGTTTTATACAATTTTGTAATAAAATTGGTCAACCCTATCAGCCGGCTGCTCGATTTTCCCGACCATATACAGCGCTGGATAGCCGATCTGATTGCGCTGGGACTCGTGATCGGCCTGTTTTTTGTGGTGGGGTTGGTGGTCCAAACCAACCTGGGCAAACGCTTTTTTGCGTTTATTGAAGCCAATATACTTAAACAATTGCCTTTTTACTCGCTGGTCAGCGAATCCGTGCAACAACTGATCGGGGCCAAACGCATGCCTTTTAGTAAAGTGGTGCTGGTAGATGTGTATAGCAACCCTACGCGCATGACCGGCTTCGTGGTGGATGAACACCCCGCTACAAACATGATCACAGTGTTTGTACCCACGGCCCCCAACCCGACTAATGGATTTATTTTCCACGTTCGCGAAGACCAGGTGGTGTATCTCAATATCAAACCGGAAGATGCAATCCGCACCGTTATCGGTGTAGGCATCGGCTCTTCTATGCTGTTTGAGGATATGTACCGGCAAGCAACTCTGAAATCTGATGATTGATGTTGAATGTTGGATGTTGAATGTTGAATGTTTTTTTATTTGTAATTAATTAAACATCAAACATCAAACATCAAACATCAAACATCAAACATCAAACATCAAACATCAAACATCAAACATCAAAACGGAATATCCTCATCCTCATTCATCCTCGAAGGCCGGGTGATCACGCCTGTATAGGGCCCCTCGAAGGTATCGCCGGGCAGGTCGTCGAAGTTGGGATCGTCAAGGTCGGAGAAGCGGGCGTATTCCTCGATAAAGCGAAGTTTGACGTTTTTGGCGGCGCCGTGGCGGTTTTTGGCTACGATAATTTCGGATACGCCTTTGAGTGAATGGCCTTCCTCGTCTTCCATTATCCCATAATATTCCGGTCTATATATAAATGACACAATATCAGCGTCTTGCTCAATTGAATTGTGAACTATTATGTCGTTAGCCAGGAAATTGTGTACGCCTTCAACCGTAGCATCATACACGTCCTCTTCTCCCAAAGGCAGAATAGACTCAATTTGATCCCAATAAATGTCTGATTCTGCCAATATATCAAGAGATGGATTGTTGATAAATTGATTTAGTCTTTTCAGGCGGGTTCTTGTAATATTGGTTTTTAAAAATGAGCCGGAATAAGACAAGTCCATCAATTCATGCAATTTTCGCCAACTCATACTTTTTGCCTTTACTGCGGGAGCTATTATATCATGCCAGGCTTCTTTTGGAATTACATCATTATTGGTATTTTGTAGAATATCCTCAAGTGAAGCAATAAGCTCGGGAATAATGGCTCCTCGCTGGCCGTAACACCCAACCTGCTGAAGGAAAAGCAATTGGTTTTCTTTATCTTGAATTAATACATGATAGCTATCTCTGTATTTGCCTTGTTTGACGGGTCGCAAAGTTGAAAATATACCAAGTCTGTTCAGCAGATATTGTACCTGGCAGGCCAATTTGTTACTGGATGAGGAATAATATATAGCGCCATGCGGTTTCCTGCCAGGTAGTCGCTTCCAACTAATATTTCCATCAGTAGCCCACAAATGGGACAAAAACAAACCAATGTGCTGGTTGTCGCACTCGAACAACTTTTCCGGCAGGTATTTCTCGAATGAGCGTACTCTGTGCAAGCCCAGATCATCATACCATGCTGTAATTGGATGTTTTTTTCCATGGGTTAGCCGGTATGGCGATGGTAGATAAACGTGCCACCAGTTTTTCTGAGTTACCCGTTTTGTCGTAATACCAAACAGAGATGATGCCGTTTTTTCAACAATATTAATGTTCTCCAAGTCAGCGCTGGTATAATGATAGGGTTGCTTGGGCAATATGCAACCGTCTCCTATCAGATGGGCTAGCAGTATCAATTCTTCTTTGCGCAAAGGATTCGAAGGTTGCGCAATATTGATCTTTCTGGCAATGGCAATATGATCGCCAACTTTTAGTTGGTCAAGTGCTGCCCAACCTGATAACTTGTAGAAGGGGTGATTAGCGCTTGCTTTAATGCGTCGTCCCGAGCGGGTGACCAATTCAAAAACAGGTTTTCGGCCCGAATAAAATGCCCTGGTCATAGTATGAGCGCCCAATCTAAGGTCGTCATTCATTGATAGCGTTCGAAAGGGTAGGGGAGACTGCCGTTCAGCTAGCGTTTTGATAGGTATTAGGGCGCCCGTGACTGCATCCTGCATTAGGGTATCACCGGTGAGACAACCCGATTCTCTCAGGTCCGACAACTGCGGCCGCTTGGTACCGCCGCGTACTTCTACGGCGCGGCTGAGCTGCGACAGGGCGATGACGGGTACGTTGAGTTCTTTGGCCAGCCCTTTCAGGGCGCGCGAGATGGCGCTTACTTCCTGTTCGCGGTTCCCGCGTTGGTTGTCGGCCCCGCCGCTCATCAACTGCAGGTAATCGATAATGATGAGCTGAATGTCGTGCTGGAGTTTCATGCGCCGGCATTTAGCGCGCAATTCAAACACATTAATACCCGCCGTATCGTCGATAAAGATAGGCGCTTCGCCGATACGGGTGATCGCGCTTTGCAATTGTTGCCACTCGTATTCTTCGAGCTGGGCGTGGCGCATCTTACTGCCCGAAATTTCGGCTTCCATCGAAATCAAGCGTTGCGCCAATTGTATGCCCGACATTTCGAGCGAAAACAGGGCAACGCCCTTGCCAAAGTCAACAGCGGCATTGCGGGCCATGGACAATACGAAACTGGTTTTACCCATTGCCGGGCGCGCCGCTACAATAATAAGGTCGGAAGGCTGCCAGCCCGAGGTGAGGCGGTCGAGTTCGGTGAAACCGGTGGGCACGCCGGTGAGCCCGTGTTCCTTGTTTTTGAGTTCCTCCAATTGCTTGATCGCCTTGGTAGCCAGCGAGCTAATGCTTTCGTAGCTGCGCCGCATATTTTGCTGGGCGATAGAAAATAAGCCCTGTTCGGCGTCGTCGAGCAACTGGAATACGTCGGTGGTATCCTCAAATGAGTCGCGGATGATCTTGGTGGAAACACCTATGAGCTCCCGCTGGATATGTTTTTGCGCAATGATGCGCGCGTGATATTCAATATTGGCTGCCGAGGCTACGCGATTGGTGAGTTCGGCCAGGTAGGCAGGGCCACCTACGGCTTCCAGGTCGCCCGATTTTTTGAGCTCTTCGGTTGCCGTGAGCAGATCGATGGGCTGCGAGCGTTCAAAAAGCCGCAGCATAGCCTGAAAGATGTATTGGTGTGCGTCGAGGTAAAAACTCTCGGCGCGAATGATATCAAGTACGACCGATAGCGCATCTTTGTCGATCATGAGGGCGCCCAACACGGCTTCCTCCAATGGCACAGCCTGGGGCTGCACCTTGCCGAACACGTAGTTCGATAGGTCCTCAACCCGCTGTTTTGCGCCTTTGGGACGCAAGCCGCCGCCAGTGGTAACGCCAGTTTGTTTGGGATCTGCCATGATCGATTTTTGTTTTTACAAAGCTACTATTTTCTATGGAAATCATCTAAGTAGATGTGCTGATGTGCTGATGAGTTAATGTGCTGATGAGTTAATGTGCTGATGAGTTAATGTGCTGATGAGTTAATGTGCTGATGAGTTAATGTGCTGATGTGCTGATGGGTTAATGTGCTGATGAGTTAATGTGCTGATGAGTTAATGTGCT
>JABWBR010000147.1 GCA_013360405.1 Saprospiraceae bacterium
CGAGATGCGCGGTTTTGTCCTGCATACCGCCAAATTCTATTCGGATATTTTTTTCTGCCGGAATGATATTCTCCAGGTTTTCCTGCGCAACGACTACGGTGCCGCTGCCCGAAACTCCTAATAATCCAATTTTTTTCTTCCAGCGTGTATTTATTGTAATCATCTACACTCACAGAAATAGTAGGAAGGTTTATTTCCCACCCCTCTCCATAGGGAATTCCGGATAAATGTGGGAGGTTATCGCCCGTAGCAAAAGTGGAATTATACGACGAAGTGACCTCAAAACTTAGAGCTTGTTTGGATTTTAAGACATTGAAAAATAAGGCCATCGGTGTATCTTGTTGGTGACCAAACCTATAAGATATGCAAGCACAATTTCAGTGCCTCACCGATGACCAGTGGGAAGTTATTAAACAATTTTTGAATTGTCAAAGAAAACGAGCTATCGATTTGCGAGAGGTTTTCGACGCGATCCTCTGGATTACCAGAGTCGGCGGACAATGGCGAAATCTCGAATCCAGATTCCCTCCTTGGACAGCCGTATATTACTATTTCTATCGGTGGTCAAAGGATGGGACATTAGAACGGATTAACATAGCATTGAATATGCTGGAACGCATTCAGGCCAAAAGAGAACCCACTCCAAGTCTTGGACTTGTTGATTCTCAAAGTGTTAAACTAGCGCCTATGATATACGAGTTTCGAGGCGTAGATGGCAATAAACGTATAAATGGCCGAAAACGCCAGATTTTGGTAGATGTATTAGGGCGAATATGGAACATGGCAATTCATGCGGCAAATGTTCATGACAGCCCAGGAGGTGTTCCCCTGTTGGTGAATTTGAAGGTAACAATGCCTCGACTAAAGAAAATCATGACCGATCAATCCTATCGTGGGACATTCTGCGATGCAGTCGAAAAACTAGACATTATATTTGAAATACCGCACCGAGAAGAAGGCCAAAAAGGGTTTGTGGTCGAAGCCAAAAGATGGGTGGTAGAAAGAACCTTTGCCTGGTTGAATTTCTTTCGAAGATTGGTCATAGACTATGAACACACCCCAAGAAGTGCTCAGGCATTCCTGATTTTAGCCAATATTTCAATGGTTATTTGGAAAATCGACTATGCACAATTATAAAATTCCCAAACAAGCTCTTAATCCGGTAGGCGTACTCACAGTACCTAGTGAATATGAGGCGTTGAGCGTGCCGGTAAAAAGGTTTACATCAGCGCTAATTCCACCGGATGTAATCTCAGAAGATTTTACTTCTTTAGGCGTAGATTGGCCATTTTCGCTGCTTCCGATAAGCTGGCCGAGAGATGAGCTAACTGCAAATAATACAAATGGCAGGATTAGGCTAATTGGGCGTAATTTCATGGCTATTTGATTTATTATGGGAAGACGCTTTTTGCGTAAACTCATAAACCATCGGCTATTTCGTATGTATTCTTATGCGTAAAAACTTCAGGTACGGAAAGTATTATTGTCGATTTAGGCTCCTATGTGAAAAAACTCTGATATAAAACTACAAGGTGTATGATTTATTTATTCTTGTATGTGATGTATCGCTTAAAACTCCGAAGCAGAATAATCACTTATGGTATTGACGTTTGATTTGCCAAATCCTTTTAAAAAAAAGTTATCTATAAGGGCATTATTTATAATATCAATATTGCAAAAATAATATTTTCATCAACAGCCGTCAATACCCAATTGGCGGTATTTTTCAATGATCTTCACTTCTATATTTTACTCCTTCAAGAGAAAGATACTCTGTTATCTTTCCCCGAAAAAAACATATTACTTCAATATATGCGTAAATATATATAATACAATGCACATATACCCCGCGCCGCCAGATTTTGGGCATGGCCTGGGCTCGGGCGCGGCGGAAAAATCATGCACAAATAGTCCCGTACCTAGAGGTCAGAATAATCTGACGGCGTGCGGTACTCCATAACAAATCGGGCCACCCCGCAATCACGCTGGGTGGCCCGATTTTTTCAATCTAATATTTAACCTGCTGTAGGATAATTCGGTTTAACCGCTAAACACTTTCCGCTACGGGAATTTTCACCGGCGTCACCCATCCATACGGGTCCTCCAGTCGGCCCGAGCGCAGACCGTTGATTTCCATTTTGGCCCACTCGCCTACCTTTCTGTCTTCGATAGCAGGCAGGTGCAAGAGGCGGTCTTTGTAAGCTATTTCCGATACGTGCGACACCACGGCAGCCGTGCCGGCGCCGAAGACTTCCTGCAGTACGCCGGCGTCGTAGGCTTCCACCACCTCGTCGATAGACAGGCGGCGTTCTTCTACCTGGTAGCCGTTGTCGCGCAGCAGGTGCAGTATGCTGTCGCGGGTGATTCCTTTCAGGATGGCGCCGTCGCACACGGGCGTGACTACCTTGCCGTCGATGACGAAGAAGATGTTCATCGTGCCGACTTCCTGGATGTATTTGAATTCGTGACCGTCGAGCCACATTACCTGATCGAAACCGGCCTGCTGGGCCAGTTTGGCCGGCAACATCGAACCGGCGTAGTTGCCGGCTGCTTTGGCTTCGCCCGTGCCGCCCGGCGTAGCGCGCACGTATTGCGTTTCTACGCGAAGACGCACCGGTTTGGCATAATACGGCCCTACCGGACTCGTGAAGATCATAAAGCGGTAGTGCTCGGAAGGCTTTACACCAATGAACTCGTCGTTGGCAAACATAAACGGACGAATGTACAAGGCGCTTTCTTCCTGCGTGGGTATCCAGTCGGCATCTATTCCAATCAGCGTGTGTAATGCGTCGAGGAATAGCGATTCGGGTACGTCCGGCATACACATGCGCTGGGCAGATGCGTTAAAACGCTGGGCGTGCATGTCGGGGCGGAACAGCAAGGGCCGGCCATCTTCGCTTTTCGAGGCTTTCATGCCTTCGAAAATAGCCTGTCCGTAATGTAGAACCATCGAGGCAGGGTGTATCTCAAACCGGTCAAACGGCTCGATACGCGCCCGCTCCCATTTGCCGTCGTGGTAGTCCGCCACAAATAAGTGATCGGAAAATACCCGGCCAAAGGGCAGATGGTCGAAATCAACTTGCGAAAGACGAGAATGTCGTGCTTTTGCGACCGCAATATGATTTTTCATTGGAGAATTTTTGCAAAGTTATATATTTATTCTAATTTTAACAAATTCAATATTCAAATACAGAATATAATTTCGATAATTTTTCATTCTTAATTATTAATTCTTAATTCCAAAATGCTCGACTTTGATTTATTCCCCATTTCCGACCAAAAACAAATTGACAATCAATGGGTTGGAGGGTGTCAAAAAGGCATTTTAGTGCTCGCCGGCGAGGAAATCGCCCAGGAAGCCAACCGCGCATTCCTGCAAAAAGTACTGAGCGCTATTCAAGTCGACCTGAATAACGACGCCGCCCTACTGCTCGTCGCCCCCGGCGACCAACACCGCTTTGCCGACATACCCCCCGAACACGCAATAAAACAGGTGATCAGCTTCGGCATACCGCTCACGCAACTGGGCATCCAGGCCGCACTCAGCCCCTACCAACCAGCCCCCATCGGCAACTGTAAGTTCCTGCTCGCCGAACCGCTCGCCCTTATCCGCGAAAGCCGCGAAAAAGGCGATAACCGCCGCGCAGGCGCGCTTTGGAAGGCGTTGCAGGAATTGATGTAGGTCAGTTCTCTGTTATCCGTTGTCGGTTCTCCGTTGTATGTTCTCCGTTCATTATCTTTACCAGTTATATGACTTGTCCTGAAATACGTTGCCCCAGAATTTACAAAATGTATCCTGGAAAGAGGATTTCAATTTGCTGAGTGTCAACAAGTGAAATCAACTTTT
>JABWBR010000148.1 GCA_013360405.1 Saprospiraceae bacterium
TGGGAATTCTACAAAGATATCGTTCCTCCGGAACGGCTACAATATGGGCGTGTTGATTCTTGTGGAGGTTTTGTGCGACAATTTGGTTTGCGCCCATTAGCAAATTAGCAAATTAGCAAATCAGCAAATCAACCAAAGATGGTTCTAATAATAGCAGAAAGTCAAAAAGGTCAGTTCAAGAAATCCGCTTTTGAGGCGGTGACCTACGGATATAAGACCGCGCAAGCCATGGGCAGCACCTGCGCAGCCCTGGTATTGGGTGAAGCCGCCAATGCGGGTGATTTGGGCAAATACGGCGCCGGCGCCGTGTACCAGATCACCGACGCTGTATTGCAACAATTTGACAGTCAGGTATATACCGCAGCTATCGCCGAGGCGGCCAAACAACTGGGCGCTGATGTGGTGATTTTGAACCACAGCTCCACCGGAAAATCTTTGCTGGGGCGATTGGCGGCCAGGTTGCATGCCGGCTCGGTAGCGGGTGTAAATACTGTGCCTACGGTCAGCGGCGGTTTCAGGGTGAAAAAATCGGTTTTCTCCGGCAAAGCCATCGCCGAATACGAGGTGAATTCGCCGGTGAAGGTGCTGTCGCTTACGGGCAACGCCATTCAACCCGAAATAGTCGGCGCAGCAGTGAGCGTAAGCGCGCTGCAGGTGAGCCTGCCGGCCCCGAAAGTGAAAGTCAAAGAAGTGATCCGCGAAGAAGGCCACGTACCCCTTCCGGAAGCAGAACTCGTGGTATCGGCAGGCCGCGGCATGAAAGGCCCTGAAAACTGGGGCATCGTAGAAGAACTGGCAGGAGTGCTCGGCGCTACCACGGCTTGTTCGCGCCCCGTAGCCGACGTGGGCTGGCGCCCTCACCACGAACACGTAGGCCAGACGGGTATTGCGATCCGTCCCAACCTGTATATCGCCATCGGCATTTCGGGGGCTATCCAGCACCTGGCAGGCGTTAACAACTCTAAAACTATCGTGGTGATCAACAAAGACCCCGAAGCGCCCTTCTTCAAAGCAGCAGATTATGGTGTGCAGGGCGATCTTTTTGAGGTAGTGCCAAAATTGACTGCCGCTTTCCGACGTTTTAAAGAGCAGCAGTAGTTGTCAGTTCTCTGTTGTAGGTTGTAAGTTGTAAGGTTGTAGGTTGTAGGTAAATTAGTTCACACAACCTACAACCCACAACCTACAACCCTACTCGGCGAACCTCTCTACTAAAGGCATACAAATGAAACTACACACCACATTTTTCCTGTGCAGCCTGGGCTTGCTACAGGGCCTATCTGCCCAACAAACCTGTGAAGGTTATTTTTCCTTTACCGAGGGGGCAAAAAGGCAATATACGTATTACGACCAAAGCAATAAATTACTGAGTACCAGCACAGTAGAAGTTTCTGTGGTAGAAAATGCCGACGATGGCAGCCTGGAGGCCCAACTGGAGGAAAGCGCTACCAACGACCTGGGAAAACCTATGCTGGAAGCCTATTACCAGGTGCGCTGCAAAGACAGTATGCTTTTAATTGACCTACCCTATAAACTCCCTCCCCGCTCGCGCGAGTCTTTTTCGGGCATGGAAGTCGATATTTCCGGCGATCCGTTTGTCCTGCCCGTCGTGCTGAAAGCCGGACAAACGCTGCCCGATGCCTACGCCGAAATCAAAGCCGGCAATAGCGGCATGCTGATGCTCACTATGCAAATTAATGTGATCAACCGCAAGGTGCTGGGCCCAGAAAAGGTGAAAACCCCCGCCGGCGAGTTCGAATGCATGAAGATTTCCCACACGATGGAAACCAAAACGATGGTGAAGAAGACACACACTATCGTGGAATGGTACGCCCAAGGCATCGGCCTGGTGAAACAAGAGACCTTCGATAAGAAGGGCGTGCTGGAGGGGTATGCGCTTTTAACTGGGATGTAAAAGGGATTAGCAGTCAGCACTTAGCGCTCAGCACTTAGCAGTCAGGTCTTTGCTGCTGAGTGCTGACTGCTACCGTAAAATCGACACCTCCCCGCTAAAAATTTCGCTGGTAGTGCCCTGTCCTTCATCCTGGAAGGTAATCTTGATATAATAAGCGTACAGATCAGAGGGAAGGTCTTTGTTTTTTTCCTTGCCGGTCCAGCCTTCGTCGGCTGATTTGCTCTGGTACACCATTTTTCCCCAGCGGTTAAAGATTTTCATCTCAAAATCTGAAGGCGTGCAATCAAACAGGGGTTTGAACTCATCGTTGATGCCGTCGTCGTTGGGAGAAAATACGTTGGGGATGTATACTTTGCAGGCCAGGGTTTCGTGGATGGAGGCAGCAGTTGCCTGGTGGAGGCTCATCGTGGCGCAAACAAGCGCCAATAACATAAGTAGGATACGCATGGGTCGTCGTTTTGTGGTGCGAATGTAGGTCGCCATCACATATCGAACAAATTCGGATAAGTACATTTACGATATGACGGTGTTTGCGAGGGAACGGTATGTTTTATCGCACTAAAGAAATGCTTCCTGCGTGTTCGTCAATTTGGGAGGCTCCTTCTAGTTGGTAACTAACCAGATAGGTATACACGCCTTGCGCGGCGTTTTTACTATTAATTTTTCCGGACCAGGGCTCAAATGGATCGTTAGACTCAAATACCAATCCCCCCCAGCGATTAAAAATTTTGAGACTATAGCTTTCAAACCGACAAGTCTCGGTATCAAAATAAACCCTGAAATCATCGTTAATGCCATCTGAATTAGGCGAAAATGCATTAGGGAAATAAATATTACAAATGGAACAGCTATTATACTGTACGACAAGGGTATCGCTAAATGAGCATTTATGCCCGATTTCAACCTCAAGCTGGTAAACACCAGGCGACAGAACCGTATATACAGGCGTTGAGGCGCCGTCCTGCCATGTGTAGGAGGTAGCCACAGTCACGGTTGCATCTATGACTAATGATTCGCCAACACAAAGCGTGGTGTCCGGTCCCAGTGAAAAGGGCGCGTCATAAAATTGATCGTAAAGCAATTCCACTTCTTCTTCCGTTAAGGCCCTGTTCCATAATCGAAAATCGTCCAGTCTGCCGGGGTGGTACAAAAAAGGAGAAGCTGTAGTCGCGTCATCATCAACAAGGCCCAAAGCACCCTGACCACCATCGGAGTAAGCCAATGCATCGCCATTTCCGGAATATACGCCCTCGTCGTTGCAACCGTTGATATACAAATCCATGTCAGTAAGTCCTCTCACCACCGCAACGATGTGGTACCACTGGCCTGCCTGCAACATGGTATTGCCCGCTTTGGTGCGCCGGCCATCCGGATTTGGCAATCCACCATCACCAATACTGATAAGTACCTGGCGGTTAAAGTTGTATGACAATATGATGCCGTAATACCTATTTTCTACAAAATCGTTTGTCATAATGCCCCTTCCAAACGGAGGAAAGTCGTCGCAATACACCCAACAACTGGTTGAAAAAGGAAAATCGGGTTTTAGTTCAGGATCGCCAGGCCACGCCAGGAGGGTTGCATTGCCAAATTGTAAGGCGCCCATGTTATTGCCAAACCTATCAGATGCAGGCATTGCGCCGGTAATCTGACCATGCCTGCTATTTCCGCTTATATCTGAAGCATTTCCATCCAGTGGATAATGCAATAATAAACCCAATGATAGATCCTGGCCTTGAATAGCGGAAAAGGAAGACAACGCGAAAAATACCAGAGAAAGGATAGTCTTCATTTTTCAAATGGTTATGTTACAAATATACTAACAATAGTTCGGTAAGTTTATAGAACATTTGGATAAAACGAAAGGAAGCACCAAATTAGTGGTATGCGACTACCTACTAACGATGCTTCCAGCAAAAGCA
>JABWBR010000149.1 GCA_013360405.1 Saprospiraceae bacterium
CTTTAAACCAGGCATACCTCACATTACGCTCCTCTGGAGCTTTTGAGATCTTATTATTACATGTTCTACCAGTATTTCGGCCCTCCGGGCCTTTTAAGACGCGCAAAAGCCCCAGCGGGGCGTAAATATTGGTAGAAAATTCATGAACAAAGTGTATTATAGCCCCAGCGGGGCGAAATGTGTACACGTATTTCATGCAAAATTTTAAAGTGACAAAGTAGAATTAACTGATAACCGATAACTCACAACCGACAACCGACAACAGTTATTCCACAAAAAATACGACCTTTGAAAACGTATAAACGTCATCTCCTATGCGCAAAGTTATCATTCTGCTTGCCGGCCTGGCATCTGCCCTGCATTTATCGGCCCAAACCCAACTTTCGGGTGTAATCAACCACTATGCGGCGGTCACCGCTATCGATACATGCACGTTTACCCTTACCGTAGACGAAACCTCCGATTTTTCTGCGGGGCAGTATTTGCTTGTGATACAAATGCAGGGGGCTGTGATCAATACCTCCAACTCCGCCGCTTTTGGCGATATCACCGATTATCGCAGCAGCGGTCGCTTTGAACGCGCCCGGATCGCAGCGGTGACCGGCAATGCGATCGTGTTGGAAAAAGCCCTTTACCACGATTATCAAGTAGCGGGGAAAGTGCAGGTGGTGTCCTGGCCCGTGTACGATGTGGCGGTTGTCAGCGGCGAACTGACCGCGGCTCCCTGGAACGGCAGTACCGGCGGCGTGCTGGCTTTTGAAGTTGCCGACAACCTGGCACTCGGGGCTGATATTGATGTCAGCGGAAAAGGTTTTCGAGGGGGCCAGGCCAATATCAATGACGGCAACGATTGCAGCTGGCTGGTCAACGTCAGCGCATATTCTTACGGGCTCAACAACTGGCGCGGCGCCGCCAAAGGCGAAGGTATTGCCGCATTTTTGCCCGGACAGGAAGCCGGGCGCGGCGCCCAGGCCAACGGCGGCGGCGGCGGCAACGACCACAACAGCGGTGGCGGTGGCGGCGCCAATGTGAACGGCGGCGGTAACGGCGGCGAAAATAACGAACCCACCACCTTTGGCTGCGACGGTCAATTCCCCGGCCGTGGCGGTAAAGCCGCATTTCTCACCCCCCAACGCCTCTTTATGGGCGGCGGCGGCGGCGCCGGCCACGAAAATAACAACGTAGGGACTGCCGGCGGCGCCGGCGGCGGTATGGCTATCATTCAGACATCTTTTGTGTCGGGAAACGGCTACTCTATAAAGGCCGACGGCCAGTCGGCTGTTTCCAGCATAGGCGACGGAGCGGGCGGCGGCGGCGGCGGCGGCTCGGTTTATCTGCTTACGACGTCTATTATCGGCCCACTAACAGTATCCGCCGACGGCGGTACCGGCGGCAGCGTTAATAATGCCGGCGACGACCGTTGCCACGGCCCCGGCGGCGGCGGTAGCGGCGGCAGGGTAGTATGCACGGTGAATCCCGCGATAATATCGGTTAATGGCGGCGCCGCCGGAATAAGTTATAACTCGGGCGCCTGTCCCGACAGCCCCAACGGCGCACAGGCCGGCGCTAACGGGTTTTCAGGGATCGGAATAATGTGGACGCCTCTCCTCCCGCAAGGCCAGCAGCCCAATACCCCACCGATGGTGCTTAGCCAACCCCAAACCGTTACCGCCTGCGTCGGCCAAACCGCGTTTCTTCCGGTACAAGTCACCGGCTTTGACCTGCAATTACAATGGCAGGTCGATACCGGCGCAGGTTTTGTCAATATGAGCAATAGCCTCATTATAAACGGCGTGTATGACGATACGCTTGCCCTGCTAAACGTGGCTGCCTCTCAAAACGGCCTGACTTACCGGCTTGCTTTGCAAAACGATTGCTTCGGCACGGTGTATTCCGATCCTATTGTATTAATGGTGGAATCAACGGCCTCCCCGTCCTTTAGTTTTTTGACCAATGGACTTACGACTGCTTTCACTAATACTACGGCCTTTCCCGGTGTTTTTTCCTGGGATTTTGGCGACGGGAGCTCTAGTACGGTATTTTCACCCAACCATACTTATGCAACAGCCGGCAATTATACCGTTACGCTAACCGTCAACACCCCTTGTGGCAATACCTTCATTTCCCAGCAGATTACGGTCGGATTGCCGCCGCAGGCCCTGTTCACATCCGATAAAAGAGAGGGTTGCACGCCATTTACAGCGCAATTTTATAATACCTCTACCGGCGATTACGACGCCTTAAGCTGGTCGTTCCCGGGTGGCCAGCCGGCTACTTCCACGGCTGATGAACCTCTGGTGAGCTACGAACTGGCGGGCGTTCACGACGTAACCCTGGTATTGTATTCGCCTTTCGGCAATGACACGTTGTGGTGGGAAGACTATATCACGGTGTATCCCCGCCCGCAGGTAGCCTTCGATTATACCATCGACGGCTACCAGGTGTCGTTTAACAACCTATCCGTCAATGCAGACACCTACACCTGGGATTTCGGCGACGGCCAAAATAGCAATGAGGCTTCGCCGCTGCATGGCTATGCCGGCCCCGGCGCCTACGAAGTAACCCTTAATGCCGAAAACGCCCATTGCGCCAACGCGGCGGGGCAGACGGTTTTTATTACGCCTACCGGTACTACTCAGGTGGACGGGATAGCGCTGAAAGTGTATCCCAACCCCGTTCGGCATGCGTTGGTTGTACAGTCGGTAGGGGAGCTTCCCGAAGGATGGCGCTGGCAAGTTGCGAATTGGCAGGGTATTGTTCTTGATAGCGGGGTGTTGCAACATAGAACAGAAATTGACATGACTCATCTCCCCGCCGGCGGCTATATGCTTATCTTGAACGACGCAAGGGGGAGCGTTGCGGTGCATCAGGTGCTGAAATGGTAACCGTTTGCCCCGATTTGCTAATCTACCGACAAATCGACGTGTGCGTTTGGTTAAAACGGTTGTTTTAGCTATCTTGCTACTTTAGATGGGATGTGGATATCATGTCCTGATTTCGCCAATATATTATAAAGATTATAGCGGGATACCCTACGACCTTAGATGTATAATTCAGTTTTGAAATTATAGTGTTATATTTTTGTCATAAAATAGTTGGCATCATGAAAAATCTCGTCTTTATTGTCGTTGCAGTTGGCATGATTGCAGCGGCCTCGTTCGGTAATAATTTAATAATCAACTATTTGAATTACCTCCCTCCCTCGATTAAGCCTTTAGCGCCTCTGACAAGCGGTACATCCAATGTAGCCTGCGCAGCTTGGCAAGACCTGGCATTGGGCTCTGGTACGGGCAGCGCCGTATATAGCGAATGCGGGCCGGATACGGTAGCTATTTCCACCAATGCGGTGACGGGGCCGGGCGCTACGTCCGACAACCAACACATCGTTTACCACGAACTCTGCGGCAACGGCGAGATCATCGTCAAGGTGGCAGGCATTACCAACTCGGGGTATGCCGGCTTGTTTGTGCGCGAGAGCAGCGCTGCTGGCGCCCGCAAAGGCGCGATCATGACGCAAAAGGGCAGCCAGGTATTCCGGCAAATCCGCCTGACTACCGACGGCATTACCGCCCAGGCATCTTATATGGCTTCCGGGCATCAATGGCTCAAGCTGACGCGCAGCGGCACGCAGGTCATGGGCTCGTGGTCGACCAACGGAAGTACCTGGAATATGGCTTTCTTGACATCGCTGTCGATGACCGATTGCGTTG
>JABWBR010000017.1 GCA_013360405.1 Saprospiraceae bacterium
GGTTTAAAGTGACAAAGTAGTACTAAGTGACCGACGAAGCAACGCAGCCTGATGGAAAAAGAGTCCGCCCAAACAGGTAAGTTATTTACGACACGTTCCAAAATTAACGCCATGGCAAAATCTATTCGCTGTATTGCTGTTGACGACGAGCCCCTTGCCCTGGCGCTGCTGGCCGATTATATCCAAAAAGTGCCCTACCTGGAGCTCGTCGGCGCTACCTCGCAAGTGCTCGAAGCGCTTTCGCTGATACAACAAGACAAGGTAGACCTCGTTTTTCTGGATATTCAAATGCCCGAACTGACGGGCATGCAGTTTCTGCGGCTTACCCACGGCAAATGCAAGGCCATCCTGACTACCGCCTACCCACAATACGCCCTCGAAGGTTATGAATACGACGTGTTGGATTATCTGCTGAAACCTATCGATTTTGAGCGTTTTGTAAAAGCCGTGCAAAAGGCGGCCGGGTATTCGCGCCCCAAAAAAGTCGAGCCGGCAAATACAGGAGAATTGCCCGATTTTATTTTCCTGAAAGTGGGACAAAAAATAAGAAAGGTCGACCTGTCCGATATTCTCTATGTGGAAGGCTTAAAAGACTATGTCTCCGTATATACTTTGACGGAACGCATCCTGACCTTGCAAACCATGAAAAAAATCGAAGACATACTTCCCGCTCCGCGTTTTGTAAGGGTACACAAATCATACCTGGTCGCGCTCGACAAAATAGATTATATCGAGAGGCAAAGAATTTATATCAACAATAACCCAATCCCGCTTGGTGACACTTACAAAGACGATTTTATGCGGCTATTGGGCGGCAATACGTGAAATGAATAATGTATACTAATTTAGCTAATCCGCTGACTAATATCAATGCCCCACCTTGTCCAGGTTCCTAATTTTGTGGAGATATTCGTTATCTCTCACAACTTGATCACCATGAAACAGCTTTTAACCTTCCTATGCGCGATGTTTTTTGCAATTACAGCGCAGGCACAGTGGACCGCCGACGTGACGGCCAATACGCTCGTTTCTGAACGGCCCGGCGTGGTCATTTCCAATATGGCAAGTACCCCCTCGGGAAACACCTACGTCACTTTTTATACCGGCGCACCCGGGAACTATCAGATCTGGGTGCAACTCATCGATAATGCCGGCAACCGGAAATTCGGCCCCGACGGCATACAACTGGTTTCGCTCACGGCTTCGTGGCTGAGCTTCGACTTTGCGGCCACCGATAGCGAGGAGAACCTGTACCTGGCTTATTCCGATAATTCCAGCGGCACGGCCGTCCTGCAGAAAGTAGATCCTACTGGCGCCATATTATTTGGCGAAACCGGCATCAATGCAGGCGAGGCGCCGGTATCGGCGCTCAGCGTCACGCCCGACGACCAGATCCTGATAGCCACCCTGGAAAGCACCGGTGGCAAAATAACCCGATACGACGCCGACGGCAATTTGGAGTGGTCGGTGACTTCCGAAAATGAAAGCTGGGTAAAAAAATTACAACCCCTGTCCGACGGCTCTTTTTATGCCGTACTTCTGCAAGGCATTCCAGGCACTTTTTACTACTACTTTTATGTAATGAACTATAACGCTGACGGCACGCCCGGCTGGAAATCGCCCAAGCCGCTATGCGCTTCCTATTCCAACCTGCCTATCCGGGATGTGGAGCTCGTCATTGACCAGCAAAATTCGCTGTACAGCGCGATTACTTTCCCCACCAGTTTTTCAGAATCTTATGTATTTGTACAAAAAACGGATATAGCAGGAAATATTCTATGGGGGCCCGACGGCGTCAAAACGCTGGAAATGCCGGCTATTTTCTGTCAGAAATACCGAATCAGCTATATCCCCGATTTGCAGCAGCTTTTCCTGGTGATCAATTACCTCAACGGCCCGCAGGATCAGGCCGAAATAGGCCTGCGGAAAATCGACATCGACGGCAACCTGATGTTCACCAACAATGGCATAAAAGCGGTGAATATGAGCGCAGCTTTGCCAACCCTCGCCGGCGCCGAAATGTGCAGCGATTTTTCTACGGTATTCTGCTTTGCCGAATCGGGAGGAACGATCAATGCCGTAAAGGCGGATCTCGACGGCAACCTGCTGTGGCAGGCCGTGATCAACGACAATATTTTCCCGAATAATCCACGGGATGTGTTGATGACCAAAGGAAGCGACGACCAGATGATTTTTAGTTTTTTTGAAAACAGGACGGTGCTCGAATTTTACGAGCAGATATTTATCCAAAATATCCACTGCGACGGCAGCTTTACGTCAACCCGCAATCTGATCGATAAGGACCGGGCTATCGCGGTATTTCCCAACCCCGTGAACGCAAATAACCTGCAAATTGAATTTGTGGCCAATTATGCTTCTACCCAGGCAGTAATTGAGGTTTTCACCCCGGCAGGGATTTGTGCACAAAAAATCAGAGTGGACATACAGGAAGGATTTAATACTTTCCAGATTCCCGTTGACAAGTTGTCTTCGGGCATGTATTTTATTCGTATAAATGGGCAAGGCAGCGCCCGGTTTGTTAAGATTTTAGACTAAGAATTTTTTCAACCACGGAGTTTCACGGAGTTTACACGGAGTTCCACAGAGTTAAAATATCGCTCCGTGAAACTCTGTGTGAACTCCGTGAAACTCCGTGGTTAAATAAAGCTATTCGCTCAATTCGCAATTCACATCGGCTACCAGCCATTTATCGCCTTCTTTGGCTACTTTGATAACGCGATCCCATGTAGGGCCATCGCCAAAATCGAGCATAACAGTAGCCGTAGCAGTTTGATCTGAATCAAATGCTACTTTAATGTTCGCTTTTTTATAAAATTCAGTGAGGTCTTCCTGTGCACAGAAATAGCGGTCGTGGTCGATACAAGAAGGCACCTCATCTATAGGTTCATTGGCCCACAGTTTTTCGCATTCTGCATACAGCGTTTTTTCTTTTTCAATAAATGCTTTTCCGACGGCGCCGCTTTTCAGAAATTCATTTAAAAAAGCGTCGAGTTCCGCCGGTTTAATTTTGAGGTGTTCACCTGTGTTATCGATAAAATTGAATTTGTCGCTACCGAATTCTTCGGTGCGCATAAAGGCATCGTAAAAGTTGAAAAAGCTACGTACTGCTGCTTCTACTGCCTGGGTATTGGCGGTGGTATCAAAAGCTGATTGTGCCGAATCGGCTTCGCCCGATTTGGGGGTTTGAGTACAGGCAAAAAATGTAATAAGCATTAACAAAACGAAAAAGAGGTTTTTCATAAGTATGGTATGTGGTGATGAATAAATTAGAGCCATGTTCACACAAAAGTAATATCTTCGTTTAGTAGAACAACCGCATTGAGAAACGTGTCGCAAATAAGTTACCTGTTTGGGCGGTCTCTTTTTCCATCAGGCTGCGTTGCTTCGTCGATCACTTAGCTCAGGCTAAGCTCACTTCTCGCGCCTTGCCTGATGAAAAAATAGCCTCGCCGAATCCAGGTAACTTATTTACGCCACATTCCTAAACAAAACAACATGGCAATCCTATTCTGGCTACTCTGGATCTTTGATCTGCTCTTCGCCATTTTCACCTTGATGGCATCCAATTTCCGCAGCAGCATGAATGCAAGCACCACTCTCAATACGGTGCTGATCGCTGTATTAGCAGCTGTGCTGATAGGAGGCCCCGTGCTGCGGTTTGTGAGCAAACTGCGGCTGCTCAGTCTTGGCGTGGTGGCCCTGCCTGTGCTATTGCTAGTGGTCTGGTGGCTGGTTGAAAAAATCGTAGTTAAGGCGTAAATGAACCCGGGTGGCCAGGAGACGCGATCAATCGCGTCTCTACAATCCCTCCCTCTCTCACTCCCTCACTCCCCTCCCGGCGTCCACGTCCTTCATCCAGGGAATCAGCCCGTCGAAATACGTGGCCTGGTCGTCGTACATGCACATATGGCTGCCATTGGGGCATAGCAGGAAACGACCGTTTTGCACATTATCGGCAATCCACTTCATATGCTCGGGGTCCATGGTGTCGTGGGTAGCGCCGATGACGAGCGTAGGCGCCTTGAGGTCGGGGATGCGGGCTTTGACGTCCCAGGTTTCGAGTTTGCCGGAGAGGCCGAATTCGCTGGGGCCTTGCATCGTGACATACAGGCTCTGGTTCATTTTGCTAAACGACCTGTTCACCGGTTCCGGCCATTGGTCGAGCGGAATGCGGCACACGTGTTTGGCGTAGAAGTGGGGCTCCAGCAGTTCCATGTATTTGGGGTTGGCGAAATCGCCTTTGGCTTCGAGCATGCGGATGGTATCGAGTACCTTCGGGTCCATTTGCTTGGCCAATACGTCTTCGGCGTATTTGTCGTATTCGGGGGCGCTGGCCATCATATTGGAGATCACGAGCCCTTTGAGGTTTTCCTGGTATTTGAGGGCGTATTCCATGGCCAGGATGCCTCCCCAGGAGTGGCCCAAGAGGTAGAAGTTGTCTTTGTTGAGTCCCAGGGCCTGGCGTACTTGTTCTACTTCTTCCACGTAGCGCGGCAGGTCCCACATGGCGGTATCATCGGGGTTGTCGGAGAAGCCGGTGCCCAGTTGGTCGTAGTAGATAAATTCGAAACCTTCGGCGGGCAGGAAGCTTTCCATGCACTCCCAGTATTCGTGGGTAGTGCCGGGGCCGCCTTGCAGCAGTAGCAATTTGATGCGTGGGTTGTTGCCAAATCGCTTGGTCCAGATATTAAAAGTGCCTTTTGGTGTCGTAATAGGAATCACCTTTACGCCGCCGGTTTTGACGCCGCTTTCCTGGCTGGCGAAATAGCTTTGTACGGTGACGGCGTCGCTTTGCTGTGGCGCCGGGTTGCAGGATGCGAGCAACCCAATGAGGCCCAACAAGAGGAGGGTATAGGCGTTTTTCATAAGAATGGTATTATAATGCTTTTTGTGTAAATTCTTCGACCAAATAATCCAATGGAAAGAACATTTTGATTAATTCAAAAATATGTTTTTCATCTATTTCATAAACCCATCAATGATTAAAAATGAGTACGACGATTCGTTGGTCTGATAAATTATTTGAGTTTTTTGATACTCCTGCCTTGTAGCAAAGACTTCATCTGCAATATAGCAATTTTATTTAGCTGTTGTAATCTTTCATTTGCAGGAATGCTCTGGTGAATAAGCATGGCATTTAGGCTCTCCATATTGCTTAATACGACTAACTGTTCAAGTGTAGCAGCATCCCGGATATTTCCCTCTGCTTTAGGGTTAGTGTCTCGCCATTCTTTTGCGGTCATGCCAAATAACGCCATATTCAGTAAATCAGCTTCGCTGGCGTAGATGAAACTAATTTCTTGTTTAGTTAACTCTTTGGGGATAAGATTTTCTTTAATTGCATCTGTATGGATATAGTAATTTACCTTTGTTAAGGTGTGCTGCAAGTCCCACTCTAATTGTAAGCGACTGTTTTCCTCGGCTTTAAGACGTTGGTACTCCTTCACCAGCAAGAGTTGAAATCTTGGGCTAATCCACATTCCAAAGTGAAATGCAATGTCTCTATGTGCGAATGTACCGCCATAGCGGCCAGCTCGGGCAGTTATTCCAATAGCATTGGTTCGTTCAATCCATTGCTTAACCGAGAGAACAAAAACATTACTTCCTGCTGCATTTCTAATTGTACCGAATTCGGTATAATTAAATTCCGGATTGTACAACATCTCCCATTCTCCAAGGTATTCAATTGTGCTTTTTAGGATCAGCCATTTAATTATTACGGCCTCTTGCATCTGGCTTTTAGCCATGTCGGTCATAGATATATAATCTTCTTGGCCTTTAGCTAAAAGAGCAATATTACTCTCTCCTATTCTTGTAGACTGTCCTTTCGCCATCTGTTTATAGATTTGAGCTGCTGAAACAAACAAATCTTAAATATGCTGATGATAAGCAAAAACAATAAAGTGCAATATAAGCACGTGTTTATTTTCAAACAACTTTTTAATTGATTTTTTAACAAATTGTGTTCTTTTAATCATAAAACCTCTTTACCCATGTTTTACGATATACCTGCTTATTTGATTAACAAGGCCTCCCAACGTGATAATTACGCTCAAGGGCCGAGTTGTAATGGAAAGACCATGGAAGGGCAGATATTTACGATTACCTCGACAGCTCCTTTACTAAATGGGGTAGACTTTATTATAAAAAACCCTACCTACCCGTTCTATATGTGCAACCAGGTCAGGATTGGCGATTTGATTGTAGTCGAGTACATCAAAGCGGTAGGGCATTAAGGTATCTTCGTTGAGTGTGCCGGCAATAGCGAGGACAGTGGAAAATGTAATGCGATCGCCTTTGAGTGCAATGTCTACGTCGCTTCCGTTGCGGTAATTCCCCTTGGCACGACTGCCAAACAACACGGCTGATTCCACTTCAGGAAACTGACGAAGCACTGATATAATTTCATCAACGTCGCTGTCTCTTAGTCCATACATATCAAGCTTCAGGTTTAAGTCTCGTATACAATTGTTTTAACAACGGATAATAATGAGCCGTAATTTCTGTCACTACTTTATCAGCCATTGCTTCATCGTAGGTATGCGAAGTAAGATTCCTGTTTTTTAGTGCTAACAACCAGGTATGCCCATCACTAATCAAATCAGTTTCAAAAGCGGTTTTGATGGTATCTCTTGGGAATCGGATTTCCTGGAAACCCTGCTCTTCCAAATAATCCTTCATAAGATTCCAAGAGAGTTCAAAGCTCATTTCAAAAAATTGAATAAGCCCTGCTTTTTGCGTTATATCAGGATTACCTATGGCCATAGCCTGCTCCAGGTAATGCAGTGCTTTTTCAAAGTTCTGAAACCGTTGTTTCCAGCGTACGTCCTGATTACTCATTGTATCATAAAATTTAATACAGACAGGCTACCACGAAGATAGTATAAATTTGATAAAAAAAAAGGGCGCCTCACAGGTCGGCCTGATTGGCAGACTTGTGAAACGCCCTAAGCGAAAAAAGGGAAAAATTTTGTTATTCTTGCTTCACGCGCAGGCCGCCGTAGTCGAGGCGGGCTTTGATAGTGCCGCCGGCATTTTGGCCGCCCACGTGGCCTTTCACTTCGTGGGATGACGATTTCTCGTATTCATAGGTTACGGTCATATCCGAGGGGTAGTTGATACCGGCGTAGCGGGTAGAGGCGTCGAGGTGGAAAGCAGCGCCTTTTTCGATGCCCAACTTGAAGTCGGTATATTTGCCCAGCAGGTTCACATTGCTAAACCCTTTAGCAATTGTACCCACCACGGCGCCGCCGTATTCGAGGTTGAGGTCGAGGCTTTTAGCCAGGTTTTCCACCTTTACATTCGTGTACTGCGAGGTCACGACAACGGTCTGGGCGCTGCGGATCTCAATATTGTCGTATTTGCCGCTGTTGCGGAAATCTTTTACCTGCCCCACCCGGTAGGTATCGTATTTAGTGTTGCTGCGCACATCGGCGGCTTTCTCGAGAGATACCGTAGTATACTTGCTATTGATTTCGATATCGCCGGCATCCTGCACATTCAGGTTGCCGTATTTGGCGTCGAAAAACACATTGCGGGCTCGTGAGAGGGTGCCGTTGCCATAGGCAAGGGTGATGCGTGCGTTGTCGGAAAAGCCGTCCATCTTGAAATTGCCGTAGCTGACGTTGGCGGTAGCTTCACCTTGCAGGGCGGCCACATACACATCGCAGTATTTGGTGCCGAGGTCGAGTTTATTGGTGGGGGGCATGTACACTTCGTAGATAATCGAGAAGTCGCTTTTATTGCCTCCCCAGGTAAACCATTCATTTTTGGTAGGTTCGATAGTCGTTTCTGCTTTTACATAATTAGGGTTGTTCATAAAAGCGATCTTGATACGGTCGAACACCTTTTGAGCGGATGATTCGCTGGAAGCTCGTACCACGATGCGTACGTCAATTTTCACCCGGTTTTTATCCCAGGTTTTGATGTCTACCTTGCCGTATTTGTTGTAGATACTGGTAGTGCCGTCTTTCGTGATATCGAACTCCTTCTTGATCGTCTTGGTAAACTCGCCTTTAGCCAGGGCCGGTACGCCGCTCCACAACACGCTTACTAGTAAAAGCCCTGCTACTTTAAATACCGATTTCATGCTTGTTTGTTTTTTCTTGTGTTGGATGAACTGATTCTAATTGGTCCAGGATGCGTTCCAGGATTTGGAGTTTGAGTTGATAGGTTTTTATGAGGTTTTGAATGATTTGTTCTTCGCTGCCTTTGGGCACATTGAGCAGGTCTTGTTTGAGTTCGGTCATGGCCTGATCGATCTGCGCGATATCGGCGTCGATGCTTTCATCGTGCGGATAGCTGGCCAGTTGCTGGTATTTTTGCTCAAAAAGCGCGTCATAGTATTTGGCGGCCTCCGACAATTCGGGGGAAATCGATTCAACCGACGCTATCGCCTGTTTTTGCTGAAACGTGCTCGCCAGGTAGAGCCCGCCGATACCTCCGGTAACCAGCAGCAGCAATACGGCGGCTGCGGCGCGCAGGTAGGTTCTCAAGGCGAGCGGCCTTGATCGGCGTTGCTCGAGGTTTTTGTCGAGATGGGCCCAAACCTTCAGACCGGGTACTGCGTGGTCAAAATCCTCCCGGTTTGCTTTGATGAATTCTTCTAAACGGTCCATATCAAAATGTCTGTTACTTAAAAAAGTCGTTTTCAAAATATAGGGACAGTCGGGTGATTTCGGGTTTAAAATATAATCCTCGATTGGAGGATCTCCTTCATTTTTTTTCTTGCGCGGCTGTACTGCGATTTTGAGGTCGCCTCGGTGATATTCAAAATTTCGCCTATTTCCTGGTGGTCGTAGCCTTCCAGTGCATAGAGGGAGAATACCACGCGGTAGCCGTCGGGTAAATCCATGAGGGCGTGTCTTACTGCTTCTACACTAAGCCCTTCGGGTGTAGAAGCGTGGTCTTCTTCGGTAGCGCTTACATCCTGGTGTTGCTGGCTCAATTCTTCAAACGCCATGCGATTGCGTTTGAGGAAATTGATACAATTATTGACTACGATGCGTTTGATCCAGGCGCCGATAGACGATTCGTAGCGAAAAGTATCGAGCTTGGTAAAGATGTCGAGAAAGGCGTTTTGTAATACGTCTTCCGCATCCTGGTCGTTGTTGAGCATGCGCAGGCATACGTTGTACATGCCCTTCGCGAAGAGGCGGTACAATTCGAACTGAGCCTGGCGTTCGCCGCGTTTGCACTTCTCTACAAGATCGCGGTGTGTAGCGCTGTAGTCCAATGTCAGTAATGTGGGTTTAGGATCCCTTGCCCTTGCAATTTCCATCACGTTGCCTTTGGCTGTCGTTGATAGTTGCATCAGTATGATCAACTATACTTACATCCAGAATAGACAGTGCCGGGAAAGAAGGGTTGCACCTAAATGTTAAAAATATGGATTTGCGTACTATTTTTTTCCTTTCACCCGGGCAAGGCCTTCGCTTGCCAGTTCGTATTCGGGCGCCATGCGGAGGGCGGTTTCGTAGTCTTTTTCGGCCCGGGCAAAGGCGCCGGCTTTTTCGTGGGCGATACCCCTGAAGCAATAGGCCTGGATATTGATCGGATTGACCTCGATGACCAGGTCGAACATTTTGCGCGCCTGTTCGATGGAGTCCTGGTCGAGATACAACAAACCTGCATTGAGGTAACCTTCGTCGTATTGCACGTCGATGGTATTGAGTTTTTTGTACAGGGCGATAGCGCCGTTGAGGTCGTTTTTGTCGCGCAGGAAGTCGGCTTTGGCGTGAATAGCCGTAATATTATCGGGAGCGATGCGGATTGCGCTGTCGAAGTAGCGCTCGGCGTCGGGTTTATTCAGTTTGGCGTTCATCTGCCCGAGGTTGATCCAGGCGTCGATCAGTTCGGGGTCGATTTCGATAGCTTTTTGAAAAGCTTTGAGTGCGCGGTCAGTATCGTTCAATTCGCGCGTATTCAGGCCCATCATCAGGAATGCGTCGCCGTTTTGGGGGTCTATTTTGAGAATGCGGTCGATGGTTTGCAGCGAAGCCTTGTATTGTTTGAGGGTATACTGCACTTCGCACAATTTCAGCAGGGTGGGAATGCGCTCGGGGTATAGGGCGGCGGCGCGTTCCATGGTGCGCAAGGCCAGTCGCGACTGGAAGTAGTCGAGGTAAACGTCAGACAACAGATGGTGATAGTCCACATTGGCCGAATCAAACTGAAGCGCAACCGTCAGGTCGCGAATAGCCTCGTCATAACCTTCATTTTCATAAAACAACTTACCCCTGGAGGCATACAATTGGGCATCTTTGGGCGAAGCGGCGATCTGCTCGGTCAGTGCGTCAATAGCCGGGTTGCCGGTTTTGCCCTGTGTTTGTTGATTATCCGTGGAGGTAACATCGTTTTTGCAGGCGCCATAAGCTATCAGAAATGCCGCCGCAACAACAAAAAGTCCGATTTTAGTTTTCATTACTTCTCTTTTTGATCTTTCACAACTTGCATACAATCAATAAAAACGATAAGTTAGGCCTTTATTGCGCTGCAAAGGTAAAAACGCAATTTTGAAATCATCATCCCTACAAACTTACTATGAAAAAACTCTTGCTATGCGGCTTTTTACTTCAACTCGCGGGCTGGGCAGCGGCACAGGCTGAAATGGCCTTTATCGACTCTATCAGTATCGCCGGCAACCGCCATACCAAAGATTATATTATCCTGCGCGAACTTAGTTTTCAAAAGGGCGACTCTATCCCGTTGACGGAACTGGACCTCCGCCTGGAGGCCAGTGAAAAAATGGTACTTAACACGGGGCTGTTCAATATCGCCACGGTAAGCTTTGTGGGATGGGAAGGCAGTACCAACCGGGTGCATATTCGCGTAGACGTGGAAGAAGCCTGGTACATATATCCTGTGCCTGTCTTCGAGTTGGCCGACCGCAATTTTAATGTGTGGTGGGTGGAGCAAGACCGTTCGCTGCAACGCCTCAATTTTGGGTTGGAATTTACCCACCTCAATTTAACAGGCCGCAAAGACAAATTCAAAGCGGTTGCCAAATACGGATATACCCGCAATTACGGCCTGCGCTATTCTTTTCCCTATATCAACCGCAAACAAACGTGGGGTATTACAGGTGAAATTTCTTTTTCCCAAAATCGCGAGATCAATTACGCCACGGTGGGCAATAAACAGGTTTTTTATCGCGACCCCGGCCGGTTTCTCTACCAGCGCTTTCGCACCGAGGTAGGGCTGCAATACCGCCCGAGAATGCTCGTGACACACACCCTTATAATGGGGTATCGCCAGAACAAAATAGACGACATAGTGGCCAGGGAGCTCAACCCCGATTTTTTCCTCGACGGCCGGACTCTGCAGCGCAATTTTTCGGCGGCCTATATCTTTACTTACGACGATCGAGACGTGAGAGCTTATCCTACCGAAGGCAATTATTACTTCCTGGCGTTCGAAAAAGAAGGCCTCGGCGTTTTCCGCGATCGCAATTCGCTTGTTTTGCATACCGCCTACGAACACTACCACCTATTGCGCCCGCGCTGGAGTCTGGGCTCGCGCGTACGCGCCAAACTATCCTTGAACCGCGAACAACAACCCTACAACGACAATCGCGCCGCAGGTTTTGGCAAAAACTACCTGCGCGGTTATGAATATTATATTGTTGACGGCCTCGACATGGGCTACGCCAAGGCTACGCTGCGGTACAAATTTCTTCAAAAAGAATTGCGCCTGCTGCGTATACTTCCCGGTCAGTTGAGAGAAATGCCTATAAAAATGTATCTCACCGCCAACAACGACTTCGCTTTTGTGAACGACCCTTACCCCACCCCTGGGAATTTTCTCCATAATCGCTTGTTGTGGGGCGCCGGATTTGGACTCGACGTGGTTTTATTTTACGATAAAGTACTCCAATTTGAATATAGTGTAAACCACTTGGGCGAAAGCGGCTTATTTTTACACCTCAACATGAATATCTGAGTTATGCAGGTGGTGATCTATGGCAAGATGGTGAAGGAGTCTGATTACATTCCCCTTCAATCGCTTTTTGACGCTTTGCACCAGGAAGGTATTAATGCCTATGTGTATGCGCCTTATCTCGACATGCTGAAAGGCAAAGTCGATTTTCGCCGCGATGTGGGCGTCTTTGAAGGCTATCGCGATTTTAACGTGAAAAAACTCGATTTTTTTCTCACCCTGGGCGGCGACGGCACTATTCTCGAAGCGATCACCCACGTGCGCAACAGCGGCGTACCCGTCATGGGTATCAACCTGGGGCGGCTGGGTTTTTTGGCGGGCATTGAAAAGAAAAAGATCGGCGAAGCCATCAGTTTACTCAAGCGCGGGCTGTATATCATCGAAGAGCGCAGAATGTTGTACCTAGAGAGCAACCTGCCGCTTTTTGGCGAAATCCCTTTTGCACTGAATGACTGCACGCTGCTCAAACGCGATACGTCTTCCATGATTACTATTCACACCTATATCAACGGCGCCTACCTCAACTCCTATTGGGCAGACGGCATTATCGTGGCTACGCCCACCGGCTCAACCGGTTATTCTTTGAGCTGCGGCGGGCCCATTATTTTCCCCGATTCGAACAACTTTGTCATTACGCCCGTAGCCCCGCACAATCTCAATGTACGGCCTATAGTCATATCCGACGATAGCGTGATTTCTTTTGAAGTGGAAGGGCGCGCCGAGAATTTTCTTTGTACGCTCGACTCGCGTTTTGAGACTGTCACCTCGGCGTATCAACTGGCGGTGCGAAAAAACGATTATAGCATCAAGCTGGTGCGCTTGAATGAAGAAGGTTTTTTACAAACCCTGCGCGATAAATTGACCTGGGGGATTGATTCGCGGAACTATTAGGGGGTGACAAGGTACGTGAACGGTAAACGTTCACGCTACTCAAATTCCAGCAGCACCTCTCCTTTATCCACGGCGGCGCCTTTGGCTACGGCTATTTTCTTTATTACGCCATCGTTGGGCGATTTAATGATATTTTCCATTTTCATCGCTTCGAGTATGAGCAGCGAATCGCCCTTGTGCACAGTTTGGCCGGCTTCCACGGCGATACTGAGCACGAGCCCGGGCATGGGGGCTTTGATATGGCGTACTTTGGCCGACTGGTGGCTACTGAAGCCCAGTTTGGCGAGCAGTTGGTCGTATTCGTCGGCGAGTTTTACTTCGTAGGTATTGCTGTTGATGGCAAACTTGTAGGTTTTGTTTAAAAAATCGGCTGCCACCAGTTTGGCTTGAAAAACCTGCTGCTCGCTCACTACGTGAAAAGCGTTGTTATCGAGGTTGGAAACCGCGATATGATTGAGTTCTGCTTCGTCAAAAACGAATTGGTCGTGGTTTACGGTGGCTTTGTAGCGTTTGCTTTTCATGTTCAGGCGCTGGTTTTCCCTAACTTCATCATGAAGTAGGTTTCAAAAATAGTAAAAATCAGGTATTCCCCGAAAAATGGCAGGATGAATAACTTGCCGTTGGGCAGGGCTATTTTATCATAGGCCAATACAATGAGTACGGTGAGCATCAACTTGAGAAAAGTAAAGCCCATCACGACTGTAGTAAATTGGTTTTTATTGCTGCTGCGGGCGGCATTGCTACCCACCAGATACATGAGAATGCTGAGAAAAAAGAAAAAGCCCAGGCCTATCCAGGAGAGCAATTCGTGTTCGCGAAAGAGCGGTACCATGTGAAGGGCCAATACCAGCCCTGCGCCGATAGCGGCGGTGACCAGTAGCCCGATAATAAACGTGCGGCTTTCCATATCCTATTATTTTTTTGGCAGCAAATCTTTTAGTGTAAGATACAGTGCCGCAAATATAGCTAATAGCGACATGGCCACGGTAAGATAAGACTTGTCGAGTTGAAAATAGGCATCAAGGCGTTTGCCGGCATAGGCGCCGATCAGGATAATGATACCCATCTGAATAGCCATCCCCGAATACTTCATGTAATCCTGGGCGCGCCGGCGACGGGGGTCGTCATGGTCAGGCCTCTGCTGGCTTTCCGGTTTTGACACCTGGCTGGATTTCTTTGTTGATCACTGACGAGCCGGATTTGGCGCCGGTCATGGCGCAGGTAACGCTAAAAATAGCGCCCGACTGCACGATCAGTTTGCCGGTCGTTACATCACCGTTTACCGTAGCTGTTTCGCGCACATTGAGCAGTTCGGTTACCGTGAGCACACCATCGAAACGGCCTTCAATTACCGCATTTTGGCATTTGATCTCCCCTTCTACCGAACCCGAGGGGCCGATGATCACCTTGGCATCACAGAAGAGTTTGCCCTTGATTGCACCATCTATGCGTATATCGCTATCCGCTTTTACGGTGCCTTCTACCACAGTGCCTTGCACCAGCGTGTTGAATGCATTAGAAGAGGTTGCAGGAGCGGTAGTGCTTTTGGGCTTATTGGCTTCCTTATTGGCGTTGCCGAACATCTTGTTTGTGTTTTAGATGATGGAATGACGGAAAATTAGAAGGGTTTATGAAGGGTTTATGAGGGTTTATGAAAGTTTTAAATAAACCCATAAACTCTCATAACCCTTCATAAACCCTCATAAACTCTCATAAACCCTTATAGACTCTCATAACCCCTTTTCAGGACTCTCCCTAGAAATTGGGGCAATATACGCCACGGCGCTCAGGGCCGCAGATTTTGTATTGCAGTGCGAACTCAAAGCCGCCGTTGGAGTTACTGGCCGGGCGCAGCGGAGATACGTTGATATCGTAGCTAAAGCCCAGCGTAAACTGGTTGTAGTCGAAACGCGTAGATAAGATGACAGCGTCGTTGAGTACGCCTGATTCTATCTTGTTGGAAATGCGCGTCCAGAGGCCGAACTGGAAGTCCTGGTAGTTATTGCGTGTGCGGTTGAGCAGGAATTTGAAACTCGTACCGGCATTGACCTGGAACGAAGGGCCCTGGCTCATCACGATAACGCCCGGTACCAGTCCGAAGCGATCGCCCAGGAGAAATTCGCCGCCTGCGTGAATCGTAAAGCGGCTGTACAGCAGGTCTTCTTCGGCGCTGCTGAACGATTGGTTGGCGCGGTTGAGGTGGTGGAAAGCGCCGCCGAAATACAGATTGTTATCGGGGTCGAACACCATAAACCACATCAGGCCTGCGGCGAGATCGGCGAAAATAAAGTTGTCGCGATCGAAGCCGTCTTCCTGGGAGTCGAGGTTGCCGTCGAATCCTCCTTCGCCATCGTGTTGGGTGCCCCAGCGGAGTTTCAGGAAGTCGATGCTGCGCTGCGCTACGCCGGCTTCGGCGCCCACTACCAGGTATTGGCCGTCATTGCGGCCGCCGCCCATCTTTTTGCTATAAGAAGCGGAGAGTTTGCCGGTTAAGGTAGCGAAATTGGCTTCGCCTGCGCGGTCGCCCCAAAACGTGCCGCCCACGCCAAAATAATCATAGCGCCCCACAGGGATACGCTGATCATAAGAAACGGAGTACGTACTATAGGCATTGGAGCGCAAAACACTGGCCCACTGGTTGCGGTAGTTGGCCACTATGCGTGAATTACAGTTCATTAAGCCTGTCATCGCCGGGTTCAGGTTGAGCGGCGAGAGGTAGAACTGAGAAAAGTGGATGTCCTGCGCACCCAATGAGAGCGCACCCATCATGGTAAGGCAGGTAAAGATCAGCGACTTGAATGACTTCATAAAGATTGTATTTGTAGAGCGTCCTTCCAAATGAAATATGTTAAACCTCATAAAAATTGAGTTACAATATTAGGGAATCCCAACCAAACTCGGGGAATATTTTTAGTTAAAACACGACAAAGTACCAGATAGCTACTTCCTCACAGGTTTTTCGATTTGCGAAGATAGGGAGTAAACGCCCGATGATAAGCGATTATTTTGTCCGTTAACACGGCGCCCCGGCTCATTGCTCGCCAAGATAAGCACACTAGACAATGCAAATGTATTTTTTTAGCAAAAAAATTGAGGCATGGGGTAAACTACTTTACCAATAGTATGTTTTACTTTTGTATTTAATAGTAAAGCTACTATTTTACAAAGTAAAACCCAACATCCATGTCGACTATAGAATTTGCCACCTGTTTTCAGGCTGAAGAGCCCCTGCTGCTTTCTTTTGCCTACCGGCTCACCAACGACCAGGAGGACGCCAAAGACTTGATGCAGGAAACAGCCTATAAAGCTTTTCGCTATCGATTGCGCTACCAGCCGCATACCAACCTGCGCGCCTGGCTGATGACGATCATGCGCAATACGTTTATCAATGACTACCGCCACCGCAAACGCAGACGAAGCGTACAGGCTCCCGCTCCCGAAAATTTTCCCATCGAAAATGCCGGCATTACCGACAACCAGGGCGTGAGCAATCTCACCGTAGCTGAACTCGAAAGGGAAATCAATGCGCTCGAAGACTGGTTAAAAGTGCCCTTTTACATGCATTGCCAGGGGTATAAATACGAAGACATCGCCGAATCGCTTTCGATACCGCTGGGTACGGTAAAAAGTCGTATCTTTTTTGCCAGAAAACAACTCCAGGCGGCCGTCAAGGAAATGTATGCCTCGCGCAACCTTGAAGAGACGCTTTGTGTTTGAATAATAGAATAACAGTCGCCATTTTAACACCATAAACACGACCCGACCTATGGCATCCGTTACGGGTATCCGTCCTATTAAGCGTTTTTTCAAGCTACTGGAATTAGACAGGAAAGATATTTACTACGTTTACCTTTATGCCATTTTCTCAGGGCTCATCACGCTCAGCCTGCCCCTGGGCGTACAAGCCATCATCGGCATGATTGCGGGCGGGGCCATTTCGGCTTCGCTGGTTATTCTGGTCTTAATGGTAACGGTGGGCACCGCCCTGCCCGGTATCCTCAAAGTGATGCAGCTCATCGTAACAGAAACGCTGCAACGCCGCATTTTCACCCGCTCGGCATTCGACTTTGCCTATCGCATTCCGCGACTTAAGCTTGATACGCTGGTCAATTACCACGCGCCTGAGCTTGTCAACCGCTTTTTTGACACGATTACCCTACAAAAAGGCGTGCCCAAAATTCTAATGGATTTTTCTACCGCTATTTTGCAGATCGCGTTCGGACTTATACTCATTTCTTTTTACCACCCGTTTTTTGTGTTTTTCGGCGTATTATTAGCTTTGATCTTACTGGCCATTTTCAGGTTCACCGGTGCTAAAGGACTAAAAACCAGCCTAAAAGAATCCAAGTACAAATACGAGGTCGTGTACTGGCTGGAAGAATTGGCGCGCACCATGAGCACGTTTAAACTCTCGGGCGACAACGAGTTGTCTATGCGAAAAACCGACGAGTTGGTATCGAAATACCTCGACAGCCGTAAAGCGCACTTCAAAATATTACTATTTCAGTACAATAGCATTGTCGTATTCGAGACGGTCATCATGGCCGGCCTCTTGTTTTTGGGGAGTTACCTGGTTATCGAAAACCAAATCAATATCGGGCAGTTTGTTGCGGCAGAAATCGTCATCATCCTCATTTTGGCATCGGTGGAAAAGCTGATCATCACGATGGAGGTGATTTACGATGTGCTTACAGCCCTGGAAAAACTGGGTGTGGTGACCGACCTGCCGCTTGAACAGGAAGGCGGCGTTAATTTTGCAGCGCTCGATAACACAACGGGCATGCATTTGTCGATCAGGGATTTGTCGTTTCGCTTCGAAGATTCGCCACAAGCTACCCTCAACAAGGTAAGCCTCGAGGTCCGGCCAGGCGAGAAGGTTTGTATCGCCGGTTACAACCGCGCCGGAAAATCTACGCTGCTCAAACTCATCTCGGGTATGTATTTCAACTACCAGGGCAGCATCAGCTACAACGGGTACCCCCTTCAGAATATCAACCTGGCCAGCCTGCGACGGGTAATCGGCGACTTTTCAGCCGATGAGGATATCTTCAAGGGTACCGTCCTCGAAAATATTACGGTGAGTTGCCCCAGCGTGCCGCTCGATAAAGTAGTTGCTGCCGTAAAAAGCGTGGGCGCCCACCACTTTATCGAAGACTTGCCCGACGGTTATCAAACCATACTGCTACCGCATGGGCGAAATATTCCCACCAGCATACGCACCCGTATTTTGCTGGCCCGCTGCATCGTATCGCAGCCCCAACTACTGTCGGTACACGGCTTTTTTCCCGGCCTCGAACAACGCGAACGCGAAGAAATTGCCCTCTCGCTCACTGACGGACCATGGACGATGGTGGCCGTAACCGACGATCCTGCCCTGGCCTCGCGCTGCGACAGGGTGCTGATCATGAAAGAGGGCCAGATCATTGAGGAAGGCAACTTTGAGCAAATTAAACGCAGCAAGCACTTTTCGCAGGTATTCGTAGCCCTGCCGCACCCCGAACACGCAGTGTAAGCTTTTCTGTCATCTAACTGGATCAGCACATGCTCAATATATCAAACAATAGTATCCTCACCGAGATAGATACCGGCCGATTCAAGTCGTTTCAAAAAAACAGCTTGTCAAATAGCCATCTCCTATTTGCACGCTGGAGTCTGGGCGTTTTCCTGTTCGTGCTGGTGCTGATGTTTTTACCCTGGACGCAGAATATCCAGTCAAAGGGCAAGGTGACCACCCTGCGGCCCGAGCAGCGCCCGCAAAGTATCCCCTCGGCTATCGACGGTCGTATCGAAAAATGGTTTGTCAGCGAAGGACAACGGGTAGCTAAAGGCGATACGATTGTTTTCATCTCTGAAATTAAAACCGATTATTTCGACCCCAACCTGGTATCGCGCACCGAGCAACAAGTGCAGGCAAAAGAAGGCGCTATCGGGGCCTACGACAATAAAGCAGACGCGCTTTCGCAGCAAATAATAGCCATGAAAGCCGAACAAGGCTATAAACAATCACAATTGACCAACAAAATCAGACAGGGCGAACTCAAGATTACCTCCGATAGCATTGAATTTGAACGCACCAAAATCGACTACGATATCGCCCAGCGACAGCTCAAGCGCACCCAGCAACTCTACGACGATGGCATCAAATCGCTGACGGATGTGGAAGACAAAAAGCTGAAAGCACAAGACACCTACGCAAAACTCATCGCTACCGAAAATAAACTGCTCACCAGTCGCAACGAACTGGCCAATGTCAAACTCGAACTTCAGACCGTACAATACGAATACAGCCAAAAAATTGCCAAAGCCGAATCGGACCGCTTTAGCACGATCTCTGACCGCTTTGACGCCGAAGCCGGCGCCAGCAAACTGCGCATCGACGCGTCAAACTATGCCCGCCGCGCCTCTTTTCACTATATCACGGCACCGCAAGACGGCTTCATTACCCAGGCTATCCAACCCGGCATCGGCGAGACGGTCAAAGAGGGCGACCCCATTGTCAGTATTATGCCCCAGCACTACGAACTGGCCGTTGAAATGTATATACGCCCGATGGATCTGCCGCTTATTTCCCTGGGGCAGGAGGTGCGCTTTATCTTCGACGGCTGGCCGGCCCTGGTCTTTACCGGCTGGCCCAACCAGTCGTTTGGCACCTATACCGGCCGCGTGGCCGCCATTGACAATACGATGAGCACCAATGGCGCCTATCGCATACTGGTGCGCCCCGATGATAACACGCAGCCCTGGCCTACAGCCCTACGCCCCGGCTCGGGCGCCAACGGCATCGCCCTGCTCAACGACGTACCCATCTGGTACGAAATTTGGCGCCAACTCAACGGATTTCCACCCGATTATTACCAGGAAAATACTATCGAAAAACCCAAACTAAAAGCGCCGGCGAAATCGGTGAAGTAATACACATGAAAAGGAGTTATTTGCATTTTCGGCGTTTTTTATTGTTCTCTATATTCTACATGGCGGGGGCGGTTCATGTCGCTTTCGCGCAAATACCAGCAGATACCGCTTTTGTATTTACCCAAACCGACTACCTGTCTTGGGTCAAAGACCGGCACCCGGCAGCCCGGCAGGCCCTGTTACTCCTCCAGCAGGCTGAAAACGCCGAATTAGCCGCCCGCGGCGGCTTCGACCCAAAATTGTACAGCGATATCCAGCAAAAATCTTTCGACGGCAAAACGTATTACACTATTAGCGAAAGCGGCGTAAAAATCCCTACCTGGTACGGGCTCGAACTCAAAGGCGCCTACCTCAGCGCCGGCGGCATCAACCTCAATCCCGAAGGAAAGTTACCCGATGCCGGTCAGGCCGTGCTGGGCATCAATGCCACTCTGCTCCGCGGACTGCTCATCGACGAACGGCGCGCGGCTCTGCAACAAGCCAAACTAATGGCTGCTATGAATGACGCCCAACGCCGCCAAATACTCAACGATCTGCTATTGGACGCAGCGACAACCTACTGGAATTGGGTGGCGGCCTACAACGAAATGCGCATACTGGAACAAGCCCTACAGATAGCCCAAAACCGGCAGCGCGGCATCGTGGAAAGCTTCCTGCAAGGCGACAAACCCGCCGTGGATTCCCTCGAAGCTTTTATTCAGATACAAACTCGCCAATACGAACTCAGTGATGCCCGGCTGGCTTATCGCAACGCCACCCTGCAATTGTCGAATTTCACATGGGACGACTCCGGCAATCCCCTGGCACTCAGCAACAACTGGCGGCCTCCAACGGCAGCCGAATTGCCTTCAGGTATGCCACTGCCGCCCCTCGACGAATTACAAACACAATTAGCCCAGCGCCACCCTGCTTTGCGATTGTACGAAACCAAAATCGCGCAACTCGACATCAGTCGCCGCCTCGCCGCCGAACAACTCAAACCCCAACTCGACGTGTCTTACAACCTGCTCGGCGACGGCGCCCGCTTCGGCGCCTACCGCAAAGACGATAGCAGCGACCTGCAAAACCTGCTTTTCCAAAATTACAAATGGCAGGTCACCTTCGGCTTCCCCCTGCTACTGCGCAAAGAACGCGGCAAGCTGGAAGAAGTAAAAGTAAAAATAGCCGACGCAGGGCTGGGCCTCCAACAAAAACAACTGGAATTGCGCAACAAGCTGGAAAGTTATTTTAACGACGTGCAAAACGCCCAACAACAAATAGCGCTCTACAACGAAATGACCGCCAACTATCAACGCCTCCTGGATGCCGAACTCCGAAAATTCGACCTCGGCGAAAGCTCTATTTTCCTTATCAATACCCGCGAGCAAAAACTCATCGAAGCCCAACTCAAGCTGGCCAAGCTGAAGACCACGCTGCCCAAGCTGCGACTGGGCGTGGACTGGGCAGCGGGAGGGGATATGTTATAATCAGCTTAGTCCAACAGCCTTCCCTACAGCCCCCAATTTTGCTTCAGCCAGGTATCTATATCGTTTTTCAACGGCTCGCCGTATTGGGTATGGATGTATTGCAATATGGCGTCTTTCAAATCCGACTTTTTGGTATTTGGGCCGAGTAGTTCCACAATAGCATTGACCTCTTTGTAAAGATCGTCGAGCTCCACAAATACGAGGTCGACGGTATTTATGAGCGTCGACTGGTTGGCAGGTTTATCGTAATAAAATAGTTTGAATGCCGATGTTTCCGCGGGATCAATCGGTTGCCCGTCTACCATAAAAAGCGTCGTTTTGTCGATTATCAGGTTTTGTCCCGAAAAAGCCAGTTGTTTGTTGACCGGCTTTGTATCTCCCGTCCATTGGTATTGGATGTAAAAAAATTTGTCCTCGTTCATTTCCAGTTCGTTGCCTGCGATTTCGAGGCTCAGCTTATCGCCGATAGCCACCAGGCGGCGGCCTTCCAGGTATTTCTGAAAGCCCAGATAGTTCATAATTTTCCCGGGGCGGACATTTGCGGCAAGTTTTATGGGTTCTAACAAGTAGCCGACAGGCTTCCTGGCGTCGGGCAATGCGATAAACAAATTTCGCTTGTGGTTCATGGTGACCATCCTGTGGGCGGATTCAGCAAATTTCAGGGGTTCGCCGGCGCGGAAATAATCATTTTTCTTGAGCGGCTTGCCGCTCGATTGGAGGCTCACTTTGCCTTTGATATAAACGACCTGCAATTCATTTTGCTTGGGCAGGGAATCTGGCGTACAAAATGTATTTGCAAATAAATGAACCGAACAGGCACCTAGTAACAGCGCAAGGAGTAAAATTTGTTTAGTCATTTTTTTTGGGTTGACATCAAGAATGTTCAATATTAGTAAATTATCCGTTTTGATGTATATTTTTCCCAGACACACCTCAAAGCAGTATTGTTTAAGATATTGTAGCCTAGCTAAAATTATCCGTTATCCTTTTTCTGTCTTCCATTTCCTTGTCGTTTTTATGATAAATTTCGATAAGTATAATAGCGTGTTCTTCTTTAATGTATGCGTATATCAATCTCAATCCAGAATTAACGCCACTTCCTTTTAACGCCTTGCAGGCAATCTTTTTGACTTTGACTACGCATGTTTTAATACCCAAATTGTCTATTCGAAAACTAAACGGGGGGCGGTCATCCGGTTTTTTAATAAGGATGGACTTTACAACTTCCAGATCATCTTTTAGGGTGCGATATTTTTTCAGAAGTTGTTTTAAATCTTTTTCAAATTCTGAAAGTTCATAAAATTCCATGCGCTAACTTTCGTTTTCGTCATATGTTCTGACTGAATATGGCAACTCTCTGTAAAACGCTAATTCATAGTTGATATCTTTCCCTTCTTCTGTTACCTGCCAGGGTAAATCCTGATGAGAATAATTAGAAATAGCGGCTGCAGACCAATCGCTCATTTGTTCAATGACTTTGTCAATAACCTCCTTTTCATTGGCTGTAAATTTGGCCAAATTTGCTTTCACAAGCGGGATAAATCTGGTTTGCGGATAGCCATGATAATCCGTTTTGATTCGCTGCAATTCCTTGTCAAGAATCATTTTTGCTATTACTTTATCCAAATGCTGCGGAACGGGACCGAACGGCAACTTCCGGTATTGTGCTCCCGTCAGATGTTCCTCATACAATTCATAATAATTGAAATCAATAAAATAGAGCAGCTTATTCAGGGCTGTTTCTCCTACATTGGGTTTACCGGCACAATGCGCTAAGACATACAATAAAACATTTTTTAATTTGTCTATTTGCAGGTATGGAACGGCGTTTCGTTCTTCAACTTTTCGGAAATTAGATGATTCTGGTGCAGTAGCAATTTGATGGCTATCAAATTTATTTGACACAAAATCATCCAAAGAGAACCCTAATGCCATAGACAGCCGCTGCAATTCTATCACATCAATGCTCCTTTTTCCCAGCTCAGCCAGGGCCAGTGAAGAACGCGGGATTTTGATGATTTTTGACAGTTCTTCTTGTGATAAGCCTTTTGTTTTGCGAAGTTGGGCAATTCGCTTACCGATTTGTTTTTTGGATAGTTCTATTCCCATTTTGAATAAGTTCTTATTGAATAACAATACAAAAATACAAATTTGTTTTAAAAACACACAGCTATTTGATTAAAATTTAAACAAAAATATTCATTATAACCCCACCTGCATCTAAGCACTGAAGAAAAGAGTAGCATTTGCCTATAATCCCAAAAAATTCCGCAGCAGCTTCGCGCCTGCTTCTCCCGATTTTTCGGGGTGAAACTGGGTAGCGTAGAAGTTATCTTTTTGGAGGGCGGCGCTAAAGGGCAGGCTGTATTCCGTAACAGCCGTGGTAAAAGGGCCCACTTCCACATAATAACTATGCACGAAATACATATACTGCCCGTCGAGTTCGGGGCTAAAAATACCATTGTGGAGGCGGTGCAGGTTGTTCCAGCCCATATGGGGCACCTTTTCGCCGTGCACTGGCCGAAAGCGGCGCACCTGCTGGGGGATGATGCCCAGGCACGGCGTATCGTTTTCCTCGGAGTGGGCGCACAGCAATTGCATGCCCAGGCATATGCCCAGGACCGGCTGGGTGAGCCTGGGTATCAATTCGTCGAGGCCGCGCTCGCGTAGGTGGCGCATGGTAGTGCTGGCTTCGCCCACACCGGGAAAGATCACTTTGTCGGCGCCGGCAATAAGTCTATGGTCGTCGGTGAGGACGGCTTCGGCGCCGAGTCGCTCCAGCGCGTAAAGCACCGACCGCACATTGCCGGCGTTGTAATTAATAACGGCTATCATAGTCGTCCAGAATGTCGTTGTTGCGTTCTGCCTGCATGCTTTGCCGGCGGCCATAATGCTTGAGCACTTCGCGATTGCCCAAAAACAGAATAGCAAACAAAAAGAGGGTGCTGCCCGATAGCATAAGTAAAAGAAGAGCGGGCAATTCATGCCGGCCGAGCTGCTCAATAAGGTACATAGCTACCCAAAGGCCCATCCAGCCAAGGGCAAAAAGCGCCAGGAATACCTGCCACACGACGGGCCCCCATTTTACTTCCCGCAGCAATAAGATACTCAGCAAGCTTACCAGCAGGCACGTGGCCATCATAAAAGCCAGCACAGCCAGGTCTTTAGCCTCTGAGGGGAGGTGTCCGTTTTTTAAATAAATAACGCCTGAAGCACTTGCCCAAATTACAGCCAGGCTGAGCGCCAGGTAGGCAAACATGTCGGTGGGTTTGATTTGATTGTGCAGCATAAGTAAAGGGTTTTTATGCCTGACAAATATAGGCGATTCTACAACAATACCCTGTTGCGGATAATTGTCAAATCTGACTATCTTTGCGCCCGTTATATTAAACAATCGATAAAATGAAGGTTTCATTAAACTGGCTGAAAAATTACGTGGAAATTCCGCTAACCCCCGACGAAGTATCGGCGCTGCTGACCAGCCTGGGCTTAGAGGTTGAAGGCATGGAAAAAACGGAAAGCATTCCCGGCGGCCTCGAAGGACTGGTGGTGAGCCTGGTGGCCGATTGCCAGAAACACCCCAACGCAGATAAGTTGTCGCTGACTAAAGTAGACGTGGGCACAGGCGAGTTGTTGTCGGTGGTTTGCGGTGCACCCAACGTGGCCAAAGGCCAAAAGGTGATCGTAGCCACAGTGGGTACCACGCTATATCCCATCGAAGGAGAACCTTTTGTAATTAAAAAAAGTAAAATCCGCGGCGAAGACTCCGAAGGCATGATCTGCGCCGAAGACGAAATAGGCATCGGCCACAGCCACGCCGGCATCATGGTGCTACCCGCTGATACCATGGTGGGCCTCCCGGCTCGCGAGTATTTCCGGCTGGAGACCGACTATGTATACGAAATAGGCCTTACACCCAACCGCTCCGACGCCACCAACCACCTCGGCGTGGCCAGAGACGTAGCAGCAGCCCTCCGCATCAATTACGGCCATAGCGGCGAACTGCGCTTGCCCGATGTGTCGACTTTTAAGGTTGATAATCGCGATCTGGCACTGGAGGTAACGGTAGAAAACACGGAGGCTTGTCCGCGATATTGCGGGGTATCTCTCAAAGGAGTAACCATCAAAGAATCGCCCGACTGGCTCAAACAGCGCCTGCAGGCCGTGGGCGTGCGCCCTATCAACAATATCGTCGACGCCACCAACTTTGTATTGCACGAATTGGGTCAACCTCTCCACGCTTTTGATCTCGACGAAATTAAAGGCCGCAAGGTTTTCGTAAAAACCCTGCCCGAAGGAAGCAAATTCCAGAGTCTCGACGGCGTAGAACGCGCGTTGAGCGCCGAAGACCTCATGATCTGCGACGGCAACTCCAACGGCATGTGTATCGGCGGCGTATTCGGCGGTATCAGCTCGGGCGTGAAAGACGGCACGGCCAATATCTTTCTGGAATCGGCGCATTTCCACCCGCGCTGGATTCGCCGCAGCAGCATGCGCCATAACCTGCGCACCGATGCCGCCAAAGTTTTTGAAAAAGGCAGCGACCCCAATATCTCGCTGTATGCCCTGCAACGCGCAGTATTGCTCATCAAAGAACTCGCCGGCGGAGAAATCGCCTCCGACATCGTCGATATTTACCCCAAACCCATCGAACCGGCTAAGGTAGAACTCAGCTACGCCCATATCAACAAGCTGATAGGTATTCAAATACCGCCCGAAAAGGTGAAAAACATACTCGATGCGCTCGATATGGCTATCGCGAGCGAAGCCGACGGACGACTCACGGTGACCGTGCCGACCAATAAGGCCGACGTGACCCGCGAGGCCGACGTAATCGAGGAGATCCTGCGCGTCTACGGCTTCGACAACGTGCCCGAACCCGGCATTATCAATATGGCTATGGTCACTTCGGTGCAACCCGATCCCAGTCAGGTGCGCAATACGATCGCCGACCTGCTGGTGGCCAACGGCTTCCACGAAATGATGGCCATGTCGCTGTCGGAAGCGCGCATCTACAAACAGATCGTAGGCGGCACCCCCGAGGAAGCGCTGGTTTTCATCAACAATACCTCCAATGTGCACCTCAATATCATGCGGCCTACGATGGTAGTGAGCGGACTGGAGGCGGTAGTGCACAACCAAAACCGGCAGCAGCTCAACCTCAAGTTGTTCGAATTTGGTAAAACCTACCGCCATAAGGAGGGCGCTATTGAGGAAACCGCGCACCTGTCGATGCTCCTTGCTGGACAACGTTGGCACGAAAGCTGGCTAAACAAAGACAAAGCGCTGGTGAATTTCTATCACCTCAAGGCTTTCGTCAAACTGGTTTTGAATAAAATGGGCGTTACCCAATATCAGGAGACCCCCATTAAAGACGATATTTTTTCTTACGGCGTGCGCTACCACCGCGGCGAGCAGGTGCTGGTCGAGTTGGGACAAGTATCGGCTAAAGTGGCCAAAAAAATGGACGTGCGGGGGCAGGTGTGTTTTGCCGACCTGCGCTGGGACAACCTACTCAGGAGCCTTGCCAAAAACCGCGTGAGCTACCAGGAAGTGAGCCGCTTCCCCTCTATGAGAAGAGATTTGGCCTTAGTTGTTGAAAATTCGGTAAGATTTAGCGATATTGCGGCAATTGCTGCAAAGGCCGGCAAAAAATGGTTGAAAGACACTAACCTTTTTGACGTCTACGTGAACGAAGCACAGCTCGGCGCCGGCAAAAAATCCTACGCCGTCAGCTTTGTCTTCGAAGACCCGGAGAAAACCCTCCAGGACAAAGAAGTAGACCAGGTGGTTGAGCAAATGATCGGCGCTTTTGAAACACAACTAAGTGCACACATCAGGCGTTAATCAAAAAGCGAACCGTTTTGCGGCAAGCGAAAAAAAATGTATCTCGCTCCCATGAACGTTATTGACCAACTCGACCAAATTGAACTCAAGGCGCGGCAGTTGCTGCTCAAACTGGAGCGGCTAAGGCTGGAAAACGCTGAATTGAAAGAAGAAAACGAACACCTCAAGGCCGAGCTCGACAAACAACGCGGCGCGGTGGGGGTGCTGAAAGATAAATTGGAAAAAACGCACGGGGTGCTCGAATTGCCGAAAGGCAACGATTCCGAGCAAGCCCAACAACTCAGGCAACAACTGGATCAATACATCCGGGAAATTGATAAATGTATTGAGTGGTTGCACAATTATTAGAAGTGCATGGAAACACAGGATACGAAAAGCATTACCGTGTTGATAGCCGGAAGGCCGTATCCTTTGAAAATAAAGGAAACTGACGAGCCTGTTATCCGCAGAATTGTCAAGGAGGTCAACGATAAAATTAACCGTTTTCAGTTGACTTATGCCAATAAAGACAAGCAAGATTGTCTTTCCATGGCGCTCCTCACGTATGCGGTAGATTTGCACAAAACACAACAGGCCCTGCCGGCTACCGAAGATCCTGCCGTTGCCGATAAACTCACGCAACTCGACGCGTTGATAGACAAGTTGTTGCAGTAACCCATCCCATTGCGTTGATTCCGTTTTTTTAACCCCGCAGTAAATGGCTGCGGAGGCACTTTTTATTTACTTCAAAAACCTGAACTTATGGATATCGGAATCGGAATCGCCATAGGGCTCGCAATCGGAGCCGTGGTCGGTTTTCTGATTTTGCAGGCGGCTGTAAAAAAAGCCAAGCAGCAAAAGGTAGAAGAATTCAACGCTCAAGCTGACCAACAAGTAAAAGAAGCGCGTCTGACAGCAAAAAGAATCGTCGACGAAGCAGAAACCAAAGCCGAGAAGATGGTCTCGCAGGCCGAGATCGAAAACGAAAAGATCAAACAGCGCAAAATACAGGAAGCCAAAGAACGCTTCAATAAGATGCGCTCAGAGTTCGACAGTGAGAAAGCCCAGCACGTGGTGGTGATGAAAGAACGCGAGATGGAGGTCAAAGCACTGGAAGGCGAACTCAGGCAAAAAGAAGAGAAATTTGAAGAACGCATCAAATCGTATGAATCTCAGCGCCTCGAACTGGAGCAAAAAGAAGCCGACCTGAAAGCTATCCGCGAAAACCTCGATATGCAACTCAAGGTGGTGGCCAAAAAACGCGAAGAACTCGAAGCCGCCAACGAGATGCGCATCAAGGAACTGGAAAGTATCGCCAGGCTGAGCGAACACGAAGCCAAGGACCTCCTCATCGAGGCCGTACGCGCCAAAGCCGAAACCGACGCAATGGCTATCGTGAAGGAATCGGTGGAACAAGCCAAGGTGACCGCCAGCAAGGAAGCCAAAAAGATCGTCATCCAGACGATCCAGCGCATGTGCGCCGAATATACGATCGAAAATACGGTGTCGGTGTTCAACCTCGACTCCGACGACCTAAAAGGCCAGATTATCGGCCGCGAAGGCCGCAATATCCGCGCCCTCGAAGCAGCTACCGGCGCCGAAATTATCGTGGACGATACCCCCGAAGCAATCGTAATTTCGAGCTTCGACCCCATCCGCCGCGAAATCGCCCGCCTGGCCCTGAAAAAACTGGTAGCCGACGGCCGCATCCACCCCGCACGCATCGAAGAAGTGGTGGCCAAAACGCGCAAACAACTCGATGAGCAAATCGTGGAAATCGGCGAACGCACAGTGATCGACCTCGACCTCCACGGCCTCGACCCCTACCTCGTGAAGATGGTGGGCCGCATGCGCTTCCGCTCGTCATACGGACAAAACCTGCTCAAACACTCAATAGAGACCGCCAACCTCTGCGCCATTATGGCCGCCGAACTGGGGCTCAATCCCAAGCAGGTTAAACTGGCTAAACGCGCCGGACTGCTCCACGACATCGGCAAGGTGGCAGAAGAAGAAAGCGAACTGTCGCACGCTATCCTCGGTATGAAGCTGTGCGAAAAGTATAAAGAACACCCCGTGGTGTGCAACGCCGTAGGCGCCCACCACGACGAAATAGAGATGAACAATATCATCTCCCCGATTATCCAGGCTTGCGACGCCATATCCGGCGCCCGCCCCGGCGCCCGCCGCGAAATCCTGGAAAGCTACCTCAAGCGCATCGGCGAACTCGAGGAATTGGCAATGGCTTACGACGGCGTGCAAAAAGCCTATGCTATGCAAGCCGGCCGCGAACTCCGCGTCATCGTAGAAGCAGAAAAGGTCACCGACCAGTTCGCCGACGACCTCGCGTTTATGATCTCGCAGAAGATACAGGAGGAAATGCAATATCCCGGCCAGATCAAGGTGACGGTCATCCGCGAAAAACGCGCGGTGTCGTTTGCGAGATAAGTGATCTTTTTACCAGACTGCCAGACTATTGGACTTTGAGACTATTTGCCGCAGAGGTCCAATAGTCCCACAGTCCAATAGTCCAGCCATGAGATTCCTCTATCTCTACCTAATCCTACTGCTTTCCCTGTCCGTATCAGGCCAGAAAACGGACTTATTAGGCCAATTAATCAAACAACACAAAACAACCCTCGGCGATTGGGCCGCCGATCCCGCCAAATACGATATACAAGTCATTTATACCCAAATAGATCGCGACGCGAATAACCATCCATCTTTTACTTCTTACCGCTGGGGCGTCGACTCCAAACGCTATTTCTACCCCGCCAGCACGGTCAAAATGCCGGCGGCTTTCCTGGCTCTTGAAAAACTCAACGACCTGCGCATCCGGGTACTCGACAAGTTTACCCCCATGCGGGTCGGCGCCGTGACCCCGCCCCAAACACCGGTGGTGACCGATACCTCATCAGCCAACGACCTGCCCTCGCTGGCGCATTACGCCAAAAAGATTTTTGTGGTGAGCGACAACGACGCCTTCAACCGTCTTTACGAATGGCTGGGGCAGTCCTACTTCAATGAAAAACTCTGGGAAAAAGGCTACCGCGATACGCGCATTTTGCGCCGACTGGCCAATCCGGCATTCGACGACGAAACCAACCGCTATACTAATCCCATAACCTTGTATCGATATGATACGGTCTTTTACTATCAGGGAGAGGTATACAGCGACCTCACGCCGCCCAACCTGGGCCTTAGTGCCGAGCAACGCGGCATCGCCTACCTCGACAACCAGGACAAACGAGTGGACGGGGCCTTCGATTTCAGCAACAAAAATTACTTGTCGCTGCAAAACCTGCACGATATACTCAAAGCAGTGATCTTCCCCGAGGCTACGCCGCCCGCACAGCGTTTTCACCTCACCGAAGACGACTACCGCTACCTATACCGATGCATGTCGATGTGGCCGCGTGAAAGCCGCCACCCTTCGTATCACCAGGCCGACAATTATGTCAAATTCTGGATGTACGGCGACAGCACCCAGGCACTTATACCAGGGGTGCGCATTTTTAATAAAGTGGGTTGGTCTTACGGTTTTTTAACCGACATCGCCTATATCGTCGACCTGGAGAAAGGTGTGGAGTTTTTCTTATCAGGCACGATACACGTTAATGCCAATCAGGTATACAACGATGGGATCTACGAATACGATGAGATTGGGCTCCCATTTTTCAGCCAGTTGGGCAAGCTGATTTACGACTACGAGCTGCAACGCCCGCGAAAGGTCAAACCCGACCTGAATAAATTTAGGCTGAAATACGATTGAGTGGTGCTACGTAGCGATATGGTCGTTTACATTTCGCGCTACGTAACACCACCTAACTTGTCTGACTGCCGACTGCCAATAGCTGACTGCTGATCACATTTTCTTCCACTCCGCCATAGCCTTCTCTACTTCGGCTTTTATTTCGGGGTAGTACTTGTATTCGTCATTGGTTTTGCTCAATTCCGCCAATTTCTGGGCGGTAGCCAGGGCTGCTTTGTAGTCGCCGCGTTTGGCTTGTACGCGGGCCTTCACCCACCAGTTCCACACATCGACGCGCAGGGTGGCGCTTTCGTCGGCGTGTTGGAGGGCCAGGTTGAGGTCGCCGTCGTTTTCAGCGAGGAACTCGGCGGCTTCGGCGTGAATCCACCATTTATCATCGACGGGGGCTGTCATCAGGGCGTTTTCAATATTTGCCAGCGAAAACTTCATCACGTCGGCAGAGAAAGGCAGGTAGATGCGCTTTTTCTCCCAAGCCAGGCGGATATAGCCGCGGTCCATGCCTTGGTTTTCGATCGTGTATTGCAGGTGCTCCTCGTCCTGTACGACGGTTTTGGTCTGCACCTCGAAGCGCAGGGCGTCTTTCGACTGGTCGTAGTTGTAGCCGCCCCACTGGTCGGTAACCGTATTTAGTATCGCCGTCCAGGTATCGCCTTCTTTGGGGATGAGGAACAACGCGTATTTGCCTTTAGGCAATTCCTTGCCATCAATTTTTACGTCGGTGCTGAATTCGATCGTCGTGGCCTGGTTAGCGCCTGCGCGCCACAATTTGTCGTAGGGTACTACATCGCCCCATATCTTGCGCCCCCTGACGGCTGGGCTGGAGTAGTTAACCGTCACGTCGGTGAGTCCTACGCGGTAAGACACACTTGCTTTCGGGCTTTTCGCCGGTAATTCGAGCTGTGCCTGCAGGGAGGCTGCTACGAGGAAGGTCAATAGGATTGTTAAGGTTGATTTCATGGTTGTGGTCTGTTTTCTGTTCTCTGTTGTCGGTTCTCTGTTATCGGTTCAATATTTATTTAGAAGCATAAAGAACGGATAACGGACAACCGACAACCGACAACATTTTTATTAATTGGCTCCCCACTGCTCCAACAGCTGGGTGGTGCCGCTATAGTCTTCGCCATTTTTCTTGGCGATATCGATGGCTGTTTTTGCGGCCTTTTTGCCTTTTTTCTTTTCGCCGAGTTTGAAATAGAGGGCGGCGAGGGTATCGTTATTAAAATACTGGTTTTCGAGTTCAACCGAGCGTTTGGCCCAGCCGAGTGCTTTTTTGAGCATGTCTTTATCCTGGATGCTTTCGTAGAAAGTCCAGGCTACGTTATTGAGTTCGTTGAAATCGTCGGAGGGATATTTGTCAAAATAATCCACTGCTGATTTGGCAAAATTATTCACGTCGCCGAGCATATTGTAGTAGCTCATACGGAAGTTAGCGCTGAGGCGGGCGGCTTGTTCGGGGTATACTTTGGCGTACATTTTGTCCACCTCGCTGAGCGCCGATTCGCCTTCATTGCCGTTGGCGAAAGCTTTTTGCATAATCAATTGCTGGACGCGATCGATAATGGCATCTTGTCCGAATTGTTCTTCAAAAGCGGCGCGGTTTTTCACCATGTAGTCAAACAGCTTAGAGTCGGGATTGTCAACGATATAATAGATCAGCTCCAAATTCTGGGGCGTATTCCAGTCTGACTGCGTAGCCAGGTATTCTTCTGCCACGGGCAGGTGGCCGCCGTCCATGGCGTTAAGACGCGCCATAGCGAGGTCGTAGAGGAATTGCGGGTCGCGGTTGCCGTTTTCATAGCTGGAAATGAGGCCGCCGAGGCGTTTACCTGGGTCTAAGGCGACTTTGCCAAGTTCGATAAAGGCTTCTGCTTCCTGATAGCCCACTGCGCGATGGACTACCATGCCGTCGCCGTCAACGAAAAGGAAGCTCGGATAAGCCTGAACGGTATAACGCTGGGCCAGCTCGATGCCTTCGCCCTTCTCCATGTCGATTTTGGCGTTAATAAATTTTGAGTTGTAGAAATCGCCTACTTCTTTTTGCGTAAACACCTGGCTTGCCATCATCTTGCAGGGGCCGCACCAGGTAGTGTAGGCATCTACAAAGATGAGTGCATTTTGCGCTTTGGCTTTAGCCAGCAGATCGTTCCATTGGCCTTCGTTAAATTTAATGCCGCCTTGCGCCATAAGCGCGCCGCACAGGAGCAGCATCGACAGCGTTGCATAAGTTTTTTTCATGAATAAAGTCATTAATTGAAAGGGATGAAAAATCAGTTTATCCTTGAATGCGTTGAATGAGCGATTCGACCATGCGCACGGCCGGCGGATTTTTTTCTTTGGCCAGTTCGAGCGCTTTGTTAGCTGCTTTTAGCGCGTCGTTTTCTTTTTGGTTCATAAAAAGAATATTGGCGTAAGCAAAATAGTGCTCGTAGGTACCGCCGTCTTTGGCGGCATCGTGTGCAAATTCTTCTGCAGCTTTCATTGCTTTGTCGTCGTCACGGAAAGTATTGGCAATGGTATTGGCGATGCGGTATTGTTCGGCGGGGCGGTTCTCGGTCGTTTTTTTAATAAAATCTTTAGCTGCTTGCGTATAAGCTTTGGCGTCGCGCAGTGCCATCGCGTAGTCCATTTCGCTTTTTGCAGTAAAAAGTTCTGCAGCAGCCGGGTTGTGTTTTTTCATTTTCATCTGCGCTTCCGCCAGCAATTCGCGGTTTTGGAAGTCGGTTGCTTTTTTTACCGTTTTTTCGCAGGCAGCCTGTATCTGGTCATTCACCGCTTTTTCCGAAGTGAGGGCGGCAATTTTAGTGCGATGTTCTACGAGTAAGTCGAATGCTTTGGAATCGGCTTCAGCGGCGGCAACTAATATGAAGCGCAGGTTTTGCTCGGTAGTGAGGTCTTTTTGTGCGCGAAGATACTCGTTGGCGATCTTCATGCTAGGCTTGCCGGCTTTGTTGAGGGCGCGCACGTAGTTGATCATCAATTCGGGGTCGCGGCTGCCTTTATCGTATTCGGCGGCATAACCCACGCTTCGGTCTACTTTGCCAAGGGCTTGCTTGCCCAGGTTGATAAAGCCGCTAGCATCCTGCGCGCCGCGCACTTGCGTCACTACATCGCCGTTGTAGTCGATGTAAAACAAGGTAGGAAACGCAGAGACGGGGTATTTTTTGCGAAATTCAAGGCCTTCGCCTCTTTCCATGTCCAATTTGACGTTCACGAAATTGGCATTGTAAAACTGGCCCACTTCTTCCTTGGTGAATACGTCGCTGGCCATGCGTTTGCAGGGGCCGCACCATACGGCATAAGCGTCGACAAAAATTATTCTATCCTGTTTTTTTGCTTCCGCGATGGCTTCCTGCCAGGTGCCGTGGAAAAAATCGATGCCCTGGGCAAAGATCCCCAGGCTGTAAGCGATAAAAAGCAAGGTTAGGGTTGCTCTAATTCTCATGGTTACAAAATTTTGATGCAAAAATGCAAAACATTGGTCGTCAATGCAAGCGCGGAGTAATTAGTGTCTGTCCTTTTAGTCGAGTGTCTGCTCTTTAGAGTTCGAGAGCAAGGCACGAGAAGCCCCCAAAAACGGGAGTTTACTCGCGTAAATGACCGATTTGGGGGCGAGCGTAACGCAGCTATCGGACTATAAAGACGGACACTAATTATACCAATTCGCCCAGTCGTTTGCGCAGGGCAAAAAGCTCGTCGCGATACTGTGCGGCGGCGATGAAGTCGAGGTATTTGGCCGCCGCCTTCATTTTCTTTTCCGTTTCGGCCAGGAGTTTTTCCAGTTGGTCGCGCGTCATATAACCCACGATTGGGTCGGCGGCGAGACTGGGGGTATCGGGTTCGATATAGGCTTGGGCATTCCTGCCGCCGCGGATATCGAGGATGGATTTCGAGTTGAGGATCTCTTCCTTACTTTTGTATACGGTTTGGGGAGTGATGCCGTTGGCTTCGTTGTAAGCCATTTGTATTTCGCGACGGCGATTGGTTTCGTCTATCGTTTTGCGCATGGAGTCGGTAATGGTATCGGCATAAAAGATGACGAGGCCGTTGGCATTTCGGGCGGCGCGCCCTGCGGTCTGGGTCAGTGAGCGCGCATTGCGCAGGAAGCCTTCTTTGTCGGCATCGAGGATGGCCACGAGCGACACTTCGGGCAGGTCGAGGCCTTCGCGCAGCAGGTTGACGCCCACCAGCACGTCGAAGCCGCCAAGGCGGAGGTCGCGAAGTATTTCCACGCGTTCCATGGTGTCTACTTCCGAGTGGATATAGCGCACCTTGATGCTGAGTTTGCTGAGGTATTTGCTGAGTTCTTCCGCCATGCGTTTGGTGAGGGTGGTCACCAGCACGCGTTCATTGCTTTTAATACGCTCGTTGACTTCTTCCAGCAAGTCGTCGATTTGGTTAATACTTGGGCGCACTTCGATGGGTGGGTCGAGCAGTCCCGTGGGTCTGATGAGTTGTTCCACGATCACGCCGCCGGTTTGTTCCAGCTCGTAATCGCTGGGGGTTGCGCTCACGTAAATGGCCTGGTTGACCAGGGTTTCGAATTCCGAAAAGCTAAGCGGCCGGTTGTCCATTGCCGAGGGCAGGCGGAAGCCGAAATTCACGAGATTGAGCTTGCGCGAGCGATCGCCGCCAAACATGCCTCTGATTTGCGGAATAGTCACGTGGCTTTCGTCCACAACCAGCAAATAGTCATCGGGGAAGTAATCGAGCAGGCAGAAGGGGCGGGTGCCGGCAACTCTGCCGTCAAAATACCGGGAGTAATTTTCCACGCCGGAGCAATAACCCAGTTCTTTGAGCATCTCGAGGTCAAAATTAGTGCGCTCGCGAATGCGTTTGGCTTCAATATAGCGCCCGTCGCGCTCCAGGTATTTTTCCTGCTCGTATAATTCGTCTTCGATTTCGCGCACGATCTGGTGCAGGCGTTCGCGGGGGGCGATATAGAGGTTGGCCGGAAAGATGGCGGCATTTTCCATACCTTCGATTCGCTTGCCGCTTTCGAGTTCTATGCGATCAATGCTTTCTATTTCATCGCCGAAAAAAGTCACGCGATAACCATAATCTACATAGGGCAGGTTGATATCTACGGTATCGCCTCTCACCCGGAAAGTAGCCCTTCTGAAATCAGTTTCGGTACGCGCGTAAAGGCTGTCTACCAGGCTGTACAGGAAACCGTTGCGCGAAAGCGTTTGCCCCTTGTGGATTCGAATGATCCCGGTTTTATAATCTTCGGGGTTGCCCATACCGTAAATGCAAGACACCGAAGCCACGATAATAATATCACGCCGGCCTGAAAGAAGCGAAGAAGTAGCGCGAAGTCGCAGTTTATCAATCTCTTCGTTAATAGAAAGGTCCTTTTCGATAAAAGTATCGGTCACCGAAATGTAGGCTTCGGGCTGGTAATAATCGTAATAGGATACGAAATACTCCACGGCGTTATCGGGAAAAAAATCCCTGAATTCGCCATAGAGCTGAGCTGTGAGGGTTTTATTGTGGGTCAGAACGAGCGTGGGGCGATTCAGTTGTGAGACCACGTTGGCAATAGTAAACGTTTTGCCGGAGCCGGTCACGCCCAGTAATACCTGTGCTTTTTCGCCCTCCCGGATGCCCTGTGTCAGTTGTTCAATAGCCAGGGGTTGGTCGCCGGTCGGTTGAAAAGGTGAGACGAGTTTAAAATCCACGTGTGTAGTTGTGGTTGAATAATAAAACAGCGCTTACATACAACAACTTCCGGGCCTTATGAGTTTCACACCGCGATGGCGGCGCGTTCTTTTATCACGTAATACATGTCGATAGCGCCTTTGTTTTTAGCCTCTACCTTGCCGCGGTATTCGCATTCAAATTTATAACTCACCTTGTTATAAGTCACTTCCGAGATATTGACGCGGCCGGGTTCGCAGTGGATTTCCATACGCGAAGCGATATTGACGGTATCACCCCAGATGTCGTAGGCGAATTTTTTCACACCCACTACCCCAGCCACGGCGGGACCGGTATGAATGCCTATGCGCGCTTCGAAAAAGGGTTTGCCGAGGCGCATGCGCTCTTGCTTTTGTTCGTGGAGGAACTCCTGCATCTCGATGGCCGCCCGCACGATATTATCGGGATAAGTCTGCTGGTTGGTCAACCCGGAAGCGCACATATAGGCGTCGCCGATGGTTTTTATCTTTTCAATATCCTCGTATTGGGAAATAATAAAATCGAAGGCTTTGAAGCACTTGTCGAGTTCTTCCACCAGTTCTTCGGGCGATAGTTTTTCAGCGATAGCCGTGAAGTTGCGAAAATCGGAAAACAACACCGTTACTTCTTCGTAGCGGTGGGCACGGGCCTTGCCAAATTCCTTGAGTTCGCCGGCGATAGTGGCGGGCAGGATATTGAGCAAAAGTTCATCAGAGCGCTTTCGTTCGTTTTCGATAATCGCGTTTTTACCGGCCAGTATTTTGTTGGCTTTTTTGTTAGAGCGGAAGCGACCGTAAAAGAGCATGGCTAATACCAGGATAAAACCTGCGGCAAAAAAAGTGAGATTGCGCAGGTTGCGGTTTTGCTCGGCAACGAGTTGGGTTTCTTTGAGGTCCAGTTCTGTTTCTGCCAGTACGGTGCGTTGTTCGAGCGCTTCCCGGGTGAGGTCTTTGACTTCTTCTTCCTTTTTCCTGATGATCTCTACGGCTTTTTCTTTTTCCGTAGAAACTTCCGCCAGTTTTTCTTCTTTGGTAGAAATTTCCTGTTCTACCTTTTGCTTTTCGCGCACCAGCTGTTCCTGGCGTTGTTCCAGCGACGACTTGTCGGTTGTCAGTTGGTCGCGCTCTACTTCCAGGTTAGCCACCTCAAAGGCTAGTTTGTCGCGTTCTTTTTCGAGTTCTTTTTTCTCTTTTTCGATCTGGAGCTTTTGGGTTTCGTACTTGCTTTCCAGGTCGCTGATGCTGGTACCCTTATTGCTGAAAAAGGCGAAGGCTTCCTGGTTGATCTCGTAGGCGCGGCGGTAGTTGCGCACCTTTTCGGCCAGTCGGCTGCGCCGGTCAACGCTTCTGATAATAAGGTCGGAATCGCCGGCTTTCATGGCGAAATTCTGGGCGCTGCGCATCCATACTTCCACATTGCGGTCGTCGTTTTTACGCTCATAGGCTTGCGCTACCAGAAAAGCTGAGCGGGCAGCCATGGCGTTTTGCTTGAGTTGCGTGGCGAGATTGTGCGACTGCTTGCCGTATTCGAGCGCCTTGTCTGCATCCGAGCGCAAATAAGATTCCCCCAACTTTAATGCCAGGTGCATCTTATCCTTACTATTTTCAGCCTGGCTGAGTTGCTGTTCCAGTTCTTCGATGCTCTGAGACCAGGCAGCGACGGCGCAGCTCATCAACAACAGGGTTATTAGTGCTTTCATGTTTTTGATCACTTATGGCATTTAAACAACGAAAATAACGCACAGAAGATGCATTGGGAACATATTTACCCCGGAAAATATTTTTAAAACCTTAAAATGACCCGTTTTAACCCCAACATTCGCGGCATTGAATTGTTGCAAACTTATAAGCTTTACGAGATATGCAAACCCAAGGGATAGAGAAGAGGAGTGACGACCCGCAGGTGGTCACGATGAGCATTTTTCGCTTTACCGGGCTGCGCCGCCGTTGGAGGGCCTTCCAGTTGATGGGGCTTTCTCCCGGTATGCTAAAAGGGGCCGAGGGACTACAATTCGGTAAAATGCTGGGAAGCGGCGGTGGCAACGGCTTCAGTATATGGCCCAATTTCGGGATGTATGCGCTCTTATGCGTTTGGCGCGACGAACAGGCGGCAGTCCAATTCCTGGCTCACGGCGAGTTGTTTGGCGAATGCGCAAAAGTCAGCGAAGATTTTCAGACTATATTTATGCATACTACTATGGTGCATGGCAGTTGGGACGGACGGGCTCCCTTCCTCGTGAATGCCTCTGCAACAGAGGATGACCCTGTCTGCGTGCTTACACGCGCTACTATCAGCCGCAAGCATTTGTGGCGCTTCTGGCGCTTTGTGCCTCCTGTGAGCCGCTCGGTGGCCGGCCGCCAGGGATTGTTAATGGCGATGGGCATTGGTGAGCTGCCCCTCATCCAACAGGCTACTTTCAGTTGGTGGGCAAGCAGCAAAGATATGCAGGCTTATGCTTATCAGAGTGAATACCATAGCAAGGTGGTGCGCAAAACCCGCGAATTGGGCTGGTACAGCGAGGAGCTTTTTGCCCGGTTTACGCCGTTCAGGGTGGAATGATGAATGATGTTTAATGTTTGATGTTTAATGCTGAATGATTGGGCATTAAATATTAAAAAAATAATCATAGCCGTTTAGCGGTTTGAGCATGGCAATCGTATTGGGGCCCGAGGTTATTGTTTGGTAATTGTTGTTATTGAGGTGGGCAATACATTCTTCCAGTTCGTCTTTTGATAAATGACTGCTTTCAAAGACAATCAAACGGGGTTTTGTTTTTTCAATTTTAAATAATTTAATAATTTGATAATCAAAACCTTCAGTGTCAATTTGCAGAAGGTCTATTTTATCGATATGATACGTCGACAATAACTTTTCAACGCTGATCAGGGGCACCTTTTCCGTGACGATTAGCTCCTCTTGATTTGCCGGGACCGCAATTTTTTCCTTAGCGGCGTTTCGAGCTACATGCCCCGATTCAAAGGCTTTCACAAGCACTTCTTTGTCAAAAGTGGCCAGTCCGGTGGCCCAGCGGGCATTGCTAAAGCCTATTTTGTACAGGTTGAGATATCCGTCTTTTTCGCCCAAAGCGGCGTTTAGGGTAACGATGCCTTTGTTTTTGCGGTATATCTTTGATAAGAATTCGTCGTACACGTGTTTTTGCGGCTCCAGCAACACGCCCTTCCAGTTGTCGCGTTTGATAAATTTGTGGATAGGGTCGTGTGTGATTCCATCGTTGGCGCCGATTTGAATGACGGTAAAATCGCCTTTTTGGTTTGAAGAATATTCGCTCAACAGATAGGCAAGCGATCCTTTTTTAGGTGAATAAAAATATTTATAAAAGCCGGTGAATAAAAAAGAATTGCGCTCGCTGAGTATAAACCGCAGCTTTTTGTAAAAGCCGGATAGTCGCCTTTTCATGAAACGTGTTTGGGCACTGTGCCTGGTCGGTTTTCGCTACAATGCTTGTGTTAAAAATTGTTTGGCAAAAAAAGGGCGCCTGCCGTCATGGAAAGCGCCCGTCAAAGGTAGATTTTTTCTATGAATACCAGGTTATCCCCGGCGTCTTTCGAGTAGTATCATCATCATGAGTCCCAGCAAGATGCGCTCTTCTTCACCGGCTTCAAATTCGCTGAGCTTGTTCACCGAAAAACGACGCCCCCAGAAGGAAGGTTCTTTTTTCAGCCGCACCACTTCCGTGCCGTCCGGTCTTTTTACGATGTAGGAGGGGTTGAAGAGATATCCGGTCAACAAACCCACAATAGGTATTTCGCTAAAAAGGGCATCGCCAACTTTTATCCAGGCATTTTCTTCCCGAACGATCAAATCCGGTTTCTGGTTTTCGTCAAAAATCTCGTAGTGTGCTTTCCACATCGAAGCCCAGCCTTTACGGGCTATACGGCCGATTTCTTTTCCCATTTTATTGGTAAAAGTATAGGTGGCCGAGAAATCGATCCATTTGTTGGCTTTAATGGTAGCCTGCACGATGGATTTTGTCTCATCGTTGTAGACCGTAATTTCATCAACGAGCTTAAGCATTTTTTGCCGCACATAAGCTACCGTTTGTCCTTTGGCGTCTTTGGCGGAGAAGTCGTTAGAAAGCGTCGATATCTTAAACGAGAAATCGAGCGGGAATGAAAGGTTTTGCATAGTGCAGGGGTATTTTGTTTTTTATGAATACCAAAATAGCAGCATTTGTTACCAACCTTTCATCAAACAGCGTCTACTTTTTGCGTTTCTACTTCTTCCAGTGCGTGCACATTGGCCGATTTGCCGGAGAGGTAGGTGTAAATTGCCGGTACGACGTAGAGCGTAAGCAGCGAAGAGAAAATGAGTCCCCCGATGACGGCAATACCCATCGATACGCGGCTTTCGGCGCCGGCGCCCAGTGCCAGGGCGATGGGCAGCGTACCGAGAATAGTCGACAAGCTGGTCATGAGGATAGGCCTCAGGCGCGAAGCCGAGGCGTCTTTGATAGCTGCCAGGTGGTCGAGCCCCTGTTCTTTTCGCTGGTTGGCGAATTCTACGATAAGGATACCGTTTTTGGCCACCAGCCCCACCAACATGATAATGCCGATTTCGCTGAAGATATTGAGGGTTTCTTCAAAATACCAAAGCGAGACAATGGCGCCCACCAGTGCCAGCGGTACTGTAAACATAATAATCAGCGGGTCGACGAAACTTTCGAACTGTGCCGCCAATACGAGGTAGATCAGTACGATGGCCAACAGAAAGGCGAAAATCAGGCTGGAAGAACTCTCGGCAAAGTTTTTGGACTCCCCGGTGAGGGTCGTTTGGTAACTATCATCGAGTACTTTGTCGGCAATAGCTTCCATAGAGGCGATACCGTCGCTGATGGTTTTGCCGTCGGCAAGACCCGCCGAGATCGTGGCCGACACAAAGCGATTGAAGCGATACAAGGTAGGCGGCGTAGTTTGCTCAACCAAGGTAACCAGGTTGTCGAGCTGTACCATGTTGCCGGCGCGGTTGCGCACATATAACGATCGCACGTCGATGGGTTTGTTGCGGTCGCCCCGCTGGATTTGTCCAATCACCTGGTACTGTTGGCCATTCAACAGAAAATAGCCGAACCGCTGTCCGCTAAGACCCAATTGCAGGGTTTGCGCAATATCTAGTACCGAAACGCCCAGGTCCTGGGCTTTTTGCCGGTCAATATCGATGCGGATTTCGGGTTTATTGAATTTCAGGTCTACATCCACAAAAGTAAAAGTAGAATCCTGGCGGGCAGCGCCCAGGAATGCGGGCACCGCTTCTTTGAGCTTGTCGAAGTTGGGCGCCTGGATGACAAACTGCACCGGCAGTCCGCCGCGCTGGTCGCCGATGGTGGGGAGTTGGGTGATAATGGTGCGCCCGGCGGTCATATTCATTACCTTGGGCGAGAGCGCGCCGAGTATCTCTTTTTGAGAACGTTCTCTTTTTTCGGCATCAGACAATATAATATTCAGGAAACCGGTATTCACAGAAGAGGACGCGCCGAAGCCAGGCGAAGTAACCGAGATGAGCCCTTCTAATTCGGGAACTTCTTTTTGCACCAATTCGACGAGATCGTCCATATAGGCTTCCATGTATTCGAAGGTTGAGCCCTCGGGCGCAGTTGCAAAACCTCGCAACCTGCCGCGGTCTTCAAGAGGCGCCAGTTCTGCAGACAGGCTACTGCCCACCGAGTAGATCAGATAGCCTGCCACAATCATGATCACTACGGCCAGCCAGCGCACGCGCAGGAAGCGGTCGAGGGTCCAGGAATAGGCATTGGTCAGACCCACAAAAAACGGCTCGGTAACGCGGTAAAACCAGGGGTGCTGATCGCGTTGCTTTAGGATGCGCGACGAAAGCATGGGCGTAAGCGAAAGGGCTACGAATGCCGAAATGATGACCGCGCCGGCAATTACTACGCCAAACTCGCGGAAAAGGCGGCCGGTGAGCCCCTGTAGAAAAATAACGGGCAGGAATACGCACACCAGCGCTACTGTGGTGGCCAGTACGGCAAAAAAGATCTCCTTGGACCCCACTATGGCCGCTTGCATGGGGGTCATGCCTTTTTCTATTTTGGCATAAATATTTTCGAGTACCACTATCGCATCGTCAACCACGATACCGATAGACAAGACGATGCCCAGCAAGGTTAATACGTTTATGGAGAACCCGGCGAGGTACATGATGAAAAATGCGCCGATGAGCGAGATAGGGATAGCCAGTGCAGGTATCACCGTACTGCGCCAGTCGCGCAAAAACAGGAAAATAATCATCACCACAAGCACGAAGGCCATCAATATCGTTTCTTCCACTTCCTTGATAGAGGCGCGGATATACTCGGTCGTGTCAAAGCCAATCCCCACCTGAATATCGGCGGGCAAATCTTTTTTGATCTGTTCAAGCCGCTTGTATACCTCGTCGGCTATCTCTATGTGATTGGAACCGGGTTGCGGGGTGATGGCATTGCCCACCATCGGTACGCCGTCGCGTTTGAGGATGGTGCGCAGGTTTTCGGGCCCCAATTCGGCGAAACCTATATCGCGAAAGCGCACAATATTGCCGTTTTCCGACTTGAGGATCAGGTTATTAAATTCTTCGGGGGTAGTAAGACGCCCTAGGGTGCGCACGGTCAACTCGGTGGTATTGCCTTCTACGCTACCAGAGGGCAATTCGATATTTTCGCGCTGCAGGGCGTTGCGCACGTCAAGCGAAGTAAGTTGATAAGCGGCCAGTTTTTTGGGGTCTATCCACAGTCGCATGGCGTATTTCTTCTGACCCCAGATACGGATTTCACTGACGCCGTTGATGGTTTGCAGGCGTTCTTTAAATGTATTTTCGGCTATATCGCTCAATTCCAGCAGCGAACGCTGGTCGCTCCGGATATTGATAAAGACAATAGGCTGCGAGTCGGCGTCGGCTTTGGCTACCACAGGGGGGTCGGCGTCGATGGGCAATTGGCCAACCACCTGCGATACCTTGTCACGTACATCATTGGCGGCGGCCTCGATATCGCGCTCCAGGTTGAATTCAACGGTCACCGTACTGCGGCCGTCGCGACTCACGGAAGTGATCGAGCGGATACCTTCGATACCGTTGACCGACTCCTCGACGACCTCGGTAATCTGCGATTCGACAATATTGGCATTGGCGCCGATATACGAGGTCGAGACCGTCACAATGGGCGGATCAACGCTGGGGTATTCGCGAATGCCCAGGTAGCTCAGGCCGATAAAGCCGAAAAGCACGATAGCTATCGCCATTACGGTGGCTAATACGGGGCGTTGTATGCTGGTGGATGATAAACTGCTCATTCGCTACACGGTTTATTGCATGGAAGTAATGGTAACATCTGCGCCCGGCTTGATCTGCAATACGCCGGAAGTGATCAAAGTGTCTCCTTCTTGCAAGCCGCTGATTACCTGGATGTCTGCATCCTGGCGCAGACCGGTTTCAATATTTACCGGCTGTGCTTTGCCATTGCGATATACGTACACCTTCTTGCCGCCCAACTCGGGTACTACGCTTTCGGTGGGTATCATAATAGTTGCCGCATAAGATTGGAGGCTGACGGTGACGGTAGAGAAAGCGCCAGGCAAAATCAGTCCGCGATCATTAGGGGCGGAAGCTTTGAGTTTGTAGGTGCGGGTAGCGGCGTCTATATTGGGTTCGGCGGCGGCCACCGTGGCATTGAAATTGCCGGCCACGCCGTCGAGTTTAAATTGTACGCGCGTGCCGGGTTTGACGACTTGTGAATATCGCTCGGGCACCGAAAACTCGAGTTGTATGGGGTTGATATTCACCAGCGAGATAATAGGGCTGCCTGGGGAGAGGTAACTACCCTCGCTAATTTGGCGCAAGCCCAATTTGCCGCTGAATGGCGCCCGTATGGTCCGTTTTTCTACCTGGGCGTCGTTGAGGGCAATTTCGGCTTTTACTTTTTCTACTTCGGCTTTGGCCACTTCGTATTCCTGGAGACTCACGCCTTCTCTTTCGTAGAGCGCTTTGAGACGCTCCGCAATTTTGATATTGAGTTCTTTCTGCACTTCCAGGCGCTTGCGTTCCGCCTGCAATTCCGATACGTCGAGTTGAACAAGCGGGGTTCCTTTCTTAACCGTAGTTCCTTCTTTAAACAAGATTTTCGCCACTTTGCCGGGTACCTCACTACTGATGGTTACTTCTTCATTAGGAGAAGTAGACCCGTTTACGAGTATATAGTCGTCAAGTGTGCCTTTAGAGATGCGCATGGCCTTTACCGGCACAGGGCCCTCGCCGAATGGGCTACCTTTAGGGGCAGCGGATGGAGCGGCAGTTGTTTCCGCTTCTTCTTTACCTCCCAATACGTTGGTGCGATACAAAATAAAAATAACCGCAAGTAGGAGGATGCCTACGATGGCAATATTGCGAATGCGTCGATTGTGATTCATATGAGTCGGTTGACATTTAAGGCCTGTAAATTACTTATTTCCATTTAATATTGCACCCTCCGCTGGGGTATTGCTTCTCATCGACAGGGCGGCCTTCAAGAGCGGCATCGAGAGCCGCGCGCAAATCGCGACCGTCGAGGGGCTCCTGATTGGCTGGGCGCGAACGGTCGAGACGCCCCCGGTATACCAACCTGCGATTGCCGTCAAAAACATAAAAATCAGGCGTACAGGCGGCATCATAAGCCTTGGCTACTTCCTGCGATTCATCGTACAGGTAAGGAAATGTATATCCGGCCTGGACGGCGGTTTCTTTCATCTTGTCGGGGCCGTCATCGGGGTATTTCACTACGTCATTCGAACTGATGCCCACGAAACTGACGCCTTTGGCCTGATATTCGGGAGCCAGCCGGCTTATTTCGGGGTTTACATGCACTACATAAGGACAGTGGTTGCACAAAAACATGACCACTGTGGCCTTATCGGAAATGATATCATCGAGCGAAACTATCTTTCCGCTCACGGTATCAGGAAGTGCAAAATGTGGCGCCTTTGTTCCCAAGGGCAGCATGGTGGATTCGGTGTAAGCCATTGTTTGATGTTTGATGTTTGATGTTTGATGTTTGATTGGCAATTAATTATACATTGAAAAAAATTCAACATTCAGCATCAAACATTCAGCATCGATTAATTACACTCCGGATTAATTCCCAGCACATAATTCTCCACCACCCGGATAGCGGGGGCGGCTTCTGCGCCGGCAAAACCGGTAATCATTCGGTCTTGCAGTTTTTCAGCGGCTAATTGGGTAAGTTGGGCGGCAACAGGCGTATACGACCAGTGCCATTTTTCTTCGTGGTAACCGGTAGTGCGCCCCGCCGAATAAGGCTGGCAAAAGCCGAAAGCAGGGGCATTAGCTACCAGCCAGCCATATACCTTTTTACCTTCGCCGGTGAGAAAATGTTCATCTTCCAGCGAATTGAGGTCGATATCCGTGCCCCAATGGTGGCGAGAGGCGCCGGGCATAGCGCTGTATTCCAGTATTTTCAGGGCGCGTTTTTTGGGGTCGGGTATCGTTTTCGACAAATCTTGCCCGTCCACTTGCTTGCGGCCGGTCCATTTGGCTTCCCAAAGTCCTTTTTGATAATCGAAATTGCGGGTGGCCGAAATTATGAGCAGGTTGATGCCGTCGTGTTTGGCAGCTTCGTGCATTCGTTGAAAAGCTTCATAGGTGTCTTTGCGCAGATACATACCCTCGCGGCTGGCAAACGATGCCGCCACAAGCGCAAAATCGGGGTGTTTGGCCGGGTCAAACCGCCCCATGAGATAATCCGTATCGAACGCAACTGATGGCTTTGGGGAGGGTTCAGCAGGCGTTTTGGCCAGCGATACCGGGGCGCCGGCCGGCCGGCCGCTATTGTCTGCGGGCTCCGAACAAGCCGTCCATACAAGTAGTATCATTCCTAACAGAAGACGCATATAGTCGGTTGTAATATGTAAAATCAATACTCAAATTCCATTCGCTCAGAAGGAAAGTCAAAAAGGCATTTTTCCTTGATGAGCGTAGCTACTTTAGCCGGCACCATGGCCTCCCAGCCCGGCTCGCCCTGCTGAAGCATAGACAATACCTCTTTAGAGAATATGTGCAAAATCTCGGGATTATAACCCGTCACATCTTCTATTTGGCGATTATCGAGCAGGTGCTGATAGATAAATTTGATACCTTCCGGAATGGGCATATGCCGGGCTGTCATCAGTTCGTCGCTGCCTTCCTGCATAGCCGGGTATACGTACATCCGCACATTGGCGGTGAATAGTTCGCCAAAAGCCGCCAACAGGCTGCCTTCCCGGTTGTGGTAGTATTTTTCATTCACGAGGTCGAGCAATTCGCGTACGCCCGTAACCAATCCCAGACGGTTTATTTTGAATTCCGACAGGTAAGTGATTAGTTTTTGGTATTCCCTGCAATCGGTGATCAGCACCATTTGCCCCAGAGCGTTGAGTAATTCTACGCGGTCGAGGTAATCCTGTTCGTCCAGCTCGCCTTCGGCGCGCAGGTTATCGAGGGTAATCTCGGTGAGCAGGCAGCTTTTTGAGGCATCCACATCGGGGTCTTGCCTGAATTGCTGGAAGCCGGCGCGCAACATATCGAGGTTGACCAGGGTGGGTGGGCGAAAACTGCCGCGGACCACCAATGCATCTTTTTTATAAATAGATTCGGAGGGGTGCATCGAGCGTCGGTCGGGGCCGAACATGGCTACTTCCGTGAGTCCGTGTTTCACCAGCCAAAGGCAGAGCAGTCGATTATCTACCGATTCAAAATCGGGACCGGTGAGGCGCACCATATCTATCCTGGCGCGGCCGCGCAGTCCGTCGTAAAGCGATTGGAGCAAAACTTCCGGGTCGTTGGGGTAGCGATAACAGGCATAGATCAGGTTGACGCCCAGGATGCCGATGGCTTGTTGCTGGAGGTGATTGTCGTTGTCGAGCAGGCGCACATGCAATACCAGGTCGTTGGGTTCACTGCCAGGATGAAGTTGAAAGCGAAGTCCCATCCAGCCGTTTCCTTTGATGGTGCGCTGATAATTCAGGGCCGACACGGTATCTGCAAAAACAAAAAAGTTGGTATCGGGTCGCTCGTGGCGCAGGCGGGCAAACATCAGCTCGTATTCGTGGTCGAGCATTTTATACAAGCGGCTTTCGCAAACATACCTTCCGCTCGGCTCAGAACCGTAAATATGGTCGGAATACACCTTGTCGTATGCCGACATAGTTTTTGCGATCGTACCCGCTGCGGCTCCCACCTGAAAGAAGTAACGCGCCACTTCCTGCCCTGCGCCTATTTCGGCGAAAGTGCCGTAAATAGACGGGTCTAAGTTGATTTCCAGAGCTTTTTGTTCGGTTTCTAACCAGCGCCGGCTCATGAGCTATTGTTTTATTAGTGCGCAAAATTAGGGAAATTGCACGTGCTTTGTAACACAACGATAGTAATACCGTTATGGTTGACGAGCATTATAAATCAGATACCTGTGAAAAAGCAAATTGCCCTTATCGCAGCTATGAGTGAAAACCGGGTAATAGGCCTGCACAACCGCCTGCCCTGGCATCTGCCCGCCGATTGGGAACATTTCTGGCGCACAACCTCCGGCGCGCCTTTTATTATGGGCAGAAAAAGCTTCGAAGCAGCCGACGCACTATTGTCAGATTATAAAAATGTGATCATTTCCAACAGCCAAAACCTCGCTTTGTGTAGCAATTGTAAGCAAGCGCACAGCATAGCCGAAGCGCTGCAGCTACTGGCCGATGAACCCCTGGTTTTTATTCTGGGAGGCGCCCAGGTATTCCAACAGTCGATTCACCTTGCCCACTTGATGTACCTCACTATCGTACACCACCATTTTGAAGGCGACGCTTTTTTTCCTGAAGTAAATTGGGCAGAATGGGAGCTTGTAGAACAAGAAAATCACCCCACAGACGAACGTCATGCTTATGCCTTTTCGATAAATGTTTACAAAAGAATTAATTAAAACACCATTTGTCGGATGTTATACATCAATATATACGATTTATCATTGTAGCAGAATAAGTACAATGTTTATCTTTGCCCACTTGGAAACTCATTTTGAATTTTAGCAACATTTCAATATCATTTAAACAGGCTATCGGTTATGAAGAAAATCTTTACGCTTTTTGCTTTTCTGGCGCTCTTCGGCGCACAGTTAAACGCCCAGATGGCATCCGGAAGTATCGTACCCAATTTTACCGGTACGGATATTAACGGCAATACCTGGGAACTCTACGACCTGCTCGATCAGGGTAAAACCGTAGTTATCGACGTATCAGCTACTTGGTGCGGCCCTTGCTGGAACTACCACAATACGCACGCACTGGAAAATCTGTACAACACCTACGGCCCCAACGGCACCGACGAAATGATGGTGCTCTGGATCGAAGGCGACCCTAGCACCGGTATGGCCGATTTGTTGGGCCAGACTGCCGCTTCGCAGGGCAACTGGGTGGAAGGTACGCCGTTCCCCATCATCGATGACGCAGCAATCGGCGATCTGCTGGAGATATCTTATTTCCCGACGATCTACCACGTTTGCCCCAACCGCATTATCAACGAAATTGGCCAGGTAGGCGTCGATGCCCTGTATGCGGCCAACGGCGACTGCTTGTACCAGTTTGGCGACAACAACGCGGGTATCCTCAAGTATGAGGGCTTCACAGGCACCTTCTGCGATGCAATTACCTTTGCGCCTTCCGCAAAAATCCAAAACCTGGGCCTCACGGCGCTCACGTCGGCTACGCTCGACCTGATCATCAACGGCAACCTGGTTGAGACGATCGAATATGCAGGCAACCTGGAGACTTACTACTTCGCTGACGTAGAATTCAGCGAGGTTACGCTTATCGAAAACTCGGAAATCGAGATCCGCATCAGCACGGTTAACGGCGTCGCCGATGAAGATACGTCTAACGACGCTACCGTCGTCAACGTTAACCTCGGTCCCGAAATCGATCGCAACAATGCTACGGTAGAGGTGACAACCGACCAATACGGCGTAGAAACTTACTGGGAATTGCTCGACGGCAACGGCAACGCAATTGCTTCGGGCGGTAACCCCGGCATTTTCACCGGCGATGTAGCACCTGGCGCTTATAGCGGCAATACTACTTATACGCACGATGTGCTGCTGCCCGCCGACGGCTGCTTCGAGTTCAAGATTTATGACGCTTACGGCGATGGTATCTGCTGTACATATGGCAATGGCAGCTTCAGCCTCGTTACCGACGAAGGCGAAACGCTGTTTACCGGCGCCGAATTCGGCGCAGAAAGCGCTCACCCGTTTGAGGTATTCGGCGCTTCTACGATCAACAACAGCGCGCGTATCGTTACTTATACCGGCGAATCGGGCGTATTCTGCCTCGAACTCACTTATGCCCCCGAAATTTTGATCCAAAACGCGGGCGCTAATGAAATCACTTCTGCAGTAATCGAAGTGTCAGTAAATGGCGTATTAGTTCAGACTTACACCTGGACGGGTAGCATCACTACCGGCAATTATGCCAACGTAACGCTCGATGAAATTACCCTCACCGACGACGCCGATGTAGATTTCGTGATTACTACTATCAACGGCGAAGTAGACGAGTATGCCGATGACAACTCGTATTCCGCTTCTTTCTTCCGCAGCGACGACATTACCAACGAACAAGTGCTGACCATGGAAGTGAAGTGCGACCAATATGGCTATGAAACGTTCTGGTATATCAAGGACGATGCAGGCAACGTGGTTGCTTCCGGAGGTAATACGGTAGTAGGCCCTAATGGCGGCGGCGCTCGCGTAGCTACGGCCAGCAACCCCGGCGCCTATGCAGCCAATTCGCTCAATACCCAGGAAGTGACTCTGCCAGTTGATGCTTGCTACGAAGTAGTAGTAGTAGACGACTGGGGCGACGGCATCTGCTGCCAGTACGGCACGGGCTATTATCGCCTGAAAGAACCCGATGGTACAATCGTAGTTTCGGGCGGTACGTTTGAAGAATATGCCAACAGCCCCTTCGGCTACCAGGAAGCAGTATCCGTTCCCGAATTGACGGAAGTAAGCCAACTGAACCTCTTCCCCAACCCTGTAAGCAGCGAACTGATGCTGCAATTCGACCTCAGCGAGTCGATGCCGCTCCAGATCAGCATCTATAACGCGTTGGGCCAGAAGATTACTACGGCTGTTTCAGGCAACTACAATGCCGGCCAACACACTGTACGTATCGATGCCTCTGCATATAGCAATGGCTTGTACTACGTGACGCTGCAAAGCGACGAAAAAGGCATCAGCAGAAAATTTGCGGTGACCCGTTAATTCGTCTATTGTACGACACAAACCACAATCAGTCCCGTTGTTGACTCAACGGGACTGATTTTTTTTAGAACTTGTTTATTCTTTATTTTTGCCCAAATCTTAAAAAAGCATTTAACCATGAAAAAAAATATACTCGTTCTGCTCTGTATGGCTTTCGGCATTGGCCTGTCGGCCCAAGTAACTATTACACCCGATGTGGTGATTGTTAGTAATGTGATGCCCAATGATGTGGAAGGCATCGGGCACAGTATTGCTAAAAATACACTGCCCCAGGTTAGAACCTATCGCTGGGAAAGAACGGTGATAGAAATGACCGAAGGATGGAGTGTTGCCGTCTGCGATAAAAATCAGTGCTACCTGCCTACAGTGGCTTCGCAGGAAGTTGTGCTGGGCCCCCAGGAAGAGAGTATCATGGATGTTCACGTTTATCCCAACGGTATTGCCGGCATGGCTATCATCGAAGTGGTGGTGACAGATGTGAATAATGCCAGTAATACGGCTTCCGCCCTGTATTATCTTAATACAATGCCCACCAGCGTAAACGAAGCCATCTGGGAATCTATCGCCGTATATCCCAACCCCGGCAATGGCATGTTTACGGTATCAGAAAACAATGCCGCTTCGCGCGTACAGGTTTTTGACCTGACGGGCAAGCTGGTGCGTCAGTTCGACTACGCAACCGACCAGTGGTATGATATCCGCGATTTGCAAAGCGGCGCTTACCTGGTGAAGTTAATCGACCGCCAGGGCGTAGAAATGATAAACAGACTCGTTAATAAGATATAAAGCTATGACCAAAGCGGCTGTTGTTGCTTTCTTTTTGGTGGTGAGCTGTCAACTTCTACAGGCGCAACACTCCGGCAATCGCGAAGTGTTGCGCCTGGCAGTTGGCGCGGAGAACGACCATTTCTGGCAATCAACACCCACCGCTATCCCACTGACAGATATATCGCCATTTTTGTCTTTTTTTGTAGAATGGGAGGATGCCGGAGCAATAATCCGTGTGCGCTTTTCAACAGATGGCCATCGATGGGAAAATTGGCAACGACTGAAAAGAGAGGCCCACAATCCCGATAAAATAATCAGCGAGCAAATTTTTGCCGATCCCTCAAGCCGCTTTTTCCAGCTTGCAGTAACCGGCGCAATAGTATCGCCCCAGCAATTGCTGTGCCATTTTTTTAGCCCAGGCCTTACCGATCAAGCCAATGTAGAGCCTTCCGGCACGCTGGAAAGCCTCGCCTGCCCCTGTGTGCAGCCGGCTTATATGACCCGCAACCAGTGGTGCCCTTCCGGCAACTGCCCGCCCAACCCAACTCCAAGCAGTACGGTCGTCAAACACCTCATCGTACATCATTCAGCAGGGGCCAATATATCTTCCGACTGGCCGGCAGTAGTGCGTTCTATATGGGATTTTCACGTCAATGGTAATGGCTGGGCTGATATCGGCTACAACTGGCTTATCGACCCCAACGGACAAGTGTACGAAGGCCGCGGTGATAATATCCTTGGCGCTCACTTCTGCGGCGCCAACGGCGGCACGATGGGCATTTGCATGTTAGGCACTTTTACATCGGTTACCCCGGCTGATACAGCCCTCAACAGCCTGCAGTCGCTTTTAGCCTGGAAAAGCTGCGATGCCGATATCCTGCCGCTCGACAGCGCTTTTCACGCTTCTTCGGGCTTGATATTAGATCGCATCAGCGGCCACCGCGACGGCTGCGCCACAGAGTGCCCTGGCACAACACTTTATGCGATGTTGCCTTCCATTCGCAGTAATGTTTCGCAGTATATAGCCGACGATTGCGCCACGGTTTCAGCGTTTGACCCTATCCTGAATGAACTTTCAGTGACTATATCTCCAAACCCTGCCAATTCCAGCGTTACTTTTACCATCAAAAACCCGCTCGAAGGAGAAGTAGAAGTGGCGATGCTTGACATGAGTTCGCGGCCTATCCTGGCGCCGCGTCGAATATTCAAATCAGGCCTTGAGATGCAACATACTTTCCCTGTCGACCAGTTGCAACCCGGCATTTATTTCATCCAACTGCGCATGGCCGGGCATACGGGGCTTTTCAAAGTACTCATTCAGCCGTAATCTTTTTTTATATTTTTCAGGCAACTTCTTACCTTGGTATAGCACCAATCAGGCTATAAAACCGATCATTGGACCCTGGCGATCAATATCTGCTGCAGGGTTGCCGCAAAGGAAATGCGAAGGCCCAGAAGTCGCTATACGAAAAGTACAAGACGACCATGTTTCGCCTATGCCTGCGTTATGCGGGCAACAAAGAAGAAGCCGAAGATCTTTTACAGGATGGATTCATCAAGGTCTTTGCCGATTTACACCAGTTCAAAGGAGAAGGTCCCTTGGGCGCCTGGATCAGACGGGTGATACTCAACGTGATATTACAGCATTTGCGCCGGCAAAAACTGGTAACCGTGAGCCGGGAACCGCCCGAAGAAGCCTACGAAGAACCGGATGAAACCCCTTTCCCTCTCGATGCCCAGACGTTGACGATGTTATTACAACAATTACCCGTCGGCTATCGCACCGTTCTTAACTTATTTGTACTCGAAAACTATTCCCATGCCGACATTGCCGCCGGCCTGGGAATTAGCGTCAATACCTCCAAAACCCAATTGCTGAAAGCTAAAAAAATGCTCCGGAAACTGGCAGCCTCCAGGCTGGCCGATAAAACATGAGAGATGAGAGATGAAGAATGGATTAAAGCGGCTAATGCCGATATACCCGAGGCCGGGGGCGGCTGGGATAACCCCTCCGGAGAGGTATGGGCAGGCATCCGGGCTGCCTTACAGCAGCGCAGGCGCCGCCGCATATTGTTCTGGTGGTGGCTGGGGGCAGGAGTCACGGCGTTGGCCCTGCTGGCCTGGGTTTTGCAAAGGCCGGCCCAGGGTGTAGACACCCCGCTTCCCAACCAACAAACGACTACAGCACTCGCTACACAAAAGGTCGTGCCGGAGCCTTGTGAAGATATGGTTCCTATTGATTTTGTAAATAATGCTTCCCATTTGACACCAAAAAAACGCGCTACTCTCTCACTACCTATAGCTGAAAAGACGCTAGAAGTTACAGCCGAAACTCCATTCCAGCCAAACCAAGTATTCTCAACGTCGACGATTGTGCCGGACAAAGATGTCCCATTGCTACCTAATGCAGCATTTACCCTGCTGGAAAACCCGGCGCCGGCAATACCGACAGTTACTTCCCGCGTCATTCGCGCGCCCCATTGGTGGGTAGGTATATCAGGCGTATATCCCCTACAGGCGGATTTATTGTCAGCGCAAAGCGAAATTCCCGCATACGCGGCTTTACAAGAAAAATTATCTCGCCGCCGCGATTGGAGTGTTCGCACAGGAATAGCGTACCGCAAATGGCGTTTTTTTTCCGGCGTAGGCACGTACAATTTGGAATTGCATACGCAGCTAAACTCCCGCTTATTATACGACCCGCAACTTGAGCGACCTGCGGCCGACAACACAATTGAGAGTACCTACGCGCTGAGCGTACCTTCGGGCTACGGTCGGATTGACTGCGAAGTGGACTTTTTCAGAAGTAGCGACAGGCCCGTCACGCCCGGCAGGGCGGTGCCCGTGCGCATCGACAACCGGCAGCAATTGCAGGTGGTGCAAGTCCCCTTTGGCATCAATTACCGGTTTGCGCGTTGGAGATCATTTTCGGCAAACGTGGGCGGCGGTCTGGCTGCCAACTGGGTCGTCGATCGCGACATGGAAATAAACGCAACTTCGCGACTAGAGGGCCTCAACCTACGCCGTGTGCGCCGACTGGCCACCTCCGGCAATCAAGTAGAACCCCGCCACCTGAGCGGTTGGCTGGAGGCTTCTGCCGGCTGGGCGCTTAGCCCTGCGATTGAGCTGGCGTTGCATACTTCATGGCATCAAACGCTTACGCCGGTGAGTGGTGGGAATGCTACGGCTCGGCATTTGGCGGTGGGGGGAGGTATTTATTATAAATTCTAAACAAAATTCATCACAATCCCAGGCAACTTCAACGCATTCTCCGCACCAAACTGAGTATAGAAAATTTCATAATTAATTATAAAAATCAAAAACGCGATAACAGATGAAAAAAATGCTCGTAATGCTCTCGCTGGCCTTGCTGGCTGCTTGCAACAGCAATGACCAAAGCGCCATTACCGACGACGAATTGATCATGTCGATTGCCGGCGCCGACGACCTCCAGGCCGTCGATGTTGCCGAACTGCCCGTGGCTATCACCGATTTCACCACCGAACAATTTTTCGACTCGTTTATTGAAGAAGCTAACCTGGCCGTCGGACGCGGCTACGAATTGCTGTTGGGCAGCGGCGATTTGCTGTATTTCACTACCGAGAGCCGCCCCTTGTTCATTCGTCGCTGGCAGGAGTTGAGCCGCCTGCGGGTATGGAATTTGCCTTGTGTGCGGCCTTTTGCGCAACTCGGACAAGTAGTTCGCCCTGCGCAGTTGCCGGCAACCATTGGCGAATACGTAGGCGCCAACTATCCCAACTACGAAATCCTGCGGGCTAAATTGATCAATGGTGAATACTATGTAGGCATCAGTCGCGGTATTGTACTTAAATTCGACAGTGCCGGCAATTTCATTGAGGAAGTGTCGCCGTTCCAGGAAACGCGCTGCGCTTGCCAGCCGGTAAATTACGATGCGCTACCTGCAGCAGTAGTGGAGTACCTCAACGCCAATTTCCCTGAAGCAGATTTCGCCCGCGCCTGCGCGCGCGAAAACCGCCTGCTGGTGTTGCTCACCAACGAAAATGGACGTATCATTCTGGTATTCGGAAGAGACGGTGTGTTTTTATTCCAACGCGGATAATTATTAATTGGATGGGGGTACGGGTTGGCCTTGCGCCAACCCCTATCCCTACCGCGATGCCGCCGAAGCGCGGCGTTCCTGCGCCGGGGGCGCATCCGATGATTGTGCGGAGTCGAGCAACAGCATAATATCGGCGTCGGTGATATTTCCTTCGCCATCGGGGATATGAATGGCAGCTTGTAGCGCTTTGATAGCCTCTGCCTTGTCGCCGGTGGCCAGCAGCGCCTGACCGTAGTTGTACCAGGCCTTGCGGCGCCACTTATAATTGGAATCAAACGGCGCGAACTCGCGTTGCGTCACCAGTTTGAGTTCGGCTACCGCATTGGCGTATTCCTGTAATTTGAGATGACACTCGGCCTTTACGCGTCGCGCCTTCCAATAAATAGGCTGAAGGGGGATCGAAGTTTTATGCGCCTTTTCCAGGTCGGGTATAGCGCCGGCAAAATCGTTTTGTCCAATGCGCACAAAAGCGCGACCAAAATAAGCGTCGGCTTTATTTGGGTTGATATCTATACTTTTAGAATAATCGTAGAGGGCGTCGGCGTAATTGCGCAGGCGCAGATTGATAAATCCACGGCGTTCGTAGGCCAGCGCATGACGCTCAAATTTTTCGATGGCTTTGCTCAGCGCTTCTTTAGCCTCGTCTTCCATGCCTGCCTCCATCAATTCACGGCCTTTTATAAAAGCCTGCACGGCTATCTTGTCGCTTTGCGGTTCGATCATCATCTGGCTGATAACCTTGCCGTTGTCGGTCATCCAGGCACTCAGGTCACCGGCGATAGCAAACTGGGCAACCTGTTCGAGCAGACTAACCGTATTGCGCCAGGTCTTCTCGCTGGCCTGCGTGATGAAACGCGGAATATCGAGCGAAGTAGTAGACTCGAAGAAGATATCCTCGCTCTTGAAAATGATGTCGAGTTTGTAATAGTTCTCACGACGATGCTCGTAGAACTTGAGTACCTGCTCGAAGCTACGCGCACTGCCGAACTCTAGCCGACCGGAAAAAATGGATTTATATATCATAACGCCGCTGTTTTATCACAATAAGCAACTTATAGCCTCGATTCGGGCCGACACGCATCATTAGCGGGCCAAAGCACGACGTTCGCCAGGCCAAAAGGTCGTCTTGTTTGGAAACCCCATGCATTGGCGCACAGTAGCCAAAATTGCAATGCAAGATTGCGTTGGTTAGTGGATTCCGTGGTTTTCTATAGTAGTATCAGTACAGGTCAAAGGGCTGCATTAGAACATGCAGTTAGTCCAGTCATTGTGTGTAATAAGAGAGTAACCTCAAATATAACTCAATGTTTTTAAATTGTAAAGTTTTTTTGTGGAAAACTTGCAAAAAAACTTGAATAACAACCTGTTACAAGGCAAGTAGAATTGCTTGCCAAAGGTCGATTATTTGGCAAAATATAAAAGAAAACAAATAAAGGTTGGGCGACATAGTGTTGTATGGCCAATAAAATATCAACTATTGCGCCGACTTTTTGTCAATTGTTCCGGATATTTTTATTTGTGGTTCCTCAGGCGCAATACTTCTTCTACTTCCTGAAGGCGATATCCTTTGGCGGCCAGCAATACCAGGAAATGAAAAAGCAAGTCGGCGGCTTCGCCCAGGAAAAGCGCCTTGTCATCGTCTTTGGCTTCTATGATCAATTCGACGGCTTCCTCTCCCACCTTTTGGGCTATTTTGTTGATGCCTTTCTGAAAAAGCGAACTGGTATAAGAGCCTTCCAGCGGGTATAACTGTCTTTGTTGCACAATGCGCTCGAGTACCTGCAAAAAGTGATCAGACCTGTTGTCTTCACCAAAACAGGTATCCGCGCCGGTATGACATACAGGGCCCTGAGGGTGGGCTTTTATCAGCAGCGTATCGGCATCGCAGTCGACGGCTATACTCACTACGTGCAGCGTGTGGCCCGAGGTTTCCCCTTTGGTCCACAGGCGTTGTTTGGAGCGGCTGTAGAAGGTGACCAGGCCGCCTGTGCGCGTTTGTTCCAAAGCCTCTTCGTTCATATACCCCAACATGAGCACTTTGCCGCTGGTAGCATCTTGTACTATCGCGGGAACGAGACCGCCATTTTTTTGAAAATCCATCGTCATATTCTTCATGTTAGAGACGCAAAATTTTGCGTCTGTACGCAACCCGCCCCCTCCCCTTTACCGCATCTCAACGCCGTGGCTGTGCAAATAGTTCTTCAGTTGGGGAATGGGGGTTTCGCCGAAGTGAAAAATACTGGCAGCGAGGGCGGCATCGGCATGGCCGGCAGTGAAGACGTCGAGGAAGTGCGACATAGCGCCGGCGCCACCGGAGGCAATAACGGGAATGCGCACCGATTGCGACACCGCCGCGGTAATATCGCAGGCGAAACCTTGTTTTACGCCGTCGTGGTCCATCGAGGTAAAGAGGATTTCGCCGGCCCCGCGGCTCTCGGCTTCTTTCACCCAATCGAGCAAGCGGATATCCGTGGGTACGCGGCCGCCGTTGAGATAAACGAGCCAATCGCCTTCGTGAAAGCGGGCATCGACGGCCAACACTACAAATTGACTGCCGAATTGGAGGGCCAGTTCTTCTATGAGTTGGGGCCGGCGCACCGCTGCCGAGTTAATCGAAATTTTGTCGGCGCCGGCGTCGAGCAGCGCCTCCACGTCGGCCGGCGAGCCGATGCCCCCGCCGATAGTGAAGGGTATATTGAGGTGCCGGGCTATACGCCGGGCTAGCTCGCTCATGGTTTTTCGCTTTTCGTGGGTAGCCGTGATATCCAGAAAAACCAGTTCGTCGGCGCCTTCTTCGCTATAGCGGGCGCCGAGCTCCACGGGGTCGCCGGCGTCGCGCAGGTTGACAAAGTTGACGCCCTTCACGGTGCGGCCGTCCATGATATCAAGGCAGGGTATGATGCGTTTGGCTAGCATAACAGGCTTTAGCGTCAGGTTGTTTTGGTTTGCATACGCCTTACCAGCGGGTAGCTGAATACGACGAGGGTAATGATGGCCACGCCCCAGTAAAAATTGGGCGCCAGTTCTTTGTGTTCCTGTAATAGCAACCAGGCCAGTGCAATGCCGTAAACCGGCTCCATGCTTACCGCCAGGTTGGCACTGAAAGCCGACAAGTGGCGCAGCGAACGCAAAGCCAGCACATACGCCAGAGTAGTACACAGCAAGGCCAATACCAACAGGTAAAACCAATCGAGTGGAGAAGGCCACCAGGCCAGGGGTTCGCTACCGGTAAGCAACACAGCGGGCAATACCAGGCTGATAAATAACCAGGCGCTGCTGAGCTCAATAAAAGTGACGCGCCGCGCGTCTTTGTCGCCCAGCAATTTTTTGTTGAGCGTGGCGAATAAGGCGGCAAGCAATGCCGAAACCAACGCGACGATGATCCCAACAATTTTCGATTCTCCGGCGCTATTGACAATAAGCGCCATACCCGGAATGATGAGTAAACCCAATGCCAGCTCGTACCCTTTGATGCGCTGCCGCAGCAATACCGGCTCGAGGAGCGCCGTAAAAAACGAGGTAGTAGCCATGCAGATCAGGGTAATGGAAGCATTCGAGAGTTTGATGGCCCCATAAAAAGTGAGCCAGTGCACGCCCACAACGACACCCACCCCCGCATACTGAAGTCGCTCGCGGGGTGAAATGCCCTGGAATACCTTACCCGCGCCGATAAGGAGTAATAAGCTGACACTTGTGATCAACACCCGCCACCATACCAGGGTGACCGCAGGCAACTCGATGAGTTTGCCCAAAATAGCAGTGAACCCGAAGAGCAACACTGCTATATGCAATTCTATATACGATTTTTGGACTGGCGTCATCGGCTTGGTGGCATTTCGCAACAAAACAACAAAATTGTAGCTTAGTTCTTTCTCTTTTTGTGAACAATTATGCGTCCTCACGTATTTATGTTGGTTAATAAAAAAAATGAGCTATGCCCTTACAAATTGGCGACCAGGCGCCACCCTTCAAACTTTATTCAACCGACAAAACGGAAGTAACACTCGATGACTTCAAAGGTCAAAACGTCGTTTTGTTGTTTTTTCCGATGGCATTTACCAATGTGTGCACCCAGGAATTGTGCAGCATGCGGGATAATATCGGCGATTACGAGCGACTCCAGGCACAAATTCTGGCGATTTCCGTCGACTCGCCGTTTACACTCAAAAAATTTAAAGAGGACCAGGGATTTAATTTTCCACTCCTGTCCGATTTTAATAAAGAGGTATCGGCTACTTATGGCGCTTTGTACGAAGAATTTGTGTTGGGATTGCGCGGGGTTTCCAAGCGCTCGGCTTTTGTAATTGACAAAGATGGCATCGTACAGTACGCCGAAGTCTTGGATTCTGCCGGAAATTTGCCTAATTTTGAAGCGATAAACGGAACTTTATCGCAATTAAATTGATTTTTGCGTTATAAGTTTCAATAACGCAATTATACATCATGCTGCACGGCCATACCAGGGAAGAAAAAGAAGATGTGCTGTTGGAAGAGGACCTTTCCGACAGCGATACGGGATCGGTGGCGCAGCTTATAGTATACAACGACGACGTTAATACATTTGAGTGGGTTATCCAATGCTTTATCGAAGTCTTGCGCCACACTACGGAGCAAGCGGAGCAATTGGCCCTGCTCATTCATTTCAAAGGAAAAGCCACGGTAAAAACAGCTTCTAAAAGAGAGCTGATGCCTAAAAAAGAAGCCCTGATTGACCGTGGCCTTTCCGCTGTTATCGAAGAAGGAGGGTAATCCATGCCCTTGTTTCTGCTTTCCGACGACGGTATCCATTTTCCACCCGCACACCTGGCATCGCGCGAAGGTCTGCTGGCCATGGGCGGCGACTTATCCCCCCAGCGCCTCACAGCAGCCTATCGCCACGGCATTTTTCCCTGGTTTAACGAAGAAGACCCGATCTTGTGGTGGTCGCCCGACCCACGTTTTGTGCTTTTTCCTCACCAACTTAAGGTGGCTAAAAGTATGCGCCCCTATTTCAACCAGCGCAAGTTTGAGGTAAGCTACAACCGGGAATTTGAGACGGTAATGCGGAGTTGTGCGGGCGTCTACCGCCGCGGACAGGGAGGCACCTGGATCACGGAAGAGATGGTGCAGGGTTATGTCAATCTTCACCGCCTGGGTTATGCCCACTCTGTGGAGGTTTGGCAAGAAGGAAAGCTGGTTGGCGGCCTGTACGGACTGGCTATGGGAAAGATCTTTTTTGGAGAGTCGATGTTCGCTCATGTTAGCAATGCCTCCAAATTCGGCTTTATCTCGCTGGTGCAGGAATTGCGCACACGCGATTTTCAACTCATCGATTGCCAGCAACAAACCGGCCACCTGGCCAGCCTGGGCGCCGTAGCCATTCCGCGCCGCCAATTCCTCGATATACTCTCCACGCTCCCCGAAAACCCCGATTTGCTGAAGCTGTGATTGGCAATTTGTGATTTCGGATTTCGGATTTCGGATTTCGGATTTCGGATTTCGGATTTATCCTGGACAAAATCCGCAATCCGCAATCGCAAATCCGAAATAAAAAAACGGCTGTCCCACCGAAATGAAACAGCCGTAGAGTTAGTGTTGTTGCGCCTCAGCTAGGACTTGAACCTAGGACCTACGGATTAACAGTCCGCCGCTCTAACCGGCTGAGCTACTGAGGCAAAATGGCCTTGCTTTTAAAAGCGACTGCAAATTTATAGGATATCCCATAAAAGTGCAATATTTGCCAAAATATTTTTTTCATGAGCTTGTTAACGATAGGCACCGTAGCCTTTGACGATATCGAAACGCCCTTTGGCAGAGCCGAACGCGTAGTGGGTGGCGCCGCCACATATATTTCACTGGCCGCCTCGTATTTTACGCCCGCCGTACAGGTAGTATCCGTAATTGGCGATGATTTCCCTACAGAAACCCTCGACGATCTGCGCAGGCGCGGCATCAACCTAGACGGCATCCAGGTAAAACACGGCGAAAAGTCGTTTTTCTGGGCGGGCCGCTACCACAACAACCTCAACGACCGCGATACCCTCGACACCCAGCTCAACGTGCTGGCCGATTTCGACCCTGTGCTGCCGGAAGCCTATACCAATGCCGACTACGTGATGCTGGGCAACCTCACCCCCGCCGTCCAACACCGGGTGCTCGACCAGTTGAAGGTAAAACCCAAGCTGGTAGCCCTCGACACCATGAATTTCTGGATGAACGTGGCGCTCGACAGCCTCCTGGAGGTGCTCAAGCGCATAGACATCCTCACCATTAACGACGAAGAGGCCCGCCAGCTTACAGGTCAGCATTCGCTGGTGAACGCCGCCGAAGCCATTTTTACAATGGGCCCCCGTTTTCTGGTGATCAAAAAAGGCGAACACGGTGCATTGCTGTTCAGCCCCGACAACGTATTTTTCGCCCCGGCGTTGCCCCTGGCGCAAGTGTTCGACCCCACCGGCGCCGGCGACACCTTTGCCGGGGGTTTTATGGGTTACCTTGCGTCTACCGACGACCTCTCTTTCGACAATATGAAACGCGCCGTGATTTTCGGCTCGGCGATGGCCTCGTTTTGCGTAGAGCGCTTTAGCATCGAACGCCTCACTAATCTCAGCCGCCCCGAAATTGACCAACGCGTGCAGCGCTTTGCGGATTTGGTGCATTTTACACGGTGACGGCTACGTAGGGTGAACGTTTACCGTTCGCCAACGTTTACCGTTCGCCAACGTTTACCGTTCGCCAACGGTGCAGGTGGCACGTAATGAGAATTTGTGGATTTGATTCCCGGCGTTCGTCCCTACTCCAGCCCCAATATCCACTCCTGGCCGGTATTAGTATCAAGTAGTGAAATACGTTGGTACTTTACTAAAGAATCAGACGTGACGTATACATATTCCAAACGAGTTGTCAAAATACGCCCGCTGTCATCTGGTGAGGCAGAAATAAATGAATATCGTAGATTATCACAAGGGGTTTCTTTGATAAAAGTTATTTCGCCAGAATTGATGTTTGCTTTCCTGATACCTTTTGAATCACTCCATATAATAGTTTGATCATCAAGCCAGTCTATTGAGGATATTGTAAATGCAGGATTATAAAGTAGCAGTGGCGAAAAGGTCCAATCTATTATGCTCATTATCCCAAGAAATGGAGCATTCTCATAATTGTACAGTGTAGCTATCTTGCCATTTTTAAATGCCCCTCGACTAATTAATTGATTAAACGTATCAATAATTTCTCCATCAAGGTCAAGTATAATACTAAACCGTTCAGTAGAACTTTTTCTTAATTGTGCATGGATATTTAGACCATTATTCATCCAAAAATACTCAGACATTCCACGCTGAGGATTCAATACCATTAAACTATCCCCACTGCTTTTGATCTTATGAATAGGCCCAAAACCCGAACTGAATAGAATCCAGTCTGTAGCTCCCCAACATGGGCTATAAACAGATTTAACAGAAATCAAATATTCTTTTTCGCCTGTGCAGTGGTTGGTAATGAATATGTGACTGGAGTCCCCTTCGTACCAGCTACTTACATACAAAAATCTATTGCTATCATTAGGGTAGAAATGAGGTTTAGATAAAAACGGCCAATGTGTTGTAGCAACAACTTGTCCCAATCCGTTTATAGGTAAGCTAAAGCAAGTATCCGCCGGCGCCGGTATCCACGTAATTGTTGAATTGCATGGGTCAGCAAAATCTTCCTCGGATTCCCATCTGCAAGAAGCGACAAAGAATATACCCATTAAAACATAGAACTTGAGATGTTTCATAGCTTGATCAATTTAATGGTGTGATAAAAACGATCAGATGCAAATGCGCAGAAATACATGCCAGGAGCAAGATCGTGAAGCCCAATTGTTTGTGTGTGTATTGGCCAGAGGGCTGTGTAGCATAACCAACACGGCGCACTAACTATCCGCCGACATTGAAAATGGCAAGCGATACCGGGGCGGACTGCCATAGTTAGAGTCAAAATCTCATTGAAGCCCCCCGTTAGCCCTTACTCCAAGCCTAGTATCCACTCTTGGCCTGTGTGAGCATCGATCAACGATATGCGCTCATATTTGACCAGAGAGTCAGGCTTTACATAAATATAATCAAGCCGAGTAGTTAATATTCGACCACTATTATTCTGTGAAGCAGAGATAAAACGATAACGTAAATTTTCGCACGGTGTTTCCTTAATAAAAAAAATCTCTCCAGAATTGATGTTTACTTTTCGGATGCCTTCAATATTACACCAAACAATATGGTGATCATCCAACCAGTCTATTGAAGAAGGTGAGTTACTGCCATTATAAGGTGCAAGTGGAGTAAACTGCCAATTATCAGTATTGACATAGCCGATGTAAGTGCCAGCCTGACTGCTAATACTTCCTCCTGTAGCTATGCGATTGTTTTTAAATGCGCCCAATCCAATGGAAATGGGAAGCGTATCTATTATTTCTCCACTTAGATTCATTAATATATTGATATTATTCCCTAATTTAGTTTGAATAGTTTGACCATCATTAATCCAGAAGTAACGAGACATACCAGTTATTGGGTTCAATATTGTCAAACTGCCACCAGTACTTTTTACTTTTTGAATAGGCCCAAAACCTGAACTAAATAGTACCCAGTCTGTTCCACCCCAACGAGGAATATACATAGATTTCGCAGTTGCTATTTGTTGTTTTTCACCTGTACACAGATTAATAGTATTAATTTTGGTAGTATCTCCTTCGAATTGACTAACTACATATAGAAACCTATAGCTATCATACGGACAAAAATGAGGTTTAGACAACAATGGCCAATGGGAAGTGGCGTTAACAAATCCTAATGGAGATATGGGTAATTCAAAGCACGTATCCGGCGGTACAGGTGTCCATGTAATAGTTGAATTGCAGGGGTCGATAAGATCTTCTTCAGATTCCCACTGGCAAGATAAAATACCCACCACACCTGCCAAGGCCCATAATACAAGATAGTGTATAGGTTTCATAGTTTGATCAATTTAGTGGTGTGATAAAACCTATCAGATACTAACGTGCAGAAATAGACGCCAGGAGCAAGATCGTGAAGCCCGACCGCTTGTGTGTATTGGCCGGGAGGCTGCGTCTCATAATCAACACTGTGCACAAGCTGCCCACCGGTATTGAAAATAGCAAACGATACTGAAGCAGCTTGCTCTAGCTCGTAATTAATTTGAACTTCATTTTTTGCCGGATTGGGGTAAATTTTTATGGGCAACTGAGCCTTTTCCGGTTCCCGCTGGGAACTGATAACCACCGGCCCCACAAAGTCGGAAGGCGCACTGGCCAACAGGCTGAATTTCAACTTCGGCGGCCCAGTGTAATAGGTAGGAAATGCGAGTATCTCCTGGGGGGGAATAGTACCTAATGTACAGCCCAAAAGATTGGGAACTACAAGAATCTGATAGCCTGCTATGCTTCCTTTCAAGTAGCCATCTTCATAAACAGGTATACTGTCAAAAAACAAATGGTTGCCCGGCGTGACGATATATTGCCCGCTTTGAGTGTCATACACGGGTTCATCCCACAGGCCGGCGTCGCTACTGCGCGGCCACCAGGCCGGTTTATCGGGGTCGTCCAGGTCGACGGGTTCTATGCCGTATTCAGAAGAGATCGGGATGTTAAAGGGTACGTACACTTTTCGCAATATAGCAGAGGAGGCGTTGTTGATGGTTTCTTCTGTGCAAAGATCGCGAAAGCCGTTGGTGAGCATAAAGGGACACTCGGGTTGGCCGCTGCACACCATATCTTCGTAATCGTAGTTGCCTTCAAATTCAAAATGTATCACCCGCAGGTCGTCGTGTTCTGGGTCTATCATTTCCAGCGCCCGCCCGGCGTTGAGGCGGCCCCAGCCGTTGTAGATGTCGTAGCCGTCTGAATATGAAAGGACTTCGTCTACTATATCTATTGTGCTGTACTCCAATAATCGTTCTACATCTTCCTGCGACAATTCATCACGGGAATGATTCAATAGCAAAGCAGCAGTTCCAGTCGTATGGGGCAGTGATGCAGAAGTGCCATTAAAAAACAGGTATTCCATATTGTTATTGCTGTTTCTAACTGTGCTTAGAACAATATCTTTTGTGCCAGGGGCAATAAAATCCATTTCCGCACCATAGGAACTTCTAAAATCCTCACCAGCAGAATTATTTCCCTGTTCCGGATTTAAATGCTCCCCATCAGTTCCACTAGCCCCCACACTGATCAGCCAATTGTCTTTGTACATGGCCGGGTAGATCACCTGTTCATTGTTTGATACGTGGCCATTATTCCCCCTCGCAACAGTTTGTATCACTTCCAGGTCATAAGCCATTTCAATTTGTTCTCTCAACAATTTGGCTTGCTGTAGAGAAGCGCTACCTGTGGATTCGTCCGGTACTACAAGTTGGGCCTCTATACAAAAAATATCACCTGCGCCTTGTGTAAGCATCAAATCGTATAGGATAGCATCCGTCAAATATGTTATTGTTGAATAGCCAGATTCGGCAATTATTCGGTAGCTGTTCAACAAAGCCCCTATCTGCCCCTGCTCAAGGTTCCCTCCGGCTACACCTGCAATGCCCTTTTCGTTGTTTCGCACTGCCGCCATCACGCCTGCTGCCCGAGTACCGTGACCGACGCCGTCTTCATCTAGTGGGAGAGATACGTCTAATTCTTCCACCGGGTAATTTGCCAGATCTATAATCGTGTCGGCGTTAAACCACAAAGCACTTGTGACAACCGAGCCGTTCAAACCCGGGCAACCCTCACACCCCAGGTCTTCGTGGGTAAACTGCACCCCGGTGTCAAACTGGGCTATTTTTACTTCCCGGTTTAACCAACTTTCCGCCCCATCGACGATGTCCCAAGCCGGTTCGATATTGATATGCGCATCGTCAAAAGCTGTATTGGGAGTATCCCACAGCGAATGTTGGTCGTCATAATGGGGATCGTTGGCCCCGCTAAGTAGTGAAGCAGCGGGGAACCGCAAGGCATAGTTGGGATGCGCATAGCGGATGTATCGGTACGGCAGCGAGTCCAGCGCCAGGCTCACCGATACGGGGTGTTTTACCTCGGCCTCCCCGATATTTAGAATAAATGCCGACCATACCCGGGGTATCTGCACGCTCTCCCCAGTGCGG
>JABWBR010000018.1 GCA_013360405.1 Saprospiraceae bacterium
CCAAACGTTCACCGTTCACCAAACGTTCACCGTTCACCAAACGTTCACCGTTCACCAAACGTTCACCGTTCACCAAACGTTCACCGTTCACCAAACGTTTACCGTTCACCAAACCTGGCAATCCCGACCTGGGGGTATGTACAGCCGCAAAATTTTGCGGCTCTACTAAAACAAATTAAACAAATGCCCCATATCGTGTTGCTTGGTGCGCAGATAGGCCTCGTTTTCGGCTTTTGGCGCAATTACCAGGGGAATGCGGTGGACTAGTTTGACGGGAGAATCTTCAAAGGCGTCAATTTTGTCGGGGTTGTTGGTGAGCAGGTTGATACGGCTGACGCCGAGCGATCGCAGCATTTCGATGGCGATGTCGTAGTGGCGCGAATCGACTTCGAGGCCCAGGTGCAGGTTGGCGTCAATGGTGTTAAAGCCCATATCCTGGAGGTTGTAGGCTTTTAATTTATTAATAATGCCGATACCGCGGCCTTCCTGGCGCAGGTACAACAAAATGCCGTGTTCTTCGGCGATCATTTCCAGGGCGCGTTCGAGTTGTTCGCCGCAGTCGCAGCGCTGGGAGCCAAACAGGTCGCCGGTGATACACTCGGAGTGGATGCGGGTAAGCACGGGCTTACTGAGGTCGCAAGATTCATGCACGAGCACCAGGTGCGGCATCCAGTCATCGGGATAATGCGCAAAGGCTACCATGTTAAATTTGCCCCAAAAGGTAGGTATGATGGCGTTCGCTTGCTGTTTCAATTAATGATTTGCTGTATATTGCCAAAATAAACGGAACACAATAATAAGCTATTCACAGCGATAAAAGTTTATTGATCAGCCTAAGTTTTTACAAGTAATATGGCACAAAAAACTATGCCGCCGCGCCGCCGCCCCCCTAATCGACGTTTGGGGTGGGCTATTATCGCCCTCATTGTATTGATCGTCATTGCTTTTTCGGGCTGGCTGGCCTGGCAATCCACTCATCGAAAACCCAGCGGACCTATGTTTACCAAAGAAGGCGCCCTGCAATTTGTGGAAACCCCCGGCGGCAAAGTGCTACAGGAGATAGACATAGAAATTGCCGATGACGACATGTCGCGGGAGCGGGGTTTGATGTGGCGAAAATCAATGGAAGAGCGGCAGGGCATGTTGTTTATCATGGACGAGGAAGACATGCTGGCCTTTTGGATGCTGAATACCTACATTGCGCTCGACCTGGTTTTTGTCAATTCAGACAAGGAGATCGTCACTATCCGCAAAAATGCAATCCCTCAACAACTCGACCGCATTCCGTCGAGCCGCCCGGCCCTGTATGTTGTGGAAGTGGTTGCGGGTTTTTGCGATAAGTACGGTATCAGAGAGGGGCATTATATTGCTTTTAATTAATTGTTTAGGAGGGTTTAGCTAAACTGTTACAAAATACAAACAAAAAGGGCCGCACCATGAATGGTACAGCCCTTTTTGAGGCGTATCAGAAGAATTAATATCCTCCTGTTTTCTTTTGCCCTGTATTAGCCGGCGGATCCATTTCCACATCCTGGGAAGTGGCCACGCGGAATTCTACGCGGCGGTTCATGTAGCTGCTGCTGGATGGCACCAATGCGTCGGTTTTGCCTTTCCAGTTGAGGATGAGGCGACCGCGTCCGATGCCGTGGTTATTCACGAGGTGGTCCACGATGCCTTTTGAGCGTTGGTATGAAAGGTACTCGTTGTATTCTTCGCTGCCGGTTTGGTCGGTATGGCCGATCACGACGAGTTTCATATTGGGATTACCCTTCAGCATGCGGGCCATGCTGGCCAGCGTACCGTAGTCGGAATACTTGATCGAGTAGCTGTCGGTGCCGAAGTGGATCATAGGCAGGAACCATTCGGTGATGGGGCCCGAGCGACCTGTGCCGCCGGCGCCGCCTGCAGCGCCGCCACCCGACTGATATTCCATCAGTGCTTCTTTAATAAGCTCCTTCACGCGATCTTCAGTAACTCCGCCGCCACCGATGGGGTTTTCCACTACGCCGTCGGCATTCACGCGTTCGCCGGCGCGGGGTGGATAAAAGGGTTCTTTGTCGCGATAGTCGGCTACGCCGTCTTTGTCGCTATCGAGCAACCTGCCCTTGGTGTCTACGGGAGCGTTGGAGGGGGTGTCGGGTTCCTGGTCGACTGCGTCGATAACGCCGTCGCCGTCGGAATCCTGAAGGCCTTCCTCCTGTTTTTTCTTCACATCCTGCAAATCGTTGAGCACCACATCAAGCGGATTTAGCCAGTAGAGCGGTTCCGATTGTTTGGAGGCGTTGCCGAGGTTATAGTTGATGCGGAGGTTGGCGTAGTGCATCAAATCGCGGAAAGGCGTGCGTACGCCCACTTCCTTTTCCGAGCCGTCCATGAGGTCGGCTCTCCTGCCGAAGAGCGTGCTGGTTTGCCATTCCACGCCCACGTTGAAGCGCTTGCTAATGCGATAAGCCAGGCCAAGGCCGGCGGTAGCATGGGGAGAAAAAGCGCGTTCGATCGTAGAATCCATCCGGCTAACGAGTTCTTCGTTAGTGAAATTGGTTTCATATAAATTGCCCCCTGCGCCGAACAAGGCGTAAAGGTTCATTTTGCGCACGCTTTGGTCGAAGCGAAAGCCATTGAGCGAGATCACCAGGAAACCCGTGCCGGAGAACATATTAGAGGAATAAGTGCGGTCGTCGCTTGTAGCGCCTTCCGCCACGGCATAGAGTCCGTCGGCGCGCAGCGAAAACATGTAGTCTATCGATTTTCTCACGTGCAGGCCTGCGCCGTAACCCGGTTTGGATTGAACGTCGCCGCTCAGAAAGAAATAGCCGCCATGCAGGCCTACTTCCCACATGCTGGCAGGGCGTTTAACACTGCCAACCTGCGACCAGGCCATTTGGAAATAGAGCAGACAGCTTAAAATCAGAAGTGTACGTCTTTGAAACATAGGGGATAAGGTTTTTTAGTTAGTGTTCATGGTTGTGAATGATAAAAGGTTTGACGCGTTTACCGCCAAACCTTTTATTAGCCTGAAATGTAGGCCAAATTGCGGGCCAGCGATCAATGGCGCCTGTATATCAAGATGATATAAAAGCAGTTATTTTATTATAAATAAACAGTTGCCGTTGATATACTGGGTAATAGGTGCAAATGCCTTACAAAGTTATTTTTTTATTTTGCTTGATGCGAAAAAAAGGGCTTATTTTTTGCGGTATACGGTTAGACGGGAAACGATTACCTTTGCAAAAATCGCCATATTGTTATGTTGGAAAGCTGGTTATTACCTGTACAACCCGGAGATATCCTGAACACGCCCCTGGCTGATTACCAATTGGGCAAGCGCATTTCCTCTTATTCCGCAAATAATACCAATTTGCGCCACACCCAAATCGCTTTGGTGGGGGTAGGCGCTATCGATGCCAATGCGGTGCGGCAGGAGTTGTACCAAATGGCTTTTCCGTTTGAAGGACTACATGTTACAGACCTGGGAAATGTGCGCCGGAAAAACGTCGATTTTATCATTCCGCTCATCAAGGAATTACACGATAGCCGCATCCTGCCTATTCTGATCAGCCCCGATCCTCATCACCTCAGGGCGCAATACAAGGCGTTTCTGAGTTGGAAAGAACTGATCAGCCTGGCTGTCATAGACGAATCTATCCCCCTGGGCGAGGCGGGTTCTAAACGCAAAGCGCATTACCTGCAGGATATCCTCTACGACAAAGACGGCGGGGTGTTCCACCTGGGACTGGTAGGTTGCCAAACGCATTTTTCTCCCCCCGAAGCTTTTGAGGCGCTCGAGCAACGACACTACGATTGTGTGCGATTGGGCAAGGCCCGCACCGAATTACAGGAAGTGGAGCCCATTATACGCGACGCTGATGTGATGGGATTCCACCTGCAGGCACTCAAACAGGTGGAAGCGCCGGGAGTAACATCGCCCACTCCCAGCGGCTTTACTGTAGAAGAGGCCTGCCAACTATGCCGCTATGCCGGTATGAGCGACAAACTCAAGTCGTTCGGCCTATTCGGCTTCCGCGAATCGCGCGATTTGCGAAAGCAAACCGCTCAAGTGGCCGCCCAAATGATCTGGTATTTTATCGAGGGCTTCCACCACCGCAAAAACGACTACCCCGTCTCTACCGACGGACTGGTGGAGTATATTGTCGATTTTAAACACCAGGAATACACTATCGTGTTTTGGAAAAGCCAGAAAAGCGGACGCTGGTGGATGCAGGTGCCGGGCAAGGCCGGTAAGAAGTACCAACGCCACCACCTGGTACCTTGCTCGTATAATGATTATCGCCTCGCCTGTCAGGAGGAACTGCCCGACAGGCTGCTGAACGCCATGAGAAGATTACAGAGATGAGAGTGTGGGAGGGAGAGAGCGAGAGAGGGAGCGACTGAAAGGAGTCCTGTACCGACAACGGAGGTCGGGAAGGGAGGGAGAAACTAAACCCAATCGCTAAACTGCGAATGTACTTAACCCACCTAAACTATTTTTGCGTAGGACCTGAACAGGCTGAGAATACGCATTTGCAACACACCCCAGATCGCCTCCTTGATAATGCCCCTCGACATCTTAGAGCTGCCCTCCAGGCGATCGGTGAAAGTGATCGGGATTTCTTTGATCTTGAAGCCCAGCGAAGTGGTGGCAAATTTCATTTCTATCTGAAAAGCGTAACCCACAAAACGGATTTTATGCAGGTTGATTGCTTCCAGCACGGGGCGGGTATAGCAGACAAAACCGGCGGTAGGGTCTTTTACCTGCATCCAGGTGATACAACGCACATACAAGGAAGCGCCGTAAGAAAGCAACACGCGGTTGTAGGGCCAGTTTTCGAGTCGGCCTCCCTTCACATAGCGGGAGCCCACTGATACGTCTGCACCATTGGAGTGGCAAGCCTCGTAGAGACGAGGCAAGTCGGCGGGGCTGTGGGAGAAATCGGCATCCATCTCGATAAAATACTGATAGCTACGCGCCAGCCCCCATTCAAATCCGGCAATATAGGCGGTGCCGAGGCCTAGTTTGCCGCTGCGTTCCATCAGGAACAATGTGCCCGGATATCGCTGCTGGCTCGCTTTTACCAGTTCGGCGGTGCCGTCGGGCGAACCGTCATCAACAATGAGTATGTGGAATGATTTGTCAAGTGAAAACACCGTATCTATCATTCTGACGATGTTTTCCCTTTCGTTGTAGGTTGGAATAATGACTAAGCTATCAGACAAATCGAAGGCGTTTGCGCTAAATAAAAAGAAGCCCCAAATATAGGAGAAAATTTATTAGACTAAATCCTCTTCTTCCCAATTCTTCCGGGATTGTTTTTGCAGTCTTTTGAGCTCAAGCGTATCCTCTTCGCCTTTGCCACGGCTACCTGAGCCGCCTCGCTCCAGCCTTTTTATTTCGCGCTCCATTTCTTTATCTTCCCAATCGTGTTCGAGCCAGGGCATTCCGAATACCGAAAAATAATGCGTAACCAGGCCTATTGACCAGCCCAATGTGGGGAAAACAAACCACCAGGAGCCCGAATAAGTCACGGCATTGAGCGCAAACAGAAAAGCATTTACAGCGATAAATGAACCCAGGTGGCTATAAAATCCTTTTTTGGCCTTTACGCGCTTTTGGGCTCTGATCAGATTATTGTCCATCATGATTTCATTCATTAATAGTATGGATAAATATAACGCATATTGGGGGAGATAAGGTCTAAATTTAGACTTAAAGCAAAATAAGCGGCTTTAAATTATACTTTTCCCGGACGGAGTAGTCTGCGCGCCCAGCAGCCTAGCAAGGCTCCCAAGCCTCCGTAAATACCTCCCACAATAGCCGTGAGGATCAACATACCGTTTGCTCCTATGCCTTTCAATAACATACCCATTTTTTCAGCCAGCAATCCCTGGTTGAGGTCGTTGAGATAAGCCGCGTATCCGCCCCAAAGCAGGGCCGCGCCCAGCAAACCGGCCATAAACGCGATTAACAGGTTGCGCGTACCGACCGCGCCGGCTATAGCACCGGCAAGGGTTATGCTCCACCAGGGCAGTGCCAGTTGCAACATCAAGCCCAGCAAAATGGTGAGCACAAGTGTTCGACTAAAGGACATGAGTTTTCCTGTTTATTGAAAGGTGATTCGAAATTGTTCGTGTTCGCGCAGCGCATCGGGCGTTTTTACAAAAAGCAATTCGTTGTATTTGCCCTGGGCCCATTGGCCTACCATGCTGTCGTAATAGGGACTGCCGGGGTTGCCCGATTGCCCGCCGGGATAAACGCCCCAGGCTTTTATTTCAGGGCCCAGCGATACTACCATGCGCCAGGAGGGGCCGAATGATTTCTTTACGGCGTTGATGGCGTCGCTATGCCCGCCGATGTCTACGTTAAGTTGCGAAAAAGCATCGATGCCGGCCAGGTGGCCGATGCGCACCGCTTTTTCCGACCTCCAGTCGAAATCGTTGTCGTGGTATACATCGGCCAATTCGGCGCTGATAGCCTTGAAAGCCTGCGTGACAATGTCGCGGGCCTGTTCGCGTTTGCCGGTAGCGGCCTGGTCAAACAAAATATGGGTGGGCGAATCTTTTAGCAGCGCCACAAAACGCCACATATCGGGATAGTCCAGATAATTGGAGTCGGGGCTGGTATACCACTCGTCAAAGGTGTCTTTGTATGACCGGGTGAGCCAACGGTAAAAGACGGCGGGCGCTTTTTTATTTTTATCAAAATAAAAATTCCAGCCGCGCAAATCGTTCCACATGTCTTTTTGAATAGGAGTGAGCGAGCCGGTATCGAGAGCCGACATCAGGGCGGGCAAGCCTTCTTCTGCCTGGATACTATATGTATTGTTTTGCATGGCCATCATGTCGCCTGGGCTGAATTTTTTGTTTTCCGACAGCAGCCGGTTGATCAGGCGCCCCCGGTACATATCAAACGCGCCGTTGTAATAATACGGATAGCTTGGAGCTACAGAGTGCTGGTTGGCCGAGGCTACGTATCCCTGGGCGGGGTTTTTTACGCGCGGTATTTGCTCGTAGGGGATAAAACCCTGCCAGCCGTTGGCCGACTGGTCGCCGGGCTGAAGAAAACGTCCTTGCTGGTCGGCTTTTATGGGGAATTTTCCGTTGACCGTCATGGCGATATCGCCCTGTGAAGACGCAAAAACGAAATTTTGGGCGGGCGCGGAAAGTCCGCTCAATGCCTGATAGTAATCTTCGTAATTATGCCCGCACATGAGCCGGTGAAAAACGCCCACCTCATGGAAATCCTGATTTTCGGGCATATCTACACTGAGCCAGTGCATGGCCATATCGTGGTATGGCGAGGCGGGATCGGGATATACCACGGGCCCCCAAGCCGTAAATTTGATCGTATCCAGCAGGGGAGCCTGGCGGCCTTTCACTTTAATCTCCTCAATGCGGTATTCCACTTTACGGGGTTTGCCGTCGAGCAGATATGCTGTTTTGGCCTCGTCGACCCAGGTGAGAGTATACCAGTCGAGTACGTCGTGCGACACGTTGGTTTCTCCCCAGGCTATATAGTCGTTGAAACCTATTAAAATGCCTGGCGTGCCCGGGAATGACACGCCGTATACGTTACATTCGCTGGTATTCATTTGAATTTCATACCAGATAGAAGGTAGCGAAAGCCCAAGGTGGGGGTCGTTGCACAAAATGGGATGGCCCGTAGTGGTCTTTTTGCCGGCAACTGCCCAGTTGTTGCTGCCGATAAATGGCGGCGGGTTGGGCAGGGCAAACCTGATGAGATCGCCGTAGGGCGGGGGAGCCGGGGCAGCTTGATGGGGAGTCACCGGGTTAAACGGCCAGGGAGTATCGGCGGGGATTACCGGAGTTTGGCCGGGCGGATAATCGGGAAAAAGGTCGTTGAACAGCGAGTCGCCCAGCATACGCAGCACATTCGTAGATTGTAGGTCGTCGTTTCTGAAACATAGCGTTTCGGCCATGCTTTTGGCTGCCAGCGCGGTTTTGAAGGGCGACCAGGGTTCGGGTGCGTAATCGAGTAGCTTAAATTCCAGCGGGTAGTCTGCCGGTTTGAGTGAAGCAATATAATCATTGACGCCGGCGGTATAAGCTTCGATAAAGGGCATCTCTTCGCTGTTGTCCGACCAGGCTTTCAGGGTGCGTTCGGCGGCGAGCGTCATCCCTTTTCGGCGCTGCAGGCGGTCGCGTTCCAGTGTTTTTTCTCCTACTACTTCCGACAGGCGGCCGGCAGCGGCGCGCGTTATGAAATCCATCTGCCAGAGGCGGTATTTGGCGGTGATATACCCCTGGGCGTAGCAGGCGTCGTAGTGATTAGCAGCAAAAATATGGGGCACCAGGCGCTCGTCGAATACCACTTCTACTTTTTCTTTGATGCCTGGCAAGTCGATCACCTGGCTTTTGGGCGCCTTGGCGGGTTCTGCATTTTGCCAGAACCCGCCAAAGGGATCCAGTAGTTTGCCCAACGGTGGAAGGGCAGAACCGAATGGGTGGTTGCGGTGGGCGGCGATCACCAGGGCGACGGCCAGTACGAGGGTTAGGATAAACAGAGCGTAGCGCATCGGCTTATTTGATTTGCAAAAGAATGTCTGGCAAATATATAAAACTTGGTGGCTATGAGGGGAGGGAGAGAAGGAGGGAGGGAGAGAAAATGGGAGATAAAGTTATTTATTTGTATTTTTTTATAATAAAATAAGCTGGTAAATGATTTTTTAAAGGGTTATTGTTTGTATTTTTTACTATATGCCATGTTACAAATATTGCAAAATATAGTGCATTTAATTTTTTCGCTTACGTATATCGCTTTCAAACGCAAGCGTGACGGCATTTTAACAATATATACATGCGCATGAAAGTACCATCATAGCAGCAAGGGTTGTTATTTTTGTATAAAAAAATCGCATGGCTATTGCCTTAACTGAAAAAAGGCCGTATAATTGCAACATCTTTAAAGTAGTTTTTGTGTTTATTTGTTTGGGTTAGAGGCCCTTGCCTGTTAAAGGCAAGGGTTTTTTTGTGACATTGGTTTTTGTAGCCTTGCAGTCAAGTAATATAACAAAAAAAGCCTTGTATCAAGAAATGGATACAAGGCTTTTTTTAATGTATAAAATGGTATAAATCAGAACGGCTTAGTTCTTGAACATATTGCCATCACCAGCGGGGAGGCCTGCTGGCTCAGCCGGTTTGGGTTCTACTTTACCCATAATCGTAAGTACGACTTCCTGATCGCTAACGTTGGTGGTCAGCGTAACGCGTTTGGTGAAGGAGCCCGTGCGGTTCGTGTCGTATCTTACCTTGATTTCGCCCGATTGGCCAGGCATGATAGGCTCTTGAGGATAAGTGGGCACCGTACAGCCGCAGCTTCCTTTTGCGCTTTTTATTACCAAAGGCTCCGAACCGGTATTCTTGAATTTGAAAATGCGGAACGGGTCTGCGCCTTGCTCGATGGTACCATAGTCGACGGTTTCTTTTTCAAACTCAATCTTGGCTGCGCTTTGCGGTTTAGCTTGCGTGGCCGGAGTGGTTTGTTGTGCCATAACGACAGCGCTAGCTGACAGCACTAAGATCAAAGAGAAGAAGATTCTTTTCATCACAACTGTTTTTTGTTTTTCCATAATTATGTTACAAAATTAGCGCAATTCAATTCAAATCAAAAGTTTTGCTAATCCGAAATAGTTAATGAGAAGTTAATGGGTTAACGCGCTTTTAACGATTGTATGACAATAGCCCCGCGCGTCGTATGGAGCTTTAAATCAAAATGTGTTAACTTTGCAGGGTATTTTTGCCGGCCTTGTCCAAATCCAAACCAAGTTAATAGCCAAACATGTTAAATCCAGCCGTAAAACCTGATAAAAAAAATAAAGCTGCTTCGCAAGACCTTTTTGACAAAGCCACTGTACTGCGCGATTTTGAGACCTGCTGCCTTAGCAGGGAGGTGAGCCTGCTGTCGCGCAAAGAAGTGCTTACAGGTAAAGGTAAATTTGGCATTACCGGCGATGGCAAGGAGGTGCCTCAGGTAGCCCTTGCGCATGCTTTTCGGCGCGGCGATTTCCGCTCGGGTTATTACCGCGACCAAACTTTGTTGATGGCGCTGGGCCTTTGCAAAGCAGAGGATCTTTTTGCCCAGCTTTATGCCGACCCCGAAAACGATCCTTTTTCGGGCGGACGGCAGATGAACAGCCACTTTGCTTCGCCCCTCATTGACCAGCAGGGTAATTGGCTATCACACACCGATAGATATAATATCAGCGCCGATATCTCCAGTACCGCCGGCCAAATGGCACGCGCACTCGGCCTGGCCCTGGCTTCCAAAAAATACCGCGAAAATGGCGCCGACCAGGGTCAACAGCAGTTTTCCGTCAACGGCAACGAGGTCGTATGCTGCACCATCGGCGATGCAAGTACCTCCGAAGGCGTGTTTTGGGAAACCATCAATGCAGCCGGTGTGCTGCAAGTACCCCTGGCCGTAATGGTGTGGGACGACGGCTTCGGCATATCCGTGCCTATCGAATACCAAACCACAAAAGCCAGCATTTCGGAGGCGCTTGCCGGCTTCAAACGCAATGAAAAAGGACAGGGAATTGATATATACACGGCCAAAGCCTGGGATTACCCCGGACTGGTGCGCATGTACGCCGAGGCCATCGAAAAAATTCGCACCACGCATATCCCGGCCGTCTTCCATATCCAGGAGGTTACCCAGCCGCAGGGCCATTCTACGTCCGGCTCGCACGAACGTTACAAGTCTAAGGAGCGCTTGCAATGGGAGCGCGACAAAGACTGCATTAATGTAATGGCGGAATGGATCGTCAGCATGGGAATGGCTTCGATGGAAGAACTGGAAGCCATTCGGGATCATGCACGGAAACAGGCCAAAGACAGTCGCGATCACGCCTGGCGGGCTTTTAACCACCCCACGACACACCACTTGAAAGATTTGAAAGCTATATATGCGGAGATTCCAGGGCATATAGACGGCGTCGGCCTTTTGCAACAAGAACTCGATACGTTGCCCCACCCGCTGATCAGCGAAGTAGCCCAGAATGCCCGGCGAATGTTTTACCTTTTGCTCGAAGCCGACCACCCCGTTCGCCATCGCATCCGGCAATGGCTTCAGCAAATAGAAAACCAGGCTCATAAGCATTACCATACTCATTTGTACAGCACATCTGCCGCTTCTGCGTTGAATGTACCGGCTATCACACCGACTTTTGCCGACGACGCGCCCATGAAAAACGGCTTTGAAATTCTCAACGCCTTTTTTGACAAGATGCTGGAACGCTATCCGCAACTTTATGCTTTTGGTGAAGATGTGGGCAACATCGGCGACGTCAACCAGGGTTTTGCAGGCCTCCAGAAAAAATACGGTGAAAGCCGCATATTCGATACCGGCATCCGCGAATGGACGATAGTAGGCCAGGCTATCGGCATGGCTATGCGCGGCCTCAGGCCCATCGCCGAAATTCAATACCTCGATTATCTGATATACGGCCTGGAGCCGCTGACCGACGACCTGGCCACCCTGCGCTATCGCAGCAACGGCCAGCAACAGGCGCCGGCCATCATACGCACACGCGGCCACCGTCTCGAAGGCATCTGGCATGCCGGCTCGCCCATCGGGATGATTTTAAATTCGCTTCGCGGAATGTACGTGCTTACCCCGCGCAATATGACACAGGCTGTAGGTTTTTACAATACGTTACTACAATCTGACGATCCCGCTCTGGTCATTGAATGCCTCAACGGTTATCGCCTCAAAGAGCGAATGCCCGACAATATCGGTGAGTATACCGTGCCGCTGGGTATGCCGGAAATACTGCAAGAAGGTACCGATGTCACATTGGTTACTTACGGCTCCTGTGTCAGGATAGCCCAGGCCGGCATCGACCTGCTCGGGCGTTTGGGCATCTCTGTCGAACTCATCGACGTGCAATCCCTGCTTCCTTTTGACCTCGAGCACCGTATCGGCGCATCCCTTCAAAAAACAGGACGAATTGTGTTTATGGACGAAGACGTGCCCGGCGGCGCAACCGCTTATATGATGCGCGAAGTGCTGGAAGTACAGGGAGGTTACCAATACCTCGACTCGGCGCCCGTCACGCTCACGGCCAAGCCGCACCGACCGCCATACGGTTCTGATGGAGATTACTTTAGCAAACCCAATCCGGAAGACGTCTTCGAGGCCGTTTATCGCCTTGTTTACGAAGCGGAACCCGGCCGGCTTCGCCACCCGCTGCCGTAGCGGTCTGACCGTTTCAATCGGTCAGACCGATACGGCAATAATTATCTTCCTGCTTCGTTTGTGTGGGGTAATTCCGAATTTATACATTTGCAGCAAAAAATAAATGGCATGAAAAAATGGATCCTGTTGCCTGTTTTAGCAGGCTTGTGTTATGTGGCAAACGCCCAGGCAAAATTAGATTCCCTGAGCTATAGCGCAGGCGTCATGATCGCGCAGAGTTTGAAACAGCAAGGACTCGACAGTCTCGACCTGGCCTCTTTTCAACTTGCCGTAAACGACGTGCTCAAAAACCAGCCTCTGGCAATCAATGTGGCTACCGCTAACCAGCAAATGCAAAAGCATCGCCAATCATTCCAGTCCAGGAAATACGAAAAAGTAATTGCTGAGGGCAAGGCGTTTCTGGAAGAAAACGGCAAACGAAAGGGCGTGGTTACGCTGCCCAGCGGCCTCCAATACGAAGTGATCAACCCCGGCTCGGGCCCCAAACCCGCAGCTAAAGACAAAGTGTCGGTACACTACCACGGCACCCTCCTCGACGGCACGGTTTTTGACAGCTCCGTTGATCGCAAACAACCCGCTACCTTCGGCGTAACACAGGTAATACCCGGATGGGTAGAAGGCTTGCAACTGATGCCCGAAGGCGCTAAATGGAAGTTGTATGTTCCTTCTAATCTAGCCTACGGCGATCGCGGCGCCGGCCCTAAAATCGGCCCGTATTCCACACTGATTTTTGAAGTTGAGCTGCTTAAAATTAATCCGTAGCGCGTACCGGTCTGACCGCTGGCAGCGGTCAGACCGGTAGAACTCAGAACGCCAGTTCCGCTCTCATTCGCTCCAATTCCTGGTTTATTTCTGCTTTAAGGCGCGATTTTTCCCATTCGATTTCACGGCGAACGGCTTCCAGGTCGGCTGGGTGAAATACGTCAATGCTGGAAATGTGTGGTGGCGCCGGCGGCGCTGGTGGCGGAATGAGCAGGTGCGTACTTCGCAGTCGCTCTAGTTCTTGATATTGGCGGTAGTTGTGGACAGCGCTGATGCTTAACAGCAGGCTCAATGCCGTGATAATACCCACGGCGATTCGAAGATTTTTGTACAACATGTCGGATGATTTAAAATGGGTGATGCTAAATGCGATTGCAAATTAAGTTATTTAGTTGCGCGACGCAAGTAATTTAATCCATCTTAAGCTTGCTTTAACAAGTGTGCGGATAAAACGTAACTTTGCGGCATAATAGCCGATATGAGAATAGATATTTTGTCCGTATTGCCCGAATTGTTGCACAGCCCTTTGCAACATTCTATTATGAAACGCGCCCAGGAAAAAGGATTATTGGAGGTGTATTTGCACGATTTGCGGGAGTTTGGCCTGGGCAAACACAAACAACTCGACGATTATCAGTTTGGCGGCGGCGCCGGCATGGTTATGATGGCCGAACCGATTGCCCATGCTATCGAAAAATTGCAGGCGCAGCGCACCTACGACGAAATTATCTATATGACCCCTGACGGCCACCGCCTCGACCAGCCACTGGCCAACCGATTGTCGCTGAAAGGCAACCTGATGATATTGTGCGGACACTACAAAGGCATCGACGAGCGCATCCGCGATCACTTTATTACCCTCGAAATTTCGATCGGCGACTACGTGCTGTCGGGCGGCGAATTGCCCGCTGCGGTGCTTGTAGATGCCATCGGACGCCTGTTACCCGGGGTTTTGAATGATGAGACTTCTGCGCTTTTCGATTCTTTTCAGGATAACCTGCTGGCGCCTCCAGTGTATACCCGCCCGGCGGAATTTAGGGGCTGGCAAGTACCCGATGTATTGCTTTCCGGCAATTTTTCACTCATCGAAGAATGGCGACTCGAACAGTCGCTGCGCCGTACCCGCGAAAGACGCCCGGACTTGTTGGAGGACTCGGGTGAGGGTGAGAGGGAGTGAGGGAGCGAGGGAGGGAGCTTTGAATAGCCCGCAAATAATATATGCCTTGAGGGAAGGCACTTACATCAATTTGATCAGGAAATGGCGACCACCGCTGTAATAATGTGCCGGTAGCATTATACAATTCAAGTGCGGCAGGTAGTTCGGAGCCGGCAAATAATATTTTTATGAAGTCGGATGCCGGGTTGGGGGCTATTTGAAGCAAACCTGTGTTTGCGCCAGGTTCCTGAGCGCCCACGGGAATGGGTTCCAATGCTATGATAACCGTATCACTTACACCCTGGATAAGGGAAGCAGAAAAAATGACGCCCTGATAGCCCGAGGCAGCGATCTCCCATGTATAGTTGCCGGCCGGATTGCCCGCCTTGATGAGGCCTTCCAGATTGGCGAATAACGTGTCTGAAGAAGAGGATGTTGTAGCTCTTGCACCCGGCAACGGAGCCCCTGTGACGGCATCCCGAACATATACATATTGGCGACCTGCCTGTGTGCCGTTAAAATTCCACACATACAAGCCGTCTTCCCTATTGCCGCCGATAATGCGGCCGCTGGGCAGATAAGGACAAGCCGACCACAAACCGTAAAATCCGCCGCTAGGACCGGCGTAGGTGTCGTAATAGCCGACTTCGACCGGAAATTCCGGATCGGCTATGTCTACCACGCGCAAACCTTCGGTATTGTGAGAAACAAAAGCAAAATTGCCGAGTATATAGGGGTTATGCACCAGGCTTACCGGATTGCCGGTATACGACGCTACCTCGTATACATTGAAGGGATCTTCTACATTAAACATACGGGCAGGAAGGCCGTCGTGCTCAGGGGCGACAAACAGGTATTTGCCGTCGGCGGTAGTTGATGCGCTGTGCGTATAGCCGTCGCTTATCGTAAACCGGCTGATGAGTTGGGGCTGGCTTTTGTCGCTGATATCTACAATATCGATCGTGCCCTGATAAAAGGCAGCTGCATACATCAAATTGCCGCGTACATGGCAATCATGAATGTAATACCCCGGCTGGTACAAACCCGCTTCCACGGGCTGTGCAGGGTTGCTCACATCCATGATGTGGACGCCCTGGGTGGTGGATGTACCGCACACATACACATAAGGCGCTTCACTGAAGATATCGCGCTGGATGATATGTCCTAAAGTGAAAGTGGCGGTATACGTTGTAACCAGGGTAGCCGTATCGGGCAGTTGCGACAAATCGATCACCTGCATACCGTGGTCGGTTCCCGATACATCGGTGACTACATAAGCATGATGACCCACCACCGTTATTTCGCGCCAGTTGGTAACCGGCCCGGGTATAAAAGCCAATTCTTCGATGCTGCCGGTATTTATTTTATAAATGGCGGCGCCGGTTTTCGCACCCAGTATGGCGTATTCTGTGCCGTCGGGTGAGGCATAACCCCACGATCCCGAATATCGCACATCACCCCGGTTGTACTGAGCTACCAGGGATACGTTGAGTGATTCCTGGGCAGAGATAACGGTTTGGCAAAATACCGTCAGGAAAAACAGTAGAAAGCGGCGCATCATATTAATTGTTTTTATCGGATGCGGCTTTGGGGCGGATAATCAATCGCAGCGACTGGTCGTAGGTAAGGTAATTCCATACCCAATTGAAAAAGACAAAAACCTTGTTTTTTACGCCGAGGATTTGAAAAAGATGCACCAACAGCCAGACCAGCCAGGCAAAGGCGCCTTGAAATTGAAAACGCGGCAGGTCAACTACGGCGCGGTGGCGCCCGATAGTAGCCATCGCGCCCAGGTTTCGGTATTTGAATGGGCGCAGCGATTTTCCGGCTTTTTGGCGCAACAGATTGGCAGCCAGATTGGCCGCTTGTTGCATAGCGGCCTGTGCCAGCTGGGGGTGTCCTTTGGGGTAGGCTTCTTCTTCCATGTAGGCGATATCGCCGATGGCGTATACTTGCTCAAGTTCCTGCACCTTGTGAAAACGGTTCACGCGAATTCTGCCGGCGGGTCCTCTTGCGGCTTGGGGTAATCCTGGTAGCGGCGCGCCTGTGACGCCTGCCGCCCAGATCACTTTGCGGGCGCGCAGTGTAGTGCCGTCATTCATGCTCACCTTTTCGCCGTCGTAGTCTACTACAATGGTATTCAATTTTACATGTACTCCCAACTCCTTAAGAAAAGCCAGCGCTTTCTGGGAAGCGGCACTCGACATGCCGGTGAGCAGTTCACCCGAGCCTTGGATGAGGTGAATGTCTATTTCGCTGACATTTAGCTCCGGATAATCTTTGGGCAGGATGTATTGTTTCATCTCAGCCAGCGAACCTGCTACCTCCACGCCGGTAGGGCCGCCGCCGACAATTACGATATCGAGATAACCCTGGCGTTCTTCTTCATCGGGACAGGTGAGGGCTTTTTCGTAATCGTCGAGGATGGCGTTGCGCAGATACAGCGCTTCCGACACCGACTTCATCGGTATGGCCAACTGGGCCAGTTTGGCATTGCCAAAAAAGTTGGTTTCGGCGCCGGTAGCAATTACGAGTAAATCGAAGTTCACTATGCCCAGCGGGGTGATCAAGCGGCGGTTTTCGGTTTCTATGGAGCTAACTTCGGTAACGCGGATATACACGTTGGAATAATCCTGGAAGAGTTTCCGAAAAGGAAATACAATGGAACTGGGCTCGAGCCCGGCCATGGCTACCTGGTAAAACAGCGGTTGAAACTGGTGGTAGTTGTTGCGGTCAATGAGCACTACCTGGTAAGGCTTGCCCGCTAACTGCCTGGCAAGGGCCAGCCCGGCAAAACCTCCCCCCACAATGACAATACGAGGCTGGTCGGTTTCGGGCAAATTGATCTTGGTCATGATCAGGTTGTTATTTTATAAAAAAATCACACGTTTACCTGGTGTAGCCCAGGGCCGTATGGTTTTTGCAGCACATCCAGCAGCACATCGTAGTGCGAGCGGTTTTGCACAAAATCCATCTCGTTAATATCCAGTACTAACACGGGCAGTTCCTGATCTGTTTTAAAAAATTCAAAATAAGCCTGTTGAATGGATTGGAGGTAGGTCGGTGCGATATCTTTTTCAAAATCGCGCCCCCGCTTTTTAATATTTACCAATAATTGGTCTACCGGTCGGTGAAGGTACACCAGCAAATCCGGTTTGGGGAAATTGGCGTTCAGAATATGAAAAAGGCGTTGAAAAAGGCGGTACTCCTCGTCCTGCAGGTTGTTTTTAGCAAATAAAAGCGTTTTTAAAAAAAAATAATCGGACACAATACCCTGTTGGAATAAGTCGGTTTGGGCCAGTTCCGATTGCAACTGCTTGTGCCTTTCGGTCATAAAAAACAATTCAACGGGAAAGGCGTAGCGTTCGGGATTTTCGTAAAAAAAGGGCAGGAAAGGGTTGTCGGAAAACTCTTCCAGGATAAGCCGGCAGTTGTATTGGTCGGCAATCATACGGGAGAGCGTGGTTTTTCCCGCGCCGATATTGCCTTCAATGGCTACAAAGCGATAAGGCAGGGTAGTATGGGCTGTTGACATGGGGCGAATTTCGTAAATTTTGGTGACACCGCGTCACCTTGTCACCTTGTTACCTTGTCACCCAAAAAAATAGTAATTTTGCAAAAAAATATACCTCCTTGACCTTCGAACAAATCCAGGATCAACTCCGCAAAAAGAAATTTAGCCCCGTGTATTTTCTTCACGGGGATGAAGATTATTTTATCGATACGATCAGCAATTTTTTTGAAAGAGAGGTTCTACCGGAAGCGGAGCAGGCGTTTAACCAGACCGTCTTTTACGGCAAAGACACCGACCACCTGGCCGTACTCGACGCCGCCCGCCGCTACCCCATGATGTCGCCCCACCAGGTAGTGATCATCAAAGAGGCGCAGGATATGAAGTCGCTCGACAAATTGCAGTCGTACCTCGAAAAACCGGCATCGACCACGATACTAGTCATTTGCTACAAGCACAAAAAATACAACCTGAATTCCGCTTTCGGCAAGGCACTAAAGGCCGGAGCCGAAATATTTGAGTCTAAATCGCTGTATGACAACCAGGCGCCCGACTGGATCAAAAACTACCTCAAAGACAAGCAATTCCAGATAGCCCCCGACGCCGCCAATCTCCTGGCTGAATACCTGGGTACGGAGTTGTCGAAAGTAGCCAACGAACTCGACAAGCTGGCCATTAACCTCACACCTGGCACGCTCATCACGGTCGGCCATGTAGAAGACAACATCGGCATCAGCAAAGACTACAACGTATTTGAGCTACAAAAAGCGCTGAGTCAGCGCGACGTGCTGAAAGCCAACCGGATCGTCAATTATTTTGCCGAAAACCCGAAAAAAAATCCGGTGCAGGTCGTGATCAGTTCGCTATACGGATATTTCAGCAAAATATACATGCTGCACTGGGTCAAAGACAAACCGGAGGCAGATATCCTGGAGGCTCTACAACTGCGGTCGGCGTATTTCCTCAAAGAATACCGGGCTGCCATCCGGCATTATCCTGTCCAGAAACTAGAGCAGATTATCGCCAACCTGAAAACTTACGATCTCAAGTCAAAAGGCGTCGATTACGATGCTACGGGCAAACCGGAAGGGGAGTTGTTGCGGGAATTGGTGTGGCGGATTTTGCATTAAGTTGTCGGTTGTCCGTTGTCGGTTGTCCGTTGTCGGTTGTCCGTTGTCGGTTGTCGGTTGTCCGTTGTCGGTTGTCCGTTGTCGGTTGTCCGTTCTCGGTTGTCCGTTCCCTATCTTTACCAGTAGAGACAAATCGCGATTTGTCTCTACATAACCGAACCGAGAACCGAGAACCGAGAACCGACAACCGAGAACCGAGAACCGAGAACCGAGAACCGACAACACCCCCTATAATTGCGATTTTGCGGTAATCGCCCAGCTTTTTGCGAGTTCAGGTGCAGCCTCATCGGCTAATAACTGGTTGATTACCTTGCTGTAGTAGGTTTTATAAGCTTTTACATCGGATCGCGATAATTGGCTTGAATACTTGTTGATCGAAGCGCAAACCAGGTATAATTCTGCTTTTGAACCTTCATCGGTAAGCGTTTGCAGGTAAAAATTGACTGCCGAGGCGGTTTCAGCATTCACAGGTACATTCGACAAGTATTTGTCCAGCATAAAAAAGCTGATCAATTCGATATTGATCATTTTATCTGACTGATTAGTATAAGCGGATTTGGCTTCTTCTATTGCCGGTTTGGCCAATTCGTGCATCGGCTTCCAATTGGTAATGGCATCCGTGAAAGGATACTTTTTCATCTGGCTCATTATCCGTGTCGCTTGCCGGGGCATAAACGAACCTGTCGGCGTCATGGTGGCCATATATCGCATGTCGTTGGGGTCGTTGCCTCTGATAGATGTGGCATCTGTATGATGCGTCTGCAGGTTTCCTATTTCACCGTTTAAAAACTTTTGCACGCGCATATCTTCTTCGGCGGCTTCTTGTTGAGAAACACAGGAACTCATAACTAGTAAAAACAGGAATAAGGGATGTAGGATTGAAATTTTCATGGTTTTGAAGTTTTAGGCAGACCAGGGTTTTAGTGTGCCTTATGAAGGAATAAAATTGTAATAACAATAATATGAATAAACTATGTGCATCTGTTGCAATTGCATCCTAAAGAGGTAACGTCCATTCCTATAAACTCGGGATTGGAAATCTGATTCATGTATTGGAATACAGGAAATCCTGCGGTATTCCCCATGTAATGAATGGAATCGTATTCAGTAATGCCGCAATTGCAATCTGTTTCGTAACTTATTGACCAGGTTATGCAGCCTGAAATACAGGCGCCGGTGCATTCCATTCGGGCGTAGGTGAGCAGTGGTACAAGGAAGAGAAATAGCAGGATAAAACTGCATTTGAGGAAATTGGTTTTCATGGTATTGAATTTAAATAAATAAAATAATTAATATATTAAAGTCTAATCTTCTTATGTTAGTGAATAAGATGTAGCTTGCGAAACATCATTTTCGACTCGCTATGCGATTGAATTGTATGAAAAATTGGTAGCATAAAAAAACGAGGTGATTCCAACACATTGCAAAAACCATCACAAAATCAATTCACCTTTATTTATCGCTTACTATTGTATGTGATTAACACACGAAAAATATTGAAAATTAGATTATTTTAAAATATAATTTCAAATAAATGAAAATTTTTCTTTGTTTACTTTGGTGTATCACGACAATTGCAAATGTATATTTTTTCTTTAAAACAAACAATATAATTGTGTTTTTTTTGCTAAAAATTATCAACTCTAATTTTCAACAAAGGGAATGCAGTTGATAAGTTTAAATTTACGGCAAACATAATATCTTGTATGAAAGTCTCGCTTAGTATTTATCTCTTGCTCTTAGGCGGTCAATTGCTTGTCGCCCAATCGACTATCTCTGATTCTGAAGATATGCGGTTCAACGCGCAAGTGAAAAAAGATACGGTATTGCTTCGAAGAATACTCAGCGACGACCTGGTATACATTCACTCCAATGCATTGGTGGAGACCAAAAGCGATTTTCTGCACAGCATCTCAACCGGCAATATTACGTATAACTCGATGCAACCCGAGCCGGGCCGCACGATCCGCAAATACGGCAAAACCGGCATCAGCAACGGCATCGTGCAGGTAAAAGGGTTGATACAGGGCAAGCCCTTTGAAGTGCGATTGCGGTATACGGCTGTATACGTCAAACAGAAAAAAAATTGGCGGCTGGTTTCGTGGCAGTCGACAAAAATACCCTGACATGCAACTATTCTTTTAGTTAGTTGTCTTTATTGGGCTTAATCACCCGCAAAAAGACAACCATGAGAGTATTTCTTACCCTAATCATTAGCCTATTTACTATTTCTATTTACGCGCAAATGTCCACCCTGCGCGGACGCCTGGAAGACAACCAGGGCGGCGCAATCGCCTATGCCAATGTGGTGTTGTACAATACTTCCGACAGCAGCCTGTTTAAGGTGGGCGTAAGCGATGAAAACGGAATTTTCGAGCTTCAGGGCCTCGAAGCCGGAACCTATTACCTGGAAGCTTCTTATCTGGGGTTCGATGATTTCCGAAAACCGGATATTCGCGTGGATGGTACCCAGCAGATTGACATCGGCGTATTGGTCTTAACGCCTTCCGCCATCGAACTAGCCCAGGCCACCGTCACTTCTTCGCGCGTGCTGGTGGAAATAAAACCCGACCGTACGATTTTTAACGTGGAAGGCACCATCAACAGCGCGGGCTCCGATGCCATTTCGCTGTTGCGCAAAGCCCCCAACGTGACGGTTGATAACAACGACAATATCAATGTGTTGGGGCGAGCCGGCGTACTGCTTTATGTAGACGGCAAGCGCTTGCCGCTGGGCGGACAGGACCTCAGCAATTATCTTCAGAATTTACCCGCCGAACAGATCGACCGGATAGAAATTATCACCAACCCCGGTTCGAAATACGAAGCGGAAGGCAACGCAGGGATTATTGACATTCGACTAAAAAGGGACAAAAACCTGGGCGCCAACGGCTCGGTGAATACCACCTATAGCCAGGGCCAATACCACCGGGCCAACCTCACCGGCAGCGCCAACTACCGCAATAAAAGCGTAAATGCATTTGGAACGGGCAGCGTGGGCAACGGCGCAGGCTTCAATAAGATGTTGTTTGAAAGCTACCAGAATAACCTGGTGCAGCACGAAATTAACAACCATAAAAACGACTGGCGCAACTACAATTACCGCCTGGGAGCCGACTTTTTCCTTGCAAAAAATCATACGATCGGATTTCTGGCAGGCGGAGGCGACAACATTTCCGACAATACCTCGTACAACCGCATTACCCTCGCCCTCGAAGCCACGCCTGATAACATCGATAGTATACTGGTAGCCAACAATACGGCGGATAACAGCAGAACCCAGCAAACCTACAACCTCAATTACCGGTTTGACAACGCCCAAGGCCGCAGCCTTAATGTGGATTTGGATTACGGCAGCTACAAAAACCGGAGCGTTCGCTTTCAACCCAACCGCTATTACGATGCTTCGGAACAAGTGTTGCTCACCGAAATCATCAACAGCTTTGATACGCCCACTGATATCGATATTTACACGTTTACAGTGGATTACGAAGAAGAACTGTGGAAAGGTAAACTGGGCGCAGGCGCTAAATTGAGCCAGGTGATTTCTGACAATACGTTCCTCTTTTTTGATGAAATAAACGGCCTTCCCGTTCAAAATAACCGCTCTTCCAACGAGTTTACTTACAACGAAAAAGTATACGCCGGGTATATCAATTATGCCCGTGGCCTGGGTGAAAAATGGAATTTCTCGATAGGGCTCCGCGCCGAACAAACGGATGCCACCGGCGATCTGCGCGCTTTTTTGCCGGAATTACAGGAACCGCCCGTCGAATTAAATTACCTGAGCTGGTTCCCGAATGCGGGACTAACCTGGCAACCTGCCCCGAAGCACACTTTGTCGCTCAATGGCGGAAGGCGTATCAACCGCCCCGATTACAATGTACTCAACCCGTTTAATAACCAGATCAGCCAGCTTTCATACGAAAAGGGCAACCCCTTCCTCCGCCCGGAAATTGTGAATAACCTCGAATTGGGGTATACGCTTTCTTACAGGTACAATTTCAAATTGGCTTATAGCCGCACCACCGACCAGATCACCCGACTCATTGCCCCCGACGATGTGGACCCCCGGGCCGGGTTTATCACCTGGGCCAACCTGGCAGAACAAACCATTTATAGCTTTAATGTGAGCGCCCCTGTGCAGATTCTCAAAAACTGGAGCGCCTATTTTAATGCCGGCATTTCGCATCTCGACAACCAGGCCAATTATGGCGAAGGCGCCGTGGTGGATGTGCAGGCGCTTACCTACAATATCTACCAGCAGCATACCTTTACACTGCCAGCCGGCTTTACAGGCGAAATTTCGGGGTATTACTCCGGGCCCGGCGTATGGGGCGGTGTGTTTGAATATGAATCAAGCTGGAGCCTCGACCTCGGCCTGCAGCGCAAGTTTTTGAAAGACCGCCTGAACGTAAGAGTCAGTGTAAGCGATATCTTTTATGAAACGGGCTGGGACGGCTTTTCGGATTTTAACGGATTATACGCTGAAGGCGGTGGTCGTTGGGACAGCCGACGCGCCAGCCTGAGTTTGGGTTATCGTTTTGGTAATGAAAATGTTAAGTCGCGTAAACGCACCACAGGTATTGAATCGGAAGCCGGCAGAGTAGGGGGTGAATAGTAACTCATTTTACAAAAACTGCTCATCAGGTCTTGTTTTATTAAAAACTTTACCCCTATATTTGTCGCAGTTCAAAATCAGTACAACAACTATGTCAGTTCGCATACAGAACAATTGGTGGTGGCACAATCTCTCGGACTCCCGGGTGAATTGACGCGCCATTGACTATACTGTTCTACCAAGCGGCCTGTCGGATCACCCGGCAGGCCGCTTGTCGTTTGCGCAAAAGCCAACACGCACATGGATACTGCAACAGCCTTTTCAACCCGCGTCAAATTGCGGGCCCTGGTGAGAAAAAAAATGGCCGATACCCTCACGCCGGTATCGCTGTACCTCAAGGTGCGCGACCATTTTACCGACCCCGTGCTGCTGGAAAGCAATGATTTTCGCAGCAAGGAAGACTGTATGTCGTTCCTGGGGCTCGATGCGTTGGCATTTATTGAAGTGAAAAACGGCGCAATCACTACATTAAAACCCGATGGCACGCTGCGGCAAACTCCCGTGACCAGTGTACAAACCGTGCCCGATGCGATGTGGGAATTTCTGCAAAGCTTTGAAGTCGAGTATGATACGCCCTACAAAGGCTTCAACGGGCTTTTCGGGTATACTGCCTTTGAGGGAGTGCAATACTTCGATACGCTGCAATTCGACCCCGCCAAACGCCGCAACGACCTGCCCGATCTGCGCTATACGCTCTATCGCTTTGTCATAGCCATCGACCATTTTCGCGATACGCTGTATATCGTCGAAAACCTGCCGGAAGGCCGGCCTTCCCGAATCGATGAACTCGAAGCGCTGATGTACGGCCACAAATTTACTACCCACCCTTTCCGGCTACAGGGAGAAGAGACCAGCAACCTGAGCGACGAAGAATTTATGAAACTGGTAAGCTTGGGCAAACGCCATTGCCGGCTCGGCGACGTATTCCAGATCGTGTTTTCGCGGCAATTTGCCCAGCGCTATACCGGCGACGATTTCAATGTGTACCGCGTTTTGCGCTCGGTAAATCCATCGCCCTACCTGTTTTATTTCGATTTCGGCAGCTATCGCATCTTCGGCTCCTCGCCCGAAACACAGATGCAGATATCCGGGGCAACGGCCCGCGTGAACCCCATTGCCGGCACCTTCCGCCGCACCGGCTACAACGAAGAAGACGCCCTGAAGGCCATCGAACTGTCGAAAGACCCCAAAGAAAACGCCGAACACATTATGCTGGTGGACCTGGCCCGCAATGACCTTAGCCGCCACGCGAAAAATGTGCGGGTGCGCGAACTGAAAGACATCCAGTTTTTTAGCCATGTCATCCACCTGGTATCGAAAGTAGAGGGCGACTTACCCCCCGGCACAAACCCTATGCAGGTTTTTGGCGATACCTTTCCTGCAGGCACCCTCTCCGGCGCCCCCAAATACAAAGCCATCGAGCTCATTCAGCAATACGAAAACCAACAACGCAGCTTCTACGGCGGCGCCCTGGGATTCATCGACTTCAACGGGCAGATGAACCAGGCTATCGTGATCAGGTCGTTTATGAGCCAGGATAATACGCTGTTTTACCAGGCCGGCGCCGGCGTCGTGGCCGCCAGCGACGAGCACAAGGAATTGCAGGAGGTGACCAATAAACTCGGCGCCTTGAAAAAAGCCTTGTTGGAAGCTTCCTTTATTGAAACAAATAATGTTTAAACGAATAAATAAAAAACTATGCGCGTCCTCGTCTTGGATAACTACGATTCGTTCACTTTTAATCTGGTGCAATACGTGCAGGAAATCCTCGATCAGCCCGTGGAAGTATATCGCAACGACGCGCTTCCCCTGGAAGCCGTAGCGGATTACGACGCCATCATTTTATCTCCGGGCCCGGGCTTGCCGGCCGATGCAGGTATCATGCCGGCCCTGATTGCGCGATATGCGGCTGCCAAACCCATCCTGGGCGTATGCCTGGGTCACCAGGCGATTGGTGAGGCCTTTGGCGCCCGCCTGGAAAACCTGTCGCAGGTTTTTCACGGCATAGACACCCCGGTGCGGATCACAGACCCGGAGGAACCCTTGTTTTTCGGTCTCGAACCGGTAATCATGGCGGGCCGGTATCATTCCTGGGCGGTTACCGGCGAGGGCTTGCCCGGGGATTTATTGGTGACGGCGGTAGACGACACAGGCGCGATCATGGCTATGCGCCACCGGCATTACAACGTGAGGGGCGTGCAATTCCACCCGGAGTCGATCCTTACACCCGAAGGTCGCCGTATGCTGGAGAATTTTTTCACTTACTGCGTACCCATCGCTCAAAATGTATAAGTTATGAAAACCATACTTCACCAACTATTCGAGCACAAAACCCTGGATCGCGACCAGTCCCGCGACACCCTCATGCAGATTGCGCAGGGCGCCTATAATCCGGTGCAGGTAGCCAGCTTTATGACGGTGTATCAAATGCGGCCTATTACCCTTGCGGAGTTGCTGGGTTTTAGCGATGCCCTGCTTGAACTTTGCGTGCCCGTCGACGGACAGGGTATAGACGCCGTAGATATTGTAGGCACGGGTGGCGACGGTAAAAACACCTTTAATATTTCCACTTTGGCGGCGGTGGTAGTGGCCGGCGCGGGATACAAGGTAGTCAAACACGGCAACTACGGTGTTTCTTCTGCGGTGGGTTCTTCCAACGTGCTGGAAGCGCTGGGATATCAATTTACCAACGATACCGGTGAATTGCGCCGGCAACTGGATCGGGCGGGCCTTTGTTTTATGCACGCACCCCTGTTCCATCCGGCTTTAAAAGAAGTAGCGCCGGTGCGTCGCCAGTTGGGTATGAAAACTTTTTTCAACATGCTGGGGCCGCTGGTCAACCCCCTGCAGCCAAAATACCAGTTGCTGGGCACTTACAGCCTGGAATTATCCCGGTTGTATCAATACGCGATGCAGGAGCGCGGTCGCAAATACGCCATCGTATACGGCCTCGACGGCTACGACGAAATATCGCTTACCGGCGCTTTCAAGTTGCGCACTAATGAATCGGAGCGATTATGGCAGCCAGAGCACCTCGGCCTTCCCCGCTATCAGCCCGAAACGCTTCACGGCGGCGAAACCCCCGAAGCTGCAGCGGCGATATTCAGGGATGTGCTTCACAACAGGAGTACCCCTGCCCAGCGCGATGTGGTGGTAGCTAACGCAGGCGTGGCCATCCACACCATGAAACCTGGCTGCGACATCGGGGATTGCCTGGCCGAAGCCCGCGAAAGCCTGGAAAGCGGCAAGGCGCTCCGCACCCTCGAGGCTCTCCTCCCCTGATCCCTATTTCCATTTCAACCCTCGCCTTTAGGCGGGGGATAAGCAGAACAAATGAGCATCCTACAAACCATCATCGACTACAAACGCCAGGAAGTCAAAAGTCGCAAAGAAGGCATCCACCGCCGGATATTAGCCGAAAGCCCGTTTATTAGAAGAAAAATCATATCCCTGCGCGAGCACCTCACGTACGAGGGCGCTACGGGTATCATCGCCGAGTTCAAACGGCTGTCGCCATCAAAAGGTCCCATCAATCTGGATGCCGACGTGGAACAGGTCACCACCGGCTATGCCCAGGCCGGTGCATCGGCATTGTCGGTACTCACCGACTTCAACTTCTTCGGCGGCTCCTACAACGACCTCACCCGGGCGCGTTGCAACAACCACTATATCCCCATATTGCGCAAAGACTTCATCATCGACGAATACCAACTCCTGGAAGCCAAAAGTATGGGCGCCGACGCCGTGTTGCTCATCGCCGAATGCCTGGAAAAATGGGAGGTGGCCGCGCTGGCCAAACAGGCAAAAGATTACGGCCTGGAAGTCTTACTGGAATTGCACGACGAATCGCAACTCGACAAAATTAACGACCATATCGACCTGGTGGGCGTCAACAACAGAAACCTGAAAGATTTCTCCGTGAGCCTCGATACAGCACTGCGATTGGCGCCGCTGCTGCCCGAGAGGGTGGTAAAAGTGGCGGAAAGCGGACTGTCAGACCCCGCATCGGTGCAAATGCTGCGCCAGGCGGGTTACCAGGGCTTCCTCATCGGCGAGCATTTTATGAAATCTACGGACCCGGCGGCGGCCTGCGCGCGATTTATTAATAGTCTAACATAAAATCCCATTACCTTCATGCTAGTAACACAACAAACGGTATCGACATGAAAATCAAAGTATGCGGCTTGCGCGAGCCCGCAAATATCGAGGAAGTAATCGCTTTGGGCATCGATTATGCCGGTTTCATTTTTTATAATAAATCACCCAGAAATGCCGATGGGAAGGCTTTCAAAAGCTGGATGGACAAAAACGAAGCCGTATTTGGTAAAACCAAAAAAGTAGGCGTCTTCGTCAATGCAGAAATAGAAACCGTGCTAAACGCCGTACACGACTACCGGCTCGACTTTGTGCAGCTACACGGATCTGAAAGCCCGGAATACTGCCGGGAATTAAAAACCTACTGGAGTATCGGCTCGCTGCGCAGCGCTCAGCTCATCAAAGCCTTTGGGGTAGATGAGAAATTCGATTTCAGTGACACCGCTGCTTTTGAAGGCTTGTGTAGCTTGTTCCTTTTTGACACTAAAGGCCCTTTGCAGGGAGGTAACGGCGTGTCGTTCGACTGGAATTTGCTGGGTGAATATAGCGGTTTTACCCCTTATTTGCTCAGCGGCGGCATCGATGAAGCCGACGCGACAGCCATTCGGGCTTTGCCATACAAGCAACTTGCCGGGGTGGACGTCAACAGCCGTTTTGAACTCAAACCCGGATTAAAAGACACCGATAAAATCAAACGTTTTATAGCCGCTTTGCGCGGTGATTAATAGTTTGTTCAAAATAAAGGCTAAAGTCCAGCTTAGTGGTACTTAGTGTTCTTAGAGCCTTTGTGTTAAAAAAATATTTCGCAAGCGTCAAAAAACATGTTGATGAACAATACAACGGCCACTCCGCTATCGGCCACGATTGCCGTAGACGAACTCGGCTACTACGGCGAATTTGGCGGCGCCTACATCCCCGAAATGTTGTACCCCAACGTAGAAACCCTGCGCCGGCAATACCTGGGATTGATCAAAGAATCCGGTTTTCAGGATGAATTCAGGCGTTTGTTGCGCGATTATGTGGGCCGCCCTTCTCCTTTGTATTTTGCGCCTCGTTTATCTGCACACATCGGCGCGCAGGTTTATCTCAAGCGCGAAGACCTCAACCACACCGGGGCGCACAAGATCAACAATACCATCGGACAGATCCTGCTGGCCAGGCGTTTGGCCAAAACGCGAATTATTGCAGAGACGGGCGCCGGCCAGCACGGCGTGGCCACGGCTACGGTGTGCGCCCTCATGGGCCTGCAGTGCATTGTGTATATGGGGGCCGTAGATATGGAGCGCCAGGCGCCCAATGTGGCGAGGATGAAAATGCTGGGGGCTGAAGTCCGCCCCGCGCTCAGCGGCAGCCAAACGCTGAAAGACGCCACCAACGAGGCCATCCGCGATTGGATCAACAACCCTGAGGATACGCATTATATTATAGGCTCGGTGGTAGGCCCGCACCCTTATCCCGACATGGTGGCCCGCTTCCAATCCGTGATCAGCGAAGAGATGAAAAGCCAGCTGCAGGAACAAACCGACCGGCATTACCCCGACGCCATAGTGGCTTGCGTAGGTGGTGGCAGCAATGCCGCCGGCGCCTATTATCACTACCTCAACGACCGCCGCGTACGACTTATCGCCGTGGAAGCGGCCGGCCACGGCGTCGATAGCGGCGAATCGGCGGCCACGAGCATACTGGGCAGCCGCGGCATTATTCACGGCAGCCGCACCCTGCTCATGCAAACGCCCGATGGGCAGATCGTAGAGCCCTATTCTATCTCCGCCGGCCTCGACTATCCCGGTATCGGCCCCCTGCACGCCCACCTCATCAGTTCGGGCCGGGCAGAAGCCGTGAGTATTACCGATGAAGAAGCGCTAAAGGCAGGTTTTTTTCTGGCCCAAACCGAAGGCATTATTCCCGCACTGGAAACTGCCCATGCCCTGGCTGCTTTAGACCGACTGAGCTTCTCTGCCGACGATGTGGTGGTGGTCTGCCTGTCGGGGCGCGGGGATAAGGATTTGGATACGTATATCGGAGGGATGAAGGATTGTTGACAGGTTTATAGGTTTATGGGTTTATAGGTTAATAAACCCATAAACGAATAAACCCATAAACCCATAAACATGAACAGAATAACACATCTTTTCCAACATAAACAAAGCCGGATTCTCAACATCTATTTCACAGCGGGGCATCCGCACCGCGACGACACCGTGGAGATCATCCGCGCACTCGACCAGGCGGGCGTCGATCTCATCGAAGTGGGCATACCTTATTCCGACCCCCTGGCTGATGGGCCTACTATTCAGCAAAGCAGCCAGGTAGCCCTCCAAAACGGGATGACCCTGTCGCTTTTGTTTGAGCAAATTGCCGAAGCGCGCCGCTTTAGCGATACGCCGCTAATCCTGATGGGATATTTCAACCAGATGATGCAATACGGGGAAGAATCCTTTATCAAAACCTGCAAAGAAGTGGGCGTCGACGGACTCATCCTGCCCGATTTGCCCTTATACGAATACGAACGCAGTTACAAACCGCTCTTTGAGCAATACGACCTGGGTATCAGTTTTCTCCTCACCCCCCAAACCGACGAACAGCGCATCCGCAAAATCGACGAGTTGAGTAGGGGCTTCATTTATATGGTATCGGATGCATCGATTACGGGCGCTAAGCAAGGCATCTCCGACAAGCAATTGGCTTATTTCGAACGTATTGCAGCCATGCAACTGCGAAATCCCAGATTGATCGGATTCGGCATCTCCAACAGCGAAACTTTTCAGACCGCTTGCCAATACGCCAACGGCGCCATTATCGGCAGTGCGTTTATTCAGGCGCTTGGACAACGCGAAAATACCGTGGCAGGCGCCACCCTCAATTTTGTGCGCCAAATCCGCGCGTGATCATTGACAAACCGGTTTGTTTTTATGTAAATTACTGTCATGAACTCCCTTCCTGTCGAATTGGTCAAAGCTAATCTGAGCGATATTCCGCAATTGCAACAAATTGCCATACAGACTTTTGTAGACACGTATGCCGCATTCAATACCGAGGAGAATATGCGCCGCCACCTGGAAAATGCTTTTAACGAGGCACAACTCACTGCCGAGTTGCTTAACCCCGACAGCGAGTACCATTTGGCGCTTAAGGATGGGCAGGTAGTAGGTTTTATAAAAACCAATATCTGGCCGTCGCAAACCGACGAAAATTGGAAGGACGGCCTCGAATTAGAACGCATTTACGTGCTTCAATCCCACCAGGGGAGGCATATCGGCCAGGTATTGATCAATAAAGCACTGGATTTGACCCGCGAAAAAGGCCTGCCCTATTTGTGGTTGGGTGTTTGGATGAAAAATGAAAAGGCGATTGCTTTTTATGAAAAAATGGGATTCGTGAAGGCCGGCACGCATACTTTTGTACTGGGCGGTGAGGATCAGAGCGATTATATTATGACAAAAAATGTGTAAGTCATGGCAAAGACCATCCAAATACTAGGCGGCTATGGCGGCGTGGGCAGGTCGCTGGCCAAAATCCTGTTGCAACATACAGATGTCAACCTCCTTATTTCCGGTAGAAACCTCCATCAGGCGGAGGCTATAGCCGGGCGCCTCGGCGCGCAATTTCCGGGGAGGACGATTTCGGCTCTTTATGCCGATGCTTCCGACGCGTCTTCTTTGCGCGCCGCATTTGCCCAAACCGACCTGGTAGTGATGGCTACCAGCACTCCGCAATATATTCCGCAAGTGGCTGAAGCCGCACTGGCCTGCGGCGCCGACTACCTCGACATGCTGGTGCGGCAGGATAGCCTCGAAGCACTCCAATATCTGGAGGAATCCATTCGCACAAACGGCCGGATTTTCATCGTGCAGGCCGGCATTCACCCGGGCTTGCCGGCGGTATTTATTCGCTACGGCGCCCGCTTTTTCGACCAATACCACACGGCCAACGTGGCCCTGGCGATGAATGACCGCTTTGAAAAACCGTCATCTACGATCGAGTTGGTGGCGGATATGGCAGATTTTAAGTCCAAAATCGTCAAAAACGGGGTTTGGGCAGACGCCGGATATCGCGACATGCTCGCCTTTGAATTCGGTACTCCCCTTGGCCGACGAACGTGTTATCCCTTGTTATTGCGCGAACTTTTGCCTTTGCAGGAGACATACCAACTCAGGCAAATGGGGATGTACGTAGCCGGATTTAACTGGGTGGTGGATTACTTCGTTTTTCCTTTTATTTTATTATTACAAAAAATAAAAAAAGACTTCGGACTTCGCTTGTCGCAATGGCTGATGTACCTCGGCGTTAATTATTTTTCGCCCCCCGAAAAAGGCATCGAAATGCGCCTGCACGCGGAAGGCACAAGCGACGGTCAACCGCTGGCCTGCGATATGGTGGCCCGATCGGATGACGGATACGCGTTTACGGCTTATGCAGTAGCCGCTTGTATCAGGCAATATCTCGACGGCGCCATTCACGAACCCGGACTTCACCTTATGGGGCTGATCGTCTCACCTGAGCGGGTTATAGCTGACATGAAATTGATGGGCGTTGACTTGCAGGAAAAAATATCGACCGGAACCCATAGCTTTGCGGCATGAATCCTCCTTTTTTCAGCGGTTACGAAGTTAAAGAACTTCAATTTGAAGTAGCGGATATGCCCATCCGCCTGCTCAGGGCCATGAATGTCGACGAATTGCTCGACCGGCTCCTCGCCAAAGGCGATACGCACGAAGACGTATTGGACGAACGCATTCCCTACTGGGCAGAATTGTGGCCCTCGGCATTGGGACTGGCCCGTTATTTAATTGAAAATAAAATAATCGGCCCAGGCACAAGCGTCACTGAACTGGGTTGCGGACTGGGCTTACCCGGCATTGTCGCCGGCAAACTGGGCGGCACGGTCACTCTCACCGACTATCTGGAAGAGGCCCTGCAATTTGCCGCCCACAATTGGTCGCTCAACTGCGAAGGCCAACCGAACTGTGTGCAACTCGATTGGCGCTACCCCAACCCCGCTGTGGCCGCCGACGTGCTCATCGCCTCCGATATTACCTACGAAAAACGCTTTTTTGAATACCTGCCCGCCGCTTTTCGCGCCATGTGCAAACCCGGCGGACAAGTGATCGTGAGCGATCCGCACCGGCAGGTAGCGTTTTCCTTTTTTGAGAGCCTTCCATCACTGGGTTTTGAAGTGGCGCATACGGCATACGGCATACCGGCCTGGGTTTCAACGCACCGGCATACGATAGACGTTTATGCCATCAAGCCAGGGCCTGTTCCAGATCAGCGATAATATCCGCCGCATTTTCTATACCTACCGATACGCGCACCAGCCCATCGGTGATGCCGTATTGCTGCCTCACTTCGGTGGGAACATTCACGTGCGACATCGAAGCGGGGTGCAGCACCAGCGTATCCACGTCGCCAAGCGTTGGCGCCATGGTGCAGAATTGCAGTTTTTTGATAAATCCTACGGCGGCTTCTAATCCTCCTTGTACCTCAAAACTGAGCATGCCGCCAAAATCGCGCATTTGTCTTTTGGCCAATTCATGATCGGGGTGGGAGGGGAGGCCATTGTAGTTTACCCGCCCTACGCGGGGGTGTTCTGCCAGAAAACGGGCGATCTCCATTGCATTCTGGCTGTGGCGTATCATGCGCAGTTCCAGCGTTTTAAGTCCGTTGTTGATCAGCCAGGCATCCCAGGCGTTGCAGGTGGCGCCGGTGAGTTTCAGCGTTTTGGCTACGCGGGTGGCCATCAACTCCTGATCGCGGCCGATGACGATACCCGCAATCGAATTGCCGTGGCCGTTGAGGAATTTCGTAGTGGAATGCACTACGAAATCGACGCCAAAGCGGAAAGGTTGTTGCAGGTAGGGCGTACAAAACGTATTGTCAATCGCGCAGTAGGCGCCGTGTTGTTTGGCCAGTGCGGCCAGTGCGGCGATGTCTACGCAAGCCATCGTCGGATTGGCAGGGGTTTCCAGGTATACCATGCGGATAGCGGGGTTGGAGGCCATCGCAGCTTCTACTTTATCCAGGTCACCCAGGTCAATAAAAATGGGTCCGATACCCAAGGGCGCCAAAATTTGCGAAAACAACTCCGTGGTGCCGCCGTACAAATTGCCCTGTGTGAGCAGCTTATCTCCGGGGCGCAGCAAGGCCATGGCCAGCGTGGCGATAGCCGACATACCCGAGCTGGTGAGCAGCGCAGAGGCGGTTATATTCAGTCCGTGGGTTTCCAGCGCGGCTATTTTGGCGGCTACCGCGTCGATGGTAGGATTGCCGTAGCGGCTGTAGGTATGCCCCTGGGCTTTTCCTGCAAAAATATCAATGCCGTGTTCCAGGTCGTCGAGCACAAACGACGACGTCGCGTAAATCGGCAACTGATGGGGTGGGGTAGTGCGCAGTTCTTTCCATTCCTGTACACAGAGAGATCCAAAGTCCAGCTTATTATTCATAAAGCAATTGATTTTGATAGAAAAATGAATTAAAAATCTGATAATTCAAGGCCAAAAAAAAGAAACATCAACTATTTTTGGCTCTTAACCGTTTATACCCAAATACGGACTACTGAAAGAGAATGCCCAAGCACAGGTGTCGAAACTATGAAAGAAGAGCCAATTGATAATGACCAGTCGTCAGATGACTTACAAGATTATCAAGTCATTGTGGTCGATCCGAAACAAGCGCCCGTCCGGATCGACAAGTTCCTATTGGACAGGCTCAACAATGTGTCGCGCAATCGCATTCAAATCGGACTCAGGGCCGGTGCAATACGAGTTGACGGACAGGAAGTAAAACCCAATTTTAAGATCAAGCCGGGGCAACAAATTTCGCTGATCGTGCCGCGGGCTGCGTCGGAGCCCTTTCGCATTTTTCCTCAGAACATACCGCTCGACATCATCTACGAAGACGACCATCTGCTGGTCATCAACAAGCCGGCGGGCATGGTGGTTCACCCGGGTATAGGTCATTTCAAAGGCACCCTGGTAAACGCGCTCATCTACCACTTCCGCAACCTGCCGGTGATGGAGGGCAACTACGAAGACCGGGTAGGCCTGGTACACCGCATCGACAAAAATACGTCGGGCCTGATGGTCATTGCCAAATCGGAGTACGCCATGACGCACCTCGCCAAGCAATTTTTCTACCATACCATCGAGCGCACCTATCTGGCGCTCATTTGGGGTGAGCCCAAAGACGACGAGGGTACCATTGTGGGCAATGTGGGCCGCAATCCGCGTTTTCGCCACTTATTTACCGTTTTTCCCGATGGCGACGAGGGCAAATGGGCCGTCACGCATTTTAAAGTTCTGGAGCGCATGTACTACGTAAGCCTGGTGCAGTGTAACCTGGAAACCGGCCGCACCCACCAGATCAGGGTGCACATGCAGTACATCGGCCATCCGTTGTTTAGCGACGATCGCTACGGCGGCGACCGTATTGTGAGGGGAACGGTATTTAGCAGGTATAAAGATTTTGTTGAAAAAGTATTTACAGCTTTGCCCCGCCAGGCCCTGCACGCCAAATCCCTGGGTTTTGAACACCCTGAAACCGGTGAATGGATGCAGTTCGAATGCGAACCGCCGGCCGATTTCCAGCAAGGGCTGGATATGTGGCGGGCTTATGTAGATGAACGAAAATCGGCAAAATTCAAATGATGACTCTCTCCCAACGTCTCGATGCGCTTATTAAACTGGGGCGCCATCTGTCGGCAAACGACGACGAATACCTGCAAGCCCTCATCCAGCGCACGCATTATCACAACGCCTGGTTTACGCCCGACAGCCAACAACGCGCCCTGGCCGCCATTGCCGGCCAGTTTCTCGATGCGCAAAAGCTGGCTTTATGGCTTGCGCCTTACCACCTACCGGAAGTGAACCCAACTCCGAAGGTTGTTGGACTTGTCCTGGCAGGCAACATTCCCTTGGTGGGTTTTCACGATATCTTGTGTGTATTTGTATCCGGCCATAAAGCGCAGATCAAACTTTCGGATAAAGACCCTTATCTACTGCCTTATTTACTCAAACTCCTGGCTCGAATCGATGAACGCACCACCGGGTATTTTGAGGTTGCCGAGCGACTCAGCGGTTTCGACGCCGTTATCGCCACCGGCAGCAACAACTCGGCGCGTTATTTTGAGGCTTATTTCGGCGCTTATCCCCATATCATCCGGCACAACCGCAACGCCGTGGCGGTGCTCCACGGTCGTGAAACCCAGTCGGAATTGCTGGCGCTTGGCAACGATATATTGCAGTTTTTTGGATTGGGCTGCCGCAGCGTAGCCAAAATATACGTGCCCCGCGATTACGCTTTTGAGCCGCTGCTGGAGGCTCTGCACGAATACCGGCAGATCGTATTACACGACAAATACAAGCACAATTTCGATTATAATACCGCCATTTTTATGCTCAACCGCGTGCCCCATTTGGCCACCGGTAGCGTGATACTCACCGAAAACGAATCGCTGCAATCGCATATCGCCGGGCTGTATTACGAATACTACGACTCGCCCGAAGAGTTGCGTCAGATCCTCGAAGCCCGCCAGGAAGAAATCCAGTGTATTGTGGGCAATTTTTCCGAATTAAACCTCCCCCTTGTGCCTTTCGGCCAGGCCCAGCAACCCGCCCTCCGGGATTACGCCGACGGCGTGGATACGTTGGCGTTTTTGGAAGGACTGTAAGTTAGCTTTTAGGGCTTAGGGCTTAGCTTTTAGGGCTTAGTAGCTAACTGCTAAGCCCTGACAGCTAAAAACCCCTCCCCGGGGTAACTTTTTTGTGAAAATTACGATATAAGCATAGTTGTACTGACTAAACCGCACAGTAAACCTAAACGACTATGAACTACTACCTACCCCTGTTTATGGCAATCGTATTATTGCCTTTACATAACATTAATGCGAATGCCTACCCACCTCCTTGCGCCGCCAATGCCGGTTACATTGCCAATAACAGCACCACACCCGGATTGCATACCTGGACGGTAGGCGCCGATCTCACAGACCCTTCTACCAACCAGGAAATCGTTTTCTCGGTGGTGTATTACGGCAATCAGCCGGGGCCTACTTTCGATTATGCCTTAATGTTGGTGGATGCCTCGAATAAAATAGTGGCCTACCACACCGATTCCGACCCCAATTTTGGCAATTTTGATTTTAGCGTTTTGCCTGCCGGGGCCTACCGGGTAGTCGGGCTTTCGTATAGCCAGAGCAATTCGCCAGGCGATGTGGGCAGCTATTTGCAAAACCTCATTGCTCTGGGCTATACCAGCGACTTGGAAGCCATTAACCTGGATAGTTATATCACGGGGGGGAGCTTTTGTATGTATTATAACTCAGCTCCCGACGAAGCCAGTTCGGTGTATATAGCTTCGTCTACTTTTGCCGCTACAGGTCAGGTAACCCGTAACGATGGTACCCCATTAGCGGGCGTTACCGTACAAGCAGGAGGCGATATAAATACCAGCGCGGTTACTAATGCCGGGGGATTTTATCAATTCAATGGCCTTCCGGCAAATGGCGTCTATTACCTTCGCGCCGACAAAATGGCTGAAAGTTCGCCACCCGCCATGCCGTTATCTATTGCAGATGTCCTGCGCCTGCAAGATCGCATATTCGGTTTTCCGTCGTTTAGCAGCAACTGCGAGAGCATCACATCTGATATGAATGGAAGTTCAGCCTTGAGTACCTTCGACAGAGTAATCATGGCCCGCCATATTTTGGGGATACCCAATAATTTCAGGTGGAATATCGTGCCCGCTGCGGTGGCGGCGCAATCTCCGGATTTAGGATTCAATCCGTATATTGAAACGGGCCAATTAGCAGCTGATGGTCAATATGATTTTGTCGCATTCTGGCCGGGTGCTTTCCAAAATTGCGGTATCACGCCGGTGTATATCCCATCGGCACTCTCCTTGACGCCTCAAATACTGGCAACACCGGCATACGCCGGCGCTACGATTGATGTGCCTATTATAGCCGGACAAATGGACAACATAGCAGGTTTACAGTTTAGCGTGCAATTCGATCCTGCTGCGCTCACCCTTACCGGCGTTATTAAGGGTAGTAATTTTGGGAATGCCCTGACCAACGCTGAAAACGCGCCAAATCTCGCGCTGGCAAATGCAAACGGAAGTATGGGCCTCGTGTGGACAAAGCCGGAGATCCCAAATGCCAGCTATCCGGCAGGAGAAGAAATTTGCCGGCTCGTCTTTCAGGTCAACGGTCCGGCAGGCAATACCGAAATCAGTATCAGTGATATACAAACGCCGGCATATACAGCCGACGATCAATACCGCTTGTCGCCTATCATCAAAAACAGCGGCACACTACAAATATTGGTATGCGATCCGCAGCCCAACTTAGCTTGTTTCGACCCCGTTTCCATAACGCTTGGCCCCGATTGTACAGCTGAGCTTACTCCTGCATTGGCGCTTGATGGCGACCTGGGCTGTCTCAGTTACGCCGATTTTACGGTAACGGTATTAGACGGCAATACTTCCAACGGCGCCATTATAGATGAGCCGGGTACTTATAATTACCAAATTGAACTAACAGGCGGCGCTGTACCCGGCATCAATTTTAGCTCTTGCTGGGGTACCGTGATCGCTTCAGGTTCCAACAGCCCGTCCACAGGACTCAATTGTGCCAATCCCACGGCAGGCATCGGTTCGGCTACCGGTACGGTAAACTATGACCCCGGCACCGGCGTATTTACGCTTACGAGTACGGGTACGATGTATAATCCATCACAGGACAACGTGTGGATGGTGCCCTTTCAGCTATGTGGAGACGGTGAATTTTACGCCGAAGTCACCAGTGTTACCAATGGCTTCGCCGGTATCATGATGCGCGAAGATTTGGATGCGAATTCTAAAAAAGTAGCTATCCTCACTAATGGGGGTAACAGCTATCGCAGAGAAATCAGAATGAATAAAGGCGATAATGCCACATTTGCCAATTCGCCCCGCCTAAATCCTCGCTGGGTAAGAATAACCCGCGTTGGAAACGTCTTTACGGCGTATACTTCGCCCGATGGCAACACCTGGTTATATGCTTTCAGCGTCACTATTCCGATGAATTCTTGTATTTATGCGGGTATGGCCACCTTTAGCAATAACCAGACTCAAACGGTCACTGCCACATATGACAACGTCACCCTCATTGATTACATCCCGTTGGTAGCTCTGCCGGTTACATTCCTGGAGCAACAGCCTTTTGATGTGGCGCTGTTTCCCAATCCCTCAGCAGGAGAAGTTCGGATTATCTGGCCGCATACAGCGGAAGCTGTCTCAGCCTCTCTGCAAATCACAGACAATTTGGGGCGTTTGGTTTATTATCAACCACATTACTTCGTTGATGGAGAGGCACTCGCCCTGGATTTGAGTAATGAACCTACGGGGATTTATTTTTTTAGTGTGATTGCTGATAACAAGATAGTGTGGCGCGGCAAGTGGGTAAAAAGGTGAAACTAAAAAGTAATTAACTCAACATCTGAAAAACTTCTAAAAATAACGTCATTACTCACGAGTGCGCTGTTGAAATCAATTGAAGAGGCAGCAATAATAGCGTCAGGTAGCTTTAATTGTCTTGTTCGCCTAATCTGAATTGTTTTCAATAATAATGAAGTGTTAGTGCTGTCTAAACTAACTACGTCAATTCTATTTTTTAGAATAGAAAAGAGCATTTCATCATTTGGAGTAATGTCTGGAAAAGCAAGGAATTCGAGTTCAGAAATAACCGATGCACCTATCCAACTTGCATTATGCAACAATGAAATTAGGTTATCATTTCCCTTTAATAGGGCAATGATAGCATTGGTATCCAAAAAATATCTACCATTCATTTCTTAATTTCCTTTGTTCTTCAACGGCATCGCCTGTCCATTCAAGCTTACCTGTGATATCTGAAAAGTCGTAGGAGGGTATGTTTGGTGAAGAAGTTGTAGCGTCGGAAGAAGACGGAACAACCTTAACATAATCCAGTGTACGCAAAAATTGGATTAACAGCGTATAGTGGCTCTCTTCAATATTTAGGACAACTTGTTTCATAATAATAAGATGATTACAAATTTAACAAAATAATCGAATTGAGAGTTTCCAAACCTGGTATTAAATCACCTCACCAACATCACATCCCCCTCCACGCTGATCACCTCATCGTCAATGAATTCCAAATCGACGAGGTAGACGAATATGCCTTGGGGCATGGGTTTGCCCCTGAATTCGCCATTCCAGCCAACGCTGGAATCATTGGGCGCAAAATCACGTAGTTCGTACACCAACTCGCCCCAGCGGGAGAACACTTTGAACGACTTCACCAGACGAACCTCCGGCCCGGCAAATACGCTAAGCAGGTCGTTGATCCCATCGGCATTGGGACTGAAGACGTTGGGAATGAATACGTCCCTGATTTTGGCTACCAGCACTGTCACGCTATCGCTGGTGATGCAATCGTCGGCAGAAGTTACGCTCACGTTATAAGTGGTGGTGTGGTAGGGCGCGGCCACTGGGTCGGGGCAATCGATACACGAGAGATTATACGGCGGCGACCACTGAATGGTATCCGGCAGCAGGTTGATAATAACCCGCAAGGGGGTACTTTCTGCAAGCGCGATGATGACGTCTTCTCCGGCGTCAATTTGGGGTATAGCTGCCGCCACAAGTTGCGCAGTCGTATCGGCGGTACAGCCATTGGCGTCCTGCACGATAAGGGTATATGGGCCCTCGTACAAGTTCGTAAACAGCGAGTCTGCACCAAACCCCTGGCCTTTGAGTTCATATAAATAGGGCTCGATACCTCCGCTAATTGAACTTACGCCAATACTTCCCGTCTCGGGGCCTTCGCAATTGGGGTCGGTAAACACTGCGGCCAGCAATAATTCGGCAGGCTCATCCAGGAGGTTGCTGCCGCTGAGCAGACATCCCCGGCTATCGGTGACTGTAACTGTATAAATTCCGGCCGGCATGCCGTTGAGCTGGGCCGAAGTATTGCCCGTATCCCATATGAACGAATAGGGCGATGTGCCACCCTGCGGCAGCACTTCCAGCAGGCCGTCCTGCCCGCCGAAGCAAGATATATTGACACCGTTGTAATCTGACAAGCTCCATGACAAAGCCAGCGGCTGCGGCTCGGAGATCTCGGCAATGAGCACTACGTCGTTGCCAAAACCATCAGATATGTTGACCAGGTAAACGCCCGGCGGCATGTTATTGATCGTTTGCGCCTGGTTGGCATTCGCCAGCCCACCGGTGCCCGATGGATTGCCGTTGGTGCGCGCCCAGGTATAAGTAAACGGCGGCGTGCCGTCGGTTATCGCAAAGGTGAGCGAACCCGAATTTTCACCAAAACAACGCACAGGTCCCGCCGCTATATCGCCCTGCATTTCGCACACGATGTTATTCAGGCTAAGGTGAATAATGCTATCGCAACCGTTAACAGAGGTCAGGGCTACGTCGTATTGTCCGGGAAGAGAAAAGGAGGAATTGCCTATCGGAATGCTGTCGCCTTCGCAAATAAAAAAGCTCAGGTCGGTTTCTATTACCAGATTTTCAGTTAGAATCAATTGTACCATGCTATCACAGCCTCCCGCCACGGTATAATGAAACTCGTAAACCCCGGGGTCGCACAGTGTCGTATCGGCAAAGTCAAAGCAGTCGTCTTCACAAATCGCCTGTTCGATTATGGTGGGCGGAATATCCTCAATGAGAATCGTGCGGCAACTTGGGGTAGCCTCATCGCATGCGTTTGTAGCCTTTACGCATAGCTCATAAGAGCCCGTTGCCGTCCAGTCGATGGATACAGACTGGTTTGTGCCTATGAGGGTATTGTTGAGCGTCCACCTGTATTGAGTGGCTCCGACGATCGTGTCGGCGGTATATTGCGAGGTTGTGCCCGTACAGCCTTCCGCAGGGCCGGCAATCGAACCCGAGGTAGTTAAAGGAGAGACTTCGGTACTTCCTTGCAATACGGTAATGGTATAGCGGCACACGTCGTCGCCGCTTCCATCCATTACAAAATAATAATATTGACCGACTGTGAGCGGTACGGTATTGGTAAAAGTGGCCGTCGAATTGTTATCGACGTCCGTATTGCAATTTGATACGAGGGTGAAATTCTGGCAGTTGAGGCTTTGGTAGATGCCTATTTCCAGCCCCAATCCCAATTGACAATTAAAAACCTGAACGGCTATTTCGATATTGGGCGTACCCGCAATAAAGGCGATCCACTGCATGTGGTGTATCTGGGTGGTGCAAAAACCCGGAGGCGCCTGGCCCTGTATCTGGCTGCTGTTGATACCTGTAAAGCCGTCAATATCGCAGATTACGCAGGCCGGGGCGCAGGTAGAAGTCATGGCCGGGTTGACGCCGCAGGGAAGCGGCTGGGCATTCAGCGAAAGCGAAAAAATGACTAAAAACAGTGTAACAGGGAATAGGTGTGACCTTATCTTCATGTCCGGTTTTTTAATTAATCCCAAACATAAGCGGTTTATCGAAAATTACCGCTTGTGTTTTGGTCTAATGGCAGACCATACGAAGATAGTTTAGCGCTACATCCCAAAGGTTGCAGGTTCTGTTCAAGCTTTTTCCTCCCAAACCATCGCCAGGTGCGCCAGCGTCTCGACCGCTTTTTGCATGTCTTGCACCGATACCCATTCCTGCTTGGAGTGGAAGGCGTGTTCGCCGGCAAAGATATTTGGAGAGGGCAAACCCATAAAGGAAAGCCGGGAGCCGTCGGTACCCCCGCGGATACTTGATTGGTGGGGCTGCAAACCCGCGCGTTTGATGGCTTCAACGGCGTGTGTAACGATTTGCGGGTGCTGGTCGAGCACCTCTTTCATATTGCGGTATTGCTCGGTGAGTTTCCACTCGTAGGTAGAACGCGGGTAATTGACCATTACGTCCTTCACGATTTGCTCTAGTTCGGCTTCATGGTACTGGAGGCCGGCCACTGCAAAATCGCGGATAATGAAGCGCAGGGTGGCCTGTTCGGCGTTGCCGTTGAGCATTACGGGGTGTACAAAGCCTTCGCGGCCTTCGGTGGTTTCGGGGCTGAGGCGGTTTTTGGGCAGGCTGGCCAGGATATCGCCGGCAATTTTGATGGCGTTTTCCATTTTGCCTTTGGCAAATCCCGGGTGGGCGCTTACACCGGTAATGGTGATCACCACGGCGTCGGCGCTGAAGGTCTCGTCTTCGAGCGAACCCAGGCGCTCCCCGTCTACGGTGTAGCAGAAGTCGGCGCCTAGTTTTTTCAGGTCTACTTTGTCTACGCCCCGGCCTATTTCTTCGTCGGGGGTAAATAGTATTTTGATGGTACCGTGTTTAATGCCCGGATTTTCCATGAAAAACTGTGCCGTATTCATAATGGCGGCCAGTCCGGCTTTGTTGTCGGCGCCGAGCAGGGTAGTACCGCTTGCAGTTACAATGTCATTACCCATCTGCTCAGCCAGGTCGGGGTGGTCGGCCAGGCGAATCACTATGTTGGGGTCGTCGGGCAGCACGATGTCGGCGCCGTTGTAATTGCGGTGCACAATGGGCTTTACACCCGTACCGCTGCTGTCGGGCGAGGTGTCCATGTGCGAACAATAACAAATCACGGGCACCTTTTTGTCCGTATTAGCGGGGATGGTGCCGTAGACGTAGCAAAATTCATCGAGTGCGGCATCAGCAACACCAAGGGCTTTGAGTTCCTCGACCAATACCCGTCCCAGGTCTTTTTGCTTTTCCGTAGAAGGGTACGTCTTCGACTCCGGGTCCGACTGGGTGTCGATGACCACGTAGCGCAGAAAGCGCTCGAGCACGGAGTATTTTATGGGTAGGGACATGGTTGTTTATTTTTTGATGTGCTAATTTGCTAATTTGCTGATGTGCTGATTTTTTTGTAATTAAAAAATAATTATCAGCACATCAGCACATCAGCACATCAACTTAAGACTTTCTTCACCAAATCGGCGGCTTCCTGGAGGGCGATAGCGGAATACACTTCGAGTCCGGAATCGTCGATGATCTTTTTGGCCAGGTCGGCGTTGGTACCTTGCAGGCGTACAATTATAGGCACGTGAATATTGCCGATATTGTTGTAAGCATCCACTACGCCCTGAGCTACGCGGTCGCAGCGCACGATACCCCCGAAGATATTGATCAGGATCGCCTTCACGCGGTCGTCGCGAAGGATAATGCGGAAGGCGTTTTCCACGCGTTTAGCGTCGGCGGTGCCGCCCACATCGAGGAAGTTGGCGGGTTCGCCGCCCGATAGTTTGATAATATCCATCGTGGCCATGGCGAGTCCGGCGCCGTTGACCATACATCCCACGTTGCCGCTGAGTTGTACGTAGTTGAGGCCGTAAGACTTGGCTTCTACCTCGGTGGGATCCTCTTCATCGGTATCGCGCTGATCGGCCAGTTCGGGGTGGCGGTACAGGGCATTGTCGTCGAGTACTACCTTGCTATCGACGGCGATAATGCGGCCGTCGCCGGTTTTCAGGCAGGGGTTGATCTCGAAAAGAGAGGCATCGGCGCCCACAAAAGCATTGTAAAGCGAAGTGATAAACTTCACCATTTCTTTGATGGCCGTCCCTTCCAATCCCAGATTGAACGCCACCTTGCGCGCCTGGAAGGGTTGCAGCCCCAGCGTGGGGTCGATATATTCTTTGTGGAGGAGATGGGGCGTGTGCTCGGCTACTTCCTCGATATCCATGCCGCCTTCCGTAGAATACACGATCACATTGCACTTGCGCTGGCGGTCCATGAGGATCGACACATAAAATTCTTTGCAGGCATTGAAATCGGGGGCGTAGGCATCTTCAGCGATCAGCACTTTGCGTACCAGCTTGCCGGGGCCGTCGAGTCCGCCGGGTGTCTGCGGGGTTTTGAGCATCATGCCCAGGATGTTGCCGGCATGCGTTTTTACCTCTTCGAGGTTTTTGGCGAGTTTGATGCCACCGCCTTTTCCGCGCCCGCCGGCGTGGATCTGCGCTTTGACTATTGCCACGTCGGAGCCGGTGCGCCCGCGCATCTGCTCGTATGCCGCTATCGCCTCGTCTACCGATTGCGCTAATATGCCTTCCTGGATAGCTACGCCGTAGCTTTTCAACAGTGCTTTTCCCTGGTATTCGTGAAGATTCATGGTGTGGAATCAGGATTGTTTAAAAATCGCCCCAAAAGTAAGGTTTTGTAGCCAATATCCAAAAAGAACTGGTTATTCGGTGATTTGGTTATTTGGATATTTGGCGATGGCGCTTTACCTTGTCACCATGTCACCTTGTTACCTTGTCACTTACAATGGATAGCATCATTCACTATTCAATACCCGGATTTATCCTCTTGTTGTTGGCCGAAGCGGCGCTGGCCTGGCATCGGCGGGCAGATTGGTACGAAGCCAAAGACACCTTTAGCAGTCTGGCCATGGGCATCGGCAATGTACTGATCGGATTGGTCACCAAAAGCATGGTATTCGGATCTATGGTCTTCGTGTACCAATACCGGCTTTGGGAATGGGGATTTATGTGGTGGGCCTGGGTAGCGGCCTTTTTTGCGGAAGACTTCACGTATTACTGGTATCACCGCATTAGTCATAGCAGCCGTTATTTCTGGGCCTCGCATGTCATTCACCACTCTTCGCAACATTATAACCTGGGCACTGCGCTGCGCCAGACCTGGACCGGCGAATTGAGCGGCGGCTTTGTCTTCTGGTTGTGGCTGCCCCTGGTGGGTTTTCACCCGGCTATGATTTTTACACTCAAGGCAATCAGTTTGTTGTATCAATTCTGGATACACACCGAAGCTATCGGCAAGTTGCCGCGATGGGCCGAATTTATATGGAATACGCCCTCCCATCACCGCGTACATCACTCCAGCGACCCCAAATACCTCGATCGCAACCACGGGGGCATCCTGATCATCTGGGACCGGCTGTTCGGCACTTTCCAGGTAGAAGAAGAACATCCACATTATGGTTTAACCAAAAATATTAATACCTACAACCCCCTGCTGATTGCCACCCATGAATGGATAGCTATGTTTAAAGACGTTTTCCATTCGCGCAATCTCCGCCAAGCCCTGGGCTACCTCTTCGGACCTCCCGGATGGAGCCACGACGGCTCCCGCCAAACCAGCGAGCAAATCCGAGACGCCTGGAGGGAGAGAGGGAGAGTGGGGGAGTGAGAGAGTGAGAGAGGGGGAGATTTTTACACCCTCATAAACCTATAAACCTATAAACCCATAAACCAACGGAGAACAGAGAACTGACAACCGACAACAAATTATGCCTACACCCGTTGACAAATTCGTATTCAACCCCGCTCACCCGGCTGTGGGCCATTTTTTACGACAAATAAATACGCCATGGAAAATGTGGCTGTATTTGTGGTTCAAATTGCCTTCGGCAGGCTTTTGGGGGCTGCGGGTGCACAACTGTACCACCACAAAGGGAGAAGTGAGCATACTTTTTAACTGGTTTACCCAAAATCCCTTTCGCTCCACCTACTTTGCCGCCCAATGCGGAGCGGCGGAGATGTCGGCAGGTTTGTTGGCCATGGCAGCTATCCGGGGTTCAGACCCGGTGTCGATGCTGGTTACACAGGTCGAAGCCGTATTTACTAAAAAAGCTACCGGACTGGTGGTGTTTACCTGCGAAGAAGGACAACAAATAATCAATGCGATAGAGCGAGCCGTGAATAGCGGGGAGGCACAAACGATAACCGTGACCTCAGTGGGCGTACAACAAAATAACGGACAGGAAGTGGCCAGGGTGAGGATTACCTGGTCGTTTAAGGGGAAATGAGGGGTAATGAAGGGTGATGAAAGATTATGAAGGGTTATTGGGAATCCCTCATAACCCTTCATAAACCCTCATAAACCAACAAAACCTATTCTTCAGCTTTATTTTTCATCTGCTCCTTATACACCGCTTTGATAACCTCGTTGCGGCGCAATACCGAAGGCTTCTTGAACTCTTTGCGCGTACGCAATTGGCTCATGATACCGGCATCTTGAAATTTGCGCTTGTAACGTTTCAACGCCTTGTCAATGCCCTCGCCGTCTTTAACTTCAATAATCAGCATATCGATTTTTTTGATTTAACTGTTTTACGGGGTGCAAATATACAGTATCATCTATGAAAAACCAAGAGAAGATAGGGAAAAAATGTTGTCGGTTGTCGGTTATGGGTTGTCAATACATTATAAATAACCCACAACCGACAACCGACAACTCACAACTCAGTAGACTGTTCTACAAATTCCGTGATCGGGAATTTTTCTTCCATGATACCTTTTAATCCGTCGACCACGTTCACCACGTTGTCGTATCCTCTTGATTTGAGAATAGACGCTGCGATAAGCGAACGGTAGCCGGTAGCACAGGATACGAAATAGCGCGTATTGTGCTGGATCTGGCTCATATTTTTATTGATAAAATCGAGCGGGAAGTTTTGAGAGCCTTCTACGTGTTGGGCATTGAATTCGCTGGTTTTGCGTACATCCAGGACAACGGCGCCCTGCTTATATAGTGGAAGCAGTTCCTTGGGCGTAACTTCATCCAGCGTGTCGATGTCTTCTCCGGCAACTTTCCAGGCTTGCATACCGCCGTCGAGGTAGCCCATGGCATTGTCGTAACCCACGCGGGCCAGGCGGTCAACCACCTCTTCTTCGCGACCCGGATCGGCTATAAACAGTATGGGTTGCTGCAGATCGGGGATGAGCGCGCCTACCCAGCTGGCAAAGCTGCCGTCGACGCCGATGAATATAGCGCCGGGGATAAACCCTTTGACAAAATCTTCTTTGCTGCGCGTGTCAATGATGAGCGCTTCCTGCGTCTCCCATACCGTTTTGAAGGCACGTACGCTATGAGCCTGCAAGCCGCGCTGGCGGACTTCCGTGATGCTGTCGTAGCCCATTTTGTTGAGCATAGCATTTTTGGGGAAGTATTGCGGGGGGTCCACAAGGCCTTCGGTTACTTCTTTTACAAACTCGGCCCTTGTCATGTCGGGGCGCAGTGCATAGTTGAGTCTCTTCTGGTCGCCCAGGCGGCCCGAGGTATCGCTGCTCATCTTTTTGCCGCAAGCCGAACCGGCGCCGTGACCAGGATAGACGATCACTTCATCGCCCAGAGGCATGATCTTGTTGCGAAGGCTGTCAAAAAGGAAGCCGGCAAGGTCTTCGCGCGACAAGTCGGTTTTGATAGCCAGGTCAGGACGGCCTACATCGCCCAAAAACAGGGTGTCGCCGGTGAATATGGCGTAGTCTGTGCCGTTTTCATCGCGGAGCAGGTAGGTGCTCGATTCCATGGTGTGGCCGGGCGTGTGCAGCACGGTAATGGTTACATCGCCTACTTTGAGCACTTCGCCGTCGGCAGCTACGTGGGCTTTGAATTGAGGCACGGCAGTAGGGCCGTATACGATAGTCGCGCCGGTGTGCTTGGCCAGGTCGAGGTGACCCGATACAAAGTCGGCGTGAAAGTGAGTCTCGAGTATATACTTGATCTTGGCGCCGTCGGCTTTAGCCCTTTCCAGGTAGGGTTCCGGTTCTCTCATTGGGTCGATTACTACCGCTTCGCCTTTGCTTTCAATGTAGTAAGCAGCTTCAGCCAGACAGCCAGTATAGATTTGTTCCACTTTCATAGGTTGCATACTTTTTTTGTGAATGAATATTTTGTCCCTGGAATGGATTTTCCAAATTTGATAGGACAAAATTACTTCCGGAACACTATATCGTATTGTGACTGCAGTCACATCAGGCAATGAGTTTTGTCACTAAGATGACAAAGGAATCTCACCATCCCAATTTGCATAACCGCCGTCGAGATGGTAAACGGCTTTAAAACCACCGTTGCGCATGAGGGTAGCCGCGCGCACGCTGCGGCGGCCGCTTCGGCAATAGACCAGGTAAGTGCGTTGCGGGTCGAGTTTTTCTATGCAATCCAGAAAATCAAGGGCCAGGTAGTCGATATTGATGGCGCCGTCAATGTGATTTGCGGCAAATTCTTCGGCGGTTCGTACATCTATCACGGTGATGCCGGGTTGGGTGGCAATCACCTGGCGAAAAGCTTCGGGCGACAGGTTGTTGAGCAGGCCTTTCAGCAATTGCCAGCGACTGACAGGGCATTGTTCCGCTTTATTTGCCATGTTACAAAGTTACAATACCCTTCAAAAATCTAATAAGCAGTAAAAAAAAAGTTGCCAGGCTCTCACCACTTGCGCAGATCCTGCCTGACAACCGTCCCCCTTACTAAAAACAACGTGTTAGATCTTTATATATGGAGTTATGAAGGTTTTATCATATAAACATATAATCCATGCTTTTGGACGAATGTTCTCATACTTGGTCACTTTGTTTTCCAATATTTTCCAAGCAAATCCGCAGATTTCTCCTGCCGTTTTGAATAAAGGATCGCACCTGTCCCAAGGGCTGGTTGTTGAGTTGGGCGATTTCCTGGTATGATTTTTCTTGGTAATAAAAAAGGAGGATGTTTTCCTTCTGTCCTGCCGGCAATTGCTCGATGCAGTCGTCGAGTTTTTTATGCTGCGTATCGTGTTCTTCCATTGTCAAATCCCATTCCTCGGTTGGCCCGGGTTGCCAGGCTGCTTCGCGGCGTTCGGCGCGTTGCCGGCTGCGCAATTGCATCAGGCAGTAGTTTTTTGCATAGGTATACAGCCAGCTTTTCAGGTTGCTTATCTCGTGGCGGCGGAGTTTGTCGTGAAGTTCTTCAAAAACCCCCATCGCCGCATCTTCGGCTTCGGCGGTGGTGTCAAAATAGTTTAAACACACGCCGTATACCCAGGCCGCATAACGTTCAAAGATATGCCCCACCCACACGGAATCGCCGGTGCGCCGATATTGCGCCAGCAATTCTTCATCCGCATACGAAGCCGCTTTTTTCGGGAGTTTGAACATTTGAAAAAAAATAATCCGGGCTAATTTATGCATTTCCCGGCGGCTGTGCATCTATTCTTAAAAACTCAACCGTCATGAAAAAGCTGTATGTCCTTTTCCCCGCTTTCCTACTGCTGATTTTGGCTTCCTTTATCCAGCAGCCAAAACCGTTTACTATTAAGGGCGTAGTAGAAGACGCCTGGCAGCAACCCCTAACCGGCGCGGAGATCCGTGTGGAAGGCTCCAAGACGAGCGTCCATACCGATAAGAATGGCGCTTTTAAGCTTGAAAGCCGTGATTCCTGCCTTACTATTTCAATTACGCACGCCAATTACGAGCCGCTTACGGGCCAGATCGCTTGCGCAGGTACTACTAACCGCTTTGCCCTATTTGTGCCGGCGCCCAAAGCAGAGGAAGAAAAAGACCTTTCACTGATGGAAGTCATCGCAGAGCAAGCAGCGCCTTCCAGAGCTAACGCCAAAAAAAGCAAGCAGCCCGCAGGCGTCATGGCGCCTTACATTCCTTATTCTTCCGACGACGCCCCCGCCATGAATACCGAAAATTACGACGTTATTGTGGATAACCGCTTTTATGCCACTAATAAAGAACCCCTGTCTACTTTTTCGATAGACGTAGACGCCGCTTCGTATAGCAACCTGCGCCGTTTTATCAGCAACGGTACCCTGCCTCCCAAAGACGCGGTTCGCATTGAAGAAATGATTAATTATTTTACTTATGAATACCCCGAACCCAAAGGGGATGTTCCTTTCGAAACCCTGACAGAAATCGCCGCCTGCCCCTGGCAGCCCAGCCACCAACTGCTGAAAGTAGCCCTGCAAGGCAAGCGTATCCCCACGGAGAACCTGCCCGCTTCGAACCTGGTTTTTCTTATCGACGTATCGGGTAGCATGGATGAACCCAATAAGCTGCCACTGCTCAAATCTTCGTTCAAATTACTTGTCGATCAACTCAGGCCCCAGGATAAAGTGGCTGTGGTGGTGTACGCCGGCGCTGCCGGACTAGTACTGCCCCCCACTTCAGGCGCCGACAAACCACGTATCAAAGAAGCCATCGAAGACTTGAGAGCCGGCGGCTCTACCGCAGGAGGAGAGGGCATCATACTCGCCTACAAAACGGCCCGCGAGCATCTGGTGAAAGGCGGTAATAACCGCGTGATTCTCGCCACCGATGGCGATTTTAACGTAGGCGCCAGCAGCGACGCCGAGATGGTGCGCCTCATCGAAAAAGAACGCGAAAGCGGCGTTTTCCTTACCGTACTGGGTTTTGGCATGGGTAATTATAAAGACAACAAGATGCAGCAACTGGCCGACAAGGGCAACGGCAACCACGCCTATATCGACAATTTGTCGGAAGCCCGCAAGGTGCTGGTCAATGAATTTGGTGGTACTTTGTTTACGATCGCCAAAGACGTCAAGATCCAAATCGAGTTTAATCCCGCCCAGGTAAGAGGGTATCGCCTGCTGGGCTACGAAAACAGGGTGCTCGCCGCCGAAGATTTTAATGACGATAAAAAAGACGCCGGCGAATTGGGCTCGGGACACACTGTCACCGCACTCTACGAAATTATCCCGGCAGGGGTAAATAGCCCCTTCCTGGCTTCTGTCGACGATTTGAAGTACCAGCAAACGACGGTAAAAGAAAACCTGTCTGCAAGCAAAGAATGGTGTACTATCAAGTTGCGCTACAAGCAACCGACAGGTACGGAAAGCCGCTTGTTGGAAAAAGTAGTGAAAAGCCAGAAGCAGGGATTTGACCAGGCCTCCGATGATTTCCGCTGGGCAGCCTCTGTAGCCGCGTTCGGTATGTTGTTGCGCGATTCTGAATACAAAGGCAGCGCCGACTACCGCAGTATGATCAAATGGGCGCAGTCCGCCTCGGGCAAAGACCCCGGCGGTTATCGGGCAGAATGTATCCGGATGATGGAAAATGCCGCTGCCATGGCGGGAAACCGGTAGAGACGCATTGAATTGTGTCTCTACAGCGCCACGATTCGCTGATCAGCCACAGCGCTGATAGGCAGGAGGGCGGCGCCGTTCCATTCACCGAAAATGGAAAGGGGCCGCCCTCCGCTTAATGCCAGTAGCGGCCAGTATCCCGCTTCCGAAGGCGCCAGCGGGATATGGCGATTTTGTAGGTCGACAAGCAGCCATTGCGACTCGTGAACCACCGGAATGACCTCATCAATCAATGCGGGAAAGGCCGACAGCCAGGGATTTGCCGCCAACGCGCCGGCGTAGTTGTCAAACAACGCTTCAAAATGGGCATTCCCTTCGGGAATTTGAAAAGGAGTATCGCTGAGGTGGAAGGTTTGTATCACCGCGCGTTGGGGGTACACAGCGGGATAAAAGGCCACAGCACCCTCGATGGCCATGCCTGCGGGCCATTGCTGTTCAAAATCGTTGTTTCCCCATGCAAAATCCAGTAACAGGGCAAACTGCCCGCTTTGTTCGCCAATCAGCCAGGTGCGTCGCACACTGAGCTGGTCTTCGACGTATTGGCGCCGTCCGAGAGATATCCACCGGTCGGTGAGCATATTTTCTCCGGCGGGAAGATCTTCTTTTCGAATATTCACGCCTGCCAGACTGAGGAGTACCTGCTGCATTGCCGCCGGCAGCAGGTCGTATTGGGAAAAAGCCCTGGCAAAGAGGTAGAGGTCGGCCAGTTCATGCAACACCGTTTGGGGCCAGTTGTCGGCGCCGATTGACGCATGGATAAGCCTTAGCCGGCGGGCTATGCTGCCCAGTTTGGCATCGACGAGCCGGGCGGCAAACCTGTCCCATTCTTCGTGGTGCGCTTCGGCGGCGGCGAGGCCTTGGCCAATGAGCTGGTGCAGCCACGACAACAAATCAGCCGCGCCGGCCTGCATGGTGGCCAATCTTTTGTCGGAGGTAGCTACCTGGGGCGCGGCGGCGGTCGCTTTTTCGCGCTTGCGCTGCAAGCGGGAAAGCCAGGCGGATACCCAGTCGGGCGCCTCCAGGCCGGTGGTAAACTCATCGCTTCCCTGCGCAGCCAGCAGCAATAGGGCCAACACGTGTTTGCAGGGTTTGCGCTTTACCGGGCAGGAACAATAGAATGCGGGCGTGGCCGAAATTCGGGCGGCTACCAGATAAGGATCACCGGGCGTGCGGAATTCACCCCACAATAAATCGTCGATGGCGCCGGGCGATTGCCAGCGGCGGGCGTGGACCAGGGGGCGGGCCCGTTCCAGCGTGGCCGGGTCGGGCGCTAATTGCGCAATATCGCGGGTTGTCCACAGCATAAGGCGTGGGATAAAGGCCTATTCGTCTTCGTCGTCCTCCAGATCTTCTTCGCTGATGATGCCCAGGGCAACCATAGCTTTTTCGGAAGCGATTTGTTCGGCGCTTTTCTTATTGAAATCGTCGGCAGTAGCTACCTTTTTGCCATCTACCATTACGGCCACTTTAAAGCGGTCGCGTTTTTCAAACTTATAGCGGGCGAGTAGTTTGTAGCTGATCGTTTGACCGTTTTTCTGGCACCATTCCAGCAACTGGCTTTTGTAATTGTCGTCAAACGTTTCCAGGTCGTGCACGTTGATATACTGCCGCAACATGCGTCTGACTACAAAATTTTTGGTCTTTTGATAGCCGCATTCGAGGTAAAGGGCGCCTACCAGCGCTTCTACGGCGTTGCCGAGCATCGAACGGCTCAGGCGGGTATTGTTGTATTCGTTGAGTAGCACGTCGAGCCCCATCTTGTCGCCGATTTTATTGAGCGACTTTCGCTTCACGATCTTCGATCGCATCTTGGTGAGGAAACCCTCGTTGCCGTTGGGATATTTTTTAAACAGGTATTCGGCGACGATCGTGCCCAATATGGCGTCGCCCAGGTATTCAAGCCTTTCGTTATTTTGAATAGCATAGGCTTTATCCGACACACTGGATTTGTGAGAGAAAGCCAGTTTGAAAAGCATGAGGTTGGCGGGGGTAAATCCGAGCAATGAATGCAAGCGCCGTGCCAGTTGTCGGTCAGTAGAAAAATAGTAATTGTATAAACTTAGCACCAAACGCACGAGATCACTCAATTAGTCTTCAAATTTTTTAAAAATAACGGAAGAATTGTGTCCGCCAAAGCCAAAAGTATTGCTGAGTACGGCTCTCACTTTGCGTTCCTGCGCTTTATTAAAAGTAAAATTGAGCTTGGGATCGAGTTCAGGATCATCCGTAAAGTGGTTAATAGTGGGGGGAACAAAACCGTGTACTATAGCGAGGATACTGGCTACCGACTCCACGGCGCCGGCGGCGCCAAGCAGGTGGCCTGTCATAGACTTCGTAGAGCTGATGTTGAGGCGATAGGCGTCATCGCCAAAAACATGTTGAATAGCGCGTACTTCGGAGATATCGCCCAGCGGGGTCGATGTGCCGTGTACGTTGATATAGTCGATATCCGAAGTATTGAGCCTGGCATCGGCCAACGACATCTTCATGACGTTGCGGGCGCCCAGGCCTTCGGGGTGGGGGGCCGTGATGTGATAGGCATCGGCAGTAGCGCCGCCGCCAACGATTTCGGCATAAATTTTGGCGCCGCGTTTGCGGGCGTGTTCGAGATCTTCAAGCACCAGCGAAGCGCCGCCCTCGCCCAAAACGAAGCCGTCGCGGTCGAGGTCAAAGGGCCGCGATGCCGCTTTGAAATCGTCGTTGCGGGTAGAGAGCGCTTTCATGGCGTTGAAGCCGCCGATGCCTGCTTTAGTAACCGCAGCTTCCGAGCCGCCGGCAATGATTATATCGTTTTTGCCCAGCCTGATATAATCGAATGCGTTGATGAGGGCGTGGGTGGAAGAAGCACAGGCCGAAACCGTGCCGTAATTGATACCCCGGAAGCCGTATTTAATAGAAATATGCCCTGCTGCAATATCCGAGATCATCTTGGGGATCATAAACGGATTGTAGCGCGGGATTTGATTGCCGGCGATAAAATCTTCGATTTCCTTTTCCAGCGAACGCAAACCACCGATGCCGCTACCCCAAATCACGCCTACGCGGTCGGAGTCCACCTTTTCGGGGTCGATACCGGCATCCACAATAGATTCATCAGCGGCAATCAGCGCGTAGATCGAGAAATTATCGAGTCTGCGCACCTCTTTGGCTTCAATAAACAGGGTAGGATCGAGGTCTTTGATTTCGCATGCAAATTGCGTCTTGAATAGCGAAGCGTCGAAATGCGTGATCAGGTTAGCTCCGCTAACGCCGTTTTGCAGCCCTTCCAGATAGGCTTTGACGTTGTTGCCAATGGGGGTAACCGCGCCGAGACCTGTGACGACAACTCTTTTCATCATTGCGAAGGAAGCTTTCTGTTTGTAGGAACCCGGCCTGTTTCAAGGCCGTACATTAGGCTTGGGGATTACTGATAAGGCCGGCTTGTAAGATCTGTTGGTAAAAAAATCCACAAACCGGAATTAACCTATGCCGGTTTGTGGATTTGCAAGAAACCAGAATGAATTATTCTTTCACGTTCTTTTCCAAATATTCGATAGCTTGGCCAACGGTTTGGATGGTTTCGGCTTCTTCATCAGGAATTGAAATGTTGAATTCTCTTTCAAATTCCATAATAAGTTCTACCGTATCCAGGGAGTCCGCTCCCAGGTCGTTGGTGAAGCTGGCGGCCGGCGTAACTTCCGACTCGTCCACTCCGAGCTTATCAACAATAATCTTACTTACTCTTTCTGCAATGCTAGACATAGCGAGTCCACTTTAGTTGGTTTACAAAATGCTGGTGCAAAGTAAAAGATAAGTATATTGATAACCAAAGTTTTTATTTAATTTTTTATGAAACCCTTGTAGTTATTGGGATTCCGGGTTTTGACCCGTCGAAAAAACGCCCCCGATGGCAGTATATAGACCAGCGAAAATTTGCCCAATTTTTCAAATCGGCTTTTTTAATCCCCATGTATGAGCTATAAATTTGCTGTCAGGGGCTGCCCATTCGGCCTTTAATACTATCTTTGCACCGTCTTTTTTACATTACACTGCGTACGCTTTCTTTCATGATTACAACTGAATTGCAAGCAACGCCTGCGGTGTTGCTACTTGAGGACGGCACGGTTTTTCAAGGCAAAGCCGCCGGCAAAATTGGCGCCACTACGGGAGAAATCTGTTTTAATACCGGCATGACGGGGTATCAGGAGATTTTTACCGACCCATCTTATTTCGGCCAATTGCTGGTGACTACCAACGCCCATATCGGCAATTACGGTACCAGGCGCTCGGAGGTAGAGTCATCCGCTATCCAAATCGCCGGACTTATCTGCAAAAATTTTACCCCCCAATATTCCCGGCAACTGGCCGATTTATCTATCCAGGAATATTTTGAAGAACAATCGCTGGTCGCCATCTCTGATGTCGATACCCGCGCTATTGTGCGCCATATCCGCGATAAAGGGGCGATGAACGCTATTATCTCTTCCGAAATTCTCGATCTTGAAACGCTTCGCGCAAGGCTCGCCGCCGTGCCGCCCATGGAAGGCCTCGAACTGGCCTCGCAGGTGAGCACCCCCGAAGCTTATACGCTGGGCTGGGAAGATGCCCCCCTTCGCGTGGCCGTGCTCGATTTCGGCGCCAAGCGCAGTATTCTCCAATGCCTGGCCGACCGCGGCTGTTACCTCAAAGTTTTTCCCGCAAAAACGCCCTTCGAAACCCTCCAGGCATGGCAACCCCACGGCTATTTCCTGTCGAACGGCCCCGGCGACCCCGCCGCTATGCCCTACGCAGTATCTACCGCCAAAGCCATCCTCCGGGAAGATAAACCCTTGTTCGGTATTTGTCTGGGCCACCAACTACTGGCCCTGGCAGTGGATATCCCTACTTATAAAATGCACCACGGCCACCGCGGCATCAACCACCCCGTAAAAAACCTGCTGACCGGCCACTGCGAGATTACCAGCCAAAACCACGGCTTCGGCGTGAGCCGCGAAGCTATCCTGGATAATGCCGCCACAATCGAGGTGACCCACGTAAACCTCAACGACGACACGATAGAAGGCCTGCGACTAAAACACAAACCGGCGTTTTCGGTGCAATACCACCCCGAAGCCTCGCCCGGCCCCCACGACGCCCGCTATCTATTCGACAATTTTGTATCACTAATGACTGTACGGTGAACGTTTACCGTTCACCAACAACCGACAACCGACAACACATAACCGAAATTCATAACCATGAGTAGTATCATAGACATTCGCGCAAGAGAAATCCTCGACTCCCGCGGCAACCCCACGGTAGAAGTAGAAGTACTTACCGAAGACGGATATATGGGCCGCGCAGCGGTGCCCTCGGGCGCCTCTACCGGCAAACACGAAGCCGTTGAACTCCGGGATGATGACGACGCCCGTTTCCTCGGCAAAGGCGTACTCAACGCCTGCAAACACGTGGAAGAAGTCCTCGCAGAAGAACTGATCGGCGTAGACGTTTTTGAACAACGCTATATCGACCAGTTGATGATCGAGATCGACGGCACGCCTAATAAAGCAAAACTGGGCGCCAACGCGATCCTCGGCGTATCGCTGGCCGTAGCCAAAGCCGCCGCAGAAGCCAGCGGACAGGAACTGTATCGCTACCTCGGCGGTGTCAACGCCCACGTTTTGCCCGTGCCCATGATGAATATCCTCAACGGAGGTTCGCATGCCGACAACAGCATCGACTTCCAGGAGTTTATGATTATGCCCGTCGGCGCAGAGTCTTTCTCCGAAGCGCTCCGCATGGGGGTGGAGGTTTTCCACCACCTCAAAAAAGTGCTGAAAAGCAAAGGATACTCCACCAACGTAGGCGACGAAGGCGGCTTTGCGCCTAATATCAAATCGAACGTAGAAGCCATCGAAACGGTGCTCAAAGCTATCGAAGCCGCCGGCTACCGCCCCGGAGAAGACCTCATGATCGCTATGGATGCCGCCGCTTCCGAATTTTACGACGAAGCTACCGGTTTGTACCATTTCAAGAAGTCGACAGGCGACAAGCTGACGACTTCGGAGATGGTGAGCTTCTGGACCGACTGGTGTAACCGATTCCCCATTCTGTCTATCGAAGACGGCTTGCACGAAGACGACTGGGACGGCTGGCAGGCCCTCACCCAAGCCTTGGGCAACCGCGTGCAACTGGTGGGCGATGACCTTTTTGTGACCAATACCACCCGCCTCCAGCGCGGCATCGATATGGGGGTAGCCAATTCTATCCTGATCAAGGTAAATCAGATCGGCACCCTTACCGAAACCATCGACGCCGTCAACCTGGCCACCCGCAATGCCTATACCAGCGTGATGAGCCACCGCTCGGGCGAAACCGAAGATACGACCATTGCCGACCTGGCTGTGGCGCTGAATACCGGCCAGATCAAGACAGGCTCGGCTTCGCGCTCCGACAGGATCGCTAAATACAACCAATTGCTGCGCATCGAAGAAGACCTGGCCGACGCCGCCATCTTCCCCGGTCGCGCATTGATCGGCGGCTAATTTTTAACTAAATACGCCATTGCTATGAATACACTCCAGATGTTGTTGAATAAGTTGCCGGGCCCGCTGCGCAACCGCTATTTCTTTGCGCTGCTGTGTTTCTTCGCGTTGATGGTCTTTTTTGACAGACACGACGTGCTCACGCAGATTAGACTGCAACGCATGGTAAACAAGCTGGAAGACGACAAGGCGTATTACACCAAAAAAATCGAGGAGGCCAAACAGGAAAGGTTGGATATGGACGCCAACAAAGAACGTTTCGCCCGCGAGCGCTACTACATGAAACAGCAGGACGAAGACGTCTACATCATTGTCGAAGAATAATTTTTACGAACAAATAAAGAATCTATCGCATATGTCTGTTCTCGTTAATAAAAACTCCAGGATCATTGTGCAGGGGTATACCGGCAAGGAAGGCACTTTTCACGCCGAGCAAATGATCGAATACGGCACCAACGTAGTCGGTGGCGTGACGCCCGGCAAAGGCGGCGAGCTGCATCTGGGCCGCCCCGTGTTTAATACGGTGGCCGATGCCGTGCAAAAGGCCGGCGCCGATACGTCGGTGATCTTCGTGCCGCCGGCTTTCGCTGCCGATGCCATCATGGAGGCCGCCGACGCGGGTATCAAGGTGATCATCTGTATTACGGAGGGCATCCCCGTGCAGGATATGGTGAAGGCCAAAGCCTACCTCGAAAAACGCGACTGCCGACTGGTGGGCCCCAACTGCCCCGGCGTGATTACGCCCGACGAGGCCAAATGCGGCATTATGCCCGGATTTATTCACCGCAAAGGCACCATCGGCATTGTGTCGCGCTCCGGCACCTTGACCTACGAAGCGGTTGACCAGGTGACAAAGGCCGGCCTCGGCCAATCTACCTGTATCGGTATCGGCGGCGACCCCATCGTGGGTACTACCACCAAAGAAGCCGTGGAATTGCTGATGAACGACCCCGAAACGGAGGGCATCGTGATGATCGGCGAGATCGGCGGTACCATGGAAGCCGACGCCGCCCGCTATATCAAGGAATTCGGCACCAAACCCGTCGTAGGTTTTATCGCCGGACAGACGGCGCCCAAAGGCCGCACGATGGGCCACGCCGGCGCTATTATCGGCGGCAAAGACGATACCGCCGCCGCCAAGATGAAGATTATGGAGGAATGCGGCATCCTGGTGGTGAATTCTCCCGCCACGATCGGCGAGACGATGTTGAAGGCGCTGAAGAAATAAGCTCTCAGCAGTTAGCTCTTAGCAGTCAGTTCGTAGCAGCTGAGAGCTGAGAGCTGACTGCTAACCGCTAAAGATGAAAATCGCTCTGACCGACAAAACCCACCCCGTGCTGCGCGAATTACTCGAAGGCGCAGGGCATACCTGTCTGGATTGTACCCAGCTCAGTAAAGAAGAGGTAATTGCGGCGCTCGCCGAATGCCGGGGTATGGTGGTGCGCAGCCGCTTTGCGCTCGACGCCGCTTTTCTGGAGCAAGTCCCCCACCTCGATTTTATAGCCCGCTGGGGGGTAGGAGTGGAGCATATCGACCTCGAAGCCGCCGCCCGCTTAGGCATCGCGGTATTAACTTCGCCGGAAGGCAGCAAGGACACGGTAGGCGAACACACGCTGGGATTATTGTTGTGCTTAATGAACAACCTCTCGCGCGCCGACCGGCAGGTGCGCGCAGGACAATGGATTCGCGAGGGCAACCGCGGCGTGGAAATAAAAGGTAAAACCGTCGGTATCATGGGCTACGGCAATATGGGCCGGGCTTTTGCCCAGCGCCTCAAGGGCTTCGAAGCCCGCGTGATTGCCTACGACCGCTACCTCGACCACTACGGCGACGAATACGCCGAAGCCGTCGACCTCGACACGCTTTGGCGCGAAAGCGATATCCTCAGCCTGCATTTTCCCTATTCGCCCGACAACCACTACTTCGTCGACGGCGATTTCCTGGATCGCTTTGCCAAACCCGTTTTTGTGGTGAATACCGCCAGGGGCCTCATCCTGCACACCGACGACCTGGCCGAGCGCTTGCGCAACGGCAGGGTGCTCGGCGCCGCGCTCGATGTCATTGAATACGAAGAAACCTCTTTTGCCCACCTCGACCCCGACTCGCTTCCGCCTACTTTCCAGTATTTGCGCCAATCCGATCAGGTGGTGCTAAGCCCCCATATCGCCGGCTGGTCGTTTGAGTCGGAGGAAGGCCACGGCCGGGTGCTGGCGGGGAAAATTTTGATGTTGTCGGTTGTCGGTTGTCTGTTGTCCGTTCTCTGTTCATTTATTTTACTGATTTAACCGATAACTGATAACTGATAACCGACAACTGAAAACATCAAACCCGCGGTTTCACCTTGGTCAAAAAGATCTTGCCGGGAATACAATCGCCGAAACTGGAAGAGCCGCTCCAGCCTCCTTCCAAACGCCAGCGGGAGCCCTCAGATACGAGTTTAAGATTACCCTTTTTGATACACCAATCCATATTGGCTTCTCGTTTGCAGCGGGATATTTTTATTTCAGTAAACTGGATATGCGATTTATCAACCCAAAAGCCCTGCAATTCCATCTCGGCGAAAATTTTGTCTACATACACATAAGACCTGCCGTATACCTTATTTCCCTTTTGTTGAAAATACATCTCGAAGCTGTATTCTGAGCGGTAGCCGCCTTCGTTTTGGGTAATCACACCCTTCCACTGGCCGTTGAGGTGCTTCGATTGGGCCTGCAGGAAAAACGAGGGCAGCAGCAGCAATAAGAGGGTACTAAGTCTGATCATCGTCCACGGGAGGTTGTTCGAAAATACTGAATATCGTCTTGCCATAATGGCGTTCCTGACTATAAAACGGATGGTTTTTGAAAGAGTGGTTGGGGTTGTGTTCCAATACCAGCCACCCGCCCGGGGTGAGCAGCCCTTTATCAAAAATTAGCGTTGGGATCTGATCGATAGTGGGCAGGGCGTAGGGTGGGCCGGCAAAGATATAATCATAGCGGCTTACACAAGACTGGATATACTTGAATACGTCGGCTTTGACGATCTGCAATTCGTCCGTCACGTGAAGGGCTTCGGCCGTTTTTTTAACAAAATTCACACAAGCCGGGAATTTGTCCACGTACGTCACATCGGTACAACCGCGCGAGATAAACTCATAGCTGTGATTGCCGGTGCCGCCAAAGAGGTCGAGCACTTTAATATCTTCAAAGTCGAGCTGATTTTGTAAAATATTAAACAAACCTTCCTTGGCGTAGTCGGTAGTAGGGCGGGTAGGCCAGTTGTCGGCCGGCGGATAAAAACGCCTGCCTTTGAATTTACCGCTGATGATGCGCATGAATAAAAGATAATGAGTTTGTGTAATAACGCCGGAAGGCCTGTTTGCGTTGTGAACAAGTGGAATGAAAAAAGGATCAGGAAGCGAGCATCAGGCTGAATAAGTCGGCGTAAAAATGGCCGGGGTTTTGCGAGAGCTGGTCGCCGGCGGCAATTTGAGCGGGCATAGGCATAAATTGCATTTGGCGGAAGTAGCGTGCCAATAAGGTATAAATAGCCGACTCCGGCAGCAACTTGCCGCTGATATACACCGGCGTGAGGTTGTTGTCAAGCTCTTGTTGGTGAAGGCCGAGTAATACGAAATACAAAAAATCTTCGGCGGACTGATACGGATAGGTGTTGCAGAGTTGTACGGCGCCATTTGAAAACAGCGCCAGGATCAATTCGCCGGCTTGCAGGTGCAGGCAAACGCAGTGGCCCGAACCGGCGGCTTCCGCCAATTTTCGCCACGACTGCAGCAGCGCGGAAGAAAGGTGCATAAACCGGCAGCCGGGAAACCCCTGGCGAAGCGCGCCCAGAAGCGGCGCCGGCAGGGCGTACAAGCCGCGGCAGCCCAATTCGCCCAGGTCGTCGGCCAATATTTCGGCGTGATCGGGTAGGGCAGACAGGTGAAGCAGGTATTGATGTTTTTCCAGCGGGTTATAGAGCCGGGAGGGCACAAGGGTGAGCGGCCTGCCTGAAAGCCCGATTCGCGCGCTTCGGAAATTATCCTGCAGCCGCTTATCGTTTTGAATAATAGAGAGAATAGCGGAGGTTTCCTGCCAGGCCGGGGCGTCTTGTTGTTCAAATGAGTATTCCCGCAGTGCGACGATCTGCCGGCGTTCGTCGCTCAGGGCATATGCAAAACTGTCCACCCCCAGGAGGATGGACAGTTCGTAGTCTTGATGACGAAGTTTGGAATAAGAATCTTCCGATATGTCAATGCTTATCTTTCCCAATTGCCAGAAAGGTTAGGCGCAGTCATATTACCAAACTTCACGGGTTTTTCCGGATCGTAGTTCTGGTCGTATTTGGCGTATTTGCTGCTGGCATACTTACCCATAAACACTTTGCGCTTGGCGCCTACTTCCAGTACGGGCACCAACGTGCTCTGGTAGGTAATGGTATCGGCCTTCATCTCAAAAGAGGCGCCGTTGCCATAAGGCACGTAGTGCAGCGAGTCGAGGTTGATACCCAGGGCGCGCACGGAGTCGATAGCCGGTGCATAAGAGGTATCATAAGTAATTTCGCCGGTAAAAGTAGGGTCGTCGGGGTCGCCGATAACCTTAATAATGGCGAAATTTTCCGTTTCCAGCACCTTTTTAAGGGTTTCGAAATCGGGGGCAAATTCCTCCTTTATGCTACGATAAAGCTCTTGAGCGTTGCGTATGGTCATGAGCTTGTCGATAACCGCGCGCTCGCGCTTTTGCTTTTCATTCTTAAAATTGATGGGTTCCTGGATGCTGCCGACCAGCACCAAGACAAGGCCGGCGACGAGCAGTATCAGAATGGCGTTGATGAGTAATCTCATTTTTTCGGTTTGTTTTGACGCAATAATAAAGATTTTTATCAAATCGAAGGCCATAATAAGCGAATGCAATTTTACAAATATTGCTTCATACAAGGAAGAAGGAACGAAAAATTCTGGTAATTCATTGATAAACCTATTCCGCGTCAACCCAAACAGGGGGCAAAACGTTAAAAAAGGCTACTTTTGCGGGCTACATTTGAGATTAATATGCGCGTAGTAATCCTGGCCATCGAGTCGTCGTGCGACGATACTTCCGCCGCCGTCATCGTCGACGGGGAGGTGCGCAGCAATTGCGTGGCCAATCAGGACGTGCACCGCCTCTACGGCGGCGTGGTGCCCGAGGTGGCCTCGCGCGCCCACCAGGTGAATATCGTACCGGTGGTGGAGGCCGCTTTTGCCCAGGCCGGCGTCGAAAAGTCGGAAGTGAGCGCCGTGGCTTTCACCCGCGGCCCCGGGCTCATCGGCTCGCTGATCGTGGGCGTATCGTTTGCCAAGGCTTTTGCGCTGAGTCGCCGGCTGCCTCTCATCGAGGTGCACCACATGCAAGCCCACGTGCTGGCGCATTTTGCCGAGCGACCCCATCCTGCGTTTCCCTTTTTGTGCCTCACCGTGTCGGGTGGACATACGCAAATCGTGCTGGTGCGCGACTACCACGACATGGAAGTGCTGGGCCGTACCCTCGACGACGCCGCCGGCGAAGCCTTCGACAAGACGGGCAAACTGCTCGGCCTCGATTACCCCGCCGGCCCGTTGGTCGACAAGTGGGCGCAACAGGGCACGCCCCGATTCTCATTCCCCGAACCCCAGATACCCGGCCTTGATTTCAGCTTCAGCGGACTAAAAACCTCTTTCCTCTATTTCCTGCGCGAGCAACGCGATGCCGACCCCGATTTTATCGCCCATAATATGGCAGATATCTGCGCCTCGGTGCAAGCCCGCATCGTATCCGTGCTGATGAACAAACTGGTAAAAGCCTCCGCCCAGACCGGCATTACTATGATAGCCCTGGCCGGCGGTGTGGCCGCCAACTCCGGCCTGCGCCAGTCCCTCGAAACCACAGGCCGCAAACTGGGCTGGCAGACGTTCATCCCCGCTATGGCTTATTGCACCGATAACGCCGCGATGATCGGCATTGCCGGGTATTACAAGTATTTGGCCGGGCAGTTTGCGGAGCAGACGGTGACGCCCATAGCAAGATGGGGGTAATAGAGGCTAATTGCTCATCTTTTTGACTTCACGCCAACAAAATTGTATTCGAGGGTGAAGAAGAAGGAGCGGTTTGTAAAATGAAATTCTTTGAACGCCGATCCTCCTGAATGGAATATTTTATAAGAGAGAATCTTAGCCAGCCCCATATCATAATTTGCTTTAATATTGAAGTAAGGCGATAAATGGAACCCAAAACCAAGCATCATCCCAAAATCTGTTGGACTTAGGCCCCCATCCTCATAAAAGTCATCATTTTTTGTGTAATCCAATAGGATGCTGCTGTACAAACCGAGTGAAAAGAAACCAGATCGATAATTACCCCTTATCACAAAAGGTATAGTCAAATAACTATTATGAAGATGGGTGTTTGTATTATGGCTTAAACCATTTCCTTTTTGCTGAAATAAAAGTCCTGTGTGATAACTCCAATAAAAACGCTTTGGTAGTAAACGAATCCATGCTGCGTGAATGCCGGCTGTACCTCCCCAAGTATACATATAATTATCAATTTCACTATTATAATATTTCGAAATGCCGGCTCCAGCCTCTACCGTTAATAAGAATTGATTTTTCAAAATTATCGGAGTACTATCTTTAACCGGAATGTTCTCTACAAATGCTCGACCGTAGATTACCAAAGTTGTCAAATTCAAAATCGAAATAAAAATTAGTGATTTTTTCATAATAGAGGGGTTATGGAGTTAATTAATGTTGTACCAAAAACTTCGAAGAATATATGCGTTGGTTTTCATCAATTGCGATGTAGGCAAAGTAGTAGCCCGAATGCAAATCGGAGACGTTTACAGTAGTAACGGGATAGTCCGCTGTGATTGTTTTGACCGTATTGAAATAGTGATCAATAATTATCATCGGGTGGCTGGAATAGTCCGGAAGGTTAATCATTTCGACACCGATAGTACTATTCGCCGGGTTGGGTGAAACCACCAGGTGGCCGGTATTTTGATAACACGGAGGTATAAGCACCCAGCCGTATTTGCTGTCGCTTCCGCATTGGTTACTATAGGTTAATACATAGTATATGGTTTGATAAACTGGAAGTGGAGTATACGAAATATCAATGTATTTCCCGTCATCAGATACGAATATTGGGGGAGAACCCTGGATATTCCATTCATATTCCGCTTCAGTATCCTTGTTAGTGATTATAAGCGTTAATGACCCGTTGCAGGGAGTAATAATAGACTGAATTGAGGGGACTTCAGGTGTGCCCAGCCATACATCTTTGTGTAGGGTATGACCAAAACAATTGCCGGCATTGGGCACATTCACTTCAACCCAGCCCGGCCGGCCTGAGCCTTGAAATGATAAATCCAGATTCAAGGTTAGGCCGGTATCAGGTAAACATATTAAACCATCGGAGCAATCCCAAGTTGTATTGGTATTAGGAGAAGCATTGAGAAGCGCTGCAATGTCGCCATAACTGCATATCACTTTGGGAACCTCAAGCTCAATATTGGTGCGTTGCTCAACTTTTATCCAATCAATTTGAAAAGATGAGGAATTAGGGTTTCCTCTGACGGGGTGTTGATCTAGATATAATACAAGATCCATAAAAAAGACCTGAAATCTGTTCCATGCGATATGCTCCCATACTGATACATTTTCATTGTCAGGGATATCGGAACAGTCTAGCCCTGTATAACACACGTATGTTTCGGGTATTTCGTCAATTTGTAAGGTTTTCTGGTAATAACGATGAAAAGTGTGAATAAGGGTTCCATCAACATACCAGGCAAACCTGTACGGCGTCCACTCTAGTTGATAAATATGAAATCCGTTAGATAAATCGCCAAGGTCGAAAGGCTTATCATAAAAATAATGATCAACTTGTTCTTTGAGCGCCCATTGGTGAAGTGTAGCCAGAAGCTCGCCTTGAGGTGATTCCCAAAACTCGAACAGTAACTGATTAGCGTCAAACAGGCTTGAAATCGGGCATTTCCCCGGTTTGCATTACAAACATCAACCCTTCAATAACATCCTGCCCTCTTTTACGGAGG
>JABWBR010000019.1 GCA_013360405.1 Saprospiraceae bacterium
GCTGTTTTCAAAAGTGGAAAGCGTGACAAGCTTCGAACGATTATTAACCAGCAAATGGGGTATGCAAAGGCCGCTTAAGCGACAATTTGGTTTGCGCCCATTGAAGCGACTTTTTTAATCAGGGTATTATTCTTTTTAATATTTGGATATTTAATTGAAACCTATGAGTTATTAGATACCGGCACTGCCATCTGGTCGGCGGGCATTGTTGCGCTTATCTTTCTTATCCGGGCGCTGGCTCTGAAGTTGACGGGAACCCATTTAATGCCCTTGCTCTTTATCGCGCCGCGAGGATTGATTACGATATTATTATTTTTGTCAATCCTTCCCAATCAGATGATCCCCCTCGTGAATCAATCTCTAATCACACAAGTCATTGTGCTGACGGCATTGGTTATGATGGCTGGGTTAATAATGAATGGCAAAAAAGTAGAAGATAAGGAGTTACCTGCTGCCCATTGATCATACGGACAACAGGTAACGGGTTGCAGGCCTTATAGTGTCTCCAATTCTTTCCTGATCGCTTTCAGCGAACTGGGCTGATAATGGAGCGCATAGCTGTCTTTTTCTCCGGCCATGGTTTCGTGAACGGCGAGGTAAGCTTTGCCTTCCTGCACCTTATAGCCTATTATCTTGACGGCGGCTTTTTTGGGCACTTTGCCCGATTGGTATTTGCCATCAACCAGCGTAGCCGGCATGATGCTTTTCATTTCTTTAAAGATCACGAAGACCTTTTCTTCTGCGGCGTCGTTGTCGTGGATTACCAGCGTGGTTTGGTCCTCGGGTTCGATATTATAGAATAAATCGCAGTTGATCCAGCCCAGGCGGGTCACGGCGTAGAAGTAGTAGTCTACCGATGCGGCATCGGCTTTGCCTACGGCGGTGAAGTTGTTTTCAAACTCCTGCAGTCTTTTGTTGCGCGCCTCTTCCCAGGCAGCCATTTGCAAATGGAAGTTTTTCATGTCGATTTCGTATTGCGCCATCATGCGCTTTTTTTCTTCTTCGCTCAGTTGGGAGGTATTCATCGCGGCATTGCGCTTATCGGCCCAATCGTTGTAGGCTAGCTGGTAATCGACCAGTTGTTGCTCATAGCGTTGCAGGGCGGCTTCATAAGATTTGTAGCCATCCCAATATTTTTCGCGGCGGTATTCATAGCGGCGTAGGGCCACCTGGTATTTGGCTTCTCTTTTGCCTTCCAGTTTGGTTTTGGAAGAGAAGATGCGTTCGAAAAAGCCGGGTTCGTATTTGATCTTGTCGCGGTTGGGCGGCGTGGGTTCCCTGCGGGTAAAGGTACCGGGTCTCTCGGGTTTCTTTGGCGCCTTGCCCATGTAATTGGTTTTGACTTGTGCGACGGTGCGCATCACCGGCAGTGGGGGCTGGGGTGGCGACTTTATTCGTTCTTTGAGTGAACTAGCAGCCATTTGCTGGGTGGATATCCAGTCGTTGAGGTTGCCACCGGGGCCTGGCGCCCCATAAAAGAGTTGCATGCCTTCCTGGCGCATATTGGTGGGCATGGCGAGTTGCAGGGCGGCGCCGTCTTTTACCGCAAGGGGTTGTCCGCCGGCGGTAGCTTCCACATAAAACATGCCGCCGCTCACCAGCATTTTGCCTTTAGAAGTGGTGTGCAACCCTGCCAGCATCATGTCGGGCAACTCGTACGATTCTTCTATCGACAACTCGATATTGCCTTTGGGGCAGCTGCCGTCGGGCAGGGTAAAAGAACCGGCTTCGACCCACAGTTGGGTGCCCGATTTGGCGGTGACTTTCACCGATTTGCCGGCATCGAAGCGGTAGGTCTGGCGGTTGTGGCGTTTGAGTCCGGCAGCCAGTTCGTCGATGCCTGAGAAATAGACGGGGCGGATCACCACGTCAACTCGGCGGTTACCCTGACGGCCTTCGTCATTGTCGTTGGAGAAAGCGGGCTGGTCTTCGCCCAGGCTTTTGGTAGTGGTTTTGGTCACCTTCACGCCCTGTGTAGCCATGTAGGCGCTCACCGAGGCGGCTCTGCGTTCGGCGAGTTGCAGGTTGTAGGTTTCCGAGCCGCGGCTGTCGGTGTGGGCCTCGATCTCCACAGCGTAGTCGGGCAATTCGAGTAGTTGCCGGCACCATTCGTCTAGCAGCTGCCGGGCGTCGGCGCGCAATTCGTGGCGGTCGGTGTCGAAATACACAGATTTTTTCCAATCCTCCTGTGCTTGTGTGTGAAAGGAGGCCAATAGCAACAATAGAAATACCGTTTTTTTCATAAGCTGTTGATTTACAGTTTTGAAAAATTAATTGTGTGAAGCGAATCCAAAAAAGGTGTTAAGGCATAGGGTGACTGGAATAAAACGGGAGCTTGATGAAAATGTTGTACGTTAACATTTTCCTGGGAGAAATGAATTGAATCGGAGTTGAAGGGGGAATTTTATTTTGGAAAATGCCGCAGTTGGATGCTTGAATTGAATGTTGAATGTTTGATGCTTGATGTTGGATTATTTTTTTGTATTTATAATATATTGATAATCAAAAATAAAACATCAAACATCCAACATCCAACATCCAACATCAAACATCCAACATCCAACATCAAGACCCCAACATCCCCGTCTGGTGCAAAATGGGCAATTGGCTGGTGTATGTTTTGGCGATATTTTCCTGGGTGAAAGTAGTGTTGGTATCGCCGTGGGCGATGAGGCGCTGGTTGATAAACACAATGCGGTCGAAATAGCGGGGGGCGGAGGCCAGGTCGTGGTGTACCACCAGGATTGTTTTGCCTTCTGCGGCCAGTTTTTGGAGCAGTTGGATGATCTTTTCCTCGGTGGTCATGTCAACGCCTACAAAGGGTTCGTCGAGCAGCAGGATGTCGGGTTGTTGGCAGAGGGCGCGGGCGAGGAAAACGCGTTGTTGCTGTCCGCCCGAGAGTTCGCCAATCTGGCGGTTGGCAAAGTGTTCGATGCCGAGCTCCTCCATGGCCGTATGGGCTATCTGTCGGTCGCCGGCCGAGAGCCGCTCAAAGACTTTTTTGTAGGGATAACGCCCCATCAGCACTACATCGGCTACCGTAGCCGGGAAATTCCAGTCGACATCGTTTTTCTGGGGTACGTAGGCAATGCGGCGGCGCATCTGTGCCAGCGGCGCCCCTTCGATGAATATTTGCCCCGAATTGGCAGGCAACAGCCCCAATACGGCTTTGAATAGCGTAGATTTTCCCGCGCCGTTAGGGCCGATGATGCCGTATAGGTGCCCCACCTCTATGTCGAGATAGATGTTGCTGAGCACGCGTTTGCGTTCGTAGGAGACCGAAAGGCCTTGTATGGATATTGCCGGCATTTGTTCTCTGTTGTCTGTTATCGGTTCTCGGTTCTCTGTTGTCGGTTAATTAGATGCTGTCACCTTGTCACCACCCTGTCGTTTCCCTGCCGTCACCACCAGGGGCGCTCCTGGGCCGTTACCACCGGGGCCTGCTCCTGGGCCGTCACCACTTGAGTTAGTTCCCCGTCGTCACCTAACCCCTGCATTTAAACGGCGGAGCACAAAGAAAAAGCCGCCCAGCATGGCGATAGCCAGGGCAACCCAGATGAATATACCGGGTCGGGGTTTGACCACCGCCTCGGTGTCGGCCGATTGGTTTTTTGGAGGGGCGGACAGGGCTTTTACAATCGTTTCCGTGTTGTAGGTCAGCATGTCGATATACGTAGGTGCTGGGCTGTTTTTATCGCCGATAGAATCGGAGAAAAGCTTGCCGCCTATCGAAATGTGGTTGTCGGTGGCCAATTGCTGGAGTAGTTTGGGGTTTACGGTAGTTTCAATAAAGACGGCGGGTACCTTTTGTGCTTTGATGATCTTGTTGAGACGCACCAGGTCGGAGGTTTGGGCTTCGGAGTCAGTAGAGGTGCCCAACACGGCTTCTACCCGAATTCCATAGCGTTGGCCAAAATAGCGAAAGGCGTCGTGCGACGTGATCAGGATGCGTTGCGGTTCGGGGATGGTCTTGATGCGGTCGGCGATCTGCCGGTCGAGCGCTTCGAGTTGTTGTTTGTAGATGCCGTGGTTAAAAGCATAGCTTTCTGCGTTGGCGGGGTCGAGTTTCGAAAGGGCTTTTAATATGTTGTCGATGTATATCAATCCGTTGGCGGCACTCATCCAGGCGTGGGGGTCGGTAGAATTTTTGTATTTCTCGCTGGCAAAGGGTGTGATGCCTTCGGTGATCGTAACGACGTTGGCTTTTGTGCCCGAATTATTGATCAACTCACTGAGCCAGCCTTCGAAAGTCAGCTCGTTTTTGAGGATGAGCTGCGCCGAAGCAACCAGCCGGGCATCGGCGGGGGTGGGTTCGTAGAGGTGCGGATCGCCGCCGATGGGCACGATACTGCGCACTTCTACCATATTGCCGCCGATCACTTCGGTCATGTCGGCAAAAATAGAAGCGGTGGCTAATACCAGCGGTTTTTGATGAGCTTGAGCTTGAGCGGTTTGCATGGCCAAAAGAATGACCAGGGTTATTAGAAGCGGTTTCATAGTTATTGTTTTTGGACAAATAGATTTTGGCTAACTTTTTTTGATACGATGTGTTCTTTGTCGCCGTTGAGCGCAATTTTCATCGATTCGTCGTAGTCGAATCGCTCTACGACGGTCACCTGGGCGCCCAGCGATAATTGCAGCCTGTCGAGGTATTGTAAAAAGGCCGTAGAATGGTCCTGAACGCCCACCACGATACCCTTTTCTCCCTGGTGCAGGTCGGCCAGCGGCGCCTGCTTGCGGAAGGTGAAATTGCCCTCGGCATCGGGAATGGGATCGCCGTGGGGGTCAAACTTGGGCCGCCCCAGGTAGTCGTCGAGCCGCTCAACCAATTCTTCGGATTGGATGTGTTCCAACTCTTCGGCCATATCGTGGACCTCGTCCCAGGAGAAATGCAATTTTTCTACCAAAAAAACTTCCCAAAGCCTGTGTTTGCGCACCAAAAGGGTGGCCAAACGCCCGCCTTTAATGGTGAGCGTCACGCCTTTGTATTTTTCGTAGTGGATCAATTCTTTTTTTGACAGCCGGTTGAGCATGTCGGTCACCGAAGCGGCCGTAGTTTTCATTTCTGTCGAAATGGCGTTGGTATTTACCGGCCGGCCTTCTTCTTTTTCCGCTATTTTAAATATAGCTTTGAGATAATTCTCCTCTGTGTGTGAAATGTTATCCATGGTGGCTAAGGTATCTAAGGCAAATATACAATTTTTAGATTAACCTAAATATTATTTTAGATAAATATTTTTTCTTGCTTTTGAAATTTTTTTCTTTGTGCGAATCGATTTGGGATAAAATGCTATCTTTAAAATAATAACCAAAATCATACAACATGGCAGATTGGATATGGTTTTTGATCATCGGCGGAGCCGCCGGCTGGCTGGCCGGTCAAGTCATGAAGGGTTCGGGATACGGAATTATCGGCAATATAGTGCTCGGCATAGTGGGCGGTATTGTCGGAGGTTTTTTGTTTAAGCTGATCGGCCTTCGCGCCGACGGTATCCTGGGTTCTGTGCTGATGGCTGCCGTGGGAGCGGCATTGCTGGTGTGGGTGGTGCAAAAGATAAAAAAGTAACTTTTGGACGAAAGTCTGCAGAAGTGGCGCTTGGTATTGGGTCAGCAGGCAGAAGAGGCCGGTGCTGAGGAGAAGATTACTTTGTCTGCGCAACAGCAAGGGATGGACAAGGTGCTTGAGGCGCTGTACGACAGTCAGCGCAAGGGAGGCCTTGGAAGCTCGTCGCCCAACGTAAGCCGCTGGCTCGGCGATATCAGGCGTTATTTCCCAGCGCCGGTAGTGCAAGTCATGCAAAAAGACGCGCTCGACCGGCTGGGCTTGCAGCGCATGTTGTTGGAGCCTGAACTGCTGGAAGCCGTGACACCCGATGTGCATCTGGTGAGCGCGTTGCTGTCGCTGAGCAAAGTATTGCCCGTGCAGACGCAAGCCACGGCCAGGGAGGTAGTAGAGAAAGTGGTAAAAGCCCTCGAGGCGCGGCTGCGCTATCCGATGCAGGTGGCGCTTCGGGGCCGGTTGGACCGGGCGGAGCGGCGTCGTCGGCCTCGGCCCGGCGATATCAATTGGCTGCAAACCCTTCGCGCCAACCTGAAGCATTACCAGCCCACCTTGAAAACCGTGATCCCCGAGCAGTGGATCGGCTACGGCCGCCAGGCCAATCAGTTGCGCGACGTGATTTTGCTGATCGACCAAAGCGGCTCGATGGCCACCTCAGTAGTATACGCGGGGGTGCTGAGTTGTATTATGGCTTCTACGCGGTCGCTTCGCACGCGTGTTGTCGCATTTGATACGGCAGTGGTAGATTTGACCGAACACCTCTCCGATCCGGTATCGCTTTTGTTTGCCACCCAATTGGGAGGAGGCACTGATATCCATAAAGCGCTAGCCTATGCGCAACCTTTTATTCAGTCGCCCGCCAATACGATCATGGTATTGATCAGCGATTTATTCGAAGGAGGTAACCAGGAGGGTATGCTCAGGCGGATCGCCGCCATTAAGGCTTCGGGGGTGAATTTCATTTGCTTGCTGGCCCTCAACGACGAGGGAGCGCCGGCTTACGACCGCGAGGTAGCCGAATCTCTGGCCCGGCTCGATATACCTTCTTTTGCCTGTACGCCCGATCTATTCCCCGATCTCATGGCTGCGGCCATCAACAGGCAGGATATTCACCAGTGGATGAACGCCCATGGGCTGGGTGGAAAATAGCCCGGATTAATCGTTTTCTTCGTGGGCGTAAACAGCGGTGCTAAGAATTTCTTCGTAGTAGGCCTCGTATTGGGGCAAAATGATGTTGATATCAAACAGGTGAGCCCGAGCCAGGGCGTTTTTGCGAAATTCCTGCAGCACGGCTTCATCGCTGAGTATGTCAATTGCATGACGAGCCATACCGTCTACGTCGCCCACGTGGCTCAAATAACCGGTTTTGCCGTGTACGTTCAATTCGGGCAAACCGCCCACATCAGAGGAAATCACGGGCACTTCGCAGGCCATCGCTTCGAGGGCTGCAAGGCCGAAGCTTTCGCTCTCCGACGGCATAATAAACAGGTCGGAAATAGCCAGCAGTTCTTCGATAGCGTCTTGTTTGCCCAGAAACCTCACCTCGTGACAGAGATCCAATTGGCGGCACAATTCTTCCATGTGGGTGCGCTCAGGGCCGTCGCCAATGAGCAGTAATTTGGAGGGAAGACGTTCGTGCACCCTTTTAAAAACCTGGATGACGTCTTCTACGCGTTTCACTTTGCGGAAGTTTGACGTATGCAGCAGGATGCGCTCGCCGTTGGGAGCGATAGCTTTTTTGAAGTGGTCTTTATCTATTTTTTTAAAACGGGAAAAGTCTATGAAGTTATAGATCACCCGAATGTCCTTCTGGATATTGAATAAGTCGAGCGTTTGTTGTTTCAGGTTTTCTGAAACGGCTGTGACGCCGTCGGACTTATTGATAGAAAACTCCACTACCGGGGCAAAGGCCTTATTGGCGCCAACTAATGTGATATCGGTGCCGTGGAGGGTAGTGACCACGGGCACATAACGCCCCTGGGTAAGCAAAATTTTCTTGGCCATATACGCCACCGTAGCATGCGGGATGGCATAGTGCACGTGGAGAATATCCAGTTTTTCAAACTTGACCACATCGACGAGCTTGCTGGTCAGGGCCGTATCGTAGGGGGCGTATTCGAAAAGCGGGTAATCTTCACCGGAGACTTCGTGGTAATACACGTTTTCCTGAAAGGTGCTCAGGCGGGCCGGCCGGCGATAGGTGATAAAGTGAACTTCGTGGCCGCGGTCGGCCAGGCCCAATCCCAACTCGGTGGCTACTACGCCGCTACCTCCATAAGTGGGATAACACACGATACCTATTTTCATGTAAAATATTGATTTGTGGTCTGTATGGTGGGGGAAATGTTCACCATTTCCCCACCATACATATAATAATATTAGACCACAAATGGTTGAGGCGGGAAGATTAATCCATTTTCACCAACTTGGCCGTCTTCACTTCGTTATCGACAGCGATCTGTACCAGATAGATGCCATTGGCGTATTGGCTCAGGTCGAGTTGATATTGCGCACTGGTTACATTGCGCTCGAAAGCTTGCATCAGGGGTTGTCCCAGTAGGTTGATCACCTGGATGCGCGCGTCTACGGCGCTGCGGAATGCGACATTGAGTTGCGTAAGGCCGGTAGTCGGGTTGGGCATCACATCGATTTGGCCGATTTGATCGGCGATATCGTCGGTTCCAACTGCTATACCCACCTCTACTTCTACCACATCCTGGCAGCCAACGGCATCGGTAATCGTAACGGTATATACGCCCACGCCGAGCAGGATAGCCGTAGCGGCACTTTGGCCGTCGCTCCACACGTATGTATAAGGCGCTACGCCCGCTCCGGGAATAACCGTGGCGATACCGTTTTGAGCTGCGGGGCTGCTGGCGCCTGTTACATCGGCTGTGACGTCAAACGAAGCCGGGCAGCGTTTGATGTTTATATTATCGATGTCGAGATAATAGTCGCCCGAGCTCCAGGTAGCGCGGAATCTAACCACGATGGCCTGTCCGGCGTAGTCATCAAGGGGTAGCGAGATACGGCGCAACTGGTTGGAGGTGATATGGTTGGTGTTGTTAATATTGAGAATAGTGGTAAAATTCTGACCGCAGTCGGTAGAAATTTCGATATAAAACTGTTCACCGGTGCTAAGCGTGGTACCTGTTTGACCATTGCCGGAGAAATCCACAAACCGGTAGTCGAACAACAGGGAGTCGCCTACGGCGATAGCGCCGATAGCGGGTGTGCTGGCCTGGAAGGCCTGGTCGGCTGTCCAGAGGTTGTCGGCCATTACGAAAGACACATTGCTGTGGAAGTTCGTGATCTGCACGTCGGTATCGATATTCCAGCCGGCGGGGAACACGCCGCCCTCGAAGTTTTCGGAGAAGGGTACGCTGCGGGCGGAGGCAAAGCTGGTGCTGGTAGTGTCGTTGGCCACAAATTGTTCACCGGCTAGCGAAGTCCACACTACAATTTCGTATACATCGGGTACGCTCGAGTTGAAAGGCGTGGTAAAGGTATAATTCACAAATTGGCCTGCGTCTACGGAGAGGCTACCCACATTTTCGATAACGGGAGCGCCGCCGTTAATTTGATAACCGACGTCGAAGCCCGTTTGTGTAAGCTGTCCGTTGTTGAAAATCCGGATGGTCACCTGGTCGGTAGCCGAGCCGCAACTGGTATTGGCGTTGTTGGCGCCGATAGCAGAGAGGTCATTGGCCTGGGGTTCGGCGATAAACACGTTGTCAACGCCCATTCCTTCGTATACCACGGAGAAGTCAGCGGAGAATACAAAGCGGAGGCGTACCGATGATTCGCCTGCGGTGCCGGTCAGGATATTGGAGGCGGTAACCCAGCCGCTGAAGCCGCCGGTGCCGTCCCACCAGTTGTTGAAATCGTCGTTATACCAGTTGATGCCGGTGCCGAAGGCGCCCACCTTGGTCCAGTTTTGGCCACCGTCGATACTCGATTCCAGCCAGGCTTCATCGCAGCAGGATTCTACCTCAAAAAACAAAGAAAAATTGATTTTTGGATCTGAAGACAGCGAGCTAAAATCAAGGCAGGGGGAAACGAGGTATGAGAATTCGCTATTGTTATAAGTTCCATCCAGGTTGGTGACCCAAGCATATTCACCACTGGCAGCTGAATTAATCAAAGTACCGGCGGGTATGCCAAATTCCCAGGTTGAATTTTGGCCGTAGTCGGCGGCGGTCCAACCACCCGAGCCATCTTCAAAATTGATAAAATAGGGATATTCGGCAATAGTGGGAATATTGTAAAGCGTGAGATAAGTAGTATCGTTGCTTAGGTCGCTATCGCCGTCGAGTTCGGTCCACACCGCGATTACATATTGACCGGGTTCTGACAAGTTGACCGTTTGTTCGAATTCGAGATTGGCGATACTGTCTTTGCCTAATACGCCGGTATAAAAGCCGTCGAGCGGTTGATTGATATTTACGGGATTGCCGTTCACGCTCATATTGATGGTAATCAGCGATTGCGGGTTGCCCCCGAAATTTTGTATTTCAAATCCGATGATTTCCGAAGCGCCTAGTCCGCATTGGGTAGGAGGGCCGGTTACCGAGATCGCGCCTACGTCGTTGGCCCAGAGAGTGTGAAAATCAAATGGCCCGATAATCGTACTCGTATCGCCGTTTTCGCAAACGACCGACAAATAAAACTGGTAGGCCGTATGCTGTTGCAAGCCGTTGATGCGGGCTTCGCTTTCGCCGGTGACGGCCAATACGCTGCCTGTTCCCTGGGCAAATCCAGCTGTATCGTATTCGATTACATAGGTGCCGTTGGGGTCGGAGGGCAGCCAGCTGATATCGGTATAAAAGGCCCTTACATCATCGATAGAAACACCCGATAGCGGCGGAATGGGACAGCTTGGGCAACTGGAAGTGAAGTCAAAAGCCTGGCCGATAAATGGGTAGGGGCCATCATTAAAGACAAGCAACCCATCGGCATCATACAGAAAATACGTGACTTCGTTTTCATAAAAGCCGGGCGAATAGTTCAGCACAACCGTTGAACCGCCTGTCATCGGGATGTTAAACGAGTTGCTGTAGCCATCGTCGTCAATGTTGTTGAGCGTATACTGGGTTGGAACGCCGTTGATCGTAATCGTCAGTACGGAGCCGTTCCAGCCGTCTCCAAAACTGTCGAATAGATCCAATCTATATTCACACGACAACTGGGCGAAAGCCCCTGCTGCCATGCCCATTGAGATAAGCCATAGTGCCAGTGTAGAGATTTTCTTCATAAAAGTAAGATTTTTAGTGCTTTGCGACAAATCGCAGTAAAAAACTAAGGGCATTGAGGCTATAAAATTAATAAAAATTCGCAACCTGCCCGCTTCAGTATGCACGCACGAAGGCAAACAGCGGGAATATTCGTCGCCAAACTTACATTTTTGTTAAACATTTTGGCCTATATCCTGTTGAGCATTTGTTAAAACATTCCTGTAAATTCTTTAATCGTGGCGGTTTACTCCATAAAAGACCTGGAAAAGCTATCTGGTATCAAGGCTCACACCCTTCGGATATGGGAGCAGCGTTATGGTATTATTACGCCCAAAAGAACCAAAACGAATATTCGTTTTTTTGAAGACGAAGACCTGAAGCTCATCCTCAATATTGCGCTGCTGAACAAAAACGGCGTCAAAATCTCCAAAATCGCCAGGATGGACAAGTCGGAGATTGCCGGCAAGGTAGCCACGATTTCCGAAGTCAATTTCGAGCATAGCACCCAACTCGATGCGCTCACGATCTCCATGATCGAAATGGACGAGTACAAGTTTGATCGTATCATTACCACCAATATTCACCAGCTCGGATTCGAACGCACAATGCTGGAGGTCATCTACCCGTTCCTCGAGAAACTGAGCATCTTGTGGCTCACCGGGTCTATCACCCCCGTACAGGAAAATTTCATCAGTTATCTCATCCGCCAGAAGCTGATCGTGGCTATTGACCACGAGCCCCTGGTGTCGGGCAAACACGCGAAGAAATTCATCATTTACCTGCCCGAAGGCGAAAAACAGGAGTTGAGCCTGTTATTTATGCATTATCTGCTCAAGTCGCGGCGCAACCACGTGATTTACCTCGGCCAGGATATTTCAGTTGCCGATCTGGAGGATGCCTGCCATATCCACCGGCCCGATTATATTTTTACGATGATTTCGGAAACGTTTGCCAAGGAGTCGGTACAACGCTATGTGGATCGCCTGTCGCAGACTTTCCCGCAGTATAATATTCTGTTGTCGGGCTATCAGGTGGTATCCCAAAACGTGAGGCCCCCAGCCAACGTGCAAATCCTGAAAAGCCTGGACCAGGCTATCTATTTTCTTTCCCATTTCGGCGAAAACGGCTCCAACGGGCAATAACATTACTTTTTTTCAAAAAAAAACACTGAGGCGGCCTCATGGGCTGAGCCCGCCTCGTGTAAGAAAGCGACTTTTGTTTGCAGGAAAGATGAGCTGCTGAGAGAAAATGACAGCAAACATCTTGCGTTTGACAGGGCAAAGATGGCAAGCAGAGGTTAATTGAAGGTGAAGGAAAGGTCAAGTTTCTGTTATGTTTCTCCGTTCTCCGTTCTCTGTTCTCTGTTCTCCGTTCTCTGTTCTCTGTTCTCTGTTCTCTGTTAAATTTACGTGAGATTTAATATATTTACAACTGATAACAGATAACCGACAACAGAGAACCGATAACCGACAACCGATAACAGAGAACCGCCCATGCTACAACAAACCCGCATCCCCACGTCTTTCGGCTGTTTTGAAATCGCAGGCAGCGAATTAGGCATCACCAGGGTAAACAAGGTGGAAGGCGATTCGTGCCCGGGTGGCGCGGTGCCGGAGTTGTTGCAGGAGTGCGCGCGCCAGCTCGAAGAATACTTCAACGGGGAGCGGCGCGAGTTTGATCTTAAGTTGGACTGGGGTGGGGCTCCCGATTTTTATAAATCCGTATGGGAGCAACTACTCCTCATTCCCTACGGGCATACCACCTCTTATTCCGCTATTGCCGAGCACATAGGGCACCCCGATGCCGTGCGGGCAGTGGGGCTGGCCAACCGCAACAATCCTATTGCCATCATCGTGCCCTGCCACCGGGTAATTGGCAAAAGCGGCGACCTGCAGGGATACTTCTACGGCCTCGATATGAAGCGGCGATTGCTGGAGTTAGAAAACCCCAAGAGCTTTGCGCGGCAAGGAAATTTATTTACATAATAAAATTCTTATCCCGCTTTCGCGCAAAACGAAATTCTGTAATCTCAATTCGTTACCCTATCCCTATTTGCAATCTTCCGGCGGCAGCTTTTTTTTTGTGGAACCCCGATCGCTCCCAGCTCAATAAGGGATGTGTATAAAGTCAATTTTCTTTTGATAATCAATCACAAAAGCCTATCTTTGCAGCGTTTTTTAACAACCCTATCATCATACGATCAAATTCGGCATATATGGCTAATATCGGTCACATTAAGCAGATTATCGGACCAGTAGTGGACGTGAGCTTTTCGGGAGAAAATTCCGTTTTGCCCGAAATCCTCAATGCATTGGAAGTAAAGCGCCCCAATGGCGAAATGTTGGTGCTGGAAGTACAGCAACACCTGGGTGAAGACAGCGTGCGCACCGTCGCCATGGACTCTACCGACGGCCTCACGCGCGGCGCCGAGGTGATAGACACCGGCATTCCTATTTCGATGCCTGTGGGCGACGCCATCAAAGGCCGCCTGTTCAACGTAGTAGGCCAGGCTATCGACGGCATCGGCGAAGTAGCTAGAACGCAGGTGTACCCCATTCACCGCAAACCGCCCACCTACGAAGAACTCTCTACCAGCAAAGAGATCCTCTACACCGGTATCAAGGTGATCGACCTGATCGAGCCCTATATGAAAGGCGGTAAAATCGGCCTCTTCGGCGGCGCCGGCGTAGGCAAGACCGTTATCATCATGGAGTTGATCAACAACATCGCCAAGAGCTACGAAGGTATCTCGGTTTTTGCAGGCGTGGGCGAACGCACCCGCGAAGGCAACGACCTCCTCCGCGAAATGATCGAATCTAACGTAATTAAATACGGCGAAGAGTTCAAGCATAGCATGGAAGAAGGCGGCTGGGACCTGAGCAAGGTAGACCCCAAAGCCCTCGGCGAGTCGCAGGCTACGCTGGTGTTCGGACAGATGAACGAACCCCCCGGCGCCCGCGCGCGTGTGGCCTTGTCGGGACTTACCGTAGCCGAATACTACCGCGACGGCGACCTCAGCGACCCCAACGGCGGCCGCGATATCCTGTTCTTTATCGACAATATCTTCCGCTTTACCCAGGCAGGTTCGGAAGTATCGGCACTTTTGGGTCGTATGCCCTCGGCAGTAGGTTACCAGCCCACGCTGGCCACCGAGATGGGCCTCATGCAGGAGCGCATTACGTCTACCAACCGCGGTTCGATTACCTCGGTACAAGCCGTATACGTACCTGCTGACGACCTTACCGACCCGGCCCCGGCTACTACCTTTGCCCACCTCGACGCCACCACGGTATTGAGCCGCAAAATTGCCGCCCTGGGTATCTATCCCGCTGTGGATCCGCTCGACTCTACCTCGCGTATCCTCGATCCTAATATCATCGGCGAAGAACACTACCGTACCGCTCAGCGCGTGAAAAACATCCTGCAGCGCTACAACGAATTGCAGGACATCATCGCCATCCTCGGTATGGAAGAATTATCGGAAGAAGACAAACTGGTAGTACACCGCGCCCGTCGCGTGCAGCGCTTCCTTTCGCAGCCCTTCCACGTAGCTGAGCAGTTCACCGGTATCCCCGGCACGATGGTTTCCATCGACGAAACGATCCGCGGCTTCAACATGATCATGGACGGCGAAGTGGATGAATACCCCGAAGCAGCGTTTAACCTCAAAGGTTCTATCGACGAGGTAATCGAGGCCGGCAAGAAGATGCTCGCGGAAGTAGATGCTTAATGCTTATTGACTGTTCAAAGCTCGTAAAGGCATATGAATATCACCGTACTCACACCCGACAGGGAACTTTTTCACGGCACGATTGCCTCTGTGAAAGTACCCGGTACGCAAGGGCAGTTTCAGATTCTTAAAAACCACGCCCCCATTGTTTCTTCTTTGGAAGAAGGCAATGTGTATATCGTTACCGCCGTAGGCAGCTACCGTTATTACGACGAAGAAAGCGGCACCGTCAAAGACGGCACGGAAGCCGGCCATACGATTACTTTCAAAATCGCGGGCGGTTTTGTAGAAGTGCTCAACAATGATGTGTCGCTGTTGGTGCGAGGGGTAGCGGAGGTGTAAGCGTTAAAGGTTTAGGAGGGTTTAGTTTTTTTCTATTAAACTCTATTAGACAGTTACAAAAAAAAGCCTGCCGGCGTTTGCCGGCGGGCTTTTTTTGTTGTGGCTCTGTGTGGGGGCGGGGGGATATTTTTTTTTTAATAATGCTGAATGTTTAATTGTTGATTTTTAATTAATTAAACATTTAACATCAAACATCAAACAAGCCAAGTCAGCAGCTTCCGGCTCGGGAGTTTTGAACTAGGATATGTGGGATGCTGAAGGATGGGAAAGGATTTTTGATTTTTTTCCGACATCAAGCATTAATCATCAAACATTCAACATTAAAGGTCATTCCCGCCAGGGAATCTGTACTTGTTACGTTTGCAGCGGGGGCCTCTTGCACTTGATTTTTAGGATTTAAGGGTGGACAGGATTGGGAGTATGCACTTTTTGAGAGAATACGATAAGCCCTGGAAGGGCGAGCTATTGGTAGAAAAAAAGAGAGCAGAACAAGAAGCTCCGGAGGAGCGTAATATTACACGGATTTTATAGCGTTCTTACGGAGCGTGCGGAGACAACGTGTTAGCTCCGTAGCGTCGGGTTTTATACCCGGCGCATCATGGCAAACCCGGCGATCCCGACAAAGAGCTAATTTGAAAAAATATTTGGCCGATATCGGCTAAATTCGTATATTTGTATCAACCGTACCTGCGTTGCATCCCGTAAGATCTGCACGCGGGTCTTCTTTTTTTATGGCCGGACCATTTATCGCATCTCTTTCGTAAAGTGGAGTTACCATGGTTAAACCACCCAAAACCATAATGGAACAAATTGCATTGCTGAAAAGCCGAAATATGGGCTTCAGGAATGAAATATCAGATGCCCATTTTTTGGCTAACATCAGCTACTACCGTTTTTGTAAAAATAGTATGATTCTCATTTCACTTAACGCCCCTAATCCAGAATTATCAATTGTGCCTCGTCATGTGGTTTAAAAGCATTACTCCTTTCCAGCATATCTTGCATCATGGCCATTCTATCGCCAATGATAGTGGCGCTAAATCTATGTGCTCGCTCAAGCATTCGTAGATAAGCAGCGGGGTCGCGCTGCCTGGATAAACGCTTTAAGGCCCCCATATAGTCATCACGGTATACAGTTGGAATAATAATTTTGCATTGTTCGTTTTTAACCAGTTCAGCATTCATCATAACCCGCGCTATCCGCCCGTTGCCATCTAAAAAAGGATGAACCTCGCTAATTAAGAACATCATAAATGCAGCTCTGGCAAAAGGATGCGTTAATGCCATATAATAATCGAAGCCCTTTATCAAGGTGCCTTTAACCAGTGTATAATCTACAAAAAAGGTATTTCCCGCCCTGTTGTTTTTATCTTTGAATTGCCCCGGGTTTTTTGAATCTCTCGCACTCAATAATACTTTATGCCTGAATGCTAATATATCGAGTAAGGCATCTGGATTTTCTGGTGTTATCTTCATTTCATCTTTATTACTTACCAGCTTCCACGTACCCAAAATATCGTGCGAGTCCTCATTCCTCGAGGGCAAAGGCGCCTGAGTTTCAATTATTCGCATGGCTTCTTCCAATTCAAACTCAGTGCCTTCTATGTAATTTGAAAAATAGGCCTCAAAAAAAGCGAAATTGCGGAAAGAGGTGTCTGAAGTATTCCGTTCTGGCAAGTCAGCAAATTCCAGGCGTTTAAGCGCAATAAACAACGTTTCAAATAACTCTACTCTGACAGGGTCAAAGGGATGCCCAAACGCCCGTGCCATAGCTAGTGGAGAAGAAAGAATTTGAGCAGGCTGAGAGGCCATCATGGCGCCGATTATCTTGTTGAGTCTCGCAAATTCTTTTTCCATGCCAGTTTGTCCGGCAATAAACCTTGCCTTATCGCGTAAATCATTCAGCCCGGCTTCTCCTTTAAGGCGAGCCACTTGTTCCAGGCGGTTTTCTATCTCGGCCCGGGGGCTTGTCTTTAGTTCCTGTCCGGATTTTCTGGATGGTTGTAAATTTTCAAGTAAGGCCCGCTCCAACTGCGAAGCATAGAGCTCTCCTGACAGGGGATTATCGCCATCAATGCGGCCGGGTCCCTGAATAAACCGGAGCGTGATGCCGGGTAATTTTATATTCTTGGTATAAGTGTAAGTGAGAAACAGGCTCCCATCTGCGGTGGGTTGAAATTCTAAAGCAGACCGGTGGCTCAACACAGCGCCGGGATATAAGCTGCCTATTATACTAAATAAGTTACGTCTGATTATTGCCGCGGGATCATCCGTAAGATTTGGGGTATATATACGTGGGGCTATCTTGCGAAGCTTACCCGTGTTCACAAGCATGGCAAGTCGCTTGCTGACGCTTGGGTCGCTTGATGAAAAGACGACTTCCCGGAGGCGAAAGGGTATGTTTTTTTCCATTAAGAGGTGTTGTATATTCAAAAATAGAAAATTTTTTCCATTAAAGTTTGATTTATAGAAAAATTTTTCCATTAATTTATTAACACAACCCCATGATAATGGAACTATCTTTAAGATCACAAATTGTGACCTTAGACGGGGTATAGGGAAGCATTTTTGATTTTTGATGTTGGATGTTGGATGTTGAATATTTTCCCGGCATCAAGCATTAATCATCAAACATTCAACATCAAATTTGTCATTCCCGCCAGGGAATCTGCACCTGTTACGTTTGCGGCGGGGTGGTGTCCGGACTATGATTTTTAGGATTTTAGGATGGTAGGATTTTTTGGGTGTATTCATAATGCAGTTTAAGAGAGTATGGCAGGGACACATAGTTTGCGCAACAAAAAAATCGAAAAAGCGTATAACAATTATTAACAAAGTAATATTATTACGTAAAGTATAGCCAAAGGGCTTGGCAGCACGCAAAAAACCACCGCCGATATGGAAAAACAAACCGAATACCAGCAACTCGTCCAGAAACGGAAGGGACACGACTTTAAGAACGGCCTCACCAATCCCTCCCAAACAGCATTCGATATTGATGAAATAGACCCCTGGGCGCAGTGGCAGCATAACCTGGATGCTAAAATACTGGTTGTAGGCCAGGAATTCTGTGATGTGGAAACATACGAGCGTACGGAGGGGAAAGTGGAGCGTTTCCCCGATAAATACGAATATCCCTCTAACAAAAATCTCAAAGCATATTTTGATCTATTGGGCTACGATTTGGGGCATCCTTTGTCGCCCAAAAAATCCAACCCTATATTTTTCACCAATGCGGTAATGGGCCTCAAACCTGGCAGTATGTCCGGCAATTTTGATGCCAAATGGCTGGAAGAAAGTCGCGAATTATTCCTAAAGCCGCTTATCGATATTATTCAACCCAAAATCATTATCCCAATCGGCTCGATGGCTACGAAAACGCTTGGGGTTATCTACGGATTTAAAGTATCCGACCACAAAAGTATGGTGGACAATGCTCCCATCAAAACACCTCAAACGCTTGTCTTCCCCGTCTTTCATACCGGCGGCCTCGGCCTTCGCAATAGACCGAAAGAACTGCAGATGGGGGATTGGATGAGGATTAAGGATATAATGAATTGGAAATCATCCTCATGAAGCAAAGAAATATCGTCGAGAGGATATCCCCACACTCCATGTGCTCCGTAGCGTCGGGTTTTATACCCGATGCATCATGGCAAGCCCGGCCATCCTGGCAAAAAGGGGTATAACGGCATACGAGGCCGACGGGGTAGCGCTCCAAAAATAAAAAAGGGAGGCAACACCTCCCGGAGAAATCCTACTACCCAGACGTAGCCGGCGTTCAGATTTCAATTTCAAATTTAGTTGGTTGATTTGAATATTTGGCTAATCCAATGAGAAAAAATACATTTACGCTAAGTAGTCAACAAAAATAGCTACCTGTCGTTTTTTTTAATTTAAACACCGCCCTTCATGCTCAACTTCAAAGAAAAAGCCGATCTAATATGGCGGGTGGCCGACCTGCTGCGGGGCGACTATAAGCAGTCGGACTACGGCAAGGTGATCCTGCCCATGACGGTACTGCGGCGACTGGATTGCGTGCTGGCGCCCACTAAGCAAAAGGTGCTGGACTACCTGCCCAAAGTCGAAAACCTGAAGGAAAGCGCCAAAGACCTGGCCCTCAATAAAATTGCCGGCTTTAATTTTCACAACCGCAGCCAGTACGATTTTGACAAGCTGGTGGCTGACCCTAACAATGTGGGCGCTAATCTGCGAAACTATATTAACGGCTTCTCTACCAGCGCCCGCGAGATTATCGAGTATTTTAACTTCGGCGACCAGATTGACCGCATGGACGACCCGAAGGCCGATATTCTCTTCCAGGTAATCAAGGAATTTAAAGGTATCGACCTCTCTAATATGGCGCCGCTGGAGATGGGCTATGTGTTTGAAGACCTCATCCGGCGCTTTGCGGAACAATCGAATGAGACGGCCGGGGAGCATTTTACGCCGCGGGAGGTGATCCGACTGATGGTGAATGTGCTGTTTATCGAAGACCGGGATATTCTTACGCAAGAAGGCATCGTGAAAACCCTCTACGACCCGGCCTGCGGCACGGGGGGTATGCTTTCGGTGGGCGAGCAATACGTGAAGGAACTCAACCCCAACGCAGAGTTGAAGGTCTTCGGACAAGAGATCAACCCCGAATCATACGCCATCTGCAAGTCGGATATGCTGATCAAAGGGCAAAACCCCGCCAATATCAAATTCGGCAACACGTTTACGGTTGACGGGCTGGAGGACGAAAAGTTCGACTATATGCTGTCTAATCCGCCGTTTGGGGTGGACTGGAAGAAGGCCGAGAAGATGATCAAAGCCGAAGCCGAAAAGAAAGGCATGAGCGGGCGCTTCGGCGCAGGCACACCCCGCATCAACGACGGCTCGCTGCTGTTCCTGCAGCACATGATCTCGAAGATGAAACCCGACGGCAGCCGCATCGGCATTGTATTCAACGGCTCGCCGCTTTTTACCGGCTCTGCCGACAGCGGCGAGAGCAATATCCGCAAGTGGATTATCGAAAACGACTGGCTGGAAGCCGTCATCGCCCTGCCCGACCAGTTGTTTTACAATACCGGCATTAGTACGTATATCTGGATCGTGACGAACCACAAAAGCGCCGAACGCGGGGGCAAGGTGCAATTGATCAACGCCGCCGGCAATGCCGCCGATATGGCCGACCAGTCAGGAGGCAACCGCTTTTGGGAGAAAATGGACCGCAGCCTCGGCAACAAACGCAAGCGCATTGCCGAAAACGGCCACACCAAAGGCATCGGCTTTATCACCCGGCTCTACGGCGATTTTGAGGAAAACGACTATTGCAAGATTTTCCCCAACGAATTTTTCGGCTACTGGAGGGTTACGGTAGAACAACCCCTGAAGGAAAACGGCCGCCCGGTCACCGACCGACAGGGCAATCCCAAACCCGATCCCTCGCTGCGCGATTACGAGAATATCCCTTTCCTGAAAAAGGACAAGGCCGGCCGCCTCGTGCCCCAGGCTATCGAGGAATACTTCGCCGCCGAGGTGCTACCCCACCTGCCCGGCGCCTGGATCGACGAGAGTAAAACCAAAACCGGCTACGAGATCAATTTTACGAAGTATTTCTACCAGTTTAAACCACTGCGCCCCCTGGCGGAGATTAAAGCCGATATTCTGGCATTGGAAGAACGGACTTTGAATATGGAAAAAACGGTGCTGGAATGACGGACGAACGAGGAAGAGGGAGAGAGGGAGCGAGTGGGGGAGGGAGAGATTGATTGGAAGGCCCTGGAGGAACAAATTAAAAAGGAGAAATTGTGAAAAGATACGACCGCTATAAGGATTCAGGCATCGAGTGGATTGGGGAGATTCCGGAGCATTGGGAGGTGAAGAGATTGAAGTATGTAGTTGAGATGAATAGCGGAAATGGTATCACATCAGAAATGATCAAAGAAGAAGGAGATTTTCCCGTTTTTGGAGGAAATGGTATCAGAGGCTATTACAGCCATTATACACATGAGGGGAGTTTTATATTAATTGGAAGACAAGGAGCACTTTGTGGAAATATTAACTACAGTAATGGAAAATTTTGGGCTTCAGAACATGCAATAGTATGTACACCAAAAATTGAATATAATGTGAAATGGTTTGGTGAATCATTGAGAACAATGAACTTAAATCAGTATTCCGTTTCAGCAGCGCAACCTGGGCTATCAGTTGAAAATCTGAAAGTGTTGCAAATCCCTATCCCCCCTCTCCCCGAGCAACACGCCATCGCCGCCTACCTCGACCGCAAGACTGCCGAAATAGACGCCCTGATAGTCGACAAAAAACGCCTGCTGGAGCTGTACGAAGAAGAAAAAACCGCCCTCATCAATCAGGCCGTCACCAAAGGCATCACCCCGGGCGTACCTATGAAAGACAGCGGCGTGGAATGGCTGGGGGAGGTGCCGGAGCATTGGGAGGTGAAGAAAATGAAGTATGTTATTGAATCTGTGACTGGTGGGGGTACTCCATCAACTTTGAACCCTCTATATTGGGATGGGACAATTCCTTGGGTTTCAGCAAAGGATATGAAGCAAGATTTTCTATTTTTTTCTGAAGACTATATAACAAAGTTAGCTATTATAGAATCATCAACTAATTATTTTGAAGATGAAAGAGTCATTATTGTCGTACGTTCAGGTATTCTTAAACATACCTTTCCTGTGGCCATTAATAAAGTTCCAATTACTATTAACCAGGATTTAAAAGCTTTAAAGCCAGCGGAAGCAGTATCATGCGAATTCTTGTTTTGGAAACTTAAAGGACATTCTCAAGACGTTTTGACATACTGTAATAAGATGGGAGCGACTGTTGACAGTATTGAAATGCAATTTTTTATGGATTTCTCTCTTTCATTTCCTTCTTTAGTCGAGCAGCACCAAATCGTCCGCCACATCGAGTCCGAAAATGCCCGTATCGACGCCAAAAAAGCGAAAACCGAAAAACTGATCGAACTCTTAGTCGAATACCGGGCTGCATTGATTAGCGAGGTGGTGACCGGGAATGTTAGGATTGTAGGATTATAGGATTATAGGATTATAGGATTTTAGGATTATAGGATTATAGGATTTTAGGATTGTGGGATTGTGGGATGCTATTTTTTTGGGGCATTTTGGGGCATTTTTTGGGGATAGTGTGAAGATGTTTTATTTTTATTGCTTGTGGAAGGTGGATTTTTACCAAAATATATAAGCTATGAAAAACGAAGACATCACACACAAAATCATTGGGTGTGCCATGAAAGTGCATTCTACTTTGGGCAATGGCTTTCAAGAGCGTATTTACCAACGGGCATTGGCCATTGAAATGAACAAGCAGGGCTTGTTTTTCGACAGAGAAATGAATATGTATATTTATTATGAGGGAGAAAACGTCGGCCTGCGGCGGGTAGATTTTTTTGTAGAAAACAAAATAATGGTAGAGCTAAAAGCCGTTATCCAATTGCAAGATGCTCACCTGGCACAAGCTATGAACTATTGCCAGTGCTACAACCTCCCGTTTGGTCTGCTCATCAATTTTGGAGCCAGAAGCCTCGAATACAAACGAGTCTATAACCTAAACCACCCCGAAAACGAAGCCTACAAAAAGAATCACCCCCTAAAGCAACGGAATGAATAGAATAAGTGAAATGCCCCCCCCCAGAAAACATCCTACAATCCTAACATCCTAACATCCTGGATGAAGTAAATATGAAAAAACATTTTGCCGATATCGGCCAAATTCGTATATTTGTATCAACCGTACCTGCGTTGCATCCCGTAAGATCTGCACGCGGGTCTTCTTTTTTTATGGCCGGACCATTTATCGCATCACTTTCGTAAAGTGGAGTTACCATGGTTAAACCACCCAAAACCATAATGGAACAAATTTCATTGCTGAAAAGCCGAAATATGGGCTTCAGGGATGAAATATCAGCTGCCCATTTTTTGGCTAACATCAGCTACTACCGTCTGAAGGGATATTGGTGGGAAATGCAAACAGATAAGGCTAACCATTGGTTTGCTCCAGGCAGCTATTTTGAGGACGTCATTGATCTGTATAACTTCGACCGTCATTTCCGGCTGATCGTATTTAATGCCATTGAGCGCATTGAGATTGCCTTGCGTACCAAAATGATATACCATTTGGCGCTTAGCTATGGCGCAGCATGGTATCTGGATTCATCATTGTTTCCCAACAAGAAGTACTTCAGCGATTTTCAGCACAAAATCCATAGCGAGTTGTCTGACAGCAGCGAAGAGTTTATAATAAAGCATTACAAAAATCATCCACAGGAAACCCCTGAAGCATGGAAAGCATTGGAGGTGGTTACTTTTGGCTCCTTATCGAAGTTATATAGCAACCTAGACCATCAGTTGCCTGAAAAAAGCATAATTGCTAAAGAATTTGGGCTTTTTAATCAAAAATACCTGAAAAGCTGGCTAATGACCATCACATTGATCCGCAATATTATCGCCCATCATGGTCGTTTGTGGAATAGGGTCATTATTAACAAATACGACTGGCCACCCAAAACCTTTGTACCCATTCTTAACTATATTCCTGATAATTATCAACGAAGGAAAATTTTCCCGATACTTTCTGCAATTCTGTTTTTAAACGACCTGATTAGTCCGGGGCACCATCTAAAAACTGAGTTATTTGACCTTTTTCAGCAATTTCCCAACATTCCTTTATATAAAATGGGGTTCCCATCAAACTGGCAAAGTCAACCCATTTGGAATACGTAAGAAGCATAGGCGGCAGAAAATATTTTCGAATAATTGAAAAATATATCGTAAATTTGTTACTATCAACGACATATACAATATAAGGATAAATACACCTCCCATGCCTCTCCACGATGCACACTTGGGAGGTCTTCTCTTATCCCCCCCCCAAAAAATCCTAAAATCCTAAAATCCTAAAATCCTAAAATCCTAAAATCCTACAATCCTAAAAATCCCATTCCAATGATCACCACCGAGCACACCTTCGAATCCGCCCTCGTCGAATCGCTGATAACGGAAGGCGGCTATACCCAGGGCAATGCCCAGGACTACAGCCCCGAGTTGGGTATGTTCAAAAACGAAGTCATTCATTTCCTGCAACAATCGCAGCCTAAGCGCTGGGAAAAAATAGCGGCCATACACGGAGCGGATGCCGATAACCGGGTGATACAACGCCTTTACAAAGAACTGGACCTGCGAGGTTGCCTCGATGTGCTGCGCAACGGCTTTGTGGATTACGGCGTGCGTTTTCAAATGGCCTTTTTCAAACCCGCCTCCGGCATGAATCCCGATGCGATAGAGTTGTACCTCAAAAACGAGTTGAAAGTCTACCGCCAGATATACTACAGCAGCAAAGTAAAAAACTCGGTAGACGTGGTGTTGTCGCTGAACGGTTTGCCGGTAGCGACGTTGGAGTTGAAAAACCAATTTACCGGACAAAATGTGGGCAACGCCCTAAAACAATACAGTACCACCCGCGACAACAGGGAATTGCTTTTTACCTTCAAAAAAAGGGCTTTGGTGCATTTTGCCGTCGATCAGGATGAGGTGTTTATGACCACCAGGCTGGACGACAGCAAAACCTACTGGCTGCCCTTCAACAAAGGCTACAACAAAGGCAAGGGCAACCCACCCAATCCCGACGGCTACCGCACTGCTTACCTGTGGGAGTATATTTTGCAAAAAGACAGTTGGATGGAGATCATCCAGCAGTTCTTGCATTTGCAGACCCAAGAAATAGCAGTAGAGGGCAAAATTTACAAAAAAGAAAAACTCATCTTTCCGCGCTACCACCAGTTGGACGCCGTGCGGGCCATCAGTCAAAAAGTGCTGGAAGTCGGCGTGGGGAAAAACTACCTCGTGCAACACTCGGCGGGCTCGGGCAAGAGCAACTCCATCGCCTGGCTGGCCTACCGCCTCTCCAGCCTCCACAATGCGGAAGACCGGCGGGTATTCGATTCCGTCATCGTAGTCACCGACCGCAAAGTACTCGACCAGCAATTGCAGAACACCATCTACCAGTTTGAACACAAAACGGGCGTGGTGCAGAAAATAGACAAAGACAGCGCGCAGTTGGCGGCGGCCCTGGGCTACGGCGCCAATATCATTATCACCACCTTACAAAAATTCCCCTTCATAGTAGAAAAAGTAGGTGAATTACCCAGCCGGACTTATGCCGTTATTGTCGATGAAGCGCACAGTTCACAGGGAGGCGAAGCGAGCAAAAAACTAAAAGAAGTGCTGGCCGCAAAAAACCTGGAAGATGCCCTGCTGGAAGACGCCGATGAAGATTATTCCGCCGACGATTTCATCCGCGAGCAAATCGAACGCTCGGCCGGCGCGCGTGGGCAGCAGGATAATATTTCGTTTTTCGCATTTACCGCCACGCCCAAATACAAAACGCTGCAGGTCTTTGGCGACAAAGACGCCGAAGGCAAACCCAAGCCTTTCCACCTGTATGCCATGCGCCAGGCCATCGAAGAGGGTTTTATCCTGGATGTATTGCAGAATTATACCACCTACGAGCTGTATTTCAAACTCACCAAAGCCATAGAAGACGACCCGCAGCTGAGCAAAAAGAAAGCGGTCAAAGCCATCGGGCGTTTTGTATCGCTGCACCCGCACAACTTGGCGCAAAAAACCGAGCTCATCGTTGAGCATTTTCGGAGCATAGTATCAAAAAAGATCGGCGGCAGGGCAAAAGCCATGTTGGTTTGCGGCTCGCGGCTCCATGCCAAGCGCTATTTTGAGGAGTTCAACCGCTATATCAAAACCAAGGGCTACCAAAGCGACATCAAAATATTAGTGGCTTTTTCCGGCAAAGTCAAAGACGACAATTTCCCGGAAGGCGTCTCCGAGCCGGACATGACGGGCTACGGCGAGCGGGAATTGCCCATCGTATTTGGCACCGATGATTACAAAATACTGATCGTGGCCGATAAATACCAGACCGGCTTTGACCAGCCTTTGCTGCACACGATGTACGTCGACAAAAAACTATCGGGCGTAAAAGCGGTGCAGACCCTGTCCCGACTCAACCGCACCTATCCCGGCAAAGAAGATACCTTCGTGCTGGATTTCGTAAACGACCGGCAGACCATACTGGATGCCTTCCAGCCATACTACGAAGTCACCACCGTAACCGAAGAAACCGACATCAACCACTTATACGACCTAAAAGCGCGGCTCGATCAATTCCAGGTTTATTGGAGCGATGAAATCGAAGCCTTCGCCAATGTGTACTTCGACCCGGCTACCAGTCTCAACAACCCCAAGCACCAAAAAAAGCTATACGCGTATACCGACCCGGCGGTAGACCGGTTCAGAGACATCCAGGAAGAAGAAAAACAGGACGAATTCAAAAAGGGGATGCGCACCTGGACCAACCTGTACGCCTTCCTCGCCCAGATCATGCCGTTCACTGATTCGGAATTGGAGAAATTTTATGCTTACGCAAAATTGCTGCAAACCAGGCTTCCCAAGCGGGAGCTTTCAGAAGCCCTGCACTTAGACGACGAGATAGCCCTGGAATACTACCGCCTGCAAAAGATAAAAGAAGGCGCCATAGCCCTGCAAAAAGGCGAAGAAGGCGAACTCAGCGGAACCTCGGAAGCCGGCTTAAAACGCGGCAAAGACGAAGAAGCGAAGCTTTCTGAGATCATCAGCGTATTGAACGAGCGCTTCGGCACCGAATTCGAAGAAGCCGACAAGCTCTTCTTCGACCAAATCGAAGCCGAATTGATGGAAGACGAAACCTTGCAGTTACAGGCCAAAGTCAACAAAATAGACACCTTCAAATACGCTTTCAACGACAAATTCATCGACAAGCTCATCGCCCGCATGGACCAGAACCAGGAGATCTTCGAAAAAATCCTGGAAGACAAAGCCTTCGGCGATTTGGTGAAGGAGCTGATGATGGCGAGGATTTATAGGAGGTTGAATGAGTGAGGATAAAACTCGGCGATCAGCCCTTCTGGAAACTGGAGTATGCATGGTCTTCTGATGGAAAAAGTTAAATGTCGAACAAAGGCCCGTGTAGGTCATTTCGACTCCGCTCAATGACCGGAATAGCAGACTCCGACGTTCGTTGAGCGGAGTCGAAATGAATATCCCTCGAAGGCCAAGGCCATCCGTGCATACTGGGGGGCCAAAAGCGCACCCGACCGCCGACTGCCGGATTCCCCTACCCCAAATACTCCTCCAACCTCTTCAACAAATCCCGAAAAGGCGTGCCATTCACGCCCTGGATTTCCTGTTTGATCTTTTGCCGGCGCAGGTCCTCGATTTCGTCTACGTAGACCTTGCGGGTTTCGTTTTTCTTGTGGCGCTCGTAGGCGTTGGTGATCGTGATGGGCATTTTGTCTTCTTGTAGCAGATGACGGTCGTATTCGCCGGTTTTGGTGAGGGCTTTGAAGGTCACAGGGAGGATGTCGACGAGGATAAAAAACAGCATGAGAAACCACTTGGTGAGGGCTACGGTGCGGCCGCCGACTTCGTGGCTTTCGAGGCGCTCCAGGGCGATTTCGCGGGCCAGGTAGTTGTCGCTGTAGTTGTTCCTGAATTCTTCCAGCTTGGTGTCGCGGGTGCGCTCTATTTTGGCGATGGCCACGGCGTTGCTGTCGAGCTTGACGGCGTTTTGTGCGCGCAGAGTGGCCATTTCTTCGTTGAGCAGGCTGATCTCGCTTTTGATTTCGCGCGAGCGCGGACCGTATTGTTTCATGCCGGAGGTGGTGCCGCAAAACATGGTGGTGTCTTTACCACTCATTTCGTATAAGAGCAACTTCTCTTTGCAGGCGCGCTCGGCGGTTTTGGCGTCGAGCGAGGCGTTGAGCAGGCTGTCTCTGCCGCGCACTTTTTGTATGTCAATCTCATATTTTTGGTTGATGGCCTCTTCGCCTTCGATCTGCATGGTGGTCAACTCCTGGATGAGACTGTCGTTGAAGACCAATATGACCAGCGGGTGGGAGACGAGGATGCCGATGCCCACCGAAAATAACAGACGCACTATAAAAACGGCGGAGAATACGTCGGTGCGTATTTTTTCCGATTTGCGAAAGGTGGATACGATAAAGCGGTCGAAGACGAGTACGATAAAAGCCCAGGCTATGCCGGCGAAGATGTAGACGAATTTGCTGTCGGTGAGGGTGGAGACGGCGTAGGTCATGGATATCCAACCCAGCAAAGCGGGCACGATTACTAATCCGCCGTAACCGCCGTGTTTGATGTGTTCAGATTGGCCGCAGCGGTCCAGGATTGACCTGTCGGAACCGGCGAGCCATACGAACATGTCGTAGAGCCTCGATTTCATTGCTTAGCATTGAGGTAGACAATGTGGTTTCAGTCGGGCGCTTCTAAGCAATGAGGCTGCCGGGGCAGTTCACGGTGCTGTGAGGCGTTGAATCAAATAACGCTATAATAAACGTATTAGTACTGCTTTTTTATACCAACAAACGAAGTTGTTCGACCACGCCGGATGAAGTTTCGATACCGCCCGGCAGCCGGGCGGAGGAGTGTACCTCCTGCAGTGGCGCTGCCTGCAACAAAGCAGCCAGGTTATCAGGTCTTATGCCGCCGCCGGCCATGATGCGCAGGCGTTGGCCGGCGTAGTCTATGTACTGCTTCAGCGCTTCGGCGCCCGCGGGAGCATTGGGAGCTCCTCCCGAGGTGAGTATGCGGCTTACGCCCAATGCAGCCAGTTGGTCAATGGCTTCAAGCGGCGCGGTGCATACGTCGAAGGCGCGGTGGAAGGTAAAAGGTAGTGGGTGGGATGCCTCCACCAGGCGGGCAGTTTGTTCGTAGTGTAGCCGGCCGTCGGGGTGCAGCGCCCCGCAGACGATGCCGTCGGCGCCCAATGCTTTGGCTTGGGCGGTGTCTTCGAGCATTACTTCTATTTCGTCTTCGCTATAGCAGAAGTTACCGGCCCGGGGTCTGATGAGTACGAAGATGGGAATAGATAAGGCTTGCCTGGTTTTTAGCAACATACCGGCGCTGGGGGTCAGGCCGTCTAATTCAAGCCCCGTACACAGTTCTATGCGGTCGGCGCGGCCGGATTGGGCGGCGAGGGCAGAGGTGTAGGAGGCGCAGCAGATTTCGAGTATTCGGTGCATGGTTGATTATTTATCACAGAGTTAAACGGAGTGTCACAACGTAATATAAAAAACTCTGTGTCACTCCGTTTTACTCCGTTTAACTCTGTGGTGAAATATCAGTAAACAACAATTTGCCCGCCCTGCCAGCGCTTTTGCGCTAAAACACCATAAAAATAAACGCCCGGACTAAGCGGGTTGATCTGCAAAGTATGTAATTCCTCTGATGGGACAAAAGTTAACAATCGCCTGCCCTGTGCATCAAACAAAACAAAGGTGCTGATCTCGTCGGGGCCGAAGATTACCTGCAAAGACTCGGAGGCAGACGCCGGATTGGGGAAAACCACTGCCGGCTGTCCGGCGGTGTAATAAATGTCGATGGGATCGCTGTATAGCTGCGTTCCGCTGTGTAAGTCTACCCGGGCGCGGTAGGTGTTGATGCCTTGATGCGGCTGTTCGTCGGTGTGCGAAAAAGTAAGGGAGGCGCCCGGCGAATCGCGGAATAACTCGATGTAGGCGCCATTTTCTATTTTTTCGAAGGCGATGTGGCTTACCCCATAGGTCGTGCTCAGATCAAACTGCAAAATCGTGCGGCTGTCGAGCAGGTAGGCCAGGAAGTTGTTCACGTAACAGGCGCCTGCTTGCTCCCCCGCATCTACAGAATAGCTTCGGGGGCCTTCTATGCCGGGGTATAAGACGGGCGCTACGCTGTAGTATTCGTAGTTATACAACGCTTTATCGAGGGTGATGAGCGTATCGGCGAGGGTAGTGAGCGGGGTCATGTATTGATCGCCCAGGTAATAAAGCGCGTAGGCTTCGGCGCCGGCTACGGGTTGCCAGGAAAGCGCGATAGAATCGGCGCAATTGAGGGCTAGTCGCATTTCCGGCACGGGGCTGATGCCAAAAGTATCCGACAGAAAGTGCCGGTTGCCTGCCGAAAGTCGCAAGATGGCCGGGCCGGCAAACGATGGCGGGGGAGTCCACCACCATACTTGTTCGCTGGGGGCTAAGGTGTCTGTTAGCGTAGTCCATTCGGTGTCGGCAAGGTGGCGATAAGCCAGGGTGACCGGGGCATCTACAAGCGTGGTTTCCCAGCGCAGGGGGATGCGATATCCGCTGATCAATCGGTCGGATCGGCTGGGGTAAGTCCAGGCGAAGTGTTTCAGGGTATCCCATTGATAAGCCACGGAAAAGCGCTGCGGGCCCTGGGCGACGGCATGTCCGGCAATGATAATATCGTATTCGCCGGGTGCGGGATTGTCAAGTGTTATTTGTTCGATATTGTTGCGCGAATCACGGTTTCTGCGGGCGGGCAAGGCGAGGGAGTCGGCGTGGGGGTAGGCGCTGAGGGTCCAGGGCTGCCAGGAGACGCCGACGGGAGCTGCGAGTGTCAGGTCGAGGTCATTAATCAGGGCATTGGAGGCTGTGGGTATTGCCGGGGGATCAATCCAGGCTAAGGTAATTTTGAGGTTGGTGGCGTTGGCTGGGATGTCGAGCGGGAGGTTAAGTTGTTCCTGGTCGCTGATTTCGCCGGAAAACCAGCGATTTTCCAAGGTGGTTTGAACGGCTTGCAGGGCGTTGACATTGCCGAAACCGGTAATATAATCTATACCGGGAGGGCCTGCGTCTTCGGCGCTATTGCACAAAATAGCTTTCACAAGTGCCGACTCGGGCAACTGCCCCTGCTGGGTATCGCGGTAAGCCTGTTGTACCAGCAAAGCGATGCCCGATACCAGTGCAGCGGCGTTGGAGCTGCCCTCGTGGCCCAGGGCGACGAGTTCGGGCTTAAGCCGGCCGTCGTAGGCGGGGCCGCGGGAGGACAGCGGGGAGGTAGCGCCCAAAGTATCGAGTGCGCCCACGAGTAGCACATTTTTGGCCATTTTAAAATGTCCGGTCAGGTTGGCATAACCCGTGATGCCTGCATAATTTCCGGTTGTATCGGCCTGTGAACCGCGGTTGCCGGCAGAAAAAACGCGCAGTAGAGAGGGGGTTTGCACCGAGCTCCAGTCGTAGGCCAGGGCGCCGGGATCGTAGTAATTGCCGAAGCCGGCGCCGTAGGAGTGGTTTTGCACCGACACGTGCAGCGATTCGTAGGCTTCATCGGGGTCGGGTAGCAGCACCTCAAAAGAAGACGGGGTGATAGTGGCGCCTGGGGCGGCGCCTTTGTCTGCATACCATATATTGCCGGCGCCTGCCAGGGTAGTGGCCATCGCGGTCGCGTGTTGTTCTACAAAATTGGAGCCCAGGTTTGACGGCCTATGGCGCCCTTTGAGGTCTATATCTGCGCTGTCGTAGCGGTTTTCTTTGACCGATACCACCATGCCGCGGCCATCGATAAGCGGGTAGGCATTATGGATGGTGTTAACTTTATTCAGGTGCAGGTTGTGCCCCCGCAGAAGCGTCTCGGTTTGCGGGGCGGTATTCGCCAAATCGGCGAATTGTAGGAGGGGGTGGGAAGATATTTTATCAAAAAACTCATTTTCGGGCAAACTTACCATCATTACGCCGGCGGGCATATAGGCGCCGAGGAGCCGCGCTGATGGTATGAGTTGTTGTATTTCAAATAATAAAGCATTCGGATCGGAGGCGACGATACTTACCTGTATATGGTCGGTTGCAGGTTGATGCTGGCGGCTTTGCAGGGCAGGCGAAAGGTGGGTAGGGGAAGCTTGAAGGGGCTGCGCAATCGTATAATTCATGCTGTTAATCCAGCATATGGTACAAATCAATAAATGTAGCAGTATTTTATTTTGTTTCGTAAAGTATTGAAAATCAATTTTTTTTATTAAAAAAAGTGAATATATGTTGCGATTAGCCATGTTAATAGAAATTAAATTTCAGGTCTTCAGCCCTGTTGTAAATCAGTGAACGAAAATTACCATAAAAAAAAGCAATTGCCAAAATATAAAATTGAAAATGTTTGATTTAGTTTTTAAATTAAAAATTATATTCTGAATAAAAATAAGATTATAAAAACATATTGTTAAAAATAAAATAATCCCAAATCTTAATAATTTACAGCGCAAATAACACAATTGTTTAACGTTTAAACACGCGTTTAGTATGAAAAAAATCTACTTGTCGGCCACCATCGTGGCGCTCTTTGGTGTAAGCTTCAGCTTTTACTCTTGCTCTAAGTCGGACAAAGTTGAATCGCAGGAACAAATTTCACAGGAAGTTCTGAGCCTGATCGCTCAGCAGGGATTCAGCACGCAGGATGTCATCATGGCTGATGGCGGCTACATCGTGGAAGGCGATATTTTCCTCACGGAAGAAGATCTGCACCGCGACATTACTTCTCCCAATTTGATCGTTGCCGAGACGGAGCAGTACCGCACCAACAACCTGGTGAGTGTATCTTCTGCGCCGAGGACTATTACCGTTTCAATGGCTACGGGCTGCGGCAAGTGCTTGCCTGCAACCTACATTGCCGGATTGGACGAGGCTGTTGCTCGTTATAACGCAGAAAACCTCACCATCAGGTTCGAGCGGGTGGCTAGCAACGGAAACATTCAGTTTAAGAAGGTAAATGGAAACTACTTGGCCTCTGCTGGTTTTCCCACCAACAGTGGTAATCCTTATGGTACGGTCAACGTAAATTCTAATGCCATAGGATCAAATCCCAATGTCAACTATCTCGCTACCATTCTGGCGCATGAGATGGGCCACTGCATCGGTTTCCGCCATACGGACTACATGGACCGTTCATACAGCTGCGGCGGCGGTTATGCCAATGAAGGCGCTAGCACGGTAGGCGCCGTACATATCCCCGGCACGCCGATTACTGCCGATCCCAATTCCTGGATGTTGGCTTGCATCGGTGGTGGCCAAAACCGCGATTTCAACAACAACGACGTAACGGCTTTGAATTATCTGTACTAGGATCAATTCTGGCTTGCATAACACAAAAAGAAGGGGCGTCCCGCTATGCAGGACGCCCCTTCTTTGTCCAATCTCTCCCTCTCTCCTTCCCCCACTCTCTCCCTCCATCTCAGACAGCAAGGCGTAAAGCCTTGCTCTACTTGTAGCGTACCTTCACCGTTTCGCCGATCCAGCAGCCTACCGTAGCGGTGGCGCCTTCGCTCACGCCGCGCATAAAGCCTTCCTGGCGGTCGGGCAGGGCGGCGGAGTAATTGCCGATGCGTTCGTTGGCTTCGCCGGCCACGTCGCTATCTATAGAGCGGGCGTAGGCATATTTATCGATAGCGGCGATAATAGCCAGTCGCGAATTCCAGTCGTCGCCGCAGTTGCGGCTCGTTTTGGCATACATATCGCCGATAAGCAGGTAGGGGCGGCCCCAGTTGGGGCGCAGGCTGGCGGCCTTGCGGGCGTTATCGCGGGCGGTTTGATACTGGCCGAATTCCCAGGTTTGGATAAAAGCCATACTATAGTAGTATTGAGCTTTATTATCTTCATTATTATCCGTTTCTAAAGCTTCTTTGTAGCGGGCGATAGCCTGGGAGTATTTGCCTTCTTTTTGTAGCAGGGCGGCGTCGTAGCCTGGATTTTTCTCGCGCAACTCGCCTTCCAGCTTGGCATTATACACCTTGGCTAGTTTTTCGTAGGTGTCGTGTATCTCCACCATATACTGTGCTGTTGAATCGCAACCGCGCTGGCGGAGCGTGACGTAGACATACTTCACTGTTTCGAGGCTGTCTTTTTTCTGCTCGTACAGGGGGGTAAGTTTGTTTTTGAAATAATCGCAATCGAAGATATCGTTTTCCACTTCTGCAAAATGCACCTCCATACGCGAGCGGCCGGCTTCGTAATATTGGCCGTACTGCTGGTTGTTTTTCACGTTGTAATCGGCGATTTCGACCAGCTTATCGTGATAAGTGCGAAAATCGTCTTTGCTTAGTTGCTTATTTTTATACAAATACACCATCACCTGGGCCATAGGGTCAAACACGATGTATTCCGAATTATTACTGCCTTTGTCTACTGCTTTTTTGAATGTTTCCATCGTTTGAGCAGAATAGCCGAAGGCGGGCATGTAAAACATGTCGTAGGCTTTGCGACCCAGCAGGAATGCCTCATTCTGATAGCATTGTATTTGCTCGTCGTATAAGCGCATCATAATATCGGCGTATTCTTTTTTCTTGGCAGCGTCGGTAGTTTTGTTCATCATAGCCTGATAGAACAGTCGGCCGTCGCTGTAATGCGTAGCGCGTTGGCCGTCGGCGGCCGGTGCGATATCGTAAGCTTTTTTCCAGCTTTCAAAAGCTGTATTAAACGTGGCGTCGTCCATCTTTTCCAGATCGGCGGACTGTTTACCTTTCACGTAAGGGCGGTAAACCGAGTGGGCGTCGAGCGCTTCCTCTTTTTTTGGAGAGTCATTCCAGGTTTTGCATTGGGCGTTCAGGGCGCCTGCAAAAACCACCATAACTCCTGCGGTTATTAGCAGATGCAATGCTGTTTTCATAACTAGTTGAATTTGCGTTTGAAAAACCATGAATTATCGTTTAGGGTAAAACCGACTGACAGTTTTACGTAAGTTTCCTGTAATACATCGGGCACACCGAATTTACCCACCTCGAAAGCCGTCTGGATAAAAGATATCTGTTGGCGCGGCATGATGATTGGGAATCCTAAGCCGAAAGTGAATCCGTATTTGGTGACCTGGTCGTTGGCGATGCTGCGGCCATCAGTTTCGTGGAAAAGCCCGGCGCGGTAATGTACGCGCTGAAAATAACGGTTGTAAGAAAATACATTGGGTGTATACTGCATTCCTGCGGCGATACGCCGGCTATCAGACAGCGTTTCCGGTTTGGCCTCATTAGTATACCCGCTCCAGCGGGTTGTGCTGTACTCTATGCCGATGCGCAGTTTGTTCACTTCCTCGTATGTAAAACCTGCGGTAAAAGAAGCCGGCATTTGTCCTTTTTCTTTTACTTCCGAAGTATACAAGATAGTATCCCTGACGGCTTCTGAAAGGAAGCGGTAGTAATACCGGCTACTGTTGGTATTAAAGTTGGTAACAGGCCCGCCGTAAGCGCCCACGATCAGGCGTTTGCCCGAGGGCACGCTTTTGCCGGCTTTGTCTGTTTTTTTGAAATCGTACACGTATTGGGTACCCAATTGCCAGGTAAAACCGCTTACGCTGATCTCGTCGAGAAATTCGGAATTATAGGAAAAGGCCAGGCTGTCGAAGTTGACCCTGCGGCTATTCGTCAGTTTGCCAAAAAGATAAGCCACATTGACGCCGGCTGAGAACCCTTTGTACTTGACGCCGTTGCCCCAGGCCAGTTTGTAGGTGCCGCCGTTGCCTTTGAGTGCGGTAGTAACCGTGCCGAAATCGGGGTCGAACTGCTTGGTTTGTACGTCGTAGCCTACCAGAGTGTATGGAGAGAGCGCGATGCTCATGCCAAAGTCCCATTTCGACTGTATGCGGTCGAGCGATTTATTGACGGGGTTTTTGAGGGGAAAACCCAGTGCCATATATTGCAGGTTGCCGCTCCACACATCATCGCTTTTTTCATTGCTTTTCAGGTTGGCATATTTGGCATACAAGCCTACCTCAAACGACGTAGACTGCAGGTGGGGCAGTGCGGCCGGGTTGAGCAGGTTGAGCTGGTAGGGGTCGTTGATGGCGGCACTCAAGCCGGCCATGCCTCCAAATCCTGCCACGTATTGGTCGAGCGGATCGCCCAGGCCAAAACGGGACAGGGGGGAATTATTCTTCGGAATAATACTCGCGTTTTGGCTTTGCGCCCAAAGCATACTGCCTGTGCAGCAAAGCACAACTCCCACAAAAACACTACGCCACTTGATTGACATTATATTCTAGTATTTTATTTAAACCGAACAAAACGAGTTCAGCGTGCACAAATATCTGGCTTTTCATCATTTTTGCCAAAAAATCCGCATCGCCTCCCGTCAGAATTACGTGTATGGGGTCGTAAAAGGCCCTGCATTGGGCTATTGTGCCCTCTATTTCGAATGCCGCGCCCCACTGTGCGCCGTTGCGCATTGCGCTATCGGTGCTATAGCCGAGCCACAAATCGGTGGCATCGGGCTCCAGTTCGGGCAAGCGGGCTGTATAAGCGTGCATAGCTTTTAACCTCATACGCACCCCCGGCGAAATATTTCCGCCGAGGTAGTCGCCGGCGCCGGTCAAGAGGTCAAAGGTAATACAAGTGCCCGCATCTATCGCCAGGCAATGTTGTGCCGGGAAAAGCGCCAGTGCGCCTGCCACGGCTGCGAGTCGGTCTTTACCGAGCGTTTGGGGTGTGCGATATAGGTTGTTAAATGGTAAAGGCGTTTGATTGTTGAGCGGCAGATAGTAAAAATTCTCCCTGAACACTTGTTCTACCTGGGCGGGCAATGTGTCTGCCACAGTTGATAAGATGATATTTTTTACCCGAAGGTTGGTTGCCAATGCAAGTAATTCTTCCGCCTGCCAAAATTCCCAGCTCCATTTTTGGGCAAGTTGACTACCATCAAAGAGTCCGATTTTAACCCGGCTATTGCCTATGTCGATGGTTAGGTTCATTTAGTTAGGTGACAAGGTGACAATTCATGCGTATTTATTATACACCTGGCTGATCGTGGCGGCCAGTTTTTGATCTTTTTCTGTCACTATGCCGCCTGCGTCGTGGGTATTCAAGCTGATGTCAACCGTATTCCACACATTGCGCCAGTCGGGGTGGTGTTGTTGCTGTTCAGCGTGTAAGGCAACCTCGGTCATAAAGGCAAAAGCTTCAGCGAAGTTTTTAAACCGGAACGAAGCGGTCAGCGCATTATTTTTTTCTATCCACATAGCAATTGCGTTATTCGTATAAATCGTCGCTGGACTTACTGTCGTTTTGTGGGGGTGGTTCATAGCGTGTGCGGCCAAAGCCCCAATCGTATTGGTTGAGATTTAGGAGGGCCACTTTCAGCAGGTGAATGCAATGGAGAATATCTCCTTTATGCGCCAGTTCTATCGTTTGGTGGATATGTCGCAGCGGAATAGAAATGGCTCCCGAAATAGCGCCTTTTTTGCCCTGTCGCTGTACGCCTGCGGTATCGGTACCTCCGGCGGGCAAAATTTCGGGTTGCCAGGGTATACTGTGGCGGTCGGCCAGGGTTTTGAGGTAATTCACCATACGATAGTCGCTGATCACCGAGGCATCCATGATTTTGATGGCGGCGCCTTTGCCCAGTCGGGTCACCATTTCGTGGGCATAAGCGCCTGGGACGTCGAAAGCGATAGTCACATCGAGGCCGAAGCCGAAGTCGGGATCGATAAGGTGTGCAGAAGAAACGGCGCCGCGAAGGCCTACTTCTTCCTGAACGGTAAATACCGCGTAAATATCGCAGGGTGGTTCTTGTCCTTGCAATTCGCGCAAAGTTTCGAGCAGAATAAACACCGATACGCGGTTGTCGAGCGATTTGCTATTGACGCAATCGCCCATTTCTATCAATTCGCGTTCGCGGGTAACGGGGTCGCCCACTGCGATAAGTTGTTCGGCTTCTTTTTTGCTCAAACCCGTGTCAATAAAATAGTCGGTGATGGGCACTGCTTTGGAGCGTTCTTCGGGGCGCATGAGATGGACGGGTTTGGAGCCCATCACGCCGATCACATCGCGTTTGCCGTGAATAATTACGCGTTGGGAGGTGAGCGTTTTAGCGTCGAATCCGCCCAGGGGGTGGAACCGCAGAAAGCCATCGTCATCGATATGGGTGACGATAAACGCGATTTCATCCATGTGGGCGGCGATCATCACCTTTTTGCGCGTTTTTCCTTTTTTCAAAGCGATCACATTGCCCATGTTGTCAATGGAGAGTTCGTCCACTAAAGGCGTAACTTCCCTCATCACCAGGTCGCGGATGGGCTGTTCGAACCCCGGCGCTCCCGGGGTTTCACATATCTTTTTCAGCAATGGCACATTGATCATATCGGATTCAAGCTTTACGCCTTGAGCGCCAAAGATAATGCATACATCCCAAAGATTGCTGCTTTATTGGCGGCTTGCCGATTTTGTGGTAACATTGCGGTAAAGAAACCGGGGCATGTCACTGGCAAAACTGACGAAAGAAACGGCTGTTTACGGTATTAGCGCTATTGCAGGGCGATTCCTGTATTTTCTGCTCACGCCTTTATATACTTACCAACTGGAGAATCGCTCCGATTACGGGATAGTCTCCAACCTGTTTGCTATTGTGGCGCTTCTCATGATTGCGTTTACTTACCGGATGGAGACGGCCTATTTTCGCTATGCTACAGGGGTTGAGCGGGCTGAGGCAGAAAAAGCCTTTCAGACGGCTTCGATCTCTATAGCGATTTCTTCGGTGGGACTTGGCGTATTACTTTGGTCGATGGCCGGGTATATCGCACAATTATTTCAATACCCCGAATACGTCCATCTGGTTAAGCTATGTGTGCTAATTCTGTGTCTGGACGCGTTATGTGAAATTCCTTTTGCCCGCTTGCGGTTGGAAGGACGCGCCAAACTCTATGCCTTTATCCGACTCGCGGTTATATTGATCAATATCGGGGGTAATTTATTTTTTCTGTTGTTGTGCCCCTATTTGCTGAAACACCAGGGTTTTGCCTCGGTACACGGCCTCCTGCACACTTTTTACCATCCGGAACAAGCGATTACTTATATTTTCGTTTCCAATGTGCTGGCCAGCGCTTTTGCACTGTTATTGCTATTGCCGGTTTACCGGCGCATGCAATGGCGTTTCGACAAGCGGCTATGGTGGCAGATGATGGTATACGCCGCTCCGCTTATCCTGGTCGGGTTTTCTTACGTGATCAATGAAACTTTTTCGCGACAGATGATGCCTTTTTTGTTAGAAGGCAGCGTCAAAGCCCGGCAGGAGCAACTGGGTATTTATGGGGCCAATTACAAGTTGGCCATGCTGTTGAGTTTATTCACGCAGGCCTTCCGATACGGCGCCGAACCGTTTTTTTTCAAACACAAAAACGCGGAAAATGCGCGGCAGCTTTATGCAGACGTAGCGCTTTATTTCACGGTTTTTATGGCCTTAGGATTTTTAGGCGTGATGATGTACCTCGACTTGTTTAAATATTTTATCGCTCCGGGTTATTGGGCAGGATTAGGGGTAGTTCCCATTTTGCTTATGGCTAACTTGTTTCTTGGGCTTTACTACAATTTATCGGTGTGGTACCGGGTCAATGATCTCACGCATTGGGGGGCCTATATATCGCTTGCCGGCGCTGCCGTTACTATGGCGCTTAATATTTGGTGGATACCGTTGATTGGATATTACGGCTCGGCCTGGGCTACGTTGATCTGCTATTCGAGCATGGCGGCGGCCTGCTATTTCATCGGACAGCGCTTTTTTGCGGTTCCCTACAATATACCCCGCATTGGCTTGTACATTGTGTTTGCGTTGGGTATTTACGCCTTGAGTGGGTATTTGTCGCCGGCATCGCTTGTATGGCGATTGGTTCTTAATACCACGTTGATAGGCGTATTTATCGCGGCTGTCTATTTATTGGAAAAGAAAAAACTGGCGGCAGTGCTGCGCTAATTCGAGGATTCTTCCAGTTCTTTTTCCAGTTTCTTCAGGGTTTTATCCATTTTCTTGCGAAACGCTTCCATGTTGTCCTCCATTTGGCGGTCGAGCTCCCGGCTTTTTTCGGCTAATTCGCTTTTACTCTTTTTGAGTTGGGCGATCTTGTCAGAAAGTTTCTCCTTGGCGTCGGCTTTGGCGCTGCGAAGTTCCTTTTCGAGTTCGGCAATTTCGCGGTCGATTTGATCGCCGGCCTTGTCAATTTCCTGCTGCATTTCGCGGCGGCTGTCGGCCATCTCCGTTTCCAGGTCTTTGCCCAGTTCTTCTACCTTCGTTTTGGCTTTTTCAATGTCCGACTCTTTGGCCCTGGTACAAAAAGAATTGGACAATAGCAGCAGGAGGGCGGCGCTCGCCGGGAGGAGGTATCTTTTCATTGGTTATTGTTTGCTTACCTGGTACGAAATATTGAAATCATCGAGCACGATATCCAGTATGGGGTCTTCTCCGCGTTTGTAGCCTTCGCGCAGGCGGTGGCCGTAAAAACGCCCCATGGTGCTCCAATAAGAAGCCGTAAAGCCGCCCCGCAACTCCTTGATGAGGTCGTAGGTGGGCACGTTGAGTTCTCTTTCTACCATCTTCATGAGCACCATGCCTTGTGTGCGGCTAAGTTTGCGAAGGGGATCTTCGAATTTGTCGTCGAGCTCTTTTTGAAGGTGTTTGACGTATCTTTTTTGCTTGCCCCGGCGCATTTCGGCCGTAACGACCTCTATCTGGCGAAACACCTTCACCGCTTCCACCGCGTAGGGGTATACTTTGACCGCATAAGCGCGATAGCGGCGATATTTTTTGTAATCTTCGTCGCTATTGAATTTGCGAAATGACGATACCGATACGTCATCGAGCTGGGCGATCAGCAGCGTGTCGCCGCAATCGTCTATGATATAAGGCAGGATTTTGCCTGCAATGGTCACTGTGCCGCGTTTTTCCTCCTGCGCGCTAAGGCTTGAAGCAAGGAAGGCAATCGCTAGTATGGTTATCAAAAATCTCATCTCTCCGATTTTTTCTTGTCTGTGCTTTAGTAAAACAATTCCACAAAGCTAAGGGTTAAACGTTGCTTGGTTAAAATCTATATAAATTCGGGGGGATTTTTTCGTTGGGGGTGACGACCACGTAGGGGAAACGTTTACCGTTCCCCACTAAGGTGGTGACAGGGTGACAAGGTGACTGTTATTCTCGCGAGTGCAGCGCAATGCGGTTGCCTTTCGAATCCGAAAAAAGCGCATATAGCTATTTTTTTTAAATCCGGTATAAATACTTGGACAATAATAAATCAAGTTGTACATTTAAGACAAAATTGTCTGAATAAATTATGAAAGCCCTCTCCATGAATGCGGTTTACGGTTTACGCGCGCTGATGTACATCGCAGCGCAGCGCGAGCAGGAGGGGTATGTGAGTATCCGCAAGATATCGGAGGATCTGGACATCTCCTTTCACTTCCTCACCAAGATCTTGCAGACGCTCACGCAGCACCACATACTCCATTCTCAGCGCGGGCCGGCTGGAGGCGTGGCGCTCGACAAAGCCCCCGAACAGGTCACCCTGCTGGAGATGCTGTACATATTGGAAGGGGAGGGGTATTTCAGTGGTTGTTTTATGGGGCTGCCCGGCTGTGGCGAACAGCAGCCTTGCCCGGTTCACGACTTTTGGCGCCAAATCACTCTGACTATGAAAGAAAAATTTAGCCATACCACGCTTGCCGAGTTGAGCGACAAAGTGCGCAGCGGGGAAGTGCGGCTGGTGTCTTGCACGTGACTTTTTTTTGTTTTAATAAAAGATTAAATACTCTTAAATCTTAAACTAATTCATCATGAAATCAATGCGAATGGCCAACATGCTGATGGCAGGAATTATTGTAGCTCTATTTTGGGGTTGCAGCGGCAACCAGGCCACCGATACTGCTGCGTCGGCAGCAGATCAAAGCGGCGCCACAACCGTTGCCGGGCAGGCAGGGGTAGCCGATGACGATTCGATGAAAGATGTGGTAAAAGTAGCCGCAGGTTCGCCCGACCACACCACGCTGGTAGCAGCCGTCACCGCTGCCGAATTGCTCGACGTTTTATCGAACGTAGGCCCCTTCACCGTATTTGCCCCCACCAACGATGCTTTTGCCAAGCTACCCGCAGGCACGGTGGAAGGCCTGCTCAAGCCGGAAAAAAAGGCCGACCTGCAGAATATCCTGCAATACCACGTCACTACTTCTATGCTACGCGCTGATTTCTTTCAGGACGGACAAGAACTGGGGATGGCTAACGGCGGCAGTGCCACTATCACCGTTAAAGACGGCAAGGTGCAGATCAACGGCGCCAATATCATCGCTACGGTACCGGCCTCCAACGGTATTGTGCATGTGATTGACGCGGTGATGTTGCCGAAATAGCTGTTTATGGGTTTATGAGGGTTTATGAGGGTTTATGAGGGTTTATGAAGGTTTATTACTAACCTTCATAAACCCTGATAAACCCCTCGTTAACTCTACATTAAGTTTGACGTCTTGCCATGCCTCCTCAGGGCTAAAAGGCTTAATTTTGTGCTTCACCATGATATTAAGCCTGATGACGAATAGAGGTATTTCTTTCTTACCCGAATTACAGCAATACATACAACACACTATTCCATTAGAGGCCGACATACCGGCTGACCGGCGTGAGGTATTGCACAACATAGCGGCGTACATTCGCCGGCAACAGGCCGAGGGGCAACCGGCTAATCTGGTTTTCATTTGCACACACAACTCCAGGCGCAGCCATTTGGGCCAAGTATGGGCGGCAGCGGCGGCTCATTGGTACGGCGTAAAGGATATTCAAACCTATTCGGGGGGCACCGAGGCCACTGCCTGCAATCCGCGTACCGTGGCCGCACTGCAACGCGCCGGATTCAGGATAGAAAACAGGGACCCGGACAGCGACAATCCGCATTATTTCATTAGCTATGCCATCGATGCAGAGCCGGCGGTTTGTTTTTCCAAAGTATACGACGACGCGGCCAATCCAGCAAGTCAATTTGCGGCTATCATGACCTGCAGCGAAGCCGAGCAAAATTGTCCGTTTATACCCGGTGCGGCGCTGCGCGTTCCGCTCACCTACAATGATCCCAAAGAAGCCGACGATACGCCGATGGAGCAGTTGCGCTACGACGAGCGCTGCCGCCAAATTGCAGCAGAAATGTGGTGCCTTTTTGCTCAAATCCAGTCCTGATCGCTCCTTTGTAAAACATATTTATCTTTTGAAAATGAGTGAATTTATAGAATAATTCATTGTAGTTTATTTATTTTTACATTGAAATTATATTTCTCTTTCACCTAAATCAAAACAAAATGGATACCAAAAAATTTGCACTCGGAACGCTGGCTGGTGGAGTAGCCTTTTTCCTGTTGGGATGGCTGCTGTATGGCATGTTGTTTATGAAATTTTTTGAAGCCAACGCGGGCACTGCAACGGGAGTAAATAAAGTAGAGATGGACTGGCTCTTTTTGATCCTCGGCAATCTAAGCATGGGAGCTTTGTTCTCTTATATTTTTGTGCGTTGGGCGGGTATCAATACCCCCATGGGCGGTCTGAAGGCCGGTGCAATGATTGGCCTGTTGTTTGCCGCAGGTGTTGACTTGATGATGTACGGCACTACTAACATTAGTAATATTACCGCTACTTTTGCCGATATCGCAATATGGGTTGTAATGGGCGCTTTGGCCGGTGCAGCTATCGGCTGGGTAGTTGGTATGGGCGATAAAAAGTAATTAAAAACCACCTTTAAACGAATCCACCGCCGGCGTTTTCCCTGAGAGGCGCCGGCGGATTTTTTTTGTCAAAAAATGATCAATTAACCTGCTTCTTGTCAAATGTCATTTTCTTTTTGACCGACAATTCGGAATTTTAGAGGCAAATTCCGTTTAAGTCATGACAAAGCCGACCAGTGCGCTCCAGCAACAAATGCCTTGTGTGCCGCCCGATTTGGATCAACTCACCGAAAAAGTGCTTCAACTGCGCAATGAGGTGTTAATTACTGAGAAAACCTACGGGAGTCTCGACCATTTACACCCACATTATCGCAATAGCGCTCGCAACCTACTGCAATACCTTGCGCTGCGTTTGCACGAAGTGCGCCCCCTGCAGTATGAATTATCTGAATGGGCATTGTCTTCTTTGGGCCGTGCGGAGCGCAAAGTACACGCTACGCTCGACACCTTGTTGCGCGTCATGCACCTGTTGTTGGGAAAACCCTGGGATCCCGGTGAAAAACCGGTCGTGTGTTTTGAAGATGGTCGTCGCCTGCTCGAAGAAAACACCGAAGCGCTGCTCGGTGAAACGCCCAGCGGCCGCAGGGTGCGTATCATGGTAACGATGCCCACCGAAGCTGCCGACAACTACCGCCTGGCTTTGCAATTATTGCAAAACGGCATGAACTGTGCGCGTGTAAACTGCGCACACGACAATCCGGAAGTGTGGGAAAAAATCATCTCAAATATCAGGCGCGCAGAGGAAATATCGGGTCTGAAATGCCGCATTTTGATGGATTTGGGTGGACCCAAATTGCGTACCGGACCACTTGAAGCGGGTCCTGCGGTATTGAAACTGCGCCCCCGCCGCGATGAATGGGGGCAAGTGTTGGCGCCAATCCGGTTGTGGCTTTATGATAAGAACAAAATACAAGCGCTTGCCGATAATACGCCTGGATTGCCCGTTGATGGCCAGTGGCTTTCGAAATGCCATAAGGGAGACACGATCGTCTTGAAAGATGCCCGCCATGCCAGGCGCAAGATGGTGGTGGCCGAAGTGGCGGAGGGCGTCTGTCTGGTCGAAATGTTTAAAACCGTCTACCTGAAGCAGGGGCTTGAACTTCATCTAAAGCACAAAAATAAAGTTCACGGCACGAAATTGACCGAAGTGCCCCGTCGCGAGCAGCCTATTGCCTTGCACACCGGCGACATGTTATTGCTTACGCGAAATAATACGCCCGGCCGCCCGGCGGTAACCGATGAAACGGGGAAAGTACTCCAGCCGGCAGTTATAGGGTGTTCTATCCCCGAAGTACTCGATGACCTGCAGCCCGGCGAACCCATCTGGTTTGACGACGGCAAAATCGGCGGCATGATAGAACGTATAGAGGCCGAACAGGTACACGTGCGTATCACCCATGCCAAAATCGGCGGCGAAAAACTGCGCAGCGAAAAGGGAATCAATCTGCCCGAAACTAACCTCCACCTGGCCGCCTTGACCCCAGAAGACGTCGAAGCCCTCCGTTTTGTGGTCAAATACGCAGATATGGTGGGGTTGTCGTTTGCCAACAATGCCAACGATGTGGCGCAGGTCATTGCTGAAATGCAAAAGCTGAGCAACCGCATTCCGGGTGTGGTAATCAAAGTGGAAACCCGGCAGGGCTTTGACAACCTGCCCGATATGATTCTTACCGCCATGCGCACCCCCATTTGCGGGGTGATGATAGCCCGCGGCGACCTGGCCATAGAATGCGGATTCGGCAGGCTTGCCGAACTGCAAGAGCAGATCCTCTGGGTTTGCGAAGCCGCCCACGTACCCGTCATTTGGGCTACTCAGGTGCTCGAAGGTCTCACCAAACAAGGCCTTCCCACCCGAGCGGAGGTGACCGACGCCGCTATGGGGCAGCGTGCCGAATGTATTATGCTAAACAAGGGCGAACACGTGGTAGATGCTACCCGTGCCCTCGACGATATTTTGCGTCGCATGCAGGACCACCAGACCAAAAAGCGGACGACTATGCGCAAATTGCACCTGGCGGAGAAGTTTTTTACAAAAAATACGGAACCCGCTCCGGTCAAAAAGAAACAGTCCGTGTAGCCTTTCCCTACCAGGCGCCCGCATACGATAACGCTTCGCCGGAAACAAACCGGAGATAGTCGTATTTCAATCGCGTAATTTGCCGAATGTGCAGGTAGTCGTGCGCCAGCCAATTGGCGAGGAACATGTGACCGCTCATGGCTCCAAATTTGGGGTGCTGGTAGGCATTTTCCCATTTGGGCCTGGAAAGCGTGTGCAACCACGCTACAGATGCTTCTCGCTCGGCAAGAAATTGCCCAAGCTTCAATTCATAGTTTTGCCCGATGTATTGCCGTACGGTTACCCAACCCACGGGATCGATAGGGGGCAGCGCTTGCTCCGGGTGTTCGAGCACGTGGCGCAACCTGGCGCGAAAATCTTCGCGCTCTTCATCGCAAAGGTGGCAAAGGATTTCAAGAAGGCACCATTTTTCGGGCCCCTGTTTCCACAGGTATTCGTCGGGCGAAAGCCCTTCCAGTAGTGACTTGAATACATCGCTGTGGCGCTCGAGTTGTTGAAAGATGTGGGTATACATAGTCGGGTAATTTTATACAAATATAACCGCGGAGACTGACAAAAATCAACTGCAAGTGCCGGCTTTGTTTATGGCTTTACTCTTTATTTTTTGTTAAATTGCATGAGAGACAGCAGTCGGGTATCGGGGTGAACCCAACGCCTGGTATCTTTTGCACTGTCTTACTTAATACATGTTTTCAAAAACCGAACACCATGAAAAATATTTGGATCCTTGGCCTGCTCATCCTCATGCTGGGGGGCTGCAAAAAAGACGCAGTAGACAAATTGTCTTATCAAATGGGTACGCCTTTCCAACTGGCGATAGGCCAAACGGCTGAATGCAGCTGCGGGGCGCCTACTATCGTCTTGAGAGACATTCAGGATAGCCGCTGTCCCACCGGTGTAGACTGCATCTGGGCAGGCGAAGTAAAAGCCGTGCTTGATGTAAACGGCGTAAGTATGACGCTGGGCCTCAGCCCCAACGTGGAAGTTGAACCTTCCGGCAGTGTAGACGGCTATATGATCGAGCTACGCGCCGTAACTCCCTATCCGCAATATCCCAACGATATTCCGTCTAAGGATTATAGAGCCGAGTTGAAGGTGGTGGAGGAATATTAGGTGACAGGGTGACAAGGGTATATTATGCAATCTCGCAGACAAAAAGGGGTTGCCGGCGCAAGCTGTGCAACCCTTTTTGCATTCTTTATACCTACCGATTAAACCGAAATGCTAATTTCGAATCCAATTCCTTGACTTTTGTTTGACCAACTGTTCTTCCAGCATGAAAAAAACTATACTCCTTGCCCTGTTGTTAACCGGGCTTTCGGGTGCGCTTTGCGCTCAATCGTTGCCCGCTGAAATGTACCTTTCTGACGACGGCCGGCGACTCATCACCGGTGGCAGGCTCTTTAGCGGGCTGTATGACTCGGCAGTTGTCCGCACGGTATACCTCGATTTTCCCCAGTCCAACTACTGGCAGTTGATGACCCAGAACTACAACAGCCACACCGACATTCCCGCCACAATGACCGTAGACGGGGTGACATACGACAGCGTGGGCGTGCGATTTAAAGGGCAAACCTCATATAGCATGTTGCCCGCAGGCTCGCAAAAGCGCTCGTTTAATATCAGCCTCGATTTTGTGCATGAGGATCAAAAGATTATGGGTTACAAAACCCTCAACCTGAATAACTCCTTCCAGGACGAGTCGTTTATGCGCGAAGTATTTTACCTGCACCAGATACGCAAGCACATTCCGGCTGCGCGGGCCAATTATGTCAATTTGTATATCAACGGCCAGAATTGGGGCCTATATCCCAATGTTCAGCAACTCAACAAAGACTACCTCGAAGAATGGTTTCTCAGCAATGACGGCGCCAATTGGCGCGCCGACCGGCCTAGCGGACAAGGCGGCGGCCCGGGCTGGGGCGACGGTACCGCCGCCCTCAACTACCTGGGCGAAGACACCTCCGACTACCAAACGTATTACACCCTCAAAAGCAGCGATATCGACAACCCTTGGGATCGCCTCGTGGCTGCTTGCAACGTGGTAGACAATATTCCCATCGCCCAATTGCGCGATAGCCTGCCCCTCTACCTGGATATCGACCGCACGCTGTGGTTTCTGGCCTCCGAAATCGCCTTCAGCGACGACGACAGCTATGTATACAAAGGCAAAATGGACTACTACCTCTACTATGAACCCGAAACGGGTCGTATGACACCCCTCGAATTCGACGGCAACAGCGTAATGGGCCCCAACCTGGCCAACTGGAGCCCTTTCTACCACGCCGACAATACCAATTACCCCCTGCTCAATCGCATGCTGGCTATTCCCGAATGGCGACAACGCTACCTGGCCCACCTGCGTACGATTATCGCCGAGGAACTAAACCCCGAAGTATGCAACGCCATATTGAGCAACTATCAAACGCAAATCGACCAATTGGTACAGGACGACCCCAAGAAATTATACACCTATCAACAATTCCTTAGCGAAATAACCATACTCCGCAATTTTATCACCACCCGCCGCAACAACCTGCTGGTGAATTCGGAAGTGGCCCAATCCAGCGCCGATATCGGCGCGGTTACCTACTTTAACCTCAGCAACGAGGCCTGGACGGCGCCTCTAAACATGGAAGAAACCCACGTACAAGCAGAGGTGAGCCATGCCATCGGCCTCAACCGCGTCAACTTGTATTATGCCACCGGCATGGTGGGCAATTTCAATGTCGTGCAGATGTTTGACGACGGCCAACACAACGATAATGAAGCCGAAGACGGCGTCTTTGGCGCTACCATTCCCGGCTATCAGGCAGGTACCTGGGTGCGGTTCTATATCGAAGCATTGACTAATAATAACGCAAAAACGGCTGTTTACTATCCCGCCGGCGCCGAACACGACGTATTTGTATATACCGTGCAAGCTAATGTAGTGACCAACTCCGACGTGGTGATCAACGAACTCATGGCCTCCAACTCTGCCACCGCCGCCGACAATGCCGGCGAATTCGACGACTGGATCGAACTGTACAACAAAAGCGCCAATGCGATCAACCTGACCGGCTACTACCTGTCTGATAATCCAGCCAACCTGGCCAAGTGGGAGTTCCCCGAAGGCTCGGTGATCCCCGGCAACGGCTACCTGATCATCTGGGCAGACGAAGACGGCAGCCAGGGCGACAACCACTGCAATTTCAAACTCTCCGCCGACGGCGAAATCGTGATGCTGCTCGACCCCAACCTGAATATCCTGGATGAGGTGACATTTGACGCCCAAACAACAGATAAAGGTTACGCCCGCGTACCCAACGGCACCGGCGCATTTGTGATACAAAACCCTACTTTTAATGCGAATAATGAATCGGTGACGGGCACAACAAACTTGTACGATAAAGCTCCGGTGATCCGCGCCTATCCCAACCCTGCCCACCAAACGCTAAACCTGGTACTGCCTGAGCAACTGGCCGGCTACAAGGTAGAAGTGCGCAATATGACGGGGCAATTGATACATGCTACTCTTCACACAACAGAAACACTATCGATAGATGTATCACAATGGCCTGCCGGCCTGTACGTGGTAAGATGCGGGGCGGCGGTTTGTAGTGTGGTGGTGCGGTGATAGGTTACCGCCACCCTATATCAAGTTTGGCAAGGTGATCCTGGATTTTGGACAGGTTATCGAGCAATACGTCGGTGTCATTATATTTCAGGATGCTGGGATTGTTTTGGTATTCCTGTACATCATCCAGGATTTGTTGTATCACATCGGAGCCTTTTAAAAAAAGTCTGACCATATCGCCCATTTTATAGGCGAGGTCTTCTTTGTCGACGCCCAGCATCTTGGCCTGGTTGTAGGAGTTTAGCGCCCGCAGAAAGTCGCCTTGTCTGTTGTATACTTCAGCCATGTAGTAAAACGCGCTGTTTTCGCCCAATAAACGGGCTTCCTGGAAACATTGCTCGGCTGATGACAATTCATTTTGTTCCAGGTAAGTCATGCCGTCGCTCATATAGCGCTTGCGAAGGCGCTCGTCGTCCAGCGAGTCGAGGTATTGGTCCACTTCCTCCTGATAACCGATAGGGTAGTAGCTTTCCTGGTATTTCTGGAAGGCCTTCACCGCCTCCGAGCGCCCTTCGATGATACTCACCTGGCGAATGGCTTTGCCGAGATAGTAATAAGCAGGCGCAAAATCGGGCAAAACCTGTGTGGCAGCGCGAAGCGCATTCAGCGCCTGGCTCCAGTTTTCTTTATCGTCGGGACTACTATTCTCGACCAATACCCTGCCCAAGTGGTAATTGGCCTTAACCAGGCGAAGACTTTCTTTGGTTTCATCGGCCACAGCCGTGCTGAGCATGGCCGCAGCCTTTTCATAATTACCCAATATGGTTTCCGCAATAGCTAAAATAACCAGGTTATCGGGGAAATCGCCCCAGTTAGAGCCGATCTGCTGCTCCAATAAAGTCTTGAGGTTGGTTACCGGCCCGGCTTTGACCAGCTCAATCTCTTTTTGTCCCAAATTATGTACACCAAACACGACCGCTTCCGGATCGCCGATAATAATAGGGTTCAAGATATAATTTTGGATTTGCTGCTTCTTGAGGCGTACCTCCTTTGCTAAATGACTAAAGCGGTACGTCGTTTTTATATTTTGGCGAAGCACCTCAAGCAGGCCTTTTGAAAATATTCCATTATCGGGGGTTTCAATGCACCACAATTTAGGTTTTTCAGATAAGTTTTTAGGGTTTATTGCACCAGGTAGGATCGTGAGATTGCCTATTCCCTGTGTAATCCCATCGGCAGTTCGGAGGTAGTCTGCCGCCCTTGATATTCCGCGGGGATGAATTTCCCGAGCTGCTACCCCCCTGTTTCCCGGTTTTTCATCAAAGCCGATATCCAGTATACAGGTCAGAAAGCGGGATTCATTTTTTATTTGTAAGTCGTAGAGTTCTTTGAAAAATATATCGCCGATTTTTCCCTGCCGACTATCCACGCTGAGTATAGCCGGTATAAATGGCGTATCATCGCTTGTGAAATCCGTTTCGAATATGGCTCTGGTTATTGGAGGTTCGACCACGGTGTATGCAGCGCCATATCCTGCGAAAAAGAATAATACGGGATATTCTTTCGCCAGTTTTGCGTGCTTCTCAAATTCAGATAGTATTTTTTTTCGGGTAGCAGATTCGTCTAGTAGCAAGGTAATATTTTCTTTTGGCAAATGGAGGTCTTCTGCCAAGTATTGACGCCAACTTTCGGCATCTTTTACAGCAGACTGGAGGGCTTTTTCTTTTTTATATTTATTAATGCCAATTATCAGGGCATATTTGGTTTGGGGAGTGTTATTGTGATTTAAATATTTATTATACAAATTAATAATCGGATCTTTTTCGCTTAATCCTTGGTGTGTATCTATCCATTTTTTTAGCTGCAATGTCGCTTTTTCATATTGCCCAAACCGGTCGTAAATTTCAACCAGAGGAATCAAAGCTTCAAGTTCATTATTTGCCTCTTCAGAATTTAATAAATAGGATTCATATGCAGCAATAGCTTTATCAAATTCCCCTTTTTGAAGAAGATGCCGGCCTAATTTTTTTAGTACAGGAAAAAATAATGTGTGCAAAAGGGGCGCTTTTTGATGTAGATTAGATAACCTGTAATAATTACTTTCTGATAGCGGCGCCCTGTCATTGGTCGCGATTTGTATTAAATCAGCAGGCTGGATGGATTTTTGCGGAAAAAACAAGGGTGTTATATCGCCTACCATTTTAGGCGTCTGTCTAAAATTGCGGTCTTTAATATACTTAACAACTTGTTCGTGTAAATTATAAGGAACGGAATCCTCGTTTGTATATTCTCTCACAACCGATGCAAGCGCGTAAGTAAAAACCCCGTGTGTTTTACCGTCAAATTGCTGTTCATAAGCTTGCTCCCCATCATCGCAGCCAAACATCATAGTGTAATTTCCGCTCTCTTCGACCCTGGTCATAAAATCCGTATCAGAGTGGGTGTCAACTACTAAAAACTTGTTGACCGCCCTGATTTTTTGCATGGCTTCGTGCAGGTCATCACCCCAGATAAAAGTATGCGCTTGTTCTTTTACAGAAATATCAGTAGAGTCGTATACAACCAGCGCGTACTCATTCGCATTAACGCCCCGTATATAAGCATGGCCGGAAAAATATACAGCTACCGTATCTCCGGGTTCCGCTTTATTGAATAATTCTTCAAAACAATTTTTGATATTTTTACTGGTGGCATTTTCATTTTTTAAAAAAATAATATCGGTATTCTTTCTTTTTGAAGTGATCAATTCAGTGAATAAATTAGCGTCATTGACGCATCCGTTCAGGGGGTTGTAGCATTTTGAATCGCCGTATTGGTCAATTCCAATAACCAATGCAAAAAATCGGGATTTTTCGGTTTCAAAATGGACGGGTTCTACCAGGCTTTTAAGAGAATGATACTTTGCATGCCCGCTAAAGTATTCCCCCATTTCCCCGTATTTACCAATCGCATCCTGTTCTTTTCCTGCCTGTATAGCTGAAAGAATATATTGATAATACGCGTCGGCTAAAAATTCTTTATCCATAGTCGGGTTTTGGGTTAACGGGAGGGAAGGAGACCTTTGTTTTCTGCAATAAAATCTGCAAAAAGGCGCATAGCTGCCTCGTGATCGCCAGCGCCTTGCAGGGCCTTAGCTTGCCAATAAATGGCTTCCGGCAGATTTATACGGTCCAGTTTGGCATTTTCAATGGCAAACTGGATATGTTTTTCTGCCGAGCGGTATAAGCCGGGGTCATACACTTGTTCGGCCAATTGTATGATAAGTTTCCCTATGGCCAAATGTTCTTCCGCATTCATCCCTTTTTTGGGATGGAAGAAAAACTGCCCGTGTTTGTTACCGTCAATGTTGAGTTCGCCGTGGCGAGGTGTTTGAAAACCCTCTACTTTTTTTGCTACGTCCTGTAATATTTTTTCGCTCAACATCACCGCGCCGAGGGGTTCGTCATTATTGCTCAGCATAGACTTAAAAGCTTCGGCGAAAGGCGAATTTTGACCTGGTTTGCCATCCAGAACGGGTTCGTCGCGGCCGGCGGTCAGGGCATATCGCGAGGGGTGCCGCTCGGTGTATTTGGCTGAGTCGCCGCTGCTGCGGGTACTCATAAAAAAACGCCCTGCAAAACAAGAGTCGGATACCACAAAAATATGGCGGGCCTTGATGGGCTCTAAAAAATCGCGCACGGTACTCAAAGGCAGAAATTCCGTGAATTTATGCGCATCGGCGGGAATCCAGAAGCCGATACCGTTGCGGTTTTCACCGTGCCCCGAATAAATGATCAACAGGCTGTCTTTTTCTTCCAGCCGTCGCGAGTATTCGTCTAATGCCACCAAAATATTTTCAGTAGTAGCCTTGTCGTTGTATAGTTTTTTAACATTTTCGGGGGCAAAAGTGTATTTTGTAGTCAGGATGCGGGTAATATCTTCGGCATCTCTTTCGCAGTTATACAAAGGCTTGTGAGGGTTCTCGTATTTGTCGATGGCAATGGCGAGCACGTAATTCACCCCACGCACCAATTCTGCTGCTGCGCTGGTCGATTCAGCGGCCGGTTCCCGCCCGGCCCGCTGTAATCCAAGCTCTGTTTTTTTGCTCTTTCCCATATATTGTCTGTCCCAAAATCCCTCTCTCTCACCCTCTCACCCTCTCACCCTCATACAGCGGAACTCCCTGCATAAACCCATTCACCTCGGCCCGCACCTTGTTATTCAGCGCTTCATTTTCCACATCGGAGAGGATGGCGTCCATCCAGTCCACCACTTGCAGGCAGTCGTTTTCTTTAAAGCCGCGACTGGTAATGGCTGCGGCGCCTACGCGGATACCGGAGGTAACCATCGGCGACTGCGTGTCGAAGGGCACCATATTTTTATTGACCGTAATATCGGCGCGCACCAGGGCATTTTCGGCCTGCTTGCCGGTCACATTTTTCGAGCGCAGGTCTATGAGCATGAGATGGTTGTCGGTGCCGTCGCTGATCACATGATAACCTTTGTCGATAAAGGCGTTGGCCATCGCCTGGGCGTTGCGGATCACTTGCTGGCCGTAGTGTTTGAAATCGGGTTGAAGGGCTTCGTAAAAAGCCACTGCTTTGGCGGCGATGACGTGCTCCAGCGGACCTCCCTGCATACCGGGGAATACGCCGCTGTCGAGTATGGCTGACATCTTGATAGGCTCGCCTTTTTTGGTCGTACGCCCCCAGGGATTGTCAAAATTTTGCCCCATCATAATAATACCGCCACGCGGGCCGCGCAGCGTTTTGTGGGTAGTAGAAGTCACGATATGACAATGCGGCATCGGGTCGTTGAGCAGATCGGCGGCGATGAGTCCGGCGGGGTGGGCAATATCGGCCAGCAGCAGTGCGCCCACCTCGTCGGCTATAGCGCGGAAGCGGGCGTAATCCCAGTCGCGTGCATACGCCGAAGCGCCGCAGATAATCAATTTGGGTTTCACTTCGCGGGCTTTTGCGGCCACTTTATCCATATCGATAAGGCCGGATTCCTGCTCAACGCCGTAGAAATGGGCGTCAAAGATTTTGCCCGAAAAATTGACCGGCGAGCCGTGGGAGAGGTGGCCACCGTGCGAGAGGTCGAAACCGAGGATGCTGTCGCCGGGATGTAATACGGCCAGAAAAACAGCTGCATTGGCCTGGGCGCCCGAGTGGGGTTGTACGTTGGCCCAGCTGGCGCCAAACAATTCCTTCAGGCGGTCGATAGCCAGTTGTTCGATTTCGTCTACCACTTCGCAGCCGCCGTAATAGCGGCGACCAGGGTATCCCTCGGCGTATTTGTTGGTGAGGCAGGAGCCCATAGCGTCAAGCACGGCCTGGCTCGTAAAATTCTCGGAAGCAATCAGTTCTATTCCCTTGCGTTGTCTTTCCAGTTCTTTGTGAAGCAGGTCAAAAAGACGCGAATCCTGTATCATTGGTAATTTAAGTTTTTGGAAAAGAAAATATGGCTTAAAGGTACAATAAATCCCGGTCAAAAAGCTTTATTTTAAGCCGGCATCAAGGTGATAGCACACCAAATTGGGCTACACGCATCATGTTCAGCGTTTCAAAATCGTTTTGGAATTAAGCCTTAAATGGGCCCCGGTTCCAGCTAAATGCCCACACATGCAATTGCAGAAAACCAGGCTGATATTAGTCTTTTTAGGAGGGATATTGTTGACCCCAACCCTTGCAGAGGCTGCTACAGGGCGCTATCGCGCTACCTGGCGCGAAGACCCCGCTACTACTATGGTGATCGGCTGGGATCAGATATCGGGCAGCGATCCTGTATTGTATTACGATGTAGTGGATCGTGCGCAGCAGTATTCGGCATATAAATACTCCAAGCGCCCCGATGTATCGCTTATCGCTAAGGGCATGAACAACCAGTTTGCCCGCATTAGCGGTCTCCAGCCTAACACCGTATACTACTTCGTGATCAAAGACAACGAAGGGGTAAGCCGCCGCATGTCGTTTCTCACTGCTCCTGACAGCCCCACGGTACGCCTGTCTATCATTGCCGGCGGCGATTCGCGCAATCACCGCGAAGGCCGCCTCGACGCCAACCGCCTGGTGAGTAAGCTGCGCCCTCATATCGTTATGTTTAACGGAGATATGACCGCCGAAGATACCGCCACAGAATGGCGCTACTGGCTCGACGACTGGCAGGCTACGATGGGCAGTGACGGGCGCATTTTTCCCGTGCTGGTATCGCGCGGCAACCACGAGTCGTCTAATAAGTCGCTGGTAGAGATGTTTGACGTGAAAAACCCCGATATATACTATGCTTTCAACATAGGCGGCAGTTTGCTCCGACTTTATACCTTAAATTCACTTATCCCCTCCGGCGGCGCCCAGCGCGCCTGGCTCGAACAAGACCTCAAAACACAGGGCAATACCGTTACCTGGCGCATGGCGCAATACCACCACGCGATCCGGCCCCATACGGTAACTAAAGCAGAACGCGACGAATTGTTGCTCAACTGGGCCACTTATTTTTATAAATACCGCGTAAATGCCGCGTTTGAATCCGACTCTCATATGTGTAAATGGACCTGGCCTATACGCCCCTCGCGCGAGCCGGGTAGTGAAGAAGGCTTTATCCGCGACGACGAAAACGGCACTGTATACGCCGGCGAAGGTTGCTGGGGCGCCCCCCTTCGCGACGCCGACGACAATAAGTCGTGGACCCGCAATAGCGGCAGCTTCAACCAATTTAACTGGGTTTTTGTAGACCAATACAAAATCGAGATCCGCACGGTTAAAACCGACGGCGCCGACCGGGTGCGCGAAGTGGACCACAAAAATGTGTTTGAACCTCCGCTCGGACTGGTGCTCTGGAGCCCAAGCAATGGGGATGTAGTGACGATCAAAAACCGCAAAGCACCCCAACCCCAGGCCAAGGAAGAACCCGAGGAAGAAAAGGAAGAATTACTCGCCGCCCGCGAATCCACAGAAGTCTTTGAACTCGAAGCAGAACGCTCGGGTGAAATAGTCAGGCTGGGCTGGACCACCTACAATGAATCGTCCCCCATGTCGTTTGAGTTGCTGCGCTCGATGGATGGCGGCAAGCAATTTCAATCTATCGGCAAAATAGCCGGCAAGGGCAAGTCTCAAAACGCCTATACTTTTGAAGATAAAGGCATTCGCGACGACCAGTTATTGAAAAATGTGCGCTATCGCCTGAAGTGTATGCACAGCAATGGCAAGGTGAATTACTACGATCCCCGCATAGAATTTGAAGACCGCGATGACAATGACTGGTCGGTGTTCCCCAAAGTCGTGCCCGACCCCAAAGACGGAATCGTGAAGATCAACTACAACCTGGAGAAACCCGCCGACATACTGATCGTGCTGATCAACCCCCAACTCAAGGAATTAGCCAGGTTGACCTACAACCAGCAGGCCGCGGGCCCCTACAACAAGTCTATTAACCTTGCCAATGCCCCACCGGGTCGTTATCTATTGATTGTGAAAGCCAACGGCAAGCCTATCGCGCAATTCCGCGTCGAAAAGTAAGGTGAACGTTTACCGTTCACTTAAACCGAGTGAGAATTTCATTTTCAAATCGCGTCAACCACGCCACATAGCCGGTCAAAGATCGCGTCGATGCTTCCTACGCCGTCTACCTTCACAGATTTGCCGTGGTGGGCGTAATAGTCGAATACCGGCGAAGTTTGCTCCTTGTAAACGTCGATGCGGTTTTGGATAATCTCCGTATTGAGGTCGTCGGCGCGCCCCGAAGTGGCGCCCCTGCCGAGAATACGCTGGATGATCTCCTCATCGGGCACATCGAGCATAATAAGCCGGGAAATAGCCTGGCCGCGGCCGGCCAGAAAGGCGTCGAGCGCTTCGGCCTGGGGTATCGTGCGCGGAAACCCGTCAAAAATATAGCCCTGCGCTTCGGGATGCGCGTCTACCTTATTTTGCAACATGCCGATTGTAATCTCATCGGGAACGAGCTCGCCTTTTTCGATAAAGCTTTTTGCTTTTTGCCCCAGTGGGGTATTGTTGCCCATCTCATAGCGAAACAGATCGCCGGTTGAAATATGCAAAACGCGATAGCGGTCTACCAGCTGAGCAGCCTGTGTACCTTTGCCCGACCCGGGAGGGCCGAATAGGATCAGATTAATCATTGTGTAAATACTTTTTTGCAATTATTCCTATATCTGTATCGAAAGGGCGTTCGAACAAGCGAGGCAAAAATACATAATTATTTGAGGAAAAAGACAAGGAAGGAGTGTGGGAGTGTGGGAGTGTGGGAGGGTGAGAGGGTGAGACCAAAGGAAGTCAATGCTCCCTCCCTCTCACGCTCTCACCCTCCCACACTCTTAGAACAGGGCAAGTACCCTCTATCGCGCTGCGTAAAGCATATAAAACGCCTGAGGCGCCAGCTTTTTGAGTTTTTCTTCCTGTGCGGCTTTGATCTCTGCCGCCCGGCGGGCCAGTAGATCAGCGACAGGTAGATCCCTGTTAGTGAGTACATCGCGGGCGCCGCATACTTTGGGACGCCAGTACTTCGACTTGGTCAGGTTATCGATGACCACTCCACGAGAAGTGCTGTGGATGATAAATACTCCTTCTTCATTTTTTTCAACCACCATGGCCACATGCGAAATGCGGTTGCGATAGCGCTTGAAGAAGATCAGGTCACCTTCTTTTACGTTGTTGAGATTTACCTTCACGCCATCATTAATTTGCGCCCTTGAGCAGCTGGAAAGGCCGACTTCAAAATGGCGCATGACATAGAGCGTAAGGCCCGAGCAGTCAAACCCCGCCGGCGTACGTCCGGCATAGCGATAACGCGTGCCGAGTAGTTCTTTAGCGTAGTTGACAATTTCAGCGCGAAGAAGCGCTTTGCTTGCGGTGTTTTCTACCGTGGTGCTATCACCCGCGCCGGCAGCGGCAGGGGTATTCGCATAAATTGAACTAGTGAGTGCAATACTTAACAGGAGTAACATGATACCCCTACAACTGTGTGATTCTGACATTTCCCATGAGTTTAATCCAACCATATAGCTTACTGCGTGCAATTGGAGATGACACAAATAAGCCTTTGGCGCCAAAGCTTTCGGATATGTTCAGGGTGGGATTAAGTTGAGTTTTTGCTTCGGCTCAAATGTTGTAACAGTGCGAAAGTATAGAATTAAATTTGTATTTTTTACAAAAAGCGCAACAAATCGTGGAAAAAGTTTTCCACATTTTGTTTTAACAAGCTGACAATCAAATGATTGAAAACCTATCCTGGTCTGCTAAAAAATTGAACTTTTCTCTGAAGTTTTGCTGCAAATCGCGTGCCAAAGTGGTGGTAAACAGACCTTCCTGGTGGGATAGAAGATACTGAATTTGCCCCTGAAAATCGACCAGCATGGAATCGCCGGCGTGGTATACGCCATTGCCGTCGGCGCCCACTCTGTTTACGCCGATCGTATAAGCCTGGTTTTCGATAGCCCTGGCGATCAACAGGGATTTCCAGGCGTGGCTGCGGCGCTCGGGGAAATTGGCCACATATAGCAGCAAGTCGTAGGCTTCTACATTTCTACTCCACACCGGGAAACGCAGGTCGTAGCATATGAGCGGCAAAATGGTCCAGCCTTTCCATTCCACTACAAGTCGGCTATTGCCAGGGGCGTAGTGTTGGTGCTCGCCGGCCAGTGTAAATAAGTGGCGTTTATCGTAAGTAAAAAAAGCGCTATCGGGCTGCATCCACACCAGTCGGTTGTAGTAGCGGCCTTCTACCTGGGCAATAAAGCTTCCTGTGATTGCGGCGCCTGTATCGGCGGCTTGCCGGGCCATCCACTCCAGCGTAGTGCCTTCGGTGGGTTCAGCCAGCCTGGAGGGGTTCATGGAAAACCCGGTGGTAAACATTTCGGGTAAGACAATGAGGTCGGTGAGGCCCGACAATGGCGCCAGGCGCCGGGTAAAGGCATCGAGGTTGGCAGTTTTGTCTTCCCAGTGAAGATCTGCCTGAACTAAGCTGATGCGTAGGTTTTGCACGGAATAAAATAGAAGGGAGAGGGAGGTGTCTTACAAACCGCTTGAAATCAGCTTGCAAGACACCTTATGATTATTTCTTCTTCTCGGCAGTCGTAGCCGCGCTGCGCAGTGCGCGCGGGATTTCGATAGTAGCGATAGGAATACCCGGAGAGTTGATGATTTCGATGCCGGTAGCCGGTTTGATATCGCGGATACGGATCGACTGGCCCATTTCGAGGTGGGTGATGTCGACACTCAGTTCATCAACAAGGTGCTCGGGAGTCGTTTTAATTTTGACTTTGCGCACGGTCTGCAGCAGTTTACCGCCGGCTTTAACGCCTGCAGAAACGCCTTTGAAGCGCAAGGGCACTTCCACTTTAACGGGGTGGCCGTCAACGAGACGCAGAAAATCGATGTGCAGGATCTTGTCATTAACCGGGTGAAACTGGATATCCTTCAGGATACACTTGTGCGGTTTACCATCCACGTCGATTTCAGCAAGTTTAAAATCGCCCGAATAAACCAGGTTTTTTACTTCACTACCCGTGGTGGTGAAATGAATCGCGTCTCCGCCTCCGTAAATTACGCAGGGGATACGGCCATCGTTGCGGACAGCCTTTGTGGCTTTTTTACCCAAGCCGCTGCGGCCCTGTCCCTTAATTGCAACTACTTCCATGTTAGCGTGATTTTTATTTATTTTTTTAAAAATGCCCGCAAAGATAGGATTATTTTTAATTATCCTTCTACAAATAAGGCAGAAATCGAACGGTGTTCGTGCATGTTTCTGATAGCGCGGGCAAAAAGTTTGGAAGTAGAGAGTACTCTGATTTTGGGCGATTGCTGGCGCATAGGTATGGTATCGCACACAATGAGTTCGTGCAGCATGGAGGAGTCGATGTTTTCGTATGCTTTGCCTGATAATACGGGGTGCGTACAGAGGGCGCGCACGCTATTGGCGCCTTTATCCATAATGATTTGTGCGGCGCGACACAGCGTACCGGCGGTATCTACCAGGTCGTCTACCAGTATCACATCGCCGCCTTTTACGTCGCCTATCACGGTCATCGACGATACTTCATTGGCGCGTTTGCGGTATTTATCGCAGATCACCAGGTCTTTGCCGAAGTATTTGGCATAGGTGCGCGCGCGTTTTACGCCGCCCACATCGGGTGAGGCAAAGATGACGTTTGACAGATCCTGGGTTTCCAGGTAGGGGATATAAATCGCTTCGCTTTTGAGGTGGTCTACGGGGATGTCGAAAAATCCCTGTATCTGGTCGGCGTGCAGGTCCATGGTCATAATCCGGTTGGCGCCGGCGGCCTGGAGCAGGTTGGCTATGAGTTTGGCAGAAATGGGCACCCGGGGTTTGTCTTTGCGGTCTTGACGCGCATACCCGAAATACGGGATTACGGCCGTGATGTACCCCGCCGAAGCGCGCTTGGCGGCATCCATCATCAGCAACAATTCCATCAGGTTGTCGGTGGGAGAGAAAGTAGATTGTATAAAAAAGATATACCCGCCCCTCACCGATTCGTTGATCACCGGCTGCATTTCGCCATCGCTAAAGCGGTTTACATCGATGTCGCCCAGATTTTGACCGTAGTGGTCTGCAATTTTTTCAGCCAGATAACGCGATGCGATACCTGAAAAGAGTTTCACCTCTAACATTGGAGTGGCCATAATTGTGAATAAAATGGTCGATAAGGCAGGAAAGCCGCTTTCCTGCGTAAAGGTAAGAATATTTTCAATTGCGGAATTCGGAATTCGGATTGCGGATTGTTTCTAATGATAAATCCGAAATCGCAAATCGCAAATCCGAAATTGAAAAGGTTATTCTTTCGTTAATCTGCCGCCGTCCATAAATCAGTCTGCGGGGAAAATGTAGTTTTATAGTTCGTCAATGTGGAATAAACCGTAGAGACTACTCCTCGCATGCAGATAAACCGGAAAATAGGCTGGGTAAGTGCGGCGGCGATCGTGGTGGCCAACATGATCGGCGCGGGCGTATTTACGGGCCTCGGCATGCAGTTGAAATATCTGGGAAACACCTGGACGATACTCTCGCTGTGGGTAATAGGCGGCGTAATCTCCCTTTTTGGCGCTTTTTCCTATGCCGAATTGGGCGTACGTTTGCCCAAATCGGGGGGCGACTATCATTTTCTCTCCCGTATTTTTCACCCCATGCTGGGCTACCTGTCGGGTTGGGTATCGCTCACGGTAGGCTTTTCGGCTTCCGTAGCGCTATCGGCCATGGCCATGGGCGCTTATTTGTCCGATATCTTTTCGCTACACGGCGAACTCATTGCCTTGCTGGCTATTGCGGGTATTTCGGTGGTACACTCGTTTAGTTTGCGCCATAGCAGCCTGTTCCAGAACGCCCTTACTTTCGTCAAATTGCTGCTCATCGTATTGCTCATTTTCGGTGGATTTTCGATTGCTCAGGATACCAATGCCCTCGACTGGAGCTCGGGATGGCGGCACGAAATAGGGCAGCCCGCCTATGCCGTAGCTTTGATTTACGTCATGTATTCGTTTTCGGGTTGGAATGCCGCGGCATATATCGTAGACGAAATCAGGCTTCCCGCCCGCAACCTGCCTCGCGCGCTGATAGGCGGCACCTTACTGGTGGGCGTATTATACGTATTGCTGCAACTGTCCTTCCTGCGGCAGGCGCCCCGCGAATCGCTGCTCGACAAGGTAGAGGTAGGGCAGGTAGTCGCTTCTTTTATGTTGGGCCATGACGGCGCGCAGGTGGTGAGTATCCTCATTGCAGCGCTGCTCCTGGCGGGCATCAGCGCAATGGTGTGGGTGGGCCCGCGCGTAGTACGCGCCATGGCCGACGACCATACTTTCTGGCGGTATTTTGCCCGCGACAATAGCTGGGGCGTGCCTGTGCGCGCCATCTGGCTGCAAACCGCTATCAGTGTGTTTATGGTGGTAACCAGTTCTTTCGAGCAGGTGCTGCTGTACAGCGGTTTTGTGCTGCAACTATTTACTACACTCACCGTAGCGGGACTGCTCGTTTTGCGGCAACGCGGCGCCCCTTATGAAGGCTATCAAAGTCCGGCCTATCCCTGGTTGCAATATATTTTTCTGGTTTTCAGCATATGGGTACTGGGTTACCTGCTCTGGGACAAACCCCGCGAGAGCCTGCTTGGGCTTGTTAATATTGCCGCTGGGGCGGCGTCGTTTTGGTGGAGCAAGAGGAGCGGTTAGCTCTTAGCAGTCAGCAGTTAGCGGTCAGCAGTCAGCGGCCAGTACGACTACGACCTGACTGCTAAGCCCTAAGCCCTGATTTCTGACTGCTATCTAATGTTGATGTCCGTGATCGCTGGGATGAGAGGTGTTTACATGGCCAGTTAATTTTGGTTACTGACGCAAAGTTGGGCGCTTTTTCTCGGCATTGTTTTATAGGATTTTGGGCGAGTTTGTATTGTTTCAGGAAATAAGCGTGCGCTACACATATTTACTGGTATAATTCCATTAGCTCCGACGAACCAGGTAATCGGTTGAAAGAATCGGTCTTTACAAATAGTAGGCCCATCCTGAGAATAAAATTTTCGTTATTCAGTTCCTCCATCCATTCTTTGGGGACTTCTCCAGCCGCTATGATTGGAGATAACAGTGCCCCTTCAGCTCCATATAGTTCTTGAACTATTTTCAAGACATAGCCAGACTCGCTAATAGACGAGCAATAATTTTTGTTTATTGATTTAGCGGATTGATAATAAAATAATGCGGCATGATAAAGTAAATAAATCTCTTTTTTTTCTTGTTTATTTATCTTTGAAAAGATCTTCCCATACATTGGCGAGTTTAATATTTTGTTATCTACAAAAGCTTTGTTGTCTATATTCTCAATCCATATTTCTAAAACAAGATCATTAGCAGCTTTGAATATACTATCCGAAGGATTTAATTGAAAAACATTTTCAAGAGTCGTCATCGCTTCATTGTAATGATTTTTCTCCTTATGAATTATAGCTGCATTGAGACAGGACTGTGCGGCAAATTGTGAATTGGGATTAATATTGGGTATAGATGTATAATGAGGAAGCGCTTTTTCTTTTTGATTAATGCGTTCATAAGACCGCGCCAGTTGATATCTTAAAAAGGTGTTGTTTGGCCGTATTAATATTGCTTTTTCAAGGTTGGAAACAGCAACGGAAAATTTTCCTGAATGAAAAGCCTCAAGCCCTTTACTTACAATAACCTGAAGGCTTTCAATTTCGGATAATATTCTTTTTTCCTCATCGAGATTTAGGTTATTTCCAAAAATAATGTAACTGAGTTCGTTTTCAAACAACCAACACCAAAATAAGGTATATCCTTTTTTGTAATGATAAATTTCAAATAATGGCGTGCCCCCAGATTTAGATTTTCGAATGAGAATTTCATCTGCTTTTCCCAGCTTTCTTTCGATAAAATGAGCGTCTGTGATGCCTATTTGCTTCAAAAAATTCCATCCCACTTTAATTTTTTTCCACACTGTTTTCTTTAACATAATAGCCTATATCTCCTTGTCGTATTTGCCACCCATTGTCGCTTTTAATAACTTTCTCTTGTTCTATCGTACCCAAAGGATCGCCTATTTTTATGCTGTCTATGGATAATGCTTCGATGGAAAAATTATCATCATAGATATATTCAGGATTGTCAAGTAGCTCTACCTGAATATCCGGCTCTTTGCAATTGGAGAATAAGCAAGAATAAAGGCCAAACGAAAAATAGTAAAGCAGGACTTTCATACTTTTGATCGTTTTGAGTAAAATTCGACGCTTACTTTAAGATTGAATATATTTCCTCGGGGGTTGGCATTCTTTGTTTTGAATCGGCTATCGCCATTGCTGTTGCCAGCTTAAATTTAATCGATGGTGTGTCTAATTCCTCTCGCCAACCAGAACTATCTCCTTCTGAGAGAATATAAGTACTGATTAGCAGCGCTTCTTTTCCAAAGAGACTTTCAACCACACTGAATGAGTATTCGTAATCTTTTGAATGAAAATATTTTTTGTTTTCATCCGCAATAATATCCTCAACAATGGAAGCTATTCGAATCGTTAAATAAATTTCTTTTTTCTTTTGCAATGAAAATTTTGCGTGTACATCAGTTAAGGATTTTGCGATATACTCCTCAGTTATTCGAGTGCGTTTATTCTTTGTAATTTCCTCAATGATGTCATTCGCCTTGCCAACAGTGTATTCATCATAGTTCAGTAATACCACTTTTTGAGCCGCTGATAATGCCTGATCTAAAAAACCTTCTTTTTTATAGATCTTCGCCATTAATAGATGAGCTTCTGCCGCCTCATAAGAATCCGGGGCAACGTCAATAACATGATGTAATTGAATTGCCGCATTATCATTGTCTTCAAGATAGAAGTACGACCTGCCCATAAGAAATCTTGCCGTATTGTTATTTGGTTGTATGGCAAGCGCTTCCTTAAATTTTGTGATTGATGCCTCATAGTTGCCTGCTAAAAAAAGATCTAACCCTTTTCGAACGATCGTAGTTACGCTTTCATATTCTTCAATGATGTCAAGGTGATTTTCATGATTCATATTTCGTTCAATCAGCATGGTACTGGCTTGTAACTTGAAATCTTCAAGCCAGTTAAGATAGATATGATTTCCGGGATAACAGAAATGTTTAATATTGCCATCAATATGGTTGAGTGTTGAGGGCATTTTGAAAAAATATTGCGGGGCGCCAAGCTTTCGAGTGATATTATCTTCACTGTTAAGATTTGTTTTGAGCAAGTAAGACCAGGGTAGCTGTAGCTTTTCAACAATGCCTCTTTGTACATAAAAACCCTCGCCTCCCTTACAAAATAACCAGCCTGACGGAGTTTCTTTTGTTATGGCTTCTTTTGGAATTTTAGTTTTTGAATCTCCAATTTTCACGCCTAATAATGTTGCCTTGTTCCCATTAAAATCTGCTAAAAAAATGCATTCCGGGTTTTCCGATAATTCAAATGGCGTCTCTTTAGAAGAGCACCCGGCAGCGACTAGTGGTGCAAAATATAAATTTCGCATAAGTTGTTAATTAGAAAGGGGCTTACCATTGTAAGTCCAGTTAAAAGGTTTAGCCATCGTCCGGTTAAAAT
>JABWBR010000020.1 GCA_013360405.1 Saprospiraceae bacterium
TCTCCGGAGTATATCTGAAGCCTTTCTCATGAGTATGAAGAAGCCCCAGGAAATGCCCCATTTCATGAGCAAGAATTTTTTCATCCCAGGAGGGCGTAAAAGCAAGGAGATCATATCCGGCCCATGGCAATGTGGCCAACCCAAGTACATTTAGCGTACTGTTATTTGGATCAGATAGCGTATTTACCATATAAACAGATGCTGCATTATCATCGTGATAAAAATTATACAATCCCTCCGTTTCACCATTTGTTAAATTGTAATACGTGTCATTTTCGATTTCAGTAACTTTACACAATATTAGTTTAAACCGGCCTTCAAAAAACGGATTGGCTTTTTCAATAACATCTAAAGCGGCGCCCACAATATTTTGCAGACTGGTATTATTTCCAGGATAAACGCCCGCCGAGTTTTTAACTACAACAAGATGAAGGGGGATTTCATAGTCAATTTCAAATGCGGCGGCAGTCTGGTTAATATTCTCTAACTCGTGTAAAAAACTTCGCATGTCAAGTATAGGCACATCTCCTATACCGCATGTTACCTGAGCCATTATATTTTGGTGAGATAGAATAATGACTAAAATGATTTGCAATGATTTGCAATGATTTGCAATGATTTGCAATGAGCTAGATTAAATGATAAGGTTTTCATAATATCATAATTTTGTGAGTAAACACGACACCAAAAGAATAGAAGGAAATACAAAGAAAAGAAAAACTAATCAATATAGCAATTCTATTGTTTTAAAAATTTTCTGTATTTACTTTACACAACAAGCCGCCAGGTCAGTACGATAACCTGGCGGCTTGTATTAATTAGTAACCCTCATTCGATCACCCCCTCCCCCCCTCGCCAAGTCGTTACCCTTCTCGCTTCACTGCCGCCTTCACCTTCTGCGGTTGGTCGAGTTGGAGCTTCGCATCGGGGCTCTTCAAGAGTTCACCCACCTTTTGGGAAGCGGCAAACGATGTTACCATTTGCGATAGCATATCGGGACCGGCGCTGGGCGCGTTGGGCATCAGTATCAGGTTGCTGTTGGTGTGTTGCGACATCGACTGCAGGGTGTCGTAGTGCTGGGTGACCACGATCAGTGCGGAGGCTTCCTGCGAGTTGATGCCCACGCGGTTGAGTACTTCCACCGATTCTTCAAGGCCGCGGGCAATTTCGCGGCGTTGGTCGGCGATACCCTGACCCTGGAGGCGCTTGCTTTCGGCTTCCGCTTTGGCTTTCGCCACGATGCGGATGCGCTCGGCTTCGCCTTCGTATTCGGCGGCCAGCTTTTCGCGTTCGGCGGCGTTGATGCGGTTCATGGCGTGTTTTACGGCGTGGTCGGGGTCGATGTCGGTCACCAGGGCCTTCACGATGCCGTAGCCGTAGGTATTCATAGCGTCTTCAAGCTCGCGGCGGATGGCCACGGCGATGTCATCTTTGCGCTCGAATACGTCGTCGAGTTTGAGCTTGGGCACTTCGGCGCGCACGGTGTCAAAGACGTATGCCGTAATCTGCTCGTAGGGATTTTCCAACTTATAGAAAGCATCGTAAACAGCATCAGGCAGGATCTGGAACTGCACCGACACTTTGAGCTTGACGAATACGTTGTCGCGGGTTTTTGTTTCCACAATCACGTCAAGTTGCTGGATTTTGAGGCTTACCCGGCCCACAATGCGGTCAAGAATGGGGACTTTGAATTGTAGCCCCGGCCGCCGCACACCGTAAAACTTGCCGAATCGTTCGATGACGGCAGCGGTGGTTTGTTTGACGGTAAAAACGCCCGACATGAGGATGAACAGGGCAAAAAACAGGAGCATGAAAAAATAAGCGGAAACCATGATGTTTTGGTATTTGGTGATTCGAATTCAATTTACTTAACAAATAGGTATGAATTTTGGTTTTGGTGAAAAATATTCGATTAAAGCCTGAAAATTGTCGTTTATATCACTTCCAGCGCTTGGTTCAGGTCGTCGATAAGCCATTTTGGGTCTTCGAGTCCGATGTAAAACCGCACCAGATTCCAGGGCAAAGCGCTATTAGGGCGTCCCGGAATGTGGTAAAACCCGGCCATCGGCAGCGCCAGCGATTCGTGGCCACCCCAGGATACGGCCATGAGAAAACGCAGCAGGCGACCTATAAAGGCCTCTACTTTTTCTATGTTGTCGGCCTTCAGGTACACCGAAAAGAGCCCCCCGGCGCCCGTCATCTGCTTTTTTGCCAGTTCGTATTGCGGGAAAGAGGGAAGGAGGGGGTGCAATACCCGTTCTATTTTGGGGTGTCGTTCCAGATGGGAAGCGATCTGCATGGCGCTTTCGTTGCTGCGCAACATCCGCAGTTCCAGCGTGCGCAACCCGCGGATGACCAATGCGGCGTCGTGTGGCGACAGGATGCCGCCCAGGCACATATACTCCAGGTCAAAAATGCGCTTGATCATGGCTTTGCTGCCGCAAACCACCCCCACCACTACGTCGCTGTGGCCGTTGAGGTATTTGGTGCCCGAGTGCACTACCAGGTCAATGCCGTGGCTGATCGGCTGCTGGAACAGGGGAGAGGCGTAGCTATTGTCGATGATGGTGACAAGCTTGCGTGATTTGGCCAGTTGGGCGCAGGCGTCGAGGTCCTGAATGTCGAAGGTGAGCGAATTGGGACTTTCGAGATACAACACCTTCGTATTGGGTTGTATGGCGCGTTCTATTTCCGCCATATCGCGGCCGTCGACGAAAGTATGGCTTACGCCGAATCGGGGCAGAAAGGTAGTGAGCAGGATTTTAGTCCACGAATACGGCGACTGCACGCAAACCACATGATCTCCCTGGTTTACATTGGCGATCACCGATGCCGCCACCGCCGCCACGCCGCTGCCGAATACCAGGCAGTCTTCGGCGCCTTCCAGCGCCGCCAGTTTAGCCCGCAACATGGCCACCGTAGGGTTGTTGCCCCTGGTGTATACATGGTGCGATAATTCATCGGTAAATGCCTCCCGGAAGGCCTCCAGGGTAGGAAAAACAAAGTTGCTGGTCTGGATTACCGGAGGCGCCACAGCCTGAAAGTACTGCTCGCGCTCCTCTCCCAGATGGGTAAGTATTTCGCTGAGATGCATTTTTTGGGGGTAAAGTTAGTGTTTTTAGCTATCAGCAGTTAGCTATCAGCAGTCAGTTCCTAGAAGCTGACTGCTAACTGCTGACCGCTAATTTTTCTACCTTCGCCCCCGCAACAACAATATCAACCTATGTCGCAGCCAACCATACACACCGTCGTCTTTGATCTGGGCGGCGTACTCATCGATTGGAACCCCGAATACGTGTACCGCCAAATTTTTGAAGACGAAGCCGAGCGGCGCTATTTTCTGACCGAAGTGTGCAGCCCGCACTGGAACGAGCAACAGGACGCAGGCCGCACGCTACAAGAAGCCACCGAATGGTTGGTGGAGCGCTTTCCGGATTACGAATCCCAAATCCGTGCCTACTACGGCCGCTGGCAAGAGATGCTCGGCGGGGCGATTCCCGAAACCGTGGAAATATTGAACCAACTGCGAGAGCAAAACTCCCACCGGCTGTTGGCGCTCACCAACTGGTCGGCGGAAACGTTCCCCACAGCCCTGGAAATGTTCGACTTTTTGCACCATTTCGAAGGGATTCTCGTGTCGGGCCATGAAAAACTCATCAAACCCGATCCGCGCATTTATCACTTGCTCATCGAACGCTACGGCCTCAATCCCGGCGAGTCACTGTTTATTGATGATAATCCCAGGAATGTGGAAGGAGCCCGGGCAGTGGGGTTGCAGGCCGTTCACTTTCAATCACCCAGGCAACTGCGGGAGGATTTGAGCGTACTTGGGATTTTGTGACTCTGCGACTGTACGACTGAATACTATGTACGAATGTAAGTAGGTGTACTTAAGGTGAAGTGAAAAAACACAAAATGTTTAAATAAATAGATCGTATTTTTACCTTATTGTTTTAGCTTTTTTTACCTTTGCTTTTTAGGTAGACTCATTGCTTATAAAGTATGAATTACATAGACCAATACACTAATAAAATCATTCAAGGCGACTGTTTGGAGGTGATGAAACATTTTCCTGACAAAAGTGTCGACATGATTTTGTGCGATTTACCCTACGGCACAACCCAAAATAAATGGGATAGCGTGATACCGTTGGATAAACTTTGGACTGAGTATGAACGAATTATTAAAGAAAATGGAGCCATTGTTTTGACTTCACAAGGACTATTCACTGCAAAGCTGATATTGAGTAATGAAAAGCTATTCAAATATAAAATTGTCTGGATAAAATCTAAGCCCACTAACTTTTTAAATGCAAAGATTCAGCCATTGAGAAAGCATGAGGATATATGTGTTTTTTATAAGAAGCAACCGACATATAATCCACAGATGATTAACGGGGAACCATACGATAAAGGTATAAGAAAAGATCAATACTCAGGCAGTTATGGTGATTTCAAACCACGCCATGTAAAAAGTAACGGCGAACGCTATCCGAACGACGTTGTGTTTTATGAAACTGCAAACGGAATAGAACACGATGATTTTATCTATTGCAAAACTGCTGAAAGCGAGGGCGATGTACTACACCCGACTCAAAAGCCTATTGAATTGGGACGTTATTTGATTAGAACCTATACAAACGAAGGAGATATAGTTTTGGACAATACCTGTGGCAGTGGTAGTTTTCTGGTAGCGGCAGTTTTAGAAAACCGCCGTTTTATTGGTATAGAGAAAAATGAAGGAGTCTTATTACATAAAAAAGACCCAGTAGACTACGTTCAGATAAGCAATGAGCGAATAAAAGAGGCTGAAAAGCAATATTCTATTGTTCACTCACAACAGAAACTTTTTTCTGAACCTCCGATAAATGAACAAGTTAAATGAAAGAGCGTGGGCCGGGCAACTGATTGCATCGATACAAGAAGCAATCTTCAAGGGTACAACGGTTTTTCAGCACGCTAGCAACGACGAAGGCATCAAAGTAGCATCAGGGAGAACTAAATTCCCTGACGTGCTATTGTTTACAGACAAGGTTGCGGGGATTATTTTTAATGGATGGGAATTGAAATTTCCGGATACTCCCGTCGATGACTACGAAATGCTGCTGAACGCCTTGGAAAAAGCAGAAAGGTTAAAGTCCAATTCGTTCGTTACCTGGAATGGTAGTGAGGCAATCATTTGGCAGATTCCAGACGACAAATATGCAGTTGAAAGCCTGAAAAAACTGAAAGTTTATCCGAGAGAAAAAGGTATCGAATCCCGAAATGATTTAGCAGATCCAATCAACTACCGCAAACATGAGCCAATATTGAAAAAAAGGCTGCTCGATATTTTACACGACTTACAAAAGCTATATCAGGACGGTGAACTCAAGGAGGCTATAAATATCTCCGATGAAACTATTTCTGCCATACGGGAAACTGCAAGGTATCTTATTCCAGCGCTAAGGGAACAAATCAATGAGTTGAAAGGTGATAATACAGATTTTCGCAATGCATTCAACCTTTGGAAAATATATGAAAGTTCGACGCTGAAAATCCTCGCTTCCTCCTCTCGAAGAGTAGAAAAAGTTGAACCGGAGGAAGTTTTAGCCAAGTTCACTTACTACAAGCTGATTGGTAAGATTATTTTTTACCAAACCCTTGCTGCAAACTTGGGAGGCAAGGTTTCAAAATTAGAATTGACGAGCCCCAAGAACACAAAAAAACAACTTGGCGATTTTTTTAGTCAGGCCAAGAAGATTGATTATCAGGCTGTTTTTGAATCAGATTTTACGGATAAAATTGAATTTAACGACTCGATTGACAAGCTAATTTTTCGGTTGGTAGAGGTGTTCAATAATTTTGATTTTAAGATTCTGCCAAGCAGCGTTATTGGCAATATTCTTGAAAACCTTGTACCCAATGAGGAGAAGCAAAAGTTTGGACAGTATTTTACGCCAGAGCCATTAGCTTATTTTGTTGCATTTCCCGCGATAAAAAATCGAAATTTTGTTGTGCTTGACCCAACATCGGGAACTGGTACTTTTCTGAATGTGTTCTACCAAATCCTAACCTATTTGGGCAGAAAAAAACATCAGGAACTATTGGACCAAATTTGGGGGAATGACATTTCGCATTTTCCAGCTGTTTTATCAGTCATCAACCTATACAAGCAAAAAGTAGATGATACCGCCAATTTTCCAAGAGTAACCCGCAAAGACTATTTCAATCTACAATCCAAACAAACGATACAAATACCTGATAATAAGGATATTGGAAAATTGAATAGCGTTGAGATGCCATCATTTGATGCGATTATTTCCAACTTTCCGTTTATTCAGCAAGAAGATATTCTGAACGATGTATTGACTGAGCAGTTCAGACGAGAATTTCAAAGAACGCAAGAAGCCTTTTTAGAGGGTACATCGTTTAAGGTCAACGAAAGGTCAGATTATTATATCTACTGTTTTTACAACTCGTTGAAATTTCTGAAACCCAATGGTTATTTATCAGCGATCACATCAAACGCCTGGTTAGGCAAAAATTATGGAGGACAGTTTAAACAGTTTCTCCTCGATAACTTTTCGATACAGTATGTGGTTCGTTCTAATGCGGAGCATTGGTTCAAAAATTCGCAGGTAAGTACCATTTTCATCACATTGCAACGAGGCAAAAGTAACTTCCCGACTCGATTTGTCACGCTAAACTTCAAATTGGAAGAAAAATTGACTGGCAATAATGAACAGGTCTTAGAATTTATAGAAGACCTCTACACCCAAATTGATAATTGTGAACACCTGACAGATCAGAATTGGCGAAAGGATGCACAATACCCTACAGTTTTTACGGCGGTAAATGATAGCGCAAGGGTTAGCATCGTTTCTCGTCAGACTTTGATGCAATCTATTGAAAATGAAGAAAATTGGACGATTTACTTCACTGCTCCCAGCCCTCTTGCAGTCTTTGAAAGTAAGTTGATAAGTCTTCAAGGAACGGTGTTTTCAAATGGCAGAGGTACTCGTACCGGAAAAGACGAAATGCACCTTTTGACAACAAAAGATGTTGAGGATTTGAAAATAGAATCTGCTTTCTTGGAACCGGTTTTGCAATCAAGCAGGCATGTCACTAACATTTTGCACGCGAAACCTCTTGATACTTTCCTGTTTATCTGTGACAAATCGGAATCAGAACTACAAGATAAGTACCCAAATGCCTATAAATGGGTGAAAAAATGGGAGCATGAGCGAAATAAAACAGGCATTTCACTCCCTAAGGTGTTTGAAAGTAGAAAGCCATATTGGTATACGTTAAAGCCAGAGCAACCAGCGAATATTTTTATATCAATCAATCCTGACAAAAAACTGTTTTTTAGTTATAGTACTAAACCGATATACCTCAATCAACGGTTGGTTGCTATTCGTTCAGAAGGAGAAGATGCGCCGATCATAACGGCACTTTTAAATTCAATAGTTTCCCTTCTCATTGTTGAGTTGAATGGCATTTCCCGTAATTTAGGGGCATTAGACCTTAATGCCGACTTTTTCAAGACCAAAATGAAGATACTTAACCCGGCTTTACTGACCCCAAAAAGCAGAGAAGAAATCTTAGCTAAATTTACTCCATTAAGCATTCGAGCTATTGAACAATACGATAAAGAGTTCAAAAAGGAAGACAGAATAGCTTTTGATCAAACCATATTGAATGCTTTTGGATATGATATTGCTATCCTGCCTGAATTGTATAATCTTATAATAGAAACCATTAATAACCGTGTTGATATGAAAAACCGGTAATCTGGGAAAATATGAAGAGAGCATATTTACATGTATCTGACCATGCCTCATAATTGTTGAAACATGCACAGTCGCAAAGTCCTTCGTGTATTTTTTACAATAATTCCAAACGCCCTTACCCCGAAGAGTACTATCTTTGCTCCCTGTTCAACAATCACAAAATCATGATCGGACAACTTCAGGATAGCAATATCAAGCTCAAACGCATATTTATAGAATCGCGCCTGCCGGAAGCGCTGGCGCCGTTACAAGCGCTTGCGCACAACATATGGTGGTCGTGGAATGCAGAAGCCACCGCCTTGTTTTACACCATCGATACCGAGCGGTTCAAGGAGCTCAACTACAGCCCGATTGCCCTGCTCGACGACCTCAGCGGCGAGCGCACCCAAGAGTTATTGGCTGACAAAGCTTTTATGGAGCGCCTGGCCCGGGTAGAAAAAGAATTTGCGGCCTACGTCAAAGAAAAACCTGATACCAAGAGTCCGAAAATAGCCTATTTTAGCATGGAATTCGGCCTGCACATCTCGCTGCGCCTGTATTCCGGTGGACTGGGCGTTTTGGCCGGCGATTACCTCAAAGAGGCCAGCGACGCCAACTCCAACCTGGTGGCAGTGGGCTTGTTGTACCGCTACGGCTATTTCCAGCAGTCGATTTCGCTCAATGGCGACCAGATCAACAACTACCCGCCCCAGCAGTTTACCAAAATGCCCATCCATCCCGTGCGCGATGCTTCGGGCGAGTGGCTGAAAATACGCATCAACCTCAAAGAAAGAGTGGTGTTTGCCAAAGTATGGGAGCTCAAAGTGGGCCGCATACCCCTCTATCTGCTCGATACCGATATCGACGAAAATAGCTGGGAAGACCGCAGCCTCACCCACCAATTATACGGTGGGGACAACGAGCACCGCCTGAAACAGGAAATCCTGCTGGGCATCGGCGGTATCCGCGTGTTGGAAGCCATGGGCATCCAGGCCGACGTATACCACTGCAATGAAGGCCACGCGGCATTTATGAGCCTCGAGCGCTTGCGCAACTACGTCAACCACGATCGCCTGCATATCGACGAAGCCATCGAACTGGTGCGCGCTTCGTCGCTGTTTACGACCCATACGCCTGTACCTGCCGGCCACGATTATTTCCCGGAAGCCCTGCTCAAGCCCTATTTTTACGAATATATTCAAGACCTGGGTATCCACTGGGAACGCTTGATGGCTTGGGGTAAAATTGACCCCACCGATCCCGGCGAGTTGTTTTCGATGAGCCACCTGGCTATCCGTATGTCGCAGGAGATCAACGGGGTGAGCAAGCTGCACGGCGAAGTCTCCCGTAAGATGTTTAACAGCTTATTCCCCGGCTACATCCCCGAAGAACTCCACATCGGCCACGTGACCAACAGCGTGCATTATCCCACCTGGATAGCACCCGAATGGCACGATTTGTACGAAGAAACTTTTGGCAAAAAATTTCTTCGCGATCAATACAATCATGCACATTGGCGGCTGATTCACAAAGTATCCGACGAGCGAATCATGGCTATCCGCCGGGGTTTGAAGCAAAAACTCATTCGGTACGTCAAGCAAAAAATGCAGGACGACCTCACGCGCCGTGGGGAGAACCCGCGCGCCATTTTTGAGGTGCTCAACCATATTGCCGAAGACGTACTGGTCATCGGCTTTGCGCGTCGTTTTGCCACTTATAAACGGGCACAGTTGCTGTTCTCCAATATTGAGCGACTGGCCGAGATCGTAAATGACGCCAAGCGCCCGGTATTGTTTATCTATGCCGGCAAGGCCCACCCTGCCGATAGCGGAGGTAAAGAACTCATCAGGCAGATCGTGCATATTTCCAAACGCCCCGAATTTGCCGGTAAGGTGCTCTTTTTGGAAGATTACAACATGGAAATCGCCAAACTGATGGTGCAGGGCGTCGACATCTGGCTCAATACGCCCACCCGCCCCATGGAAGCTTCAGGCACCAGCGGCATGAAGGCTGTACTCAACGGCGTGTTGAATTTCAGCGTACTCGACGGCTGGTGGGCTGAGGGCTATCGCCCCGACGCCGGCTGGGCCCTGCCATTGGAAGATACCTACACGGAGCCCCACCTGCAAAACGAACTCGACGCCGAAACGCTTTATAATATTTTAGAAAACGAAATTGTACCCACCTATTACGATACCGACGAAAAGGGCATCTCTACGCGCTGGGTGCAATTTATCAAAAATAATATCGCCGAAATTGCGCCCGAATTTACCATGCAGCGCATGCTCGACGATTATTACGCTCGCTTTTATCATAAACTAGCCCAGCGTTTTCGCACATTAAAACAGGCCGGCAACAGCCGCGCCATCGAAATCAGCGCCTGGAAAAGCCAATTTCAAAAGCAGTGGCCGCAAATAGAACTCGCAGACATCGACGCGTTTGATACGGACAACCACGCCCTCCCCATGGGTAAACCCTTCTATGCAAAATTGCATCTGCGGGTCGATGGGCTGAATCCCCAGGAAATAGGCGTGGAAATCGTCTTTTTCAAACGTATCAACGACGACGAGCTCGAAATCAGAATGATACAGGAATTGGCATTCGCCGGCGAAGCGCGTCACGTGGCCACCTATACCTGCGAGGTAGATCCGCACATGACCGGCGTTTACGAATACGGCTTCCGGGTATTTCCCAAAAAAGAATGGCTGGCCCACCGGCAGGATTTTCTGCTGGTGCAGTGGCTGTAGTTGCGCAACAAGCCTTACCTTTATGGCAAAGGATTAACGTATGCCGGATTTAGAGGCTATTTCAACCGTGGGGGTGATCGGATCAGGCAGCTTTGGCCTGGCGGTGTCCAATCTGTTGGCGCACAACGTAGACGTGCTGCTATTCAGTCGCCGGGCCTCGCTGGTAGAAGAAGTCAACCTGCACCACCGGCATTTGGATGTCAAACTATCGAATCGCATCAAGGCTACCTCCGATATCGAGGAAATCGCCGAGCGTTGCTTTTTGTTGTTTCCCATCGTGCCTTCAGCCAGCTTCCGTCGGATGATGCACAACCTGGGACCGCATTTGCGACCCTACCACATCCTCATTCACGGCACCAAAGGTTTTGACGTGCACGGCATGGAAGACAACGAAAACACCCTCCAGGAAATCAGCCGCCAGGATGTACATACAATGAGCGAAGTGATGCGCCAGGAAAGCGTAGCCGTAAGGGTAGGCTGCCTGTCGGGGCCTAACCTGGCCAGCGAAATACTGGAAGGCCAGCCTACCGCAACCCTCATCGCCAGCCAGTTCAAGGAGGTGATCAACCTGGGCAAAGCGGTGCTCAACAGCAGGCATTTCCACGTATTCGGCTCCCACGACTTGATGGGCGCCGAATTAGCCGGCGCGCTCAAAAATATTATCGCCATCGGCTCCGGCATCCTGGCGGGCAAAGGACTGGGCAAAAACATCCAGGCGATGCTGATTACCCGCGGCCTCACCGAGATGGTGCACTTCGGCGATGCGATGGGCGCCGATAGCTCCGCGTTTTTCGGCACCGCCGGCATCGGCGACCTCGTGGCCACCGCTACCAGTAGCAATAGCCGCAATTTTACTTTCGGCTACCGCCTCGGCCGTGGCGAAACCCGCGAGGAAATAGCACACACGATGCCCGAAGTGGCCGAAGGCGTGCGCACCCTCCAAATTGCCCGCCACCTGGCCAAAAATGCGAAGCTGCACCTCCCCATTATAGAAGTGCTCTATCGAATTGTTTTTGAAAATTATGATATAAACCGCGCCATGGAATTTCTTATGACGTTCCCCTATGACGTGGATGTGGACTTTTTGTGATGTTGAATGCTGAATGTTTAATGTTGAATTTCCAGCATCTAACTCCAATATCCAACATTCAACATTCAACATCCAACATTAAAAATTAAATATGATAATAATCACCGGCGCCGCAGGTTTCATCGGCAGTTGTTTAGTACAAAAACTCAACGAGGAAGAACACCTCAACTTATTGCTCGTGGATGATTTCAGCCGCGAAGACCGGCAGCGCAATCTGTTGGGTAAGAAATACATCGCCAAATTCCACCGCGATGATTTTCCCGATATTTTATCGCGGATGCACGCCGATATTCAATTCATATTTCACATCGGGGCCCGCACCGATACCACAGAGCAGGACACGGCCATTTTTGACCAACTGAACCTCAATTACACCAAAACGCTTTGGAATATGTGCGCGCAGTTTGGCATTCCCCTGGTGTACGCCTCCAGTGCGGCCACCTACGGCATGGGCGAACACGGCTACAACGACGACCACGATATCGTAAGTGATTTGCACCCGCTCAACCCCTATGGTCGCTCCAAAAACGATTTCGATATTTGGGCTTTACAGCAAAAAAATGCCCCCCCGCATTGGTACGGGCTCAAATTTTTCAACGTGTACGGCCCCAATGAATACCACAAAGGCCGCATGGCATCGGTGATCTTCCACACCCTGAACCAGATCAAGGCCAGCGGACAAATGAAGCTATTTCGCTCTCACCGCGCAGGCATCGGCGACGGCGAGCAGAAGCGCGATTTTATTTATGTAAAAGACGTGGTAGAGGTGTGTTATTTTTTATATAAAAAACGACCTGAAAGCGGCTTGTACAACGTAGGCACCGGTCAGGCCCGCACCTTCCTCGATCTGGCAACGCTTACATTTAAAGCGATGGGGCTTTCGCCAAATATTACTTTTATCGATACGCCGGAAGATATTCGTGAAACTTACCAGTATTTCACCGAAGCCAACATGGAAAAACTGCGGACGGCCGGCTATGATAAGCCGTTTCATTCGCTGGAAGCGGGTATAGAGGATTACGTAGCAGCCTACCGGTCTGACCGTTTGTAACGGGTAAACCGGTAAAACAGACCGCGTTTAATCCATATTACTGACTTTGGCTATCTATTGATTTAAATAATGCTATGCTTCGCGCCACCATAGATTGGGCATAACGTGGGAACAGGTGCGAGATATAATTCGGCAAAGCTGGAAAAATCATGCATATAACTTGACGATGTGCGGTATAAAAACTGGGAAGTCATTTGCAATTAACCCCTTGAAAATATTAATTCTCAATTGCTTTATTATACTCTTTTTTGTATATTGCCTTTATTATTGTTGAGTTATCTAATACGAAGAGTTAATAACCAAGCCCTCGTTCTTCTATTATCCTGATATAGAGGAAAACGAGGTATATATATATAAATCTATCACATAACACTAAAAATAAAAAAACCATGGCATCGTATTATCTCCTAATTTATTTTATGTTGTGGATTACTCCTGATGCTTCATTTGAAATGGGTGAATGTAAAAATGCTTTGAATGTAGTATTATATTCCGAAAAGACGATTCAAAGTGAGTGCATTGAACAATTTTCCTGTCAATGTCCTACTGGGTTAGCAAACTTCAACATTGATGCTACGATTTCTCCCTACAATGGCGAGGTAAATCTAACTACATTGATAAATCTCAATACATTACCGGCTAATTATATAGAGAATAGTTGCATTCGTATAAAAGGGCGATTAATAGTAGACATTACTTACGAAATGAGTAGTTGCGAAATATTAATGGAGCCTGGCGCTGAAATAGTTGTACGAGGTACAAATACTAAATTAGGGCTATTGAATATGAACGATTCTCGCCGGCTACACGGCTGTACCGCTATGTGGAGAGGAATTACAGTAGAGCCAGATGCTTTTTTGGCTTTAAAAGCAGCGTGGATAGAAGATGCACAGTATGCTATTAAACCGTTGAATAAATCAAATATAAGTATCCGTGCTTCTACATTTGTCAATAATTATATTGGATTATATTTTAACGGACCAATTCAGCAGCCTGAATCCTTCTTTTTACACCCTTTTATGGGGAATAGCTTTATCGGAACAGGAATTATGTTATCCGAGTTCGAGGGCCAAACGCCTGAAATAACAAGTGATATTCCCGAGGCTGCAATTGAGATTTTCAATCAGGCTGGATTGGTACATATTGGAGTAAGCGGAAATGCTTTGAATAGTATCGAAAATATGGAGAACGGCATCCTTACTCAGAATACGCCATTGTGGGTCGAAAATACTATGTTTGAGCATATTAACTATGCAATTCATCATAGTGGGGGTGCTGCCCACCCCATAACCGTTGTAGGGTTTGGCATGAATGGCAATTCTTCGTTTGATGATTGCCTTCATGCCATCACTGTTATTGGCACGGATGTCAATATTCAAAATAACAACATGACTCCCAGATGTCTATATCCTATAAGTATTTCAATGGCGCAAAACAGAAATATTAATATTCGAAATAATAACTTGATATATAGGCATTTGGGGATAATGCTAGCGCAGTGCGATCCTGTACATTACTTGTCAGTGGCATATAATACAATTGAAATGGATATTATTTCCTTTTTTGATATGACTGCGGCAATTTGTGTTGCAGAGTCCGGAGTCCCTCATACTTATGCTAGTATTGGGCCTAAGAACCGAATTCATCTAAACATGCTCAACACTGGTGATGAAGATGACCAATACGCCATCATGATGGAATCGGTAAATAACTACACAATCACTGATAATGTAATTTTTGATCCAACAGACTACCAGCATACGTATGGAATAGCTCTCATGCAAGGAGGAAATTGTACAGTTTCGAATAATTTGATTGAAGGTAGCGGAACAGATAATCCGAGCGCCGCTATTTATGCACTTTCAACATATAATAGCAAATATGATTGCAATGAGGTTGGCACACTATATACAGGAATGGAATTTTCAGGAGTATGCACCGCGTCCGATATTCAAACTAACACCTTTATTCCACCGATGCAGATAGGTCTGAGTTATGATCAAACGCTTGATATCAATGAACAATTGCACGAAGGAAACATATGGCTACCAACGCCAAATTATTTGATGGCTGCGGCTGAAAATAGAATTACTATACCCTCGAATCCTAACATTTCCATTTTTACTGAACTTTCCTCCATGCGGTATGAAGTCGAGAATAATTCTCCACCTTTGTACCCTAATTCGTTTTCTTTTCCAAATCTACCTCTTTCACCCTCTTTGTATTCAAGTTCCTGGTTTCCTATTTCCACTGGTACAACTGCTGAGTGTGGAGACACAGAAGGACTCTATTCTATCCCCAGTTTAGACTACAAAATTATATCGGGAAGTCCTTTCTGGGGAGATTATGCAGAAAATAGGCGCTGGCAAGCCCAAAGACAATTGCTGCGGCGTATTGAAAAAGGCGATGTAGGAGAACAGTCTGTATATCAGCAATTCTATGACCAATATTCAGATAGTTTGGTTGGTGCTTATCACCAGCATGAACTCAATATACAAGACTTGTGGTTTCATGATTCTTCCGAGCACTCACTAATCCAAACGCTGACACAAGAATTAAGTATAGTTGCCCGGGGAATTGTATTGGAAGACAGTCTTTTAGCTATCGAAATTGGGAATTGGGCAAATTGGGATTCTCTACATACGACCTACTTAGAGAAATCAAATCTTGTTGACTCATTGGATGGTGTCATAAAAGCCAAACGATTGCTTTCTGTTGAAGAAGAATTAAACAACAATTCTGAGTTGCCAGTGGTATCAGTTATTCAGTCTAACGAAAAAGCTATTAATGATATATACCTAAGAACCATTGCGAAAGGAATTAATAACTTCACCCCAACTCAAGACAGTATCATTAGTTCTATTGCAGCATATTGTCCCTTTTACGGAGGCGAAGCCGTTATGAAGGCTAGAAGTCTTGAGTTGCTTGCCGGGCGTTTCGGAAACTATGATGATGAGTGTTTGGAAAATCCTATGTCTATTCTTGAAAGTAATGTTGGCGCGCTTTCAGAAATATATGCATCAAGATCAGAAACAGCGCTAAATATGAGTGTTTACCCAAACCCAGCTAGTGATGACTTGACTGTTGTACTGAATTCTGAAGAAGTATTGTGGCTTACTATCAACGATATGCAAGGTAGAGAAAGAATGCTCCATACCCTAGCTTCTAATCACAGCGAGGGTGACAAGCTGTCGATCGATATTACCACGATTCCGTCAGGTGTATACCAGCTTATTGCTTTTAATAAGGATGGAATGATTAACATGGTAAGATTTGCTGTAGTACGTTAACCAGCAATTATAGAAGGCGTTACGCCAAAAAATGCAAGGGATGAACCTTATATGGCGTATACTCCATTGTTCATTATGCATTTCCTGTTCATATTGTATCTTCATAGTAATCACCACTTGACAATGAAATCCTTACTGCTTCCACTATTGTGTTTACTATATTTGTCTGCGACTCTTGATGCACAAACTCTCTTCTCGCGAGAAAAACGCGATTATATTTGGACATTGGGATATGGCAATAATTCTCCTAATCCCATTTTTGGCGGTTCGAGGATAAGCTTTCACACATCGCCACCAACAGTAAGTTTGGAACCACGTAATATGAATTTTGAAGCGGCGGCATCGTGTATGAGCAGTACAAGCGGTCAACTTTTGTATTATTCCAATGGAATTACAATAGATATCTTCCTTAATCAAACCATGGAAAATGGGCATGGAATTAATCCCTCGCCTTTCACTAATGAATGGGCTGAGAACGGTATACCTTATCCCCAAACGCTATTGGCTTTACCACAAATTGGAGACCGATATTTGCTTTTCCATCTGCCCTTTATCTATCATGAAGAACCATTTAATGGGGATATCTTGTATTCCGATAGATTGTATTATTCAAAAATAGACATGGCCTTTAATAATGGAAATGGGATCGTGCTTGAAAAAAATATTTCCGTTATTTTAGATACAATTGATCAGGGCGGGAAAATTACTGCCGTCCGTCATGCTAACGGGAGGGATTGGTGGGTTGTAGTCGCGCAGTACAATACAAATCACTTTTATCGTTTATTGGTAACCCCTGATAGTGTTTACAATCATGGCCTTCAAACCATTGGCCAGGCCGTGCCTTCGGGTTTGGGACAAGCTGCTTTTTCACCTGATGGAACCAAATACGCACGACTTAACCTCAAATGGTGGGGTTTTGATCAATACGTCGATATTTTTGATTTTGATCGCTGTTCCGGTGAATTCAGCAATCCTGTGCAGTTCACCTACAGAGATTCTGCCTTGATGGGAGGATTGGCTTTTTCTGAAAACTCGAGATTCCTTTATGTCTCTTCCTTTGGATACGTCTATCAATATGATCTTCAAAGTGATAGCATTTCTACTTCAAAAATTGTTGTTGGTTTTCCCGAAGAACTTGGAGAAGGCTATTTTTTATCTCAGTTGGCTCCTAATGGAGAAATATATATTGGCACACAAGGGACTCATTCTCACATGCATGTTATTCACAAGCCTAATAAAGCCGGAAGTGCATGCAATTTTGAATATATTGGACTAGATCTTCCAACTCTCAACTTTCGAACCGTGCCTAACTTTCCTTACTTCGGATTAGGCCCGCAAGATGGAAGCTCCTGTGATACGCTTAATATAAATAATCCTGTGCCCCATGCCGCATTTGAATACACAAAAAGCGACTCTACTATGAAGGTGGATTATTTTGATGCATCCTTGTTTGCAACAGAATGGTTGTGGGATTTTGGAGACGGAATTACTTCTTCTCTTCGCCACCCCGTTCATAGTTATTCGCAAAGCGGACTTTTTGAAGTATGCCTTACGGCAAGTAATATAACGGGCGCTGAAACCATTTGTAAAGACATCAAAATAGATGCTGTAACCAACACAAATTCGCCCGATGAATCTTTATTGACAATAAAACTATTCCCTAATCCGGCAGAAGAGTTGGTGTATATAACTATCGACTCCCCGTCCACCATTTCCGGTTTTACTGTGAAATTGTTTGACTTTTTTGGTCGACAGGTTCTCCGGCAGCCGATGGAAGCTATTATCCGGCTTGATGTAGTCGATTTTCCAGCTGGGCTCTACTTATGTACTATAGAAAATGAAAGCGAAGTGTATTGGGCAACAAAACTATGCATACGATAATCCCAGTCAATGGAAATTGATTCAATTTGGATACACCGCGTGTCTTATATCGACTAATTTTAATCCTCGGCATATAAAAAGCCTCTTTTTGTCGATAGATGATTAATATGTAGCTACAAATAACTACCTTTTACACTTCTTATATCACCCGATTTATTCAAACAAAATCAAAAATCATGTACTTACTTTTAGGTGAAAAATCAGCACCAACTTTGTTGATGCTACCGCTAATCGCTTTCTTTGCCGCCTGTACAGGCGATAAAACCGCCGAAAGCGAAAACCAATCCTATATGTCACCCATGTATGCCAAAGCCGACAGCTTACAGTCGCCGGCTGCCAAATTAGAGCCCAAAGAGCTCTCAATCCATGGCGATACCCGTATCGACAACTACTTCTGGCTCAACAACCGTGAAAATCCCGACGTAGTCGAGTATCTGAAAGCCGAAAATACCTACCTCGAGCAGGTCACTTCGCACACCAAAGCCTTCCAGGACAAACTCTTCCAGGAAATGAAAGGCCGTATCAAGGAGGAGGACCAGTCAGTGCCTTACAAAGACAACGGCTATTACTACCTCACGCGCTACGAACAGGGCCAGGAATACCCCATCTACGCCCGCAAAAAAGGCAGTCTCGCAGCAAAAGAAGAGATCATGCTCAACGTCAATGAAATGGCCAAGCCCTATAAATTCTACAACGCCGCCGGCCTCTCAGTGAGCCCCGACAACAAAATTCTGGCTTTCGGCGAGGATACGCTCAGCCGGCGCATTTATACCATTAAATTCAAAAACCTCGAAACAGGTAAGATGCTGGCCGATGAAATTCCTGGCGCTACCGGCAGCACAGCCTGGGCCAACGACAACAAAACCGTGTTTTATACCCTGAAAGACGCCACTACACTGCGCGGCTACAAGATCATGAAGCACAAGCTGGGCACGCCGACTACGAAAGACGTAGCCATTTTTGAAGAAAAAGACGAAACCTTCGGCACGGTGGCGTACAAAACCAAATCGAAGAAGTACATCGTTATCGCCTCTTACGCTACGCTTTCGCAGGAATACCAGGTGATAGAAGCCGACAAACCCGACGGCAAATTCCGCGTCATCCAACCCCGCGAACGCGGCCTCGAATACGATTTCGACCACTACGGCGATAAGTTTTACATCCGCACCAACTGGAATGCCAAGAATTTCAAGTTGATGGAAACACCCGAAAAGGCCACCACCAAAGAAAACTGGAAAGATCTGATTCCCCACCGCGAAGACGTGCTGCTGGAGGGTATTGAGATATTCAAAAATTATCTGGTACTCACCGAGCGCAAAGGCGGTATCACCCAGTTGCGCATCCGCCCCTGGAACAGCAGCGCCGAGCACTACATCAAATTCCCCGAAGACGCCTATGTAGCATACGTGGGCACCAACCCCGAATTCGACACCGAACTGCTGCGCCTGGGCTACCAGTCGATGACTACGCCGGCAACCACCTACGACTACCACATGTCGACCAAGGCTTTTGACATGCTCAAGCAGCAGCCGGTACTCGGAGGTTTCGACGCCGCCAACTATGTGTCGGAGCGCATCTTCGTCACCGCCCGCGATGGCGCCAAAGTGCCGGTATCCATAGTGTACCGCAAAGGCTACAAAAAAGACGGCAAAGCTCCCCTGCTGCTATACGGCTATGGTTCTTACGGCGCCAGCATGGAGCCCTACTTCAGCTCAACCCGCCTCAGCCTGCTCGACCGCGGCTTCGGCTATGCCATTGCGCATATCCGTGGCGGACAGGAGATGGGCCGCCAGTGGTACGACGACGGTAAATTGCTTAAAAAGAAAAATACCTTCACCGACTTTATCGACTGCGCAGAATACCTGGTGAACAACAAATACGCCGCCAAAGACCAGCTTTTTGCTATGGGCGGCAGCGCCGGCGGATTGCTGATGGGCGCCGTGGTGAATATGCGCCCCGACCTGTGGAAAGGCGTCGTAGCCGCCGTGCCCTTTGTGGATGTGATCACCACGATGCTCGACGAAAGCATCCCCCTCACCACCGGTGAATTTGACGAGTGGGGCAACCCCAAAGACAAGGCTTACTACGACTACATCAAGTCGTATTCGCCCTACGACAATCTGGAAGCTAAAGACTATCCCGCTATGCTGGTCACCACCGGCCTGCACGACTCACAGGTGCAGTACTGGGAACCTGCCAAGTGGGTGGCCAAGTTGCGCACCATTAAAACCGATAAAAATCCCTTACTCCTGCATACGAATATGGAAGCTGGCCACGGCGGCGCCTCCGGGCGCTTTGAAAGCCTCAAGGAAATCGCGCTGGAATACGCCTTTATCCTCGATCTGGCCGGTAAAGCGGATGCGGAAGTGAAGAATTAAGGGTTTATGAGAGGTTATGAAAGGTTATGAGGGGTTATGAGGGGGTACTCTCATCACCCTTCATCGCCCCTCATAACCCCTCATCAACCTTCATCAACCTTCTCCATGGATAACTACCTCTCCCTCAACCGCGAGCTTTGGAACGCTAAGGTGCCTTACCACCTGCAATCTGAGCTATACGCGCAGGAAGCCTTTATGGCCGGCGCTACCTCGCTGCAATCTATTGAATTGGAGCAAGTTGGCGATGTAAAGGGCAAAACGCTGTTGCACCTGCAATGCCATTACGGGCAGGATACCTTGTCGTGGGCGCGCCTGGGCGCCCGGGCCACCGGCATCGACCTTTCCGATGCAGCCATTGCCACTGCGCGCGAGCTCAACGACAAGCTGGGCCTTGACGCCCGCTTTGTCTGCTGCAACGTCTACGATGTGCCCGAACATATCGACGAGCAATTTGATATCGTATTTACCTCTTACGGCACCATTGGCTGGCTGCCCGACCTCGAAAAGTGGGGGCAAGTCGTCAATCGAATGCTCAAACCCGGCGGCGAATTTCACTTCGTCGAATTTCATCCCGTGATCTGGATGTTCGACGACGACTTTAAATACATAGCGTATTCTTATTTTCAACGGGAAGCTATCGTTGAAGAAATCCAGGGTACCTATGCCGACCGCGACGCGCCCATCAAAAATACTTCGATCAGCTGGAACCACAGCCTCGACCAGGTGCTGGGGGTGCTTCTGCGCCAAGGGCTGCGTATCGAGCATTTTGCCGAATACGACTGGTCGCCCTACAAGTCTTTTCCACGTATGACTCCCTCACCCAATGGAGGCTGGTATCTTGAAGGATACGAAGGCAAATTGCCAATGGTATACGCTTTGAAAGCCACTAAGCCGGAATAAGTCTTATATTTGGCGCCATAACCTAATACGAGTTTTATGTCAGCACGTCAGCGTTTGGTAGCGGGCAACTGGAAAATGAACAAAAATTACCAGGAAGGCCGCGATCTAACTTCAGATATCATCAGGTTGTTGCAACCCACCGAGGTAAAAGTGGTGCTCGCTCCACCGTTCATTCACATGAAAAGCGTGAGCAATATCATTCAGGATATGACCCACCTCTACCTGGGCGCCCAGAATTGCCACCAGGAAGAAAAAGGGGCGTATACCGGCGAGGTCTCTGCATCTATGCTGAAATCGACGGGTGTCGACTACGTCATTATCGGCCATTCGGAGCGGCGCGAATATTTTGGCGAAACCGATGATTTGCTGGCTAGAAAGGTTGCCGCCGTATTGGCTAATGACATGTTGCCCATCTTTTGTTGCGGTGAAAAACTGGATATCAGAGAAGCCGGAACCCACGAAGCACTGGTGGCTCAGCAATTAAAAGAAGGATTATTCGGGCTTTCCGCAGAGGAATTTGCCCGGGTAGTCATTGCCTACGAACCCGTATGGGCTATCGGCACCGGCAAAACCGCCACGCCGCAGCAGGCCCAGGAGATGCATCACCATATCCGCAGCCTGATTGCCCGGCAATACGGCAAAGAACTGGCCGAGCAAACCACGATACTCTACGGCGGTAGTTGCAACCCCTCCAATGCCCGCGAGTTATTTGCCCAACCCGACGTAGACGGCGGACTGATCGGCGGCGCTTCGCTCAAGGCAGAGGATTTTGTGGCCATCGTTAATAGCTTTTAGCAACGATTCAGGGTAGCGGTAAACGCTAATCCAACATTGCAAACATTCAACATCCAACATCAAGCATCCAACATTCTAATACCCATACTTCTCCTTCCATTCCGCTTTCAGCTTTTGGCGCAGTTTTTCCTCAGCGGCATTGTGCTGGGGGTTGTAAAAGCATTTGCCTGCTATTTCGGCGGGTAAAAACTCCTGCTCGATAAAATTGCCGGGATAATCGTGGGCGTATTTGTAGCCCTTGCCGTATTGAAGTTGCTTCATGAGCGAGGTGGGGGCATTGCGCAGGTGCAGCGGCACCGGGAGCGATCCCGTTTGACCCACCAAAGCCATAGCCTCGCTGATAGCCACATAAGCCGCGTTGCTTTTTGGGCTGGTAGCCAAATAAATGGCTGCTTGTGATAAAATAATACGGGCTTCGGGCATGCCGATAGTGTGAACGGCCTGAAAAGCCGTAGTGGCCATCAATAGCGCGTTGGGGTTGGCAAGTCCGACGTCTTCAGCCGCGGCGATCATCATACGGCGGGCTATAAACTTCACGTCTTCGCCGCCCTCCAGCATGCGGGCCAGCCAATATACGGCGGCGTTGGGATCGCTGCCGCGAATAGACTTGATAAACGCAGAGGCGATATCGTAGTGCTGCTCACCGCCTTTGTCGTACATGGCCAGATGCTGCTGTATAGCTTGCGTGACCAACTCGTCGGTCAAGGTCAGTTTTTCCTCTGCCGGCATTGTGTCGGCCACCAGTTCGATGGCGTTGAGCAATTTGCGGGCATCGCCGCCTGAATACAAAAGCAGCGCATTATTTTCCACGATGATGATCTCTCGCTTTTGCAATTCCTCGTCGTGGTGCAACGCATTTTCGAGCAGGCCCATCAATTCTTCTTTTGATAGGGGGTTGAGCACGTATACCTGGCATCGCGACAGGAGAGCGGGGATCACTTCAAAAGAAGGATTCTCCGTGGTGGCGCCGATCAAAGTGATCGTGCCGTCTTCTACCGCACCAAGAAGTGAATCTTGCTGCGATTTGCTAAAGCGGTGAATTTCATCTATAAATAAAATAGGCTTGGGCGCATTAAAAAAATGCTGTCCGCGGGCGCGCTGAATCATATCCCGTACGTCCTTCACCCCCGAGTTGATCGCACTGAGCGTGTGAAACGGGCTTTTTACCTGTTGGGCCAACAGGCGTGCAAGGGTGGTTTTGCCCACTCCCGGAGGGCCCCACAAGATCATAGAAGGCAGCCTGCCCGTGGCCAGTGCCTTGCTGAGTACAGCCTGCGGTCCTATCAGGTGCTGCTGGCCCACATATTGCTCCAGGCTCGTGGGCCGCATGCGTTCTGCCAATGGTATCATCCCACTCATATACAAGCTTTTCCAGGTTTCAAATTATCAAAACGCGGCGACAATGTTGAATTTTTTTTCAACAAATCGTTGCAGAATTTGCAAAAAAAGGGAGAAGCGCTTACATTTGTCTACACAACCCTCCCATCGACTTATCGCTTATCTGAAGAGGCTTTCCCTTAAACGCAAACACTACATACCTCTACGTCATCCCGAACCGGTACAAGCTATTAAAAGCTTGACAAGGCCATACATACTATAAAAAACAGCCAACTAATCACCCAGCGGTAAATGCGGCTATTCATTTGCGCCGGGTTTGGTTTATTGTTAACAAAGAGAAAACGCACACAGATGACAAGCGCACCTATGTACTCACCCCCCGTGATACCATCGTCTTTTTTGGAAAAGACGATGGTCGAAACCCAATGTTTTCAAGTTGACGGAGGAAAAAGTACGCTGGTAGTCGGGCTCAGCGGCATTCGCGTTACCTTGTCCGCCCTGGCTTGCCGCCATGCCACCGGGCAGATCCCCAGCGGCGATATCAGGCTTGAACTCACCGAATTGGTCAATAAAGGCGAAATGATTGCGGCCGGTATGTCTAATGCTGCTGAAAATCACCTGCTCGAAAGCGCAGTGGTTTTTCACCTCCAGGCATATGCCGCCGACGGCAGTTTTTTGTTTTTTGAGACACCCATAGAGGTAGACATCCCTATCGATGAATCGCGATACAACCCGCTCGCATTTCAATTATACTGCGCAGGCCAGTCTTCCCTGCAGTCGTTTACGGCGTCTTCTGCGCTGCCTAATTGGAAAAAGGCAGCGCCCGGAAAACTGTCTCTGCGCCGGATTCATGGGCGTATGTATGTGCACGGAGCTATTTCTTCCACCGGCTGGTGGAATTGCGCGACACCGGTATCCGTGAAAGGAAAACAATACATGATCAGCGCTAAGTGCATTTTTCCAGAACCCGTAGCAGGGGCGCAAATGACGGCTTTTCTGGCTTTGCACCGCTCGAATACCGTTATGCGCATGTACGAGGGCAAACACCACTTTTCCTCTTTTAACGTACCGCTGAAATTGCCGGCCCGTGTACTGGCCGTAGGGCAAGTGGGTGATAAACTCTATTTCAGCGAAACGCTGCTGAAATCCAGTCAGGTATTTTATTACCTTTATATGCAGGAAGTTGACACAGCTTCCCTGGCTGCGTTTCTCAACAAACTCTGATATGGCAAACGTGCTGGATTTTGAGACGGCATTGCGGCAGGTTTTTGAAGCCCGGGCCGACCCGGAAAATGCCTTTTTTATGAAGCGCTATATGCGCGAAAAGTTCAATTTTTACGGTATTAAAAGCCCCGATCGCAAAAACCTTATCAAAGAAATAAAGAAGGAGAAGGGCCTTCCCGGCCTTCCGGCATTGCAGGAATTCTGTCGATTTTGCTTTCAGCAAGACGAGCGGGAGTGGCAATACGCAGTCGGCGACCTCATGGAGCCGCTCGCCCGAAAACTGGACCCCTCGTGGTTGCCCTTACTGGAAGAATTAATCGTTACAAAATCGTGGTGGGATACGGTCGATTTTCTGTCGCCCAAATTGTGCGGCGGACTATTGCTCGCTCATCCCCATCTGCTGGCGCCCACGGCACTTCGATGGATCGAATCCGACAACTTCTGGCTCCAAAGGGCTGCTATACTCGTACAGTTGACCTACAAACACAAAACAAACGAGGAACTACTTTTTGCATGTATCACACGCAGGAGCGACAGCAGGGAGTTTTTTGTGAATAAAGCTGCGGGCTGGGCCTTGCGCCAATACGCACGAGTAGCTCCTGAACAGGTAAGAGCTTTTACGGCTAAAACCAAGCTGGCTCCATTAACCTACAAGGAGGCCCTTAAGCATCTCGACTTACCCTAATCCTGCCGGCTCAATTGCAATTGATACCCGTTACAAAAAGCTTGTTAGACCAAAAAGCGGCGAACGGCCTGCCCGTTAGACGCCTCACGTATTCGATCTTTACCTGTATGGTATATACGCCGGGAAAAGGAATAGGAACAGTGCGCTCCGGGTGGTTGGTATGCCAGGTCCAGCTACCATTCGCATGGGTAACCGTCCACGTGTAGTTGAGTACAGCCGTACTAGGTACCGGTAATGGCGGAGGCGTAACGAGCTTAATAAAAGCGCAATTTTCGGCCTCCAGGCCATAGCAAATTTGATTGCCGTTTACACTTGAAATTGTAGTTACCATACCCATTTGTCCGTATGCCAGCGTAGCCAACCCAGTGGCCATCACCAGCGTCATGATTATTTTTCTCATAGTTGCTAATTCAGTTGTGTTACGCGTATTCATGGGAATTTAACTTGAACATGTAATGTATGATCAATTGAATATTAAGTAGATAGTGCCTTTCTGATTGCCCAAGATTGCATTGCTTTTGCAACAACTTGTCGGGAGGGTGATTACCTGAACAGGGGGATTAACAAATATATATAAACAAAGTTAATAAAATAGTTCAATAAAATCAAGGGATAGAGATAACTAGCCTAAAATTTCTAACAAGCGAACCTTCGTTCAACTTGAAAAAGCATGCGTATGTGAAATCAGGGAAGAGGTGTTTGAAACGAAACGACAACCACGGGCGTACCCCACATATAGATGGAAAAATCGTCATCGGCATCGTCTAGCACGACGTCCACCTTCTTGCCGTTGTATTTGAGTTGTTCGGGCATTGATACGGGGCGCCATTCTTCGCCGTTTTCGCCGATGAGGCTCCAAAAGCCGCCGCTTTGCGGGATATAAGTAACCGTTGCGGTAACTCGTTTTTTCGACATGGTTGTTAATGTTTGTTTTGACCGTTCACGAAATGCCGGAGGGTTTGTTGCAATTCTGCTATTAACTTCGATTGCTGCCCAATGGTTACTGACAATTCTTTGATTTCGTTTTGCAGGTGGTTTTTCAGGTTTTGGGGAGAGGGTAGGAAAGGGCTTATTTTGGCCCTGACGTACCAAATCTCGCGTACTTCGTTAATGGGAATGCGGTACGTGTCGTAAAAGGAATTGTCGGAGCCCAACTCTACGCAGCGATCTTCACGAATACGGTTAAACACGCGTTTGACCACCACGTCTGCCCGGGTAATCACTACATAAACGTAATTATCCTTTAAACCTGTTTCCCAGAGGGTGGGTTCGAGGAAACTACAAACCACCTTATCGCCTTCAAACAGGGTGGGTTCCATGCTGTCGCCCGCCACATCGAAAGAACGGTGCGTGCCCACTTTGTATTTGTAGTCGGGTAGGGTAAAAGAGGGAAGCTCCTGCACAAAAACCGGGTTCGACAATTCGCTGACGTAGCCCGCCTGGGCAGGAATTGGCACGTGTACGATGCGCTCATCGTCTTCTGCGTTAGTCATAACGGTGAGTACCCGGAAATCTTTGTGGTCTTCTTCGGTAAGGAACATAGGGCCGTCGCCGGTGAGCAAATAGGCGGGGCTGATCTTGTATTTCTCTACGGCTTTTCGGAGCAATTCGATAGTGACATCGCGCCGGCCTTTAAGTATTTCGCTTAAACTTTGAGGTAAGTAGTCGAGCATGACGGCAAACTGCCTACTGGAACGAACGCGGTTGTCATCACGCAATTTGTCATGACATTTGATAAACCGCTGTGTTACAACACTGTTCATAGCAGGGGAGTTTGTCTTAAACAAAGATAACAATGCCCCCGAATAAAACGCCCAAAACGACAAAGAATTGATCAAAAAAGTGATATTATCATCAGCTCGCTTATTTTACCACTTTCAGCAACAATCTGGAGGGTTTGAAGAGGATGCGGTTTACCAGGTTATCTATAGTTCTCCATAAAGCAAAGGGAAGATATTGTAATAAAACATGCAAGTGGAGGCGGCTCAATACTTTGCTGTGAAAAGCGTAAGCATTGGATTTAAGTCGGCGATCGCCGGGTAATAAATCCAGGATCTTGCTTTCGGTAAACGCATGCAGATGGGCATGCATCGGAGTAGGCCGGTTGCAGTGGATACAAAGGGTGTACACTATTTTTTCGTTGTAGGGGGTAGTCACGATAAGCGTGCCGCCCGGCTTGAGTACACCCAGCAGACAACGGATAAAGGCCGCCGGGTCGGGTACGTGTTCGATGATCTCGGCGGCAATGATACAATCAAAAGTGCCTTCGCGAAAGGGTAAGGCATACACATCTGCCACCACGCCATAATGGCGGCCGTAAGGGTAGTTTTTAATAGCTTTGACTGGATTGACGGTTGAGATATCCATGGAGAACACTGCAACGCCCAGTGGGCAATAGTGTTGGGCTACCCAGGCATTGCCGCAGCCTACATCGAGAATTCGTTTTGCAGCGTCCGGGGTTTCTGCCATGATGGCTTCGTGCAGGCGCCGGTTTTCATGTCTTTCGGCGGCGCTTTCGGGTATTTCAAAATAATCGAAGGCTTCTGCATCGGTTTGGTAATGGGTTACATAATAAAACGGGGTATTAAATTGCTTGAAAGCTTCGGGTTTGGCAAAGCGTTCCTGTGCATTTTGGGGCAACAAAACAGGTACTCCCTCCACGCGGGCGTAAGAAAAAGCGCCGCTATGATCGAGGAGTTGACCCGTGGCTGCGTCAATATGCAGCGGTTGCCCGTTATCGGGGCTCACGAGTACGTCCAGCAAGGTAAAGTTCTCCATGGTTTTTCTGTTTAGCGTAAATGCAGGAATGGCCGCCATACATGGCTGCGGGGAGGGTCGGCGCTAATAGTGATAGGTGTTTTTAGCACGGGATGTTCAAACGACAAACTGAGGCAATGCAGGGCAATAGAGCCGTCGTGCAACGGCTGCGGGAAGCCGTATTTTACATCGCCCACAATAGGGCAGTTGATCTTGGCCAGTTGTACCCTGATCTGATGGGGCCGGCCGGTGAGCGGATACACGCCCAACAGGCAACGCCCGTCAATTTCGGCAAGCAACTCGTAGTCGAGTTCGCCCAATTTGGCATCGGTAACGCGTCGACTTAGTCGGTCGTAGGCTTTCGCCACGTTTTTGGCGGTATCTTTGGCAATGTAGTGCGCCAGGTGGCCGCTAAACGGTTCGGGGCGCTGCGCGCATATAGCCCAATACGTTTTTTGTATCTTGCGCTCCTGAAATAACCGGTTCATTCGCTCGAGGGCCTTGCTGGTACGAGCCATGACGACTACGCCGCTTACCGGCCGGTCGATACGGTGTACTACGCCCAGGAAGACATCGCCGGGTTTGTTGTAGCGCGATTTGATATAGGCTTTCGCCCAATTGCTGAGCGGCTCGTCGCCCGTTTCATCGCCTTGAACCAGCCATCCTGCCGGCTTGTTTACTGCCAGAAGGTGGTTGTCTTCGTATAAAACCTGAATGGCCTCCATAATGTGGTGGTATGAAAAAAGCGGAAAATTATGAAAATATCATTGGGATTTTCTCCTTGTCCAAACGACACTTTTATTTTTGATGCCATGGTGCACGGCAAAATAGACACCGAAGGGCTGTCTTTCGACGTCGTTATGGCTGATGTGGAGGCACTAAATCATTGGGCTTTCGAAGGCCGTCTGGATGTGACCAAACTCAGTTTTCACGCCTATACGTATCTTACTGATCGGTACAACCTGCTTGAATCGGGCGCGGCTTTGGGCAATAACTGCGGCCCTTTGTTAATTGCCCGCCAACCGATGACGGAAGAAATGATCAATAATGCCCGCATTGCCATCCCCGGGCAATATACCACCGCCAATTTTCTACTTAGCCAGGTTTACCCACAAGCTGTCAACCGGCCAATTATGTTGTTTTCAGCCATTGAGGATGCCGTATTGAACGGCGAGGCGGATGCCGGCCTCATTATCCATGAAAACAGGTTCACTTACCAGGATAAAGGCCTCGTCAAACTGGCAGACCTTGGCAAAATATGGGAGCAAAACACCGGCTTACCTATCCCCCTGGGAGGTATTGCGGTTAATAACGAACTGCCGCCGGAACTGCAAGAGGCCATAGGGCGGGTAATGACGCGCAGCGTAGCCTATGCAATGGATAACCCCGCAGAAGCGCTGCCTTTTGTTCGCGCACATAGCCAGGAGATGGATGAGGGCGTGATGTACGCCCATATCAACCTCTATGTCAACGAATTTACGCGGGCACTAGGCGAGCGCGGGCACTCGGCGGTGGCGCGGCTTTTAGCGGTCTGACCGCTAAGAGCCCAGGTAGTGCTTAAGCAGCTTGCTGCGATTAGCCGAGCGCAACTTATTGATGGCTTTATCCTTGATTTGGCGAACGCGCTCGCGGGTTAGCCCAAATTTATCGCCGATATCTTCCAGCGACATGGGGTGCTCAACGCCGATGCCGAAATACAATTTGATCACATCGCATTGGCGGTCGGTGAGCGTAGAAAGCGAGCGTTCGATTTCGCGGCGCAGCGATTCGATATATTCCAATGCCGTATCGGTTTGGGGGGTGCCGCTATTTTCAAGTACGTCGAGTAGCGAGTTATCTTCCCCTTCTACAAAGGGTGCGTCCATAGAAACGTGGCGGGCAGCAACGCCGAGCGTGGTCTCTACTTCTTCTGTGGGGATTTCGAGCATTTCGGCCAATTCTTCAGGAGAGGGTTCGCGTTCGAATTCCTGCTCCAGCTCCGAAAATGCCTTATTGATCTTATTTAACGAGCCTACCTTGTTGAGTGGCAGGCGCACGATACGCGATTGTTCGGCCAATGCCTGAAGGATCGACTGGCGAATCCACCACACGGCGTAGGAGATAAATTTGAAGCCGCGGGTTTCATCGAAGCGCTGGGCGGCTTTGATCAGGCCGAGGTTGCCCTCGTTGATCAGGTCGCTAAGCGAAAGGCCTTGGTTTTGGTATTGTTTGGCCACCGAAACTACGAAGCGGAGGTTGGCCTTGGTGAGCTTTTCCAGTGCCGCCTGGTCGCCCTGCTTGATTCGTTTGGCAAGGTCTACTTCCTCCTCAGGCGTCAACAGATCTACTTTTCCTATTTCCTGCAGATACTTCTCAAGTGACTGGCTTTCCCGATTGGTAATAGATTTTGTAATCTTAAGCTGTCTCATCTACTCAGCGCTTTTATGTTTAATTTCACAATGGATTGCAATCCTTTTTTTAGTTGTAGAGATTTTGGATATGAACAGGGATAAGCCGATTTGGTCGGCAGGAGTGAATGTCAAACTGTTAAGTCGAATTGTGATTGATCACGCCTGGATGTTTATGTTTGGGTTTCAGATCACAAAATTAGGCCAATTACCCATGCCTGTCAAGTGGGAGGGCCTTTTATTTACTAACACAAGGTGAAAACACCATCAAATGCTAATAGTTTTCCCTCAGAAAAAAAAGTTGTTTATGTAAGCACAGCGAATTATGTTTGGATAAATCAATTTTTTATTTTTTATTGCGGCATTGAATTTTTAACGGGCTGATATTAAATTTTTTTTATAGCATGCTCAACTAAGCGCCAAAATGTATGGGTAGAACAAAACTGAGATTGGAATACCTGTTCAAGGCATCTCCCACTATACTGTATCAGTTTTTTACCACGCCTTCCTGCCTGGTGCGCTGGTTCTGCGATGAAGTGGATATTCATGGCAATTTCTACACGTTTGCCTGGAACGGCTACACGGAAACCGCCGAAATTATTGACGATATCGAAGAAGAAAGAGTGCGGTTTCGCTGGACGGAAGCCGAATACGACAATGAATACCTCGAATTTAATATCACCGAAGCACCTGTTACCGGCGAAACCATACTGGAAGTAATCGACTTCTGCGATAACGACGAACTAGCCGACCAACGCCAGCTTTGGGATACCCAAATCCAACGCCTCCAAAGAGAAACCGGCAGCCAGGATTGAGAAATGGACTGTACGACTATATGATCATTGCTCGTACGAGTCGTATAGTCTTACAGTCTTAACCGTAGGCCGTAACCAGCCCCCATATAATCAGCACAATGCCGCCCAGTGCCAGCACTCCTGCAATAAGGTCTACCAACCCACCCAGCGAAATAATGATCGAAACAAGCGCCAGGATAAGCGCAGCACCCAAAAGGATAACACCGATGCGAAACTTGCCGTCATCCCACACTTCTCCCAATTTGCGTGGTAGTTTTTCCAAACGCTGCTTTAGCTTTTGCCACTTTTTCTGCGCTTTCAACACCCGGCGAGATTGCCCGGCGTCGGCGCCCGCCGCCGCTTCTGCCCCGCAGGCCGTCATGCCCGCAAAACCGTATGCCACATTACTCGCGGCTGTTAATGCAATAATCAATGTCAGCATGTAAATAATAGGTTTCATAGCAATGTGTTATATTTATGGGAATAATTAAACCCTCATAAACCCTTCCCGACTTCCCTTTGGTCAGTACGGGACTCCTTTCAGTCGCATAAACCCTCATCGCAAATATACCAGAATCGTATGACAATATACTTCGGATTATCTTTTGATGAACAAGTCTACCCTCCGGTATGGAATATGGGCAGCGGCGTCAGCTTTGTGGGCCCCCAGGGCTTGCTCAGATTGCTGGAGTCGCGCCTGGGATTGACTTTGCGCGATTCCGACAACGAGCACCTGCGTATTGAACAATACCGCCAGGCACTGCTTCACTACGCCGAAGATCATGCGGATGCTTTTTATATCAGTGCGTTTGAAGCCGACGAACTGGCCACTGCCGAAGACTTGCTGTCGCGTCGCGACGAACTGGTGTTGTCGGGCTGGGATTTTGCCACCAATAATACCACTCCGCCGCGCCTCTACCAAATGGCAGCTATCGAACAATTTTTGCATACCGGCAACCTCGCGCTTTCTGCCGGATATGCCGACCGGTTTACTACCGTACTTAAATATATCAATCGCCGCCGCTGCAATCTTTCGGCCATTTATTTGTGTGAAATGCCCGGGCAATTACCCGTACATTTCCAGCGATTATTTGACGAGTTGGCTAAAAACGGGGTAACCGTCAATAAACCCGCCCGTACGGATGGCCAGGCGCCGGCGTTTACCGACCTCGGCATGTTCCAACGCCGGCTCGTCGAGCAGTTGCCATCCACCGCACGCCTGTCGCTGAAAGGCGATGGTAGCCTGCTGATCTTGCGCGGGCAACGCGAAAGCGACCTGGCAGCATACGTAGCGCAGCTCATGCGCCGCAACGAATCGTTTCGCCCACTCTGCCTCATCGCAGATAAACGCAGAAGCCTCGACGATGCGCTGATACAGGAAGGATTACCCAGTATGGGGCTATTGGCTACTTCGTTGTCGCGGCCCACCCTGCAGGTATTGAAACTCGTGCCTGCCTTTTTGTGGCAACCGATAGACCCCTATAAAATCATGGAATTTGTGTCGCTGCCGGTAAAACCACTCGACGAAGAACTTTCACACCGCATCGCCGCCCAGATGGCCGCCACCCCCGGCATCAACAGCGATAGCTGGTTTGCTATGATCCGCCGTTATTTTGATGAACTGGAGGAAAGCGGGAACCGCCCGGGGGGGCTGTCTGCCGGCGCCATTCGCAAGCAATACGAATTCTGGTTTGAACGCAGGCGCTACGATTTGCACCAGGCCGTGCCCAAATCTGAAGCAATTGACATTTTCGATTATCTGGAGCAATGGGCCTGGAAGACCTTTGATGAAGGAGGTGGGAAAAACCAGTCCTTGCTGGCGCTAAATCTACAAGCCCGGCGAGTACGCGAATTACTGGAAGCGCTTCCCGAAACCGCCCTCACCAACCTGGCACTGGAACGCATCGTACGCACTATCTATCAGCCGGCGCCGGCACAATTTAACACCGTTGAAATCGGGGCTCCCGCCGTTATCCATCAGCCAGGGGCACTATATGGCGACTGCGATGAACTCATGTGGTGGAACTTTCTTCAACTGGAAACCTCCCACTTTTTCTCCCGATGGTACCAACACGAACGAATCTGGCTCGGTCTTTCCGGCATCAGGCTTGTGGAACCTCACGAAGAAAATGCGCTGGCCTTGTGGCAACGCAAACAACCCCTGTTGTGGACCCGGAAGCGGGTAGTACTCGTTATTCCGGAATCGGTAGAAGGCGAACCTGCCCACCCGCACCCGCTGCTGGGCGACCTGGAGGCTACTTTTGGCGAGCTTGAGACCATTACGCTGCGAATTGGCCCACATGCTGCAAGTACGCCCTGGCAACGGGATTTCCAACTCCCCGTTTTTACGCCCCTGCCTCCGCGCCAACTGGGCCGCCCGCAGCCGTTCCTGCGTTTACCCTCCGCCCATCGCCTGGTAGCCCGCGAGGAAGAAACTTTTACCAGCCTGAATTCCCTGTTGTATTACCCCTACCAGTGGATTTTCCGCCACCAGATCAAGCTGGTCAATTCTTCTATTCTCAGCGTGGTAAAAGATCGCGCGCTGATGGGCAACCTGGCGCACCGCTTTTTTGAGCGGCTGCTGCTCCAGGATATTTACAACTGGACCCGCCACGATATAGCGCAATGGGTGGACAAAGAAGCCGGCCCCCTCCTTCACAAAGAAGGCGCTGTTTTGCTCCTTTACGGTCGCGAACCGGAGAGGGTGGCCTTTATTAACCGTATCAAATACGCCGCCTGGAGCCTGGTCAGTCTGATTGTGCAAAATGGCTGGCGCGTATCGGCCACCGAACGCCCCCTCGAAGGCGGCATAGCCGGAATACGCCTCAACGGACGGGCCGACCTGGTACTCGAAAGGGAAGGAGAAATTGCAGTCATAGACCTCAAATGGTCGGGCGCCCAATTCCGCCAGCAACTCATTCGCAACGAAGAAGACCTCCAACTCGTATTATACGCGCGTCTGCTGAGCAACGAAGATTCCTGGGCCCATACCGCGTATTTTATTATGGAAAGCGGCAAACTCATCGCCCGCAACGAACTGGCCTTCAAAGAGGCCGTGGCGGTGGCGCCACAGGTAGCGCACACAGAAGTCAATCAACGCATCCTGGAACGGCTGGAAGCTACTTATGCCTGGCGTTTGTCGCAAATCAAAGAAGGAATGGTAGAAGTGCGCTGCGAACAAACCCTGCCGCACCTCGAAGACCACTATGGCGAAGCTTTATTGCCCCTGTTGGAGATGAAAACCGAAGATGCCCGCTATGACGACTACCGCACGCTGATCAACCTGGCCGAGTAACCGGATTTCGGATTTCGGATTTCGGATTGCGGATTGCGGATTGCGGATTGCGGATTGAACGAGGATAAATCCGAAATCGAAAATCCGAATTCCGAAATCGAAAATTGCCCGGCTCAGACCATTTTTTTTCCCGTTCGGCATATATTTTTTCGCAATGGCGATGTTTCTTTAGAAGATTGCGTCGTCAATTGGCAAACTTCTATAGTATGAGACTGGGAACAACATACCTCTTCGTTATGGGCGCTTGTATAGTAGCAACTTATGTGCAGGCCCAAAGCCGGTATATAACTTCACGGGGCGAGATAAGTTTTACCTCCGAAGCGCCCCTGGAAGTGATCAAAGCACAATCAAAAGAACTCAGGGGCGCCATCGACGCCGACAAAAAAACATTTGCCTTCACCGTACCCGTCAAATCGTTTGAGGGTTTCAACAGCCCTTTGCAGCGCGAGCATTTCAACGAAAATTATATGGAAAGCACGCAATACGACAAGGCTACATTTAACGGCAAAATCATCGAGCAGATTGATTTTACCAAAGACGGAGAATATGAAGTGCGCGCCAAGGGCAAATTAAATGTACACGGTATCGAACAAGAACGCATTATCAAAGCGACCATCTCTGCCAAAGGCGGAAAACTCACCGTGCGCTCCAGTTTTGCAGTGCTTCTCGAAGAACACGGTATTGCGATCCCCAAAATCGTATATCAGAAAATAGCCGACGAAATTCAGTTGAAAGTGGAGGCCGTTTTCACAATGCAAGGGCGTTGAAATTATTTTTTACCATATGCAGCCTGGCGCTTGGGATGGCGCTACACGCACAAACACCCCGTTTTAACCACCATCCGATGGGCGGCGAATGGGAGGATACCCGCGTCAAGAAGGTATATCAGGCAGAATCCGGTTTGCTTTGGTTTGGCGCTGATAGGGGGTTATTCCAATACGATGGCCGCAATTTTACCTTCCGGCCTTCAGGCGATTCCGTCCAGCGGGCAGCCACTGCTATTTACGAGGATCGCCAGGGTACGCTGTGGGTCGGCTATGAAGATGGGGCGGTTTTTACCAAATCCCAATCCGGCAAATTTGCTCTTTGGGCCCCACAGGAAGGTCTGCCAAAAGTAGCCATAACAGGTATTCTCGAAGACGGTAACGGTGTGTTGTGGTTGTCTACCTACGGAGAAGGCCTTTACTATTTTCAGCATAATCGGCTATACAGTTTTAATACCGACGACGGACTGTTGGGTAACGATATTTATGCTTTCGTCAAGGACGTAAACGGCAGGCTTTGGGCCGCTACGGATGGGGGTATAAGTATTTGCGCTTTGCGCGCCGGCAAAAAATCGGTATACAATTTAACCCGTGCACAGGGATTACCCGACGATATCGTGCGCGCCATTTTGCCCGACGAAAAGGGCAATTGCTGGATAGGGACTTATGATAAGGGTTTTTGTTATTTTAATACAAAAACCTGGAAATTTGAATACCCCTATACGGAGTGGACGTTTGGTGTAATCAACAGTTTTGAATTGTTTGAAGGCCGGGAATTGTGGATAGGCGCCGACGGACAGGGCTTATTCCGCTTCGATCTGCTTACCAAAAAACTCCAGCGGCTGGCTTGTTCTGATAAGTCGCTCGCTTCCAAAGTGTTCGACCTCCATAAAGATGTTGAAGGCAATATTTGGGTGTTGAACAATATTGACGGCATTTGCTCAGCCAACCGGCCGTTTGAGTTTATTCCGGGCCGGCTCGACAATATCCAGGCCGTCCTGGCAGATTCCAGGAACCGGCTATGGGTGGGTACGCAGGACGGTTTGTACCGCTACGAACCTGAGGGCAACGGCGCCTACGTACCCCAATTGGCCCATCTAACTCTTAATGTACTGAGTCTTTATGAAGATAATTTTCAAAATCTGTGGATCGGCACCTTTGGCGGCGGCGTGTACTGCTATCAACCTGCAAACGGTCGGCTGAGGCATTTCACAGAACAAGACGGCCTTACCAACGGGAGCATATTATCTATAGACGGCCACAACGAACGCCTTTGGATGGCTACGTTGGGCGGTGTTACCGAGTATACGTTGCAGGCCGACCCTTTGCTCTCCACTGCCGGCCCCGCCCATCGCAATTTTAATCAGGAGAACGGGTTGGGTACTAATTTTATATACAAAGTATTTGTAGATAGCAAAGGGCGCACCTGGTTTGGCGCCGACGGCAGAGGTATTAGCGTATTGGAGAACGGACGTATTACCAATTTTTCCCAGGCCGGCGATGTGCCCCTGAGCGCGGTTTACGCTATCACCGAAGATCAACGCGGGCATATATGGTTCAGTACAGCTAAACAGGGCATTTTTGAATTTGACGGCAAGCACTTTTACCAACTTACCGTCAAAGAAGGTATCAGGGAGCAAGCTATCACCAGCCTGGCTACCGATAAAAAAGGTAATATTCTCGTCGTACACCAATCAGGGATTGATCTGCTCGACCCGCTGTCACGGCACCTCATTTATTTTGACGATGAGGTTGGGATACACAACATCGATCCCAATCTCAACGCGCTTGCCACCGACAATAACGGCAATGTCTGGATCGGCGCCCAAAACCAGGTACTCCGCTATACGACACTTAAAGAAGAGCTGAGCATTCACCCCCGCACCCTTCTGTATAACGTATCGGTATTCCTCGAACCGGTAAATATTTTGTTGCAAAACGAATTTGCATACAACCAAAATAATTTCATTTTTGAATTTGTAGGCCTTTGGTATACCGACCCCAAAACGGTGAAGTATCGCTATAAACTGGAAGGATTTAATCCCGACTGGATTATTTCAGGAGATCCCAGGGCTACTTATTCGAATCTACCCCCAGGGCAATACACTTTTACTGTATCGGCCACCGAAAACGAGGCTTTCGACCAGGAGCCGGCGGTGAGTTATAGTTTCAGGGTAAAAACACCCATGTGGAGGCGCCCCTGGTTTTTGATCTCCACAGTCTTACTGGTCGGCGGGGTATTATACTGGCTTATGAAACAACGCGAGTACCGCGTACAACGCGAAGCTATTTTGAATAAAGAAAAAATTGAAAGCCAATACGAAGCGCTCAAAAGCCAGATCAATCCCCATTTTTTATTCAACAGCTTTAATACCCTCATCACGATCATCGATGAGGATCCAAAATTGGCAGTAGCATACGTCGAACAGCTATCCGACTTTTATCGCAGTATCCTTCAATATCGCGAGAAGGAAGTCATACCGCTTAAAGAGGAAATTACCCTGGTAAAAACCTATGCTTTTTTACTGAATACCCGTTACGGCGATAATTTTCGCTTGAACGTGTCTGTTAACGGCGAAACTGCCTATGTGGCGCCGCTTACCCTGCAAATACTGGTAGAGAACGCCGTCAAGCACAATATAATCAGCAAAACGAAACCGCTAAACGTAGACATTGTGCTGGAAGAAAACGCGTATTTGTCGGTCAGCAATAACCTGCAACCCAAGCTTACGCCGGAGCGCTCTACCGGCTTCGGATTGCAGAGTATCAAAGCGCGTTACGCCCTGTTGGTTGATAAGCCTGTCAAAGTGGAAGAAGACGGGTTTGTTTTTAAAGTGAGTATTCCAATTATCAAAAACGACCAGGCATGAAAGTGCTGATTATTGAAGACGAGGCCGCAGCAGCAAGAAGACTACAGAAACTTATTCAGGATATCGATCCCACTATTGAGGTGATTGCTCAACTCGATAGTATCGAAGCTACCATGGAATGGCTGGGCGCCAATGAACTCCCCGAGTTGATCTTTATGGATATCCATCTCGCCGACGGCCCCAGTTTTGAGATTTTTCATTATGCGAAAATCGATAAACCGGTCATTTTTACTACCGCCTACGACCAATACGCCATCCAGGCCTTTAAGGTGAATGCAATCGACTATTTGCTGAAACCCATCAAGCAAACCGAGCTGGAACAAGCTATCCACAAATTCAAGCAGTGGAAAAGTAATGCCGTTTTTGATTACCAGCAATTGGCAAAAGCTATGCAGCAGGAAAATCAGCCGCGCCGCTTACTCATTAAGCTGGGACAAACGATCAAGGTGGTCAATATGAACGAAGCCGCATATTTTTATACCGAAAATAAAATCACTTTTGTCGTCACTAAAGAAAGTAAACGCTATCCACTCGATTTTTCACTCGAAAAAGTAGAGGAATTGGTGGATGAAAAATCGTTTTTCCGTATCAACAGGCAGTTTATTGTGAATATTCAGGCTATCAAGGAAATGTACACATATTCCAAATCGCGCGTAAAACTCGAACTCGTCCCCCCCTGCGATCTCGATACGGTGGTCAGCACCGAACGTTCACCCGTGTTCAAGCGCTGGCTCCAGGGCGGCGTTGAGGCAGAGGAGTAGGCAACTGTGCGACCCCGTCACTTCAGGCGGTGATTTCAAATCACCTCCTGAATTATCGCTGTAAGACTTTACGACTTGGGGACTATTCTATCTAATGCAGTCGACCATCTACTACTCAAGATCAGAAACTACAAAAGCTTTAGCCTGCCTGAAGCCATCCCCTTCCAACACAGCAGCATAGATCCCTGCGGGCAAATCGCCGACGGGCAACCGGTACGAGTGCTCACCGGCAGGCATGGCGCGGTTTTCCAGTACGCGGGTCAACCGGCCCTGGGCGTTGTAAAGCGACAGCCTGACGCGGGTGGGCGACGGCAATTGCCATTCTATCGTAACCACATCGCTGGAAGGATTAGGATAAGGCGCTTTGAGTACCAATCGCTCTTTTGCAGGCTCGTTGCTTGAAGTGACGGGCGGCTCGGCCAGGTCGACCTGGTATACGCCAAGGCCGTGCGTGGCGATGCGCAGTTTGTCGTTGGCGGGCGAGTGGCTCAGGTGCATCACCATAACGGCGTCGGAGGGGCCTTCGCCGTAGGGCTCCCAGTTGTCGCCGCTATCATACGAAATATACAAGCCTACATCATTGCCCACATACAGATGTTGGGGGAAATCGGGATCGATAAACAGCGTATTGGTGGGCACGTCGGGCAGGCCGTTGTCGATGGCGGTCCAGGTGGCGCCGCCGTCGGTGCTGCGGTAGACGTGCTCGGTATTAAAACCGGAAAAGACCACGAAAACCGTCTCCTCGTCGTCGGGATGGAACACGATATCCATGGCGGTACGATTGGGCAGGCCGTTGATATACGACCAGGTGCTACCGCCGTTGGTGCTTTTTAAAATACGCGGGTCGTTAAAATTGGGCGAAGTGCCGATATATATTACGTCTTCGTCAAATGGCGATATAGCGATAGTGAGGATAGAGTTACCCCCGTCGACCAATGCCGTTGTGGTGGCTGCCCAGTTGGTGCCGCCGTTGGTCGACCTGTGCAGGCGTTGGGCCCCGGCATATAAGAGATTGGAATTGGTGGGCGCCAATTCGTAGGGGGCGTTGAAGTTTTTAGCTTCGCCGTTGGCCGAAGAAACGGCTGCCGAGCTAAAATTTACTCCTCTGTTGAGCGAGCGCTGTAAATTGAGGTTTTGCGAGGTGCCGTACACCACCATATCATTGTCGGGGTTAATAGCGGTACTCATACCGTCGCCGCCGATAACGCGCTGCCAGGCATCGCCGCCGAGGTAGATGGCCGTGGCGTTGTCCTGCATGCCGCCGATGGCGAAATTGGCATCGGTAGTAGAGTTAGAAAAATTGGCATAAAACTGCTGGCTCTGGAAGCCGCCGTTGCGGCCTTCCCAGTTTTCGCCGGCATCGGCAGAGAAAAAAATACCGCCGTCGGTTACGGCAAAAACATAGTGCGTATCAAAAGGCGAAAAATAAATGCCGTGAATATCGGCATGTACATAATTGGGCGGGCCTTCGGGGCCGCCCACGGGGGTAACACCGAAATCCCAGTTGTACCAATACGATTTCTGGATGGGGTTTGTGCCGCCGGTTGTCGACTTATGCATGTCGATGCCGCCGTATAATACCGTATTGGGGTTATTGGGCACGATGGCCACATCGTGGGAGTACCAACCCTGATAGGCGGCCACGTCCTTGGTACTCATCAGTTGCCAGTTTTCACCGCCGTTGGTGGATCGATAGAGCCCTCTGCTCACAAAAGCGTCGGCTACGGAGGCGTACATCACGTCGGGTTGGTAAGGACTGATGGCCAGCATGGTTCTGCCGGTGTAATCAAAAGGCAGGCCTGGCGACAGGCTCCAGGTATTGCCACCGTCGGTGGAGTGATACACGCCGGCATCGGGGCTCAGGTAAGCGCCGTGGCTCACCCATATTTTCGATGTATCTGCGGGGTGTATTTCGATATCCACGGCCATTTCGAGGTTGTGGGCGATTTCCCAGCTTTGCCCGGCGTCGTAGCTGCGGTAGAGTCCGCGGGTAGTGGCGGCCCACACCGAAGATGGGTTTTGCTGATTAATGACGATATCCCACACACCGGTAAGTTCGTCGTACGACCAGTCGAGGGTTTTAGACCAGGTGGCGCCGCCGTCGGTGGTTTTGAGTATGCCGATGCCGTAGGAGCCTCGGGTGAGGCGGTTGTATACGTTGGGGGCGGCGGCGGTGTAGTTGTATACTTCGCCGGTGCCGATATACATTTCGTTGGGGTCGTTGGGGTTGATGGCGATGGCGCCGACGCCCAGCACGGGATAGCCGGTAGAGATGCGTTCCCAGGCGTTGGCGCCCACCCCGGCGGTGGTAGTACGCCAGAGTCCTCCGCTGGCCGTGCCCACGTAGATGATATTGCTATCGAGGGGGTGGAAGGCCAGGCTGATGCTGCGGCCGCCGATATTTTTGGGCCCCAGGGCTTCCCATTGGGGGTTATTGGTGCGAAAGTCGAGTTCGAGGTTGCGCTGGGCGAGGGCTACGCTGAGGTGTCGGGCGTAGATGCGGCCGTCGGGCCAGGAGCGGGCGAGGCCCCATTGTTCCATGGCCAGTCCGGCGCCGCTTTGGCGGGGAGCTTTTGATTTTTGCGCGCAAGCGAAAACACCTACCATCAAAGTCAGGAGCGCTGCATATCTCAGAGAACGAAACATCGTCATGGGTTTTATAGATAGTTACGTATTTTGAAAGCACTAAGGTATGAAAAAAGTTCAGCAGTCAACAGTCAGCAGTCAGCAATCCACAGTCCGAAATCCGCAATCCGAAATCTGAAATGGATATCGTATTTTGCAGCAAGAAAAAACCAATCTATGTCCTCAGAGGCGTTAGCCGTTTTATTATTTAAAGAAATAGAAAAAATTGCCCGCAACCAGGAGTTGGATACCGCGGGCAAAACGGACGCCTTGTACCGGCTGTTGAGCCTGATATTTGTCGAAGCCTCCAAAAAGGAGCAGTTGCTTTTTTCCACTTTATTTGCGCGAATGGCTTATGTGTGCCACCAGCAACAAATTGAGAGGCGGCTGCAATACTATTTGCACGCCTTTCGGCGAATGGCCACCGACAGGCGGCAGGGGCAGGAAGCGGCCGGCGTGGCGCTGGGGCTGAAAGTAAATGCCGCTATCATTGAGGCCCTGTGGCAGACGCCGGCGCCTGAGAGCCTAACGCTCCTATTACCTACCGACTGGCCCATTCCCTTTGCCACATCAAAGGCCCAGAGCTTCCGCGCCAAAGCCCGCGTACTGGCGCTTTCCGACGAGCCCGACAGCAATACGCTTGTTGCCCGCGACGAAGCGCGCCCCGAAGATCCCATCCGCATATCGTACAATATCACCGGCCACAACGACAATTTTGAACTCACCATAAAAACCCTGCGCAGCGTATTCGGCTTCCCCACTGCGCTCAATCTGCTCGACGTAGAAATCGACCAGGAGGGCGTGTACCGGCCCAAAGCCATCGTGATCGCGCCCGACTACCTCCTCGACGTGTCGGCAGTGGCCGAGGCCTTCCGCGATGGGCAGGTCGATCCCTGGGGATTTCTGCTGAAGCGCTTCCTGCCTTTTGCGCCTTCCGCAGCTCTTGTAGTGGGCAACATCGCCAACTACTTCCTCGACCAGCTGATGACCTTTCCCGGCATCACTTTCCAGGATTTGCGCCAAAAACTGTTTCACACCAACCCTCTTGCGTTTTGTCTGTTTTCAGATGGCGAGATCAAAGCCATTTTACAAGACATTCAAAAACACTACGTTACTCTCAACCAAATGACCAAAGGGGGCTTTCAGGCTGAAAATATCAGCCCCGAAGATTGCACCCTGGAGCCTACCTTCTTCTCTGAAACCTACGGCCTGCAAGGCCGACTCGACGTCTTTTACCGCGACCCCACGGGCAGTTCGCGCTCAGCCATCGTAGAACTCAAAAGCGGCAAGCCGTTTATGCCCAATGCCTACGGCATCGGCGCTTCGCATTATATCCAAACCCTGCTTTACGACCTGCTCATCCGCTCGGCCTACGGCAAGCAATTGAATCCCATTTGTTACATACTTTATTCCGGACAAGAAGAAAAACCGCTGCGTTATGCGCCGGCAGTCAAATCCCTGCAATACGAGGCCCTGCAGGCCCGCAACCAGTTGGTGGCCATCGAGTGGCTGTTGTCGGGGCTCAGCGCACAGGGCGACGACTTGCTCGATGCCGGCAGGAAACTATTCGGCAAACTCAACCCGCAAAATTTCAAAGGCTTCGTCCAGCGCGATATGGCCTTGTTTTATCAGGCCTACCAAGCTCTTAACAATCTGGAGCGCAAATATTTCGTCGCTTTTTCGGGGTTTATCGCCCGCGAGCAGCAACTGGCCAAGACCGGGCAGCAGGGCATCGACGCGCCCAACGGCATGGCGGCGCTGTGGCTCAACAAATTGGAAGAAAAACAGGAAAACTTCGAGGTGCTCAGTCACCTGCAGGTGATCAACAACCGGGCCCGCGAAGAAGACCCGCTGATCATCTTTTCGCGCACCACCAAAACCAATGCCCTCGCCAATTTCCGAAAGGGCGACATCGCGGTTTTGTACCCCCTGGCCGACGACGTCCTGTCGGGGCAGATATTCAAATGCACCATCGTAGAAATGGTTAACAACGAGGTCATCACGCGGCTGCGCTCGCCCCAGTTTAACGACCGCATTTTCAACGAAATAGACTACTGGAATCTCGAACACGACCTGCTCGACAGTTCCTTTAACTCGCTGTATCGCAGTCTGTTTGAATGGACGCTCACCACTCCTGGTAAACGCCGGTTATTGCTCACCCAGGAAGCGCCTCGCGAGGGAACCCCCATTGAGTTGGCGCCGATAGAAGAGCTCACCGAAGAACAATTCGCCATACTCAAAGCGGCCCTCGGCGCGCCCGATTATTTCCTGTTGTGGGGACCGCCGGGCACCGGCAAGACGAGCCTGATGCTCAAACACATGGTTGGCTGGTTGTTGGCGCATACGCGCGAAAACGTGCTTTTGCTGGCGTACACCAACCGGGCTGTAGATGAGATATGCGCTTCCATCGAAGAACTCGGCGGCGATATTAGCCGGCATTACCTGCGCATCGGGTCGCGATATTCCACCGAACAGCGATTCCTGCCGCAATTGCTCGACGCCAAAACCTCGAAGGCGCGCACCCGCCAGGAGTTGTTGGCCGTCATTGAAGGCCACCGCATCATAGTGGCCACCGTGGCGGGCATCATGGCCAAACCCGAATTGCTGCAGCTCAAGAAATTCCAGCGCGTCATCATCGACGAAGCTTCGCAGGTGCTCGAGCCGGCGCTGGCGGGGTTATTGCCTCGTTTTGAGCGATTCATCCTCATCGGCGACCATCAGCAGTTGCCCGCAGTGGTCGCCCAATCGCCCCAGGCCTCTGCCGTCGACGACCCCGATCTGCAGGCGCTCGGCATGTTGAACCTGCGCAACTCGTTTTTTGAAAGGCTGTACAAGCGTTGCCAGTCCGAAGGCTGGAATTGGGCCTACGCGCAATTGAGCCACCAGGGGCGAATGCACCAGGACATCATGACATTTCCCAACCAATATTTTTATAATAAAACCCTAAAAATACTGCCGCCGGGAACCCGCACCCACGAAAGGCAAAAGTCGCCGCTCCCCCACCCCGACCTGGGCGGCCTCGACAAACTGGAGGATCTGCTGTGCCGGGAGCGCAACATCTTTTTGTCCACACCGGTAGACGAAAGCAGTGCCAACCAGAAAACCAACGTACACGAAGCCACGCTAGTAGCTGATCTGGTGGCTCGCATCCAAAAGCTATACGCCGCTTCCGGGCGCGATTTTAACGCCGGCAGTCTGGGTATTATCACTCCCTACCGCGCCCAGATCGCCCAGATCAGGAGCGTACTCGAAAAACAGGGCATCAACCCCGCCATGCTCACCATTGATACCGTAGAGCGATATCAGGGTGGCGCACGAGATATCATTCTGTTATCGCTGTGTACCAATTCGCTCAGTCAGCTCAGCGCTTTGATATCGCTCTCCGACGAGGGTACCGACCGGCGGCTCAATGTGGCGCTGACCCGGGCGAGGGAGCAGGTGATTGTACTGGGAAACCGGGAGATTTTGGGCAATAGCCCGCTGTATGAGGCCTTGATGGCAGACTGTCGAGGATGGTGAGGGAGAGAGTGTGGGAGGGAGAGAGGGGGAGAGGGGCGAGGGGGTGATTATTGCTGAGTGCTGAGTGCTGACCGCCGAGTGCTTTTAAACACAAAAGGCGGACCGATGAAGGAGCCGCCTCTTGACATGCTTTGGATATGTTAACAGTGATAGATGTCGGTTAATTCAGTTGAAAACCTTGTACGTATTGGTATTGCGTATTGGGGTTAGAAACCAGATCGACGTTTACGGTACAATTTTCGAATTGCACGGCATACGTTTGGCGGATATGGTTGCTATTGAGCGTAGACTTATCTTTGAGTACTGATCCGAGGAAAGCGCCTACTTCCTGGAATCCCTGCATCACTTCTTTTATAAAGTAGATGGCGTTACTGCTTGCTTCGGCGTTCATCAGGCCCACGGTCAAGGCCAGTTTAATTTTTCGGCTGTTCATAATCGGGATATGTTTTAGGGTGCATGGGAATTAAAATCGTCGTCTTTACCTTAAGAACTCTTTTTTTTCTCCGGATGTTGCTTCATGTCCATTTAAATTAATGTTAAAACTTTTAAGTGCAGATCATTTAGCAAGTACCAGACACTCAATTAATACCATAAAGTTGGGTGATGTTACCGATATGCGCCACTTTTTTTCTATGAACGGTAATTTTCGGGGGCTGAAAGGGGGTTTTTGGGTGACGGCCGGGGAGCATCCCGGGTGGTGACGGCCGGGGAGTATCCCGGGTGGTGACGGCCGGGGAGCATCCCGGGTGGTGACGGCCGGGGAGCATCCCGGGTGGTGACGGCCGGGGAGTATCCCGGATGGTGACGGCCGGGGAGCATCCCGGGTGGTGACGGCCGGGGAGCATCCCGGGTGGTGACGGCCGGGGAGCATCCCGGGTGGTGACGGCAGTGAAATTTCTCATTGATTCCAAGCCGTCACTTCGTCACCCCCTGAGTCGGTTCCCAGCCGTCACCCCCTGAGCCAGTTCTCTGTCGTCACCCCCTGAGTCGGTTCCCAGCCGTCACCCCCTGAGCCAGTTCTCTGTCGTCACCCTCTGAGTCGGTTCCCAGCCGTCACCCAAAACAAAAAAAGGGCTATACCCGGAAGTACAGCCCCTGATGAATATCCAATGCTTATTCTGGACTAATCTACATTGTCGTGTAAGTACGAATTGCCCTCCTTAAACTCGGGTTCTTCGTCGTCGCTGATCACCCAGCGCGACATTGAGTGGTCGCCGGAGTCGGGTACATCATCGAGATGGACGCCTCGGCGCAGGTAGGCGGGTTCGCTTTCCAATTCATTGATCGTTTGCGGATTATTGAGCTTGAGCGTTTGCACGCGCAGTTTTTCGCGTCGTTTAGACTCGCGTTCCTGCATCTTGCGGCGTTCTTCGTCTTCGCGCTCTTTATCCTTATCGTCGTTTCTCACGTAGGGTTCTTCGTAGGAATAGTGGTGGCGCTGGTGGAACTTATCGTAGGCATTGCGGACATTATCAAACTCGAACGTATTGGCGTCGGGTTTGTCATTTTGTTCAAAACCTATATCCGACAGCGTAATGCGCTGCTCCGGGTTATTCCTTTTTTTTTCATCGTCATCGAGCGAAACCACGATGCGGTCGGTGGTCGTCGTTTTTTGCGCTTTGAGGTCGTCGTTGTGCTCAAAGCCCGTAGCGATCACCGTCACGCTGATCTTATCACCCAGTGATTCGTCGTAGCAATTACCCCAGATGAGGTCGGTGCCGTAACCTGCTTCCTCCTGGACGAACTCCGTAATTTCGAAGATCTCGTCCATAGTGACCTCTTTGTTACCCGAAGAGATATTGAGCAGGATATGCTGGGCGCCTTTGATATGGTTGTCCTCCAGCAGGGGTGAATGCAGGGCTTCGTCCACGGCGCGTTTGGCGCGGTCTTCGCCGGCTGCGGTCGCGGTGCCCATGATAGCTACACCGCTATCGCGCATCACCGTATTCACGTCTTCGAAGTCGACGTTGACATAGCCTGGCACCGTGATAATCTCTGCGATACCTTTGGCGGCAGTGGTGAGGATATTATCGGCCTCAGCGAAGGCTTCAGAGATAGACAGGTTGCCGTAGATCTGGCGCAGTTTATCGTTAGATATCACGATAAGCGTATCTACGTGTTTGCGCAGTTCCGACAAGCCGTCGGTGCCTTGTTCGGTACGGCGGCGCCCTTCAAAAGTAAAGGGCAGCGTAATAATGCCTACCGTGAGAATATCCATCTCGCGCGCCGTTTTGGCGATGATAGGAGCGGCGCCGGTGCCGGTGCCGCCGCCCATGCCTGCGGTGATGAACAACATGCGGCAATTATTTTCGAGATACTTGCGCACGTCCTCGATAGATTCTTCACAGGCCAGCTTGCCGATATTGGGCTTAGAGCCGGCGCCGCGACCTTCGGTAAGGAAGGGCCCCAGTTGAATTTTAGTAGGGACCGGGCTCATTTCCATGGCCTGGGAGTCGGTGTTGCAGATGGCAAAATCTACGCCGACGATACCCTGCTTGAACATGTGGGTAACCGCGTTGCTTCCGCCGCCGCCTACGCCGATAAGTTTTATGATCGGGCTTTCACCTTTTGGCAAATCGAATAACATGGCTGCTGTTTTTTGTGAATACTGCCGCTGGATGTCCGCTAGTTATATTAGTATCAGTAAGTGGGGGCATCCAATGGACATAAATCAAAATATCAACTCGCTGGGGCGCCCGTTGGCGTCCCGGGGCTAAGGCCCGGTCAGAATTCTGAATCGGGTTCTGCTTCAAACCACTCTTTGGTTTTGCGGAACAATTGTTCGTACCATTTGCCGCCGGCCATTGCGGTTTCTTCCTCTTCTATCTGGCTGGGCTGTTTCTCTTGGACAGGAGGCGCCTCGATGCGCACCTTGCCTGCTTCGAGGTCTTCAATGCCCTTGAGCAAGAGGCCGATCGCCGTAGCGAAAATCGGATTGCTCAGTTGTTCATTGTAGCCGTGCGCCAGGTGTTCAATGGGGATGCCGATGCGGGTGGGCAGTCCGGTGTGGTATTCCGACAGCTTATCGATATGGTTGAGCAAAGCGCCGCCACCGGTAAGCACGATGCCGCCGATAAGCTTGCGCTCGTAGCCCGAGCGGCGGATTTCCCACACCACATAGTCGAGGATCTCCTCTACGCGCGCCTGGATAATGCGGGCGAGGTTTTTCTCGGAGATTTCCTTAGGGTCGCGGCCTTTGAGACCGGGTATCGTAATGATACGGTTGTCGTAGACCTCCTCGGACATAGCCGAGCCGAATTTGACCTTCAGCTTTTCTGCCTGCTGCACCATTACATTGCAGCCGTCCTTGATGTCTTTGGTAATCACATTGCCGCCAAAGGGCACCACGGCGGTATGGCGAATGATGCCATCCTGGAAAATCGTGATATCGGTAGTGCCTCCGCCGATATCTACCAGGGCTACGCCGGCTTCTTTTTCTTCTTCGCTGAGCACGGCGGCAGCCGAAGCGATGGGTTCGAGCGTCATATTGGCTACGCGCATGCCCGAACGTTCCACACAGCGATGGATATTATTAGAAGCGGTGATCTGGCCGGTAATAATATGGAAATTGGCTTCCATCCGGATGCCCGACATGCCGATGGGGTCGAGGATGCCCTGCTCATTGTCTACCGTGTATTCTTGTGGAATCACGTGCAGAATCTTGTCGCCGGGCGGCAACACCAGTTTGTGCATATCGGTAATAAGCCGGTCGATATCGCGCTGGCTGATTTCGGTGTGGTCGTTGTCGCGGGTTAAAATACCGCGGTGTTGCAGGCTTTTGATATGCTGCCCGGCAATACCTACGTGTACCACTTTGAAATCGACGCCGGTGCTGCGCCGCACAATGCCAATGGCATCGGAAATGGCGTTCACCGTTTTTTCGATATTTGAAACGACACCGCGGAGAACTCCTTCCGAATCCACTTTTCCCACCCCTAGAATCTCCAGTTTGCCATATTCATTGCGGCGCCCGGCGATGGCGCATACTTTTGTCGTGCCTATGTCCAGGGCAACGACTACATCCGGTCTGAAAGCATTGGTTTCCATCATAAACATGTTTTGGTCAAGCGCGGGGTTTTACCTCGCAATTAATAGTTTGTCAGTTATCTTTTACACACTACCTGTCCTTTATATCGCAGGTCGACGGCGTCGTATTTGCGCCAGCCCTCGTAGGGCATACCTTCTTTATAAAAGATTTTGAGTCTGTTGAGTTTGTCTTCCATATCGTGCATTCTGCCCAATTGAATCAAATGGTCTCCGATTTTGGGTACCAGCGTAAACTCGCCCCGATTATTCAGGTGGATTTGTTCGATCATAGACTGTAGAAATTCGTCGTTTCTGATAAACATGGTCAGTTCAAACAAATCTTTGAGCAGGTGGCGTTTGCGCTGCATAAAATCGGGCGTGTGGGGCGGTATGTTGCCGGTAGCTACCAACACGCGCGGGGAGAAGTGTTTGGACAGCGGCATTTTTGAGCCATCGACATCGAGGTAGTAGTTGAGACCGTTGTTGTCGATGATGCGCAACAAAGGTTCGCGTTGATCGATATCAATGGTTATCGCATTGTCGGCGCCGATAAAGGCGTCGGCATTGGCAATAATGGGGTCGCTTTCCAATACTTTTTCCAGACGTTCAATATCCACCTCGCCCACCGGAAGTGCCGTAAGCGGATAACCGAAGCTGCGTTCGATCGTATTCAGGATATCTTTGTCGTTAAGCAGTGAATTGCCGCTTTCCAGCGGGTTGATATTCACTTTAATTTCGACCACCTCGCTCGACTCCTTGCGTTCCACGGCAGAAATAACCATCACCCCTGCTGCGAAGAGCAGTGCGATGCCCGTGAGGCGCTTCAGTATATGGTTCAGTTCGGCAGTCATCCTACGGTTGTATTATGAACCCCTTTAGTAGAAGCCAACATAGCTTCAATGGGATTAATAAACGTATCTATATCGCCGGCGCCGATGGTCATGAGCACATCGAGTGGCCGCTGCGAAAGCGCTTCTATCAGTCTGCCCTTGTCGAGCAGTTGTTTATGGGGGTTTTTCATTTTATTAAAAACTATTTCAGAAGTGACACCGGGTATAGGCAGTTCGCGTGCGGGATAAATATCCAGCAGTAGTATGTCGTCGAAGCCGTCGAGCGCTTCGGCAAAACCGGCGGCAAAATCGCGGGTACGCGAAAACAGGTGGGGTTGAAAAACACCCGTCAGTTTTCTTCCCGGAAACAGTTGCCGCGCTGCCTGCACCACCGCTTTGATCTCCGTGGGGTGATGCGCGTAATCGTCAATATATACCCTGTGTTCGTCGCGATAGATAAATTCAAAGCGGCGCTTGACGCCTCCAAAAGTGGCCAGGCCTTCCCTGATCGCCGAGACATCGACACCGGTATGCAAGGCTACGGTGATAGCCGCTGTGGCATTTTCTACGTTGTGGCGGCCGGGCATGGGCAAACGCAATCGCTCGATGGTGACTCCTTCGCCCACGTAGTCAAATACAAAATAACCATCTTCAACCCCTACGTTTCTGGCCTGGCGTTGTCCCTGATCGATACCGAATCCACTCACGTTGTCGAAACCCGCAAATTGGGGCATCAGTCCGTTTTGAACCCAAAGCCTGCCTCCCGGTTTCACCTGGCGGGCAAAAGCCATAAAGCCGGTATCGAGCAGCGTTTGGCTGTCGCCGTAAATATCGAGATGGTCGGCATCCATGGAGAGGATGACGGCGATATCGGGCGACAGGTGCAGGAACGAGCGGTCGTATTCGTCGGCTTCCACCACCACCCAATCGCTTTTACCGATGAGGAAGTTGGACTGGAAGTTTTTCACGATACCTCCGAGGAATGCCGTACAGTCGATGCCACCGGTGCGCAACAAATGCGCGGTGATCGAGGAGGTCGTCGTTTTGCCGTGTGTGCCGGCGATTGCCGCCGTTTTCATACCCCTGCTGATGATCCCCAGTACTTCTGCACGCTTTTTGATAGGGTATCCATTTTTTTGAAAAAATACCAATTCGCTATGCGAAGCCGGAATAGCAGGGGTGTATATTACCAGGTCGATTCCTTCGGGAATAAAAGCAGGATCGTCGGTATAGTGTATAGCTGCGCCTTCGGCAACGAGTGCCTGGGTGAGGCTCGTTTCCGTGCGGTCGTATCCATAGACGGCTACTCTGCGGCTCAGGAAATACCGAGCTATGGCGCTCATACCGATACCGCCGATGCCGATAAAATACACTTTATGTAAATCCTGCAAATTCATTTTTTGTATTAAAAATTATCATTTTGCCGCTAGTTGCAACACCTCGCCGGCGATACGTTCGGCGGCGTCGGGGTGTGCCAGTTTGCGTGCGTTTTCACTCAAATTATTCAACAGCGCTTTGTCGGCCAGCAAATGCAGGGCCTCTTCGATCATTTTCTCCGGCGCATCGTTATCGCTGATCATCAGGGCGGCGCCGTGGTTGACCAGGGACTTTGCGTTTTTCGTCTGGTGGTCTTCGGCCACATTGGGCGAAGGCACCAGTATCGCCGGCTGTCCCAGCAGGCACAACTCAGAAATAGTGAGGGCGCCGGCCCGGCAAATCACCACATCGCTTAGGGTGTAAGCCAGGTCCATTCTTATGATAAAAGGCCGGATACGAACGTTAGGCAATTTGGCCGTATCGCTTTCTTTAAAGCGATCGTAATATAAACTGCCTGCTTGCCAGATCACCTGCACTTCCGGATGTTGAGCCAGGAGCGCTGCGTTGGCGGCCATCGCTTCATTGAGGCGATAGGCGCCGAGGCTTCCGCCGAAAACAAAAATCGTAGGCCTGTCGGGTAAAAAATCGTAGTACCGGGCGGCCTCTGCTTTATCGGGGTGTGCTTCGCGCAAATCGCGGCGCACCGGGTTGCCGGTCAGGACGATCTTTTCTTTAGGAAAATACCGCTCCATCTGGTCATAAGCCACACAAATGCGCGACACTTTTGCCGCCAGCAGGCGATTAGTTACGCCTGCGTATGAATTCTGCTCCTGGATCAGACAAGGTATGCCGCGCCGCGAAGCCACCCGCAAAACGGGGCCGCTGGCATAACCGCCAACTCCTACTGCGACATCGGGCTTAAACCGGCGCACGATGTCGCCGGCTTTCCACATGCTGGATACAAGTTTGAAAGGAAAAAGTAAGTTCCTCCAATCCAGGCTGCGGTGAAAACCGCTAATCCACAAGCCTTCTATAGGGTATCCCGCTTTAGGGACTTTCTCCATTTCCATTTTACCTTTCGCACCCACAAACAAAATCTCGGCGTCGGGCGCCTTTTCACGGATGGCATCGGCAATAGCGATAGCCGGGAAAATATGGCCGCCGGTGCCTCCTCCGCTGATTAATACCCTTATGGGGCGCGATATGTCGTTTTTTCGTTTCAAAATTGAATCTGCATTATTCTTCTTCTACCGGTACGGGGGACACCGTTTCAATGTATTTGCTCACGCTGAGAATAATGCCCAGCGAGATACAAGTAAATATGATCGACGTACCGCCCATGCTGATAAAAGGCAGCGTAATACCCGTAACGGGCACCAGGTGCACCGCCACTGCTATGTTAATAAATGCCTGCAACACAATCAATATACTTAAACCCATGGCCAACATAGCGCCAAAAGCTTTCGGGCTTTTTGTCACCAGGCGCGTTACCCTGAAAAACAACAAGGTATACAGCGAAATCAACAAAGCGCCTCCCAGCACGCCATACTCTTCACAAATGATGGCATAGATAAAATCGGAATAGGAGGAGGGCAAAAAATTGCGCTGGATACTATTGCCGGGGCCTTCGCCCAGCCAGCCTCCGTTAGCAATGGCTATTTTAGCCTGTTGCACCTGGTATACACCATCGGGGTTGGACAAAAACTCTTGAATTCGGGTTGTCCACGTGGTGGACCGGATAAAGTCGGGGAAAAAGCTCCCCATCAAAAACAACATGGCAAACACCACGACCCCCAGCATGATCAGCAATATAATATACTTAAGGGCCACCCTTCCCACAAACATCATACCCAAACAAGCAGTGAACAATACGCCCGCCGTAGATAAGTCGCTGGGGGCAATCAATCCGCAAATCAGCAGCACGGGCACTATAATGGGCAAAAAGGCGCTGTTAAAATCTTTGATATACTCCTGCTTGGTAGAAATAGCCCTGGCCACATAAATAATGAGCGCCAACTTCGCAAAATCGGAGGTTTGGATCGTGAGCCCCACAAAAGGCAGCAAAATCCATCGCCTGGCCTCGTTAATATTGGGCCCGAAAGCGACCGTGTAGATCAACAGCGGCACTGCAATCGTAATAAGCGCCGGCGCCCAGCGCGAATAGCGCATATAGTGCATGAGATGAGCCACATAAGTGAGGAACAGTCCCACCACCAATACCAATCCGTGCTTCAACAGGAATGCCTCGGTATTGCCGCCGCGCTCCCGGTACGCCAGCATACCGGTAGAGCTGTATACCGCCAGCAAAGAGAAGATAGCCATTACGGCGATGATCGCCCAAATGGTACGGTCTCCTCTGAGTTCGGCATAAATTCGTGCAGCAAATGTGGACATAATCTTACTGTATCAAATTGTTTACTTCGTTTCTGAACTGGTCGCCTCTGTCTTCGTAATTTTTAAAAAGGTCAAAACTGGCGCAGGCCGGCGACAGCAGCACTACGTCGCCCCTGGCGGCTAAATCTCGCGAGGCGCCGACGGCTTCGGCCATGCTTTTGGTATCGACGATAGTCCCGTTGACCAGTTCGTTAAAAGCATGGAACAACTTGCTATTATCGACGCCCAGGCAGACAACTGCTTTAACCTTTTCTTTCACAAACGGCAGCAGGGGGCTATAATCATTGCCTTTATCCTGCCCTCCTACAATCCAGACCACGGGCTTTTCCATGGCCTGCAAGGCGTAGTAGACCGAGTCTACGTTGGTGGCCTTGCTATCGTTGATATATTCCACGCCGTCGATTTCCGCCACTTTTTCGAGGCGGTGCGGCACGGGTACAAACGTATTCAATCCATGCTGTATCAGCTCGGGCGCTACCCCCATTTCGAGGGCCCCTTTGATGGCAAACAACGCATTCATGGCGTTGTGGATGCCTTTCAACCGGGTGCTCCCGAGGTCGAAGCGATGGTGGCCGACGTGCAGCGTTTTTCCATCGATCAAACCCTGGTACAGCGCGTCGGGTTCCACCGCAAAGCTGTTGTCTTTCAAAAATGCTACCGTATTGATATCGTTGCTGTTGTAGAAAAAGATATCGCCGGCTTGCTGATTCATTGCGATGCGGAACTTTGACCGCACGTAGTTTTCCAACCGGTATTCGTACCTGTCGAGGTGGTCGGCTGTAATATTCAGCAACATGGCCACCTTGGGGCGAAAAGTACGGATGCCGTCGAGTTGAAAGCTGCTCACCTCCAGCACATACCAATCGGGTTGGCGGCTGTCGGCTACGCAGGCGGCGAAACTGAGCCCCACATTGCCTGCCATGACGGCGTCGATACCGCCTGTTTTTGCCAGGTGGTAGGCGAGCATCGTGGTTGTCGTTTTGCCGTTGCTGCCCGTGATGGCCAGGATATTTGCCTGGGTGTAACGGGCGGCGAACTCAATTTCAGAGATCACCGGGATGCCAAGCGCCTCAAATTCTTTTACCAGCGGCGCTTTATCGGGTATGCCGGGACTTTTAACCACCTCATCGGCGTCGGCCATTTTTTCCCAGGTGTGTTGTCCTTCTTCATAGGGAATAGCCCTCGCCTCCAATTCGCGTTTATAGTTGTCTTTGATCTGACCTTTGTCAGACACAAACAGGTCATAACCCAGTTGTTGCGCCAGGATGGCTGCTCCTACTCCACTTTCCGCCGCTCCGAGAATGACTACTTTCATACCTGGCTTTTTATCTGATTTTCAGGGTAATAATCGTAATCACTGCCAGCAAAATTCCCACAATCCAGAATCGAGTCACGATTTTTGTTTCTGCCATACCTTGTTTCTGATAGTGGTGGTGAAGGGGCGACATCAGTAAGATGCGGCGTCCTTCGCCGTATTTGCGTTTGGTGTATTTAAAATAAGCAACCTGCACTACTACCGAGAGATTTTCAATCAGAAAAATCCCGCAGAGTACCGGTATGAGCAATTCTTTTCTCAGCAAGATGGCCATAGCGGCAATAATACCGCCAAGGGTAAGGCTGCCTGTATCGCCCATAAAAATTTGAGCGGGGAAAGAATTATACCATAAAAACCCTAAACAGGCCCCCAAAAAACAAGCGGCAAAAATCACCAGTTCAGCGGTACCGGGCAGGTGCAGGATATTGAGATAATTGGCTGCGATGGCGTTGCCCGATACATAGGCAAAAATCGCCAAAGTAAGTCCGATAATCCCCGATACCCCGGTAGCCAGTCCGTCGAGCCCGTCGGTGAGGTTGGCTGCATTCGATACGGCAGTCACGATAAAAACCACCAGCGGAATGAACAACAGCCACACCCATTTGTGGGAAGTGGGTTTGTCGACGCCGGGTATCAGCCAGGCGTAGTCGAGGTGGTTACCTTTGATAAAAGGAATATTGGTCAGATTGGTCTTATAATCTCCTTTCATCTCGGGTTTTCCCTCCAGCGAGTTGATCACGAGGGTTTCGCCTACCTGAAACTGGTCGATTTCCAATGCCTTGGCTTCTTTTACATTCATGCGTACCACCACCTGGTCGCTGAGCAGCATTGTCACGCTAATGATCACGCCAAGCACCACTTGTCCCATTATCTTAAACTTACCGCTGAGGCCCGCTTTATTCTTGCGGAACACCTTGATATAGTCGTCGATAAAGCCGATGAGGCCCATCCAGGTCGTGCTGATCACCATCAGGATGATATACACGTTATCGAGGCGGGCCATGAGCAGACAGGGGATCAGGATAGCCATGATGATAATCACGCCACCCATCGTGGGGGTACCTTCTTTCTGCTTTTGGCCGTGCAGGCCGAGGTCGCGCACGTTTTCGCCGATTTGCAGTCGACGCATATAATTAATGATCCGCCCCCCGAAAAGCATAGAAATAATGAGGGAGAGAATCGTGGCTACGCCTGCCCGAAACGTGACGTACTGGAACAAACCCGAACCCGGTATTTTTCCGAAAATTGAATTGAGCCATTCTATAAGTTCAATCAGCATAATCGTGCTTTTTTAGAGCGCTAAATATAGCAAATCAGCCGGGTTGAGAAGGATCTGCCAATAGTTCGTTTCTCAATATCTCTTTGTCGTCGAATGGGTATTTCACGCCGTTAATCTCCTGGTATTTTTCGTGGCCTTTGCCGGCCACCAAAATGATATCCCCATTTACAGCCATTCTGCAGGCCGTTTGGATAGCGGTACGCCGGTCAACCAAGGTCAGTGTTTTGCGGCCTGCATCGGCGGGAATGCCGGCTTGCATATCGGCCAGGATCTGCTCCGGCGGTTCCGTTCTCGGGTTGTCGGAGGTAAGAATAACCTGATCGCTGAGTTGACAGGCTACCTTGGCCATTTCGGGTCGCTTGGCGCGGTCGCGGTCGCCGCCGCAACCCACCACCGTAATAATCCTTGCTTTGCCTTTGCGCAGCCGGCTGATGGTGTCCAGCACTTTTTCAAGCGCATCGGGCGTATGGGCGTAATCGACGATAGCAGAGATATTAGTGCCGGGGTCGATCAGGTAGTCGAAGCGGCCTTCGGCGGCGCGCAGTTGACTGAGCGCTACCAGGGTTTCGGTGCTATCCTGGCCCAACAAGGTAGCGGCAGCATACACCGCCAGCAGGTTGTAGGCATTAAATTCCCCAATCAGACGGGCGTGAACTTGCTGACCGTTCATACTAAGATGCAGACCGCCGATACCGTTGTCGAGCACCCTGGCTCTGAAATCAGCCATAGCGTGCAAGCTGTAGCGATAAACGCGGGCAGCGGTATTCTGCACCATCACTTCTCCTCGCTTGTCATCGATATTAATCAGTGCAAATGCCGTCCTGGGCAATATGTCAAAGAACCTTTTTTTGGCCGTTATATAGGCCTGAAACGTTTTATGATAATCTAAATGATCATGCGTAATGTTCGTAAAAATAGCGCCGGCAAAGTCTAATGCATCAATACGGCGCTGGTCGGCGGCGTGCGAACTCACCTCCATAAAGGCGAAGTCGCAACCTGCATCGGCCATATCGGCCAGCAGGCTGTTGATACTCAGTGCGTCGGGCGTGGTATGGGTAGCGGGCAGCACCGTATCGCCTATTTTATTTTCAATAGTCGACAGCAAACCAGCCTTATAACCCAGCGACCGAAACAGCTCGAATAGCAGGGTGGCCGTCGTCGTTTTGCCGTTGGTGCCGGTAATACCCACCAGGCGCAGTCGCCTGGAAGGAAAACCGTACCAGTTGGCGGCCATATGTGCCAAGGCCGATGCGCTGTCACTGACCTGAATATACGTTACCTCCGGGTTTAACACGGCGGGAAGCTCTTCGGCAATGACTGCCACGGCGCCCTGGCCGACCGCCTTTTCGATAAAGGCATGGCCGTCCACATGGGTACCCCGTACCGCTACAAAAGCGCCATTTTCAATAACCTGACGGGAATCAAAATCGATTCGACTAATCTCCCTGTCCAGGTTTCCTTTTGCTTCTTTAAGCGAAAGGTTTTGAATGATTGCCTGTAAAAGCATGTGTCCTGCTGTGCTACTGATGGTGTAACTCTTCTCAATTCAGCCTTATTGAGACCGTTTGCCCTCTGGCTCTTGTGCCGGGCATAATAGACTGGGTGACTACCTTGCCTACCCCGCTGATGCGGACGCGCAGCCCGCGGTTTTCGAGGGCGTAGAGGGCATCTCTTAGTCCCATACCTATTACGCTGGGCACTTTGTCTTCGGGTAATCTTCTATTATCAATAATCAGACTGTCGGATTGCGCCATGATAACGGCCATTTCCCCATCGGCACTGCCGAAATAGGGTAATTCCAGGAAATTAAGTACGTGCAGCATTTCCTTTGAATTGCCCGCATGGCCGCCCGGCAGATTAGCGCCGGCCAACACGGGGCGTGGCCCGTTGTTGAGGGGGTCGTGCAATTCGATAATCGAATAAAAGCACTTATCGGCAATTTCGCGGAATACGGGGCCTGCCACGTCGCTGCCATAAATTCCGTGCTGGCGCGGGCGATTAATCATGACAATGCAAGAGTACATCGGCGCTTCAGCGGGGAAATAACCCACGAAAGAAGCCTGATACCCTCCTATCGTATTGGCGCCGCCTTTGCGACGCCGGTAATTGAGCTGTGCAGTGCCTGTTTTGCCGGCAAACCGGTATTGATCGGTAGCCAGTTTGTAGGCTGTGCCACGTGCCACTACGCCTTCCAGCAGCTCTTTGGCTTTTTGTATGGTTCGTTTTGAGGCAATCCGGCGCTTGATCACGGTAGGCTTAAACGCCTGCTGGGTGTGTCCGAAACGCCTGATCTCTTCTACCAGCATAGGTTTCATCATCTCGCCGTTGTTGGCCACTGCGTTATAAAACGTGAGCAGTTGCAAGGGCGTGATGCGGGATTCATAACCTATCGACATCCAGGGAAGCGTAGTACCGCTCCAGGAGTCTTTTTCGCTGTATGCTTCTTTGATATAAGGCGAAGCTTCTCCTTCTATATCGATACCTGTGGGTAAATGCAGGTTAAACTCCTTCATATGTGCGATATACCGGGCGGCTCCTTCATTATTGTTGAGGGCGTTGCGTTCGCCGTAGGCTTGGGTCACCATTTTGGAAACGCCTACGTTGGAAGACATTTCAAAAGCTTTGCGGACCGTAATTGTGTCGAGTTCCTTGCTTTCAGGCGAAGAGTCTTCCAGAATATCCTCATAATACTGCGTGACGCCGTGTTCAATAGACACCGAATCTTCCAGGTTTATCATATTGTCTTCCAGCAACGCCATCATTGAGGCCAGTTTGAACGTAGAACCGGGTTCGGTGGCATAACCTACTGCATAATTGTATGTTTCAAACCAGCCTTCCTCATTTTTCCCCAGGTTGGCGATAGCGCGAATAGCGCCTGTTTTTACCTCCATCACCACTGCGGTGCCCCAGTCGGCATTGTGGTATTGCAGGGCGCGAAGCAGGGCGTTTTCGGTAATATCCTGGATATTGACATCGATAGTAGTGACGATATCGTCGCCGCTTTTAGGTTCAATAGAGGTGAGGTCTTCGGTGGGCACCCATAAATCGTGTTTTCGATCTACGCACACCATAAATTCCTTGCCGGGTTGACCGCCGAGCACATCGTCGTAATAGCCTTCCAATCCGATGGGTTGGGCGTCGGCGCGCACGTATCCGACGGTGCGGCGGGCCAGCAACCCGAAGGGTCGTTTGCGCTCGCTTCGCTTTTCGGCGATCAAACCGCCTTTATATTTACCTAAATTAAAAAGCGGGAATTGTTCTATCCGTTTCTTCTCGGTATAAGTAGCCTGTTTTTTAATCAGAATATGACGGTTGCGGTTGATATTCGTATCGCGTAATTCGGCTAAAAACTGGCGCATACCGCCCACGGTGAAAGAGCGGTCGACATAGGTGGCCATACAATACGCCAGGGAATCCACATTTTTTTGAAAATCTTCTTCCGTGGCGGCGTAAGGGTCAAAGTATATGTCAAAGAACGGTACGGAAGTGGCCAACAGGCTGCCGTCGGCGGCCAGGATGTTGCCGCGTTCCGCTTCTATTTCGCGTTCGCGCACATAGCTGTTTTGTCCTTCTGCGCGCCAGCGTTCTCCATCGATAACAGCAATATCAATCGTCCGGTAAATCAAAATAATAGCCGCCGGAATCACCATTCCGAAAAGCAGGAAATACACCCGGTATAAAACTTCGTTTTTAACATCCATGCTAACGGCAATTATTCTTTTTCCACTACGATTTTATTGGGTTTACTGCGAAACATGCGGAGTCCTTCGTCTTTCACCCTATCGGCAACGATAGACTGCATGCTGTTGAACATATTTTCGGACTGCAGGGACATAAACTCCCAGCGCAGGTCTTTAATTTCTTTTTGGAGCATCTGTACGTTGCGCACATTGCGTTCGGCGTAGTGTGCGTTGGCGATATAGATGGTAGCCAGCAATCCAAGGAATGCAATAAAGGCCAGGTTACTCAGTATGAGGTCGGAGGCCAGAAAACCCAGATTATTCCATGTCAATCCTTTTTTTGCCATTTTTTTTATTTAGGGGTTATGAGGGGTTATGAGGGGTTATGAAAGTTAGTGCGTTCGCCGGCTCTCAATTTGGCGCTTCTGGCGCGTGGATTTTGGCGAATCTCTTTATCTGACGGCAGCAGGGGCTTTTTGTGTACCAACTCATAGTGGCGTGAAATATGCCCGTAAAAATCCTTACTCGGTTCGCCTTCTGCATTGCCTGCTTTTAGAAAATGCTTGACCAATCTATCTTCCAGCGAGTGGTAGCTAATCACTACCAGTCTGCCGCCGGGTTTGAGCGCTGCGGTGGCCTGTTGGAGAAAATCCCCGAGGGCGCCCATTTCGTCGTTTACGGCAATGCGCAGTGCCTGGAATACCTGCGACAGGTAGCGGATGCGTTCGCCGCGGGCGAGGGGTTCTGCTACGGCCAGCAAGTCGCCCACCGTGCGTAGTCGCTGGTTATTGCGGGTATGCACGACAGCGGCGGCCAATGTTTTGGCGTTGCGCACCTCGCCCCATTCGCCGAACACGCGTTGGAGTTCATCGGCGGAATAGGTATTCAGCACATCGGCGGCGGTGATCGTCGACTGGCGGTTCATGCGCATATCGAGTGGGGCATCAAAGCGGTAAGAAAAACCGCGTTCGCCTTCGTCAAACTGGTGCGATGAAACGCCGAGGTCGGCCAGCACGCCGTCAACCTGAGCGATACCGTACACGCGCAGCCATTGCTGGAGGTTGCGAAAATTGTGCGGAATAAAAGTCAGGCGCGGGTCATTGGGCACATTAGCCTGTGCGTCTTCGTCCTGGTCAAAACCCAAGAGGCGACCTTTGTCGCCGAGGTGTTGGAGGATGAGGGCTGCGTGCCCGCCGCCTCCGAAAGTAGCATCGACATAAATGCCGTCGGGATGGATACGAAGCGCTTCGATACTTTCAGTGGCCAGGACGGGTACGTGGTAAGCCATCATTAGAGGGGTAGATGGGGGGGGTTATCCAATTTGCCAAGTACATCTTCGGCCAGGTCTGAGAAATCGCTGGGTTCTTCTGCTAATAAGCGATCGTATTCTTCCTGCGACCATATTTCGATACGGCCGTTGTAAGCCGACAAAATAATGTCTTTGTCGATTCCTGCGTATTCGAGCAACCGCTTGGGGATGAGGATGCGGTCGGCGCCATCCATTTCCAGTTCTTGTGCGCCCCGGTAAAAGTAGCGTACGAAGTCGCGGTTTTTCTTGTTGTAAATATTCAGCTGATTGACTTCCAGGGAAATCGATTGCCAAATTGCTTCGGGGTATAACATCAGACATTTTTCAAAGCCCCGGTTGATCACGAAGCGTTGCTGCTTGGCTTCACCCAGTCGGGCAATGAGCCCGCTAGGCAGTCGCAAGCGCCCCTTTGGGTCCAGCTTGCACTCATATTCGCCGAGCAGTTGTCTGTTTTCCATGTTACACTACACCTTTCATTATTCAAAAGTATATTATTTTGACACATTTTACCACTTTCTCCCACCAATTTTTACAAAAAAGTTTTCCACAATGCGCTCAAAGTCAATTTTTAAGCTATTTTGTCATTAATTTGATGAAATAATAACACCTTTGCATTGACATATTGAAATTATTTTCAGGCGACTAAAAAACGAGGCGAGGCTGTTATGCCTTAAAAACAAGGAAAAACACGCAAAAGGCTGTGTTTTTCGGCATGGTGGTAAAAAGTGGGAAAGGGCGACTTGGGGAGGGGGCGATTTGGCGAATTTTAATAATAAAAAAAGAGATTATTTTAAATAAGTAAAAACAAAAACAGATACAACATTTTTTGTTTTAGAAAATAATAATACTAACTTTGTAAAGTATACTTATAACTAAGGCGTATGAAAAAGCAAGCCATTCACAGGCAGTACAATTTTCCGGATGCCGATCTGTATGTACAGTGTATGGAGCGCATCAAATACGCCCAGCGCGACCACTCTTTTTTTCAGCAATACGGCTATGATACGGGGCGGCTGGCGGGGTTCAAAAATTTGTGCGACAAATTCAGGGCATTGCCCGATGACGACGAGATCGTGGGCGACCAGATGCTGGCCACCGAAAAAAAAGACGCCTCTGCCGAACGGCTCAAAAGCGCCATACGAAGTCTGATGACCCGGGTGGCCATGAAATACAACAACCGAAGCGGGCGGTACCGCAAATTCGGCACGGCCAAAATGGGCGACATGACCGACGCCCAACTGCTCTTTTGCGGCAGGCGGGTAGCGCGGGTAGCGCGCCAGCAGATCGACTTTCTGGCCGACATGGGCGTGAATGAAACGGTGATCAAAAAAATCACCGACGCCTGCGCCGATTTTGAAAATGCGCTGAATATCCAGCAGGACAAAGTAGCCGACCGCGATATTTCGGTAGAACGCCGCATCGAACAAGGCAACAAACTCTACCAGGAATTGGTCGTGCTGTGCGACATCGGCAAGGATATCTGGGCCGAACGCGATACGGTGAAATACGAAAACTACTGTATCTACGAAAGCAACAACGATCAAAAGCTTTCGCGCAAAGCGCGCCTGGCAGCTACTCCTGCCGCCGATCCCGAAGCGGAGTAAATGCAAAATATTTTTTTCAGCCAGGAAACTTTTTAGGCCACTGCCAGGTTTTGTATAGGAATCAAGCAAGTGACACAAGCTTTAAACCTGCGTCATAAACTTGAAAAATAAGGGCAAACGGCCCTTATCAAACTTGAAAATGGGGACGTATTGGAATCGACAGGTAAGTGAATCTGTTGGTAAGCATGCCGGAGCATGATAGTTCACTCCGTTAACAAATGTACTGTCGAACCATAAGTGGCAACACTTCTTTGAGAATGGCTGCCTAATTCTAGGAATTAGAAAGCCTTTGTACGCCGATGCACGCGCTACGTGCGCCTCGCCTTCCGCCTGACTGGGGCCGCATCCGTACATCAACCACACTCAGGCTGGAATTCTGCGCTGGCCCGGCGCAGCATTCGAGATCCAGGGCTGGGTTCCGGGTTTGGTAAGCTTTCCGACCTCCCCCGGCGCCGAGACACCAATGGAAAGCTAAGCATGTAGAAGGCCATCGGATGCTTTCTCTGGACGCGAGTTCGACTCTCGCCGTCTCCACAACTAAAATACAAAACCCCTTGTAAGTCAACGACTTGCAAGGGGCTTCTTGTTTTAGGGTACAATACAGGGTACACTTTAGTACGAAATAGGCTCTTTAGCCCTCATTCTTTTCATAAGATTTTACGGTTTGTGTAATCCTGTCCGCATACTTGTATATATCCTCAAGTGTTTCAATTGTAACTTTCTCCTCCTCTTTGTTGGCATTGAATAAACCCAAATACTTTTGGTTGCGGTTAAACCTCAACCGGCAAACAGGTTTCCGGTTATTGTCATCCAAAAGTATACCGCAATAAGATTTAGTATCTCTTAGAAATACCCTCTTAACGTCAACCTCTTTGCGCAATATCGCCCGAATGATGAGGAACCCTTCTTTTTCCTCCTCCGTTGTCACTATTTCGCCCTCCTCCTCACTATCCGCCGCCGTTTGCGGTTGAGCATCCGGAGCCGGGGCCGCCGGAGTTGCCAATTTACTAATGTCCTCCTTTTCCCTATTGAGAGCCGTTTGGAGCCGCTCACTAATCATTTCACTTATCAAAGTCTTTACGGATTTAGCCACAAGGACGGAGAACTGTTCTAATATCTTTGCCGTTAACCTCCCCGTGTAGACTTTAGATGTAAAATGTTTGATGAACTCCTCACTTGGTTCGTTCAGCTCCTTAACCAATACTTCTTTAATCTCTTTTGAATATTTCAAATCACTCGCAGTGAGAAAAATTTCCTGAACATCAAACTTGTCTTTTTGGAACTTCTTTAGCTCATTAACTAAAGGCTCCGTTATGTTCTCAAGTGAAAACTCAAGGAAAGGTTTCTCATCCATTTTATTCGGTTCTACCAAATCAGTATAGAACCGGTATTCTATACCATTGGTTAGGAATGCGAATTTTGCAGCGGCAACATGGAAGTATCTAAAGAGTTGCGAGTTGTGAGGGTTTAAAGGTTCTTTCCAATGTTTGCACTCGACAATGAGAATGGGTTTTCCGTCTTTCATTATGCAATAGTCAACCTTCTCTCCTTTCTTTATGCCTACGTCGGCTATGAACTCCGGAACGACCTCTATGGGGTTGAAAACATCGTAACCCAATGCGGAAATAAAGGGCATCACAAAGGCGTTTTTTGTTGCCTCCTCCGTCTCAACTTGGTTTTTCAGTTTGCCAATTCTGTCTCCAATTGCCCGGAGTCTATCAATTAAGTCAAGGCCTGCCATATCTCAAAGGTTTTTGGTTATCTCACAAATATATACAGCGCAATGTCAATTACCAATGGTACTTATCAATCAATGTATATGTTTTTTGCTAAACTTTTTCTTAACCTTGCCGCCCGTCCTACTTTCCCAACTCGCAACCCTGCACTCATCCGAGCAATACCGGGCGTTCCAATGTTTCTTAGTGAATGAGGTTCCGCAATGTTGACAAAGGCGCGTTTTAGCCTCCATAACGTTCAACGTTATACGTTCACCGTTGGGAGTTGTTTCATGACTTGTCCTGAAATACGTTGCCCTAAAAAAGTAACGTAAAACATGGGACAAGACAAAAAAACGCAATTAGAAATTCGCCAAAGGCGTATCTTTAGT
>JABWBR010000094.1 GCA_013360405.1 Saprospiraceae bacterium
TTTTACTGATGGTGCTCTTTCGCATGTGTCACGATTTGAAGGTGGAAAAATACTCTTTTTTCTACTTCTTCGTGGTTGCTCATTGGGGGAAGTGTACAAAATCACATAATCGTATTCTTGTTCGGCGGCCAGGCGGATGGCGGTATCTTCAAAATCGCTAATAAACTTTACAGCCTCCTTGACCCCATATTTAATTTTTTGGGCCAGCGACAAACGCGACATACCCATGGCCAGGCGAACCGCATTGATCCAGCGGTTTATCAAAATGAGCCAATCGTAACCTTTGCTGCCGAACTTGGCAATCAGCGGAGAATATTTGATAAATACATCAAAGATATCGCCGTGAAAAACCCAGTACTTTTTACCCTTGAGTTGGAGCAACAACTTATCGCGCAGATGGATATTGCCCGTACTAAAATCGGAATAGCGCCGTAGCATATCATCGTGGTTGCCGGTGATGTAGTATACTTTGGTGCCCTTGGCCGATAAGCGCAAAATGCGGTGAATCACTTTCAAATGATCTTTGGGAAAATAACGCTTTCGAAACTGCCACATATCAATGAAATCGCCATTGAGTATCAGTGTTTCCGGCTTGATGCTATTGAGATAGTTGAGCAATTCTTTGGCATGGCAGCCGTAAGTGCCCAGGTGTACGTCTGAAATGATTACGATATCTACTTCCCTTTTCATGCTTTATTGCGATGAGTTCCGAAACTTGTCGCAAGTTGGCAAGTACGTGTGAAGTAGATGTAAAAAGATTGTGATGAATTAGTAAAAAGTGATGTGCTAATGTGCTAATGTGCTAATGTGCTAATGTGCTGATTGTTTTTAATTAATTAACTATTAGCACATTAGCAAATCAGCAAATCAGCAAATTAAACCTACTGCACCGTATCCTGCGCAGCAGGTTGAGGAGGCGTGGTATTAGTGGCGTTGGGGTCGTAGGGAACCAGGATTTTGGGAAAAATCATACCTCTTTGCTTGGTAGAGGCAAGAATAATCCTGTCAGATGTGAATTCGAGGATAGGATTGCCATCGGATTGCATTTTGGTAGTAGCCATAAACAGCTCTTTGCCGTCGCCGCTGATTTTCCAGCCGCCAATCGTTTCAGTGCCGTCTTTGAGCTTGATCACCAGTTCTCCGTCCGGTTTAAACTCCAGCGAAGCGCCTTTCATACGGGCCATAGTGGCGTCCATCAAATTCTTTTCCATTTCGCTGAGGGGCTTATTACGCATAGAGTCGCGCATAGACGCCTCGTCGTATTGCCACTTATGAGAGGTTATGATTTCTTTATAATCTCCTTTTTTCGAACAGGAAGCCGCCGCAATTGCTACGAGTACAATTATCATCCAGGTGCGCATAATAGCAGAGTTGTTTTAGATTCTGAAAATGAAAGCGCAAAAGTAAAGAATTTTGCGGAAAAAGTCAGGTGAGCAGCCTTTTGTGATTTTTGCGGTATTCGCTGGGGCTGACGCCGGTTACTTCGCGAAACTGCTTATTGAAATTAGACAAATTATTAAATCCGCATTCAAAGCTCACCGCTGCTATCGTATAGTGATCGTCGGCAAGCAGGCGAGAGGCGTGGGCAATGCGAAATTCATTCACAAAGCGGGTAAATGTTTTGGTGGTCATTTTTTTAAAATAACGACAAAACGCCGGGGTTGTCATATTCACGGTTGAGGCCACGTCATCAAGCATAATACCTTGCTGGTAATTTAGTTCTACAAAGTCATACACGGCGCGCATGCGCTCCTGATCCTGCATATTCACTTCGAGTGCAAAACCGTCTACATTTAGCAATTTGTATTCCTGGGAGCCGGCCAGTTGGTTTAAAATGCCGAGCAATTCGATCAGTCGATCAAAGGGAGAAAGTTCGACCAATCTCACAAGGCGCTGTCCCACCTCCCATTTGGTATGTCCGTAAAAGGTAAGCCCCTGCTTCGATCTTTCGAAAAGCTGCTGGATGGCGTGCAATTCGGGGCGACGCAGAAAATCGTGGCCCAGAAAGTCTTCTTTCATTTGCACCACTATTTCTACATGCTCTTCGAGCAGCCCTTGGGTAAAGCCCTGATGGGGCAGGTTGGGGCCCAAAAAGATCAGGTCGCCGTCCTGAAATTCGGAAATATGGGTACAGATATGGCGTTTACCCGCCCCATTTGAAATATATACAATTTCGTACTCGGGGTGGAAATGCCAGTTAGGCTTTTCCTCCGCGCATATTTCGGTATGCTTTCTTATGGTGAACGAATTGCCAAATACAGGGTCTATCCTCTCTAACGTAGGTTTCATGCAAGTTCATTGGTGAACAAACGCTAACTCCGCAATTTGGCTGAATATTCGGAAGGGAAAAGTTATCGGTTGTCGGTTATCGGTTATCAGTTTGTTTTTAAAACTCACAACCGACAACCTATACAACGGACAAGGAACCAAAAAAGTTTGTGCAAAAGGATCAATGGGGCAATTTTTTGTAGAATTTCCCATACGTCCAGGTGCCTGCTATAGCGCTGAGAAGTGTCACGATTACAAAAGTAGATCCGCTTCCGATTTGGGCGAAAAGCGGTCCGGGGCAGGCGCCGGTAATTCCCCAGCCCAGTCCGAATAACAAACCTCCCCAAACATTACCCCATTGAAAAGGTTTTTTCACGATCACGACTTCTTCTCCTGCCAGCGTTTTAACGTTAAATTTTCTAATAACCCAAACCGAAATAGCGCCCACTACGATAGCCGAACCAATGACGCCGTACATGTGAAAACTTTGAAAGCGAAACATTTCCTGTATTCGCAACCAGGATATGATTTCGCCTTTCACTAATATAACGCCGAAAAAGAGCCCTGCGAACAGATACTTGAGGTAGGCCGCCACTCCTTTTTCTTGTTTTATCTGACTATTGGGTGCGTCGCATGCCTGCTCTATAAATTCATCTTGTGCCTTTAGCATATCATAATCAGTTTAGAAAAAGTGGTAATAATAAATGGGTAGTTATAAACCCTCCGACCATAAAAAAGATAGTAGCTACTAACGAAGATAATTGGAAAGTAGACAATCCCATGATGGAGTGCCCCGAAGTACATCCGCCTGCGTATCGAGTGCCGAATCCTACCAGGAATCCGCCCAGAATAAAAAAAACAATCCCTTTGGCACTTAATATATGCTCCCACCCGAATATATCGGAGGGAAGTAAATGCTGAAAATCCTGCACACCGAGTTCTGATAGCGCCAGCTTCGTAGCGTCGGCAATCTGAATAGGTTCAGGGTTTTTCAACAAAGTAGCCGCCAGCAGGCCACCGAGAAAAAGACCAGCAACGAAAACCAGGTTCCAAATCTCGTGTTTCCAGTCATATTTGAAAAAATCAATACCGGCAGGAAAGCAGGCCGCGCAAACATGACGAAGAGAAGAGGAGATGCCGAATTGTTTGTTGCCCAGCAAAAGCAGCAACGGCACGGTAAGACCTATTAACGGCCCCGCCACGTACCAGGGCCAGGGCTGAGATAACCATTGAAGCATGTTATATTATTTTTGAAAACTAAAATGATGGACTATTGGACTTTAGCGTCTAAAAGTCCAAAAGTCCAACAGTCCAATAGTCCATTATTATTAGGATACCAACTTCGACTGGCACACATAATCGGTTAGCGGCGCCGATTGTTCGGCGGCCACGGCCTTGATACCGCCTTCTATTTCCGAAAAGTTGTGATACCCCCTGGCTTTCAAAATAGAAGCTGCTATGATACTGCGATAGCCGCTTGCACAGTGCATATAAAAATGCTGCTGGGGATCAATAGAGCTGATCCAGTTATTGATTACTTCCAGTGGTTTATTGTACGCTTCTTCAATGTGTTCAGCACGGTATTCACTTTCACGGCGTATATCAACGACGACACTTTCATCGGCCTTGTACTCTTGTCCAAACTGGATAGCGTCGACACGGCGAATCTGATCGACTTCCTTGCCTGCATTTTTCCATGCTTCAATACCGCCGTTGAGGTATCCCAGCACGTTATCAAACCCTACCCGGGCGAGGCGAGTGACACTTTCTTCTTCAGTCTCCGGCGTTGTGACCAACAACAAGGGCTGCTTTACGTCGCCGATCAGCGAGCCTACCCAGGGGGCAAACTGGCCGTCGAGGCCGATGCTAATGGATTGCGGCACAAAACCCTTTGCAAATTCGCTGCTGGGGCGAGTATCGAGTATGAGGGCGCCGGTAGTCTCCGCAACGGTCTCAAAAGCGTCGGGCGACATGGCCTGCATACCTTTGCTCATTACTTCGTCAAAGCTGGTATAGCCTTTTTTGTTCATGGCTACGTTCATCGGAAAGTAAGCAGGAGGAGCAGTGAGCCCTTCGGTTACAGCCGCTATAAAGTCTTCGCGCGATTTCTGGCGCAAAGCATAGTTGATTTCTTTTTGATGGCCGAGCGTATCGACCGTTTCTTTCATCATGTTTTTGCCGCAGGCAGAACCCGCGCCGTGTGCGGGGTAAACTATGAGATCGTCGGGCAAAGGCATGATTTTGGACATCAGCGAGTCGTACAACATACCCGCCAGTTGTTCCTGTGTAAGGCTGGCAGCTTTTTGCGCCAGGTCGGGGCGGCCTACATCGCCGAGGAACAGGGTGTCGCCACTGAAAATAGCGTGTTCTTTACCGTTTTCATCCAGCAACAGATAGGTAGTAGATTCCATCGTGTGGCCCGGTGTGTGGAGGGCTTTGATGGTGATGGCGCCAATTTTGAAGGTTTCGCCGTCTGTAGCGATATGCGCTTCAAATTCGGGATTGGCGTTGGGGCCGTAGATAATGGGCGCGCCTGTTTTTTTGGACAGGTCGAGGTGGCCCGATACAAAATCGGCGTGGAAGTGCGTCTCAAATACGTATTTGATCTTGACGCCGTCGCGTTCGGCCCTATCCAGGTAGGGCTGCACCTCGCGAAGGGGGTCGATGATAGCCGCTTCGCCTTGCGACTTAATGTAGTAGGCGCCTTGCGCCAAACAACCGGTATAAATTTGCTCTACTGAGAACTCCATTGGATATAGATTTTGTTGGTGCAAAATTCAGGAGATTCTAGCGTCTCGTCAGTGATATGTGTTACAATATTACGAAAAAGGTGACAAGGTAACAATGTGACAGGGTGACAAGGTTAGAATGCCTGCAATTCTACCAGCTTTTGATATTCACCGCCGTGGGCAAGCAGTTCTGCATGGGTGCCTCGCTCTGCGATATGTCCTTTTCGCATTACGATGATTTCGTCGGCATGCTGAATGGTGCTGAGCCGGTGGGCAATGACGATAGAGGTGCGGTTTTGCATGAGTTGGTACAGGGCGTCCTGCACCAGTTTTTCTGATTCGGAATCGAGGGCCGAGGTGGCTTCGTCGAGGATTAGGATAGGCGGGTTTTTCAACACTGCCCGGGCAATGGTGAGGCGTTGGCGTTGACCGCCGCTGAGTTTACTGCCCCTGTCACCGATATTCGTCTGGTAGCCGTTTTCGGTGGCCATTATAAAATCGTGCGCATGGGCAATGCGCGCGGCGCGCTCTACGTCTTCCCGCGTGGCGCCCTCCAGTCCGAAAACGATATTATTATATATGGTGTCGTTAAATAAAATCGCTTCCTGCGACACGATGCCCATCAGCGAGCGCAGGTCGCGCAGGCGAAATTCGGCAATATTAACGCCGTCGATATAAATGCAGCCCTGGTCAACATCGTAAAAACGCGGCAGCAGGTCGACCAGCGTTGATTTGCCGGCGCCCGAAGCGCCTACCAGCGCTATGATTCGGCCTTTGGGAATGATCAGGTTGATTTCTTCCAGCACGTTGCCTTCGCCTGTTTTGTACCCAAAAGTAACGTCTCGGTATTCTATTTGGATTTCAAAACCGGAAACGGGCTTTGCGTCGGGCAATTCCACTATCCTGGTTTCGGCATCCAGTACTTGTTCTACGCGCTGCATAGCGGCCACGCCTTTTTGGATATTATAATACGCCTTCGAAAAAGACTTGGAGGGATCTATCACATTATAAAAAGCAAAAATAAAAGTCAGGAAAGTCTCCGCACTCAGATCGCCCGCAAATACCTGCCGGGAGCCAAACCAGAGCAAGATGGCCACAACGGCTATGCCCAGAAATTCCGACAGGGGAGAGGCCAGTTCGCGCCGCCACAACAGGCGGGTCAGCATGCGGCGGTAGGCGTCGTTGTGCACGGCAAATTTGGCCCGCTGGTAGGGCTCTGCATTAAAACCTTTGATGATGCGCATGCCGCCCAGCGCTTCTTCTACAATAGAAACCAATACACCCAGTCGTTCCTGCACCAATGAAGAACTTTTCTTGAGGCTCCGACCGATTCCGCCGATTACTACGGCGGTAAATAATAGCAACAAAAAGACAAAACCGGTTAGCGGTGGACTTACGTATAGCATAAAGGCCAACGAACCCGTAATGATAATCGGCTCGCGGAATACAATTTCCAGCATGTTGAGGATGCTCGATTCCACTTCCTGCACGTCGGCGGTGATGCGCGACATGAGGTCGCCTTTGCGTTCGTCGGAGAAATACGCCAGGGGCAAAGCCAGCATTTTATCAAACAACTGACGCCGAATATCCCTGATCATGCCGTTGCGCACCGGCGCCATGAAAAACAAAGAGAGATAGCGAAACAGGTTTTTTAGAAAAAACGCCCCCAAAATGGCGCTGCAAATAACCACCAGCGCCGATTCTTTGCCCTGTTGGGTCACGAGTAGTCCAAACTGGTAGTTGAGCGTGTCGCGAATAGCCGATATACTCCAACCCCATACCGGCGCCTGAGCCATGGGCTTTGTCCGATCGAATAATACTTCAAGAAAGGGAATCAACAGGGGTATGCTGACTACCGTAAAAAGAGCCGTAAGGATGTTGCTCGTGATGTTGAGCAACACATAGGACTTATAGCTGCGGATATACGACAAGAGTCGCCAAAAACTATTTTGCATGTACCGGTGGCGTTCAAACGTGGCAAAGGTAGGGGTTATTGAGGCTATTTTTCAATAACACTACCAATTCGTCGAAGGTTCTTTTGCTATCTGTAGCTGGAAAGCCCTCCCTTGTTATTCTGCCATAACCGGCGTAAAGATCAGGCTGCCCATGTCGCCGCAAAGTATCTCCAGCTTGATACCGTCGGTTTTCGTTGTGCTTGTTGATAAAAATACGTAGCCTATCAGTAGCGTATATCAACTTATATGCTACTGATAGGCTATTCCGGAATTCTGAACCGACTTGTTTTTAGATGAAATGAATTTCAGGTGAACGATGAACGTTCACCATACTGATAGCGGGCGATGGCCACGCGTGCGACGCGGGGGTCTAAGTGCTGCGGTATTATAAAGCAAGAAGGGCCGCGAAACATCGCAGCCCTTCCTGTTTAAGCTTGTTTGTCGTAAATACGACCGGATTACAAGCCCAACTCCTTCACCAGCCTGTCGGCTTTGAACATATATTTCAGTGCGGCCGCAATACCGCCGGCGTGAACCGATACGGCGCGGTTGTATTGGGTATCGTAAATAAAATTACCCGGGAGCGACTCGATGTTGCCGTCAAAAACCAATCCTACGGCTTCGCCTTTAGCATTGATCATGGGGCTTCCCGAGTTGCCGCCGATGATGTCGTTGGTGGAGACAAAATTGAAAGGCGCCTTCAGCAATTCCGCGGGTGGGTTTTGCCAGCGCTCGGGCAGCGACCAGGGGAATTTGCCGCCGTAGCTGTAGTAGCGGTCGTAGAAACCGAAATACGTGGTTTGCACCGGCGACATGGTGCCGTTGTATTCGTATGGCTTCACTACACCGTCGGAGATACGAAGGGTAAAGGTAGCATCGGGAGGAATATTGAGCCCAAAAACCTGGTAGATCTCCTGGCCTATTTTGCCCTCGAGCGCTTTGCGTTTGGGGGTAGAAGCTCTGAAAGCTTTTACCGCGTTTTCGAAAGCGGGTACGATAAGCCGACCTGCGGCCAGCAAGGGATCTCTGTCCTTTTTGTATTTATCAGCTGTCAGTTCCAACAGCTTGTTGAGCTTAGCCGTGTCGGCAAAGTCGGTTTTGTCGAGGATGCGACGGGCGGCTTCCAAGGGTGTGCGGCCGTCGAGGATAGTTGTCAGGTATGCATCATCGGAGCTGGCATACATTTTGAGTTCTTCAAGCAAAGTAGTCAGCATGCGCAATTCCTGCGGGTCTTTCAAACCTGCGGCAGTAGCTTTTAGTTGCTCGCGCAGGGCATTGAGGTCTTCTTCGCCGGCGCCGCCTTCGAGCGCTTTCTCGTATGCATTGGAATAATGCATGAGTAGCAGCGCGCTGCCGCTCAGCGGACTGGGGCCGAGCAGCGTGATCTCCGAAGCGTGTGCGTATAGCGGCGCGTATTCGTCGGCCAGTTGTTTCCAGTAATCCTGGCCGGACGCTACGGCTTTGGATTGCGCTTTTACCTTATTTTCCATACCCTGCTTGCGGCCCATGAGAATGGGGTCGTGCATACCTTCCACGATGCCGTTGATGGCTTTGATGCCGTTGGCCATACTGAAAAGCTGCTCTTGCAGATCGTGCGAAGGATTGCGATTGTATTCTTCTTTGAGAATAGTTTCGCGGTTTTTCATCCAGGCCAGCTGGATATTGTAGCGATAGTCGCGGTCGTATTCCAACTGGGCCACCGTGCGATAGCGCTCGGTAGAGCCGGGGTTGCCCACCACAAAAACGGGTTCGCCCTCTTTGATGCCGTCGGCATTAAAGGGAAAATAAAAATTCCTGGAATTAACGGGTTTGCCGTTTTCGTAAACGCGCCAGAACGTGCAATCGAGGTTATAGCGGGGGAAAGTGAAGTTATCGTAATCGCCGCCGAAAAAGCCGAGTTGGAGTTCGGGAATCCAAACCAGGCGCACGTCGTCGTAGCGCTTATAGCCGTAGAGCGATACGCGACCGCCATTGTAGTAGAGCACCTGCTCAATTTCGAGGCCGTCCCAGTTGGGTTTGGCGCTGTATTCTTTCTTGAGCATACGCACGGCCGAGTCGCGCAACATGATGATCTCCTGGTCGCTTTTGGCTTGGCTGGTGAGGGCGGTAACGGCATCGGTAACGTCCTCAATTTGTACCAATTGTTTGACAAAAAGACCTTCTACGCGGCGTTCTTCTTCTTGCGTAGCGGCATAAAAGCCGTTTTTGTCGAAGTCTTCGCCTTCTTTCATTACTTTGCCTACTTCGCCGCGCGAACAGTGGTGGTTGGTCATCACCAGTCCGTCGGGTGAAATAAACGAAGCCGAGCAATAGCTTGAAAACCGCAAAGCTGCCATGCGCACGCGCGAAAACCAGCGCTCATCGGGTTTGAAGCCGTAAGTGTCGGTAAAATATTTCATGGGAGCGTGTTCAAACGTCCACATTTTGCCGTAGTCGAACTGATTGGGTTCTACGACGGGGTAGACGGATGCCGCTTTTTGGGCAAATAGCCCTAGCGGTGCTGATAATAACAGCAGGATGATGGTTCGTAAAACTAAATTTTTCATCGTAAAAATGATTAGGAGCTTTTAAAGGCGCCAAAGTTAGGGCAAAAACGTGAATTTTTACTGCCGCTTCCGCGACGAAGCTTTCAATTGCGCGATTTCTGCTTCGAGTTCTTCTATCCGCTTGTTTTTCTTTTCCAACTGCCCTATCAGCGTCTCAATGGTGGATTCCAACTCCTGGTTTTTTTGCATCAACGCGTCTGCATCTCCCGAAGTAGCGCTTGCCTCCTCGCTATTCTCCCTGTGATCCACCGTGGTAGCAGATTTGCTATCGATCCCGATGAGGTTTTTGAAATTCTGAATGCCGTTTTGTCCGTTGTAATACGATGCTCCGATATATGCCGCCGGCGCCAGTATGACCATGACGATCAAAAATCGGGCGAAACCAGTTATTTGCAGTCTTCTAGCCATGTCGTTTTATTTTTTTACAAAAATACGTCACAAGCCGCTGCTTTGTTGCAATTATTCTACCTGATCCGGCGGTTTTCGGACGAAATGTAGGTTCTCTGTTGTCTGTTGTCCGTTGTCCGTTGTCCGTTGTCCGTTGTCCGTTGTCTGTTCTCCGTTCCTTATCTTTGCCAGTAGAGACAAATCATGATTTGTCTCTACCTAACCAAACAGAGAACAGAGAACAGAGAACAGAGAAGAGAACAGAGAACAGAGAACAGAGAACAACTACCTCCCCAGCAACAAACTCAGCCCCAGCCTTGCGTTCGCGCTGTGCGTGCGATTGGGCTGAAAGACGGTGAGCACGTTGTCGGTGGCGGCCAGGATTTGCACGGGGCCCAGCTTGACCAGAATATTTGCCCCTATGTTGTTGAGTGATTCGTTGCGATAAGCGTACAATACGCCGACTTGCAGCATTTTCTTCCACAAAGTGGCATGGGCGCTGACGGCGAAGGCGGGAAAAGCCTCGCCCCGGTAGGTTTCGGTATAATACAAGGCGCCAAATCGCCAGGTGTCGTTGAGGGTATACGAGGCACTCAGATAATAACGGGGCGCCAGCCTGGTGGTATAGGCATTCTGTGTTTCTGAGGGTTGGTACAATTGCTCGAGCGTGTCGAGTACCGAGCCTACGTTGGTAGAATCGTCGAGCAACTGCTGGGCGACGTCGAGGCCTTTAAACTCGGTGACGCCGCTGATGCCGTAGTTATTTACGTTTTCTTTCCAGTCAATTTTCCCTCCCAAATCGAGTACGCTGGCGGCAAAATCCCATCGTTTGGTTTGGTAATACACCCCCAGGTCGATGGCATAGCCGTTATTTTTTGAAAAAAGATGTTCGGTTTCTAATTTTCCAAAATCAAAGTTAAAGCGCAGGTCCCTAATGCTTTCATACTCCAGTACGCCGGCGGAGTTGACCAGCAGGTCGGCGTCGAGGGTGAGGGCGTAGGCTGCGCTGTCGGTGTAGAGCTGTAGGCGCTTGCGCGCCGTCGATACATCGGCGATGCCACTGAGGTATTTGGCCCGGGCGCCCACCGTAAGTCCCTCGATGGGCGATACCGCCACACCGGCGTACCACTCGTGGTAGCCGTTGAGCTGCATATCGGTGCTGAAATCGACATTTTGCCCGATAAACTGCGCATTGCCCTGCCAGATGAGCTGGGGCAGCGTTTTGGGGTAGTTAAAATAGGCGCCGAACCGCAAGGCATGGCCCAGGCTCAATGAAACCTTGCCCAGCCGAAAAGCGGCGCTCAGGGTCTCGATATCGAGGTTTTCGCGCACCAGGTTGCTGTTGGTCAGCTTGGGGATTGCGTTATTTACATCAATAACCTCCTCGCCCTTTTCGTTGGTCACGGCCAGGTCGGCATAGGTGATATTGGTGAGTAAGAGGTTGTTGTATATTCCCGGCAAACCGATGACCAGCTTGCTCGATGGCAATATCGCCGGGTTGGTGCGATTCGCCGGCCAGGCATCCCGCAGCAAGTGTACGCCCAGCTCTTCCTGTGCGGTGAGCATTGTAATCGCCCCCAGCCACAAGGTCAAAGTGATGATTTTCCTCATTTATATTTCGGATTGCGGAATTCGGAATTCGGATTTAATTAATCAAACATCCAACATCAAACATCCAACATCAAACATCCAACATCAATCCCCCACCTTCAGCTTGGCTCCCAGCCTTACCTGTACCTGCTGGTCGGCCAGCACCCTTACCGATGTATTGCCGTTGTTGTAGGTAGAGAAGGCGGCCACTACGGAAAGTCGTTTGGCATCCCTGATGCCGGCAAAACGCGCCTCATCAAAGGGGGCATACGTGACTTGTTGTTTGGGTTGTATCACGTGGCCTTGTCCGTCTACCGGAGCTGAGTTGATCACGCGTTCACGGGAACCGAGGAGAGAATCCAGTACCATGCCGTTGTCGTCGAGGAAATAACCCTGTACATCCACCGACAAAGGCAGTCCGTTATCGGTCACCAGTTTGAATTCGGCGGCTTTGACTTCGTCAAATTTCGAGAAATCGATATCAAATGTATCGCGCGCCACAAAATCAACGGCGTTGCCGTACAGCGGCAATTCTACATCTACCCGTACCTTGTAATAACTACTGTCGGTGATAAAACCCCTGATCGTCGAATTCATATCGGGGTTGGTAAAAGCATTGACGTCGTAGTCTATCGCTACCGGCCCTGCACCCAATACGATGTCAATATTGGAATTATCTTTCGTAAATACAAAAGACGTAGTTTTTACCTGTCCGATCTCGTCGAGCGTGGGATAGGGAAAATCAATGCCGTTGGTGATATACTCGCTTTCAAGGGGCAATACATCTCCACGCACGGTAAAGACGTTGAACAAATTGATAATGGAGCGGGTGGGGATGCCAAACGAATTTTCGAAATTGAAAGTGATCTTGGGTTCTTCAAAATATACGTCGCCGCGCACCCAATTATCAAAAAAGTCGATGATGATCGTATCCCTGCCGCCTTCGTAAAGCTGGTTGCCCAGGTAACCTTCGGCGTAGGAGAACGACAAGTCGTTGATCAACAAGCCACTGGGGCCAATCGACACCATATCGCCTGTGGCGTCGATAGCTTCGTATTCGATATAGATCGAGTCGTTGACCGGCTGTATAAGGTGGCCGCCCAATTGTATGGGCGTAAACAGGTTGGCCGCCTGCGGCGGGTCGCCTGTGCCGCTATACGCGGGTACGGTGGTCGTAAACGAAAATGGCACGCCGTTGAGGGTCACTTCAGGAATCATGAACGTGACGGTGATGCTTTCGTTGTGGGTATTTTGGATCAAATACACCAGTTTGCCCGTTTTGAGGTCCAGCCGGTCCATGTCCAGTCCACTGGGCGCCGAAAACGGCAGCGCCTGCCGGCTGCTGGTAATCGGAATGACGCCCTGCGATACGGTGGCATTGATGGCGGCGAATACCTCTGCGCTCGTCTTGGTGATCACATCGCCGCTGTAGCGGAAGCGGATCAGGCCGTCGGGGTCGATCGTGAGGGAGGCGTTTTCTTCAAAATTTTCCAAAATATCGTGCATAGAAAGCCGGGTGTCGATCAGCGGAATGGCAAATTCGGCCTCGTAATCGGGGTTGTCGAGATCCTCGATGTCGTCAAATGTGCTGCAGGCCGTGAGTCCGGCCAGCATAAATAGGGATAACCAAAAATAGTTTTTCAGCATGCCGTGGCAATTTTTAAACAATATCTAAAACGAATTTGAACGGATGTGCATCCTGGCCCGGCCATCTTTGGACGGCAGGCCGACAAGCGGTGGAGTTTTTTCAGAAGGTGTTGTCGCGTTTTAAACGCACCATGTAGCAGCAAAGATAATGCTTTATTACCAAACTATAAATGCTTTGACTTTGCTAATGGTTGAATGTCAAACGTCCGGGGGTGTTTTTTTATTATCAAATGCGGTAAATCCCTAACTTTCCGCCATGAACGACTACGGAAAGCTCTACCTCATTCCCACGCCTTTGGGCGAAGGGGGCAGCTATACCCTCCCGGCTGATTTGCAGGCCATTATGCCCCAGCTCGACACGTTTATTGTGGAGCGGGCTAAGACGGCCCGGCATTTTATCAAACAATACTTCCCGGGCAAGCCGCTGCAAGAGTTGCAGCTATTCGAACTCAACGAGCACACCGACCCACGGGAGGTGGCCGCTATGCTCCAACCCACCCTGGAAGGCAAAGATATCGGCCTGCTCTCAGAGGCCGGCTGCCCCGGCGTAGCCGATCCCGGCGCCGAAGCCGTGCGGCTGGCCCACCGGGCAGGTATCGAAGTGAGGCCGCTGGTAGGCCCTTCTTCCCTGCTGCTCGCCCTGATGGCCTCGGGCCTCGACGGACAACGCTTTTGTTTTCACGGCTATCTGCCCCCTCAACGCCCTGAGTTGGTCAAGATGCTCAAGCAGTTGGAACAACAGTCAGCCCGCCGCCACGAAACCCAGCTGTTCATCGAAACGCCCTACCGCAACAGGCAGGTGCTCGAAACCGCCCTGCAAACACTGGCCCCCTCTACCCTACTCTGCATCGCCGCCGATCTTACGCTGCCCACGCAGTATGTCCATACCAGGCGTATTGACGATTGGAAAAAAACCACGCTGCCCGATTTGCACAAGCGACCGGCGGTTTTTCTTTTTTTGGGTGACGGGGTGCGGTGAACGGTAAACGTTCACCCTACAAAGCCGTCACCTTGTCACCTTGTCACCTTGTCACCAAAAAAAAAACGAATGAAGTCCCTGTTAATCTGCCTATTAACGCTGCTATGCCTGCCGGTTTACGCGCAAATTCCTACCGATTCCCTTTTGGCGAAAGCCCAATATTATTATGAAGAAAAAGAGCAGTACAAGCCGGCATTGGAACTGTATGAAAAAGCCTGGGCGCAAGCCCGGCGCCAAGGGCAATTCCCGCAGGCTGCATCCGCTTTAGAAGGGATCTGCTATGTGACAGGTGATTCTATTTCAAATAATAAAGCGCTCGAACGCCTGGAAACAGAATTGCCCCGCATGTTCCGGCGCGATGAAACGCCCGATACCCTTTGGTATAAGATCCTGCTTACCCGGGCGTATTTTTATTACCAAACAGACAATTATTCGCCCGCCCTCGCCGATTTTGAGGAGGCTATCAGTATTTACGAAGGGCTGAATTGGAAAGCTGGCAATGCGGCTTACGCATACAGGATAGCAGCGTATATTTATATGCGCTACCTTGACTACGACAAAGCCATTTCTAGTCTAAAAAAAGCGCTGAAGCTGGATCCTAACAGGGAAGTCAGCTTGCGTTCTTCTTTAGCTGATTGCTATATTTATCTTGAAGACTACGACGAAGCCTGGAAACAATGCCAGATGGCCCTCAAATCACCCAAGCTTCAGGATGACGCGCGCCGGCGCGCTTTGCTGCACAATACCATGTCGAGTATAATGGAAGTGCGTGGCGACCTGGCGGGTGCGGAACGATATGTCAAGCAAGCGCTACAGTTTTATACCGGTAATGAAGAACCTGAAGAAGCGGCCAAATGCTACCTGCAACTCGGCAACCTGGCTGAAAAGCGCAGCCAATACGCCCAGGCGGAGAAGTATTTTGAGAAGGCCATCGCATCAGTCAAAACAGCGAATCCCGCCAAAAACCGCGAAACTGCCAAAATACTCAGCCAGGTGGGCGATTATTACGCCGGGCGCAATAACCTGCCCCTGGCGCTGGAATACTACCAACAGGCTATCATCCAGGTTTTTCCCGGGTTTAACAGCTTAGATATCAAAGACAATCCTCCACTCGACCAAACGCCGCTCGAATCCTGGGCCATGACGGCCCCCGCCCGCAAAGCCGAGGCGCTGTTGTCGCTTTACAAAAAAAACGGCAACCTCGCCGACTTACGCAACGCGGCCCACTGCTTCGACCTGGCTATCGCCGGCCACCACCACCTCATTGAAACTTACGGCAGCGACGAGGCTCGCCTGTATTTGATCGATTATAATTTTAATAAATACGAAAACGCCATTGAAACCCAATTTTTGCTTTGGCAGCAAACCCGGGATAAATCCTGCCTGGCGCGCATTTTTGAATTGATGGAAGAAAGCAAATCGGCTGTGCTGCGCGACGCTATTAGCCGCCGCCGCGCGCTCATCCTGGCGGATATCCCCGAAAAAGTGCGGACAAAAGAAGCCTCTCTGCGCCTGGAAATGGCGCAATTGACCGAAAGGCGCCTGCAAACGGCCATGCTCGAAAACGCCGGCAACCGCAAACTGATCGACTCGCTCGACGAGCGGCTGGGGGATTTGCGCCGCGACTACGACAGGCTGCTGGCCAAACACAGCGACATCTGGCGCAATTTTTACCAAACCAACGCCCAAGCTACTTTATCCGATGTACAATCTTTCCTGGCAAGCGACGACCTGTTTCTCGAATATTGTTGGGGCGAAAGCCAGGTTTACTTGCTGGCAGTACAAAAAAATGCAGTGCGCTTGTATCGATTCCCCAATGAGCCCCAGATCAGGGAGGAAATAATTCGTTTTATCAGCTATTTTGCTTCCTCCGATCGGATCAACGCCGATCCGCGGGCCTATTTTCGTGCTGCGTTGACCTGTTTTAACCTGGTCTTTCCCGAAGACCTGCGGGTTGATTTCCGCTGGCTGGCGAATGGCAAGCCGGGGGGGCAATTTCCCAAACTTTACCTGGCGCCCGACGGCATATTGAATACGGTTCCTTTTGAAGCCTTGCTGACGAAAGCCTACCAGGGCGATACGTATGCCGAAGCGCCGTATTTATTAAAAAATGTAAGCGTACTGTACGGCTGGTCAGCCGATCTGTTGTGGGGAGGCAATGCAGGCAAAAGATCGGGCCCCTGGATTCAGTTTTCTCCCGGGTTTGCAGGTCGCGAGCGCGGACTGGCGCCATTGCCCTATAGCCTGGATGAAACCGGCCGAAGCGGATTTAAAAAACTCCTCAACCACAATGCCACCGCCGACAAATTCAGCGACCTGGCCGCCGACGCCTATCTGCTGCACCTGTCCACCCACGCCGAAGCCGGCGGCGAGGCGGCAGAACCCCAGATCGCATTTTTCGACAAATCCCTGTCGCTGTCGCAATTATACGCCATGGATCTGGGCGCCAACCTGGCCGTATTGAGTGCATGTGAAACCCATATCGGCGCCATTGCCCGTGGGGAGGGCGCTATGTCGCTGGCCCGCGGTTTTGCTTATGCCGGCGTGCAGAGCATAATTGCAAGTCTGTGGCCGGTAAACGAACGCTCCACAGCGCTTATATTTGCGCAGTTTTACCAGCATATTTCACAGCACAAGTCAAAAGCAACTGCTTTGCGCGAAGCTAAACTTGATTACCTGCGGATGAACGAATTGCCCAATGCACGCCGCTCGCCCTTTTACTGGGCCGGTTTTGTACACATCGGCCGGGATGGCGACCTGACACCGACGGCTACGATGCTGAATCGTTTTTTGATGGCGCTTGCCATATGCGCGCTGGCGATAACCGGTTTTTGGTATTGGCGTCGCCGCTCGCGCGCCGTCACCCTATCGCTCCTGCTAATTGGGATGAGGATAACCGCTTTCGGCGCCGAGGATACGGCCCTTTCGCAGGCCGCCGAAGCCTACCGCACGTCAAATTACGAGGAGGCCATCAGGCTATACGAATCGCAGTTGAATAAACGCCCGGGCAATGCCGACCTCCACTATAACCTGGGTAATGCTTATTTAAAGGCCGGACGTATCGGCGGCGCGGTATTGCACTACGAAAAAGCCGCCTTGCTGGCCCCTTCCGACCAAGCCATCCAACACAACTTGCAAATAGCCAGAAACAAGGTAACCGACAACGTGGCCCCCCTGACGCCTTTCTTTTTATCGCGCTGGTGGAATGGGTTGGGGGCTGTGCTATCCCCCGATATCTGGAGTGTGCTGGGCCTCTGCCTGCTTTGGGCAAGCGCCACCGGCTGGATCGTTTTATGGTGGACTGCCGTTCCTCGCCGCCGGCGTATTGGTATGTGGGTCGGCATCGTCGCCTTATTATTGGCCATACTGCCTTTTGCGCTGGCGGCTTCCCGTGCCGCCAAATTGCAGCACAGCGGTTACGCCATAGTGATGCGCGAAGGCGACCAGTTACGCAGCGCACCGGAAGCGCAACAAACACTTGAGCCCTTGCACGAAGGCTATAAAGTGGAGTTGCTCGATGCTATCGGCGACTGGCGCAAGGTGCAATTGCCCAACGGCGATGAAGGCTGGGTGAAGGCGGGGGTGCTGGCGGAGATATGAGTGGGAGAGGGTGAGAGTGTGGGAGGGAGGGAGATGGAGGGAGGGAGTGAGAGATCCTTTCCGCTATGATAGTTCCGCCAATTTGGCCTGGATGAGGCGCAGTTTCTCGCGTTTTTCCACTACCACGGGCGGCGCGGCGCGTTGGGCGCAATCGCTGAGGGGGCAGCGTTCGCAGGTTTTATTCACATCGAGCGATTGGATAGCGGGGTCGGCGAGAAAAGACACGCGGCGACGCAACTCAGGTGTAAGGAGCAGGCCCAGCGTGACGCTCACATTGCGATTGGGCGAGGGATAGCCGGGGCGGGCAAGCGTGATACACAAATATTCATCCTCCGTATCGATATAGCGGGAAAGCTGAGCTCTGACGATGGCGTCCGCAAAAGTTCCTTCGCGTTGCATCTGGTGGAGGTCGTTTAGCAGCGAGACGGCTACCCAGCGCCTGCAATAGTGTTCAGAGAGGCCGTTGCCGTGGGGTTGGTGTCGGCGGCTCAGGTGTAGTTCTTTGTCTATTTCGAATAAATCGGCTGCCGGGTCGTGCAAAAAGCGAAGAAAAAACAACTTGGACAGTTCAAAAAACTGCGGCAGCACATTGGTAAGGCGGTGAAAAAACATTTCCGGCGTGGCCTCATAACGGCGCATAATAGCCAGGAAGGCCTCGCCGTCCCATTTCTCTTTGGCAAAAAACTCGCGGACATCGGCCACAAAAAGTTTCAAAGGCAGATGCAGGGCTACTGAAAAATAAGTGGCTTTGGAGTGATTGAGCACCTCTTCGAATACGCGTCCGCGCAGCAGTGAGGAAGTAACGGCGCGTTCTTTCAATTGTAACACATTAAATCCCAGTTCTTTGCCAAATTGAAAAGATTTTTGCACCGGCGTGAGTTGGCTGTTTAGCAACAGTTCCTTTTTGCTGGGCACGTATACTGCGCGTTGTTCTTTTAGTTCGGGGTAAGCATCCAGGCCGTTGTCGATAATCGTATAGCTATAAAAGCGTTCGAGCAGTACCCTGAGCGTATCGGGCGACAAGGGGCGCTCGGCAGGTATGCCGTATTGTCGGCAGAATGTATCAACCGCGTTTTCGATTTCCTCGAAGTAATTGTTGTGTAATTCGAGATAAGAGCGCAAGGCGCCAAAATAAAAATTCTCTTCGCGCAGGGCATAGTTGCGCGACAGGTCGAGCAGCGTAGAAATAAACGCGTTTACTTTTGCCGGCGCTTCGGCGATCATCTGCACCACCTTGGCCAGTTCGATGCCAAAAAGGTCGAGAGGCAGTTCGTTGAGAAAATTCGATTGCAGCAATTCGCCGATGGGCGCCAGTGCGCTATTGAGCTGGTCAGAGGACAGCTCAGTCTGGTCGATGCCCAACGTATGGGCCAAGGACTGGATTTTGTCAGCTTTGGGGTATTTTTTACCCTTTTCGATTTCGTTGAGGTAAGAGACCGACATACCGGTCTGTTCTGCCAATTCGGCAAAAGAAAAGCCCTTTTGCTGACGCAACTGCTTGACTTTCAATCCAAAAATTATCTTTTCATTAGGGCTTTTGCCATTCATAGCCGGATGCGGTTGAATGGCAAAGATATGGTTTTTTAGCGAAATTTCGCTATGATTTATAAATGTCTGTTCTCTCCCTCACACCCTCTCACTCTCCCACCCTCCCTTTACCGTTCCAACCGTTCGATCAGGCGGCTTGAAACGCGAAGGAAATCCATCTCGGTAATAATGCCGATGAGTTCGCCATTTTTAGTGACGGGCAGGCAGCCGATTTTATTTTCGCGCATCACCTTCATTGCTTCGATAATCGTAGCGGAGGGGGCAATCGTGATAGGGTCTTTGATCATAATATCCTTGACCGTGGCGATGTCTTTGTTTTTGGCGCGGCTGCGATGCGTAAAATGGCGCAGGAGCAGGCGGGAGGTGACCAATCCGCAGAGGTTGCCCTTGGAATCTTCCACCGGCATATAGCGCACGCGGCGCCAGTCCATCAGTTCGGCAACCAGTTCGAGCAGGTCGTCTTTTTGCACGGTAAAGAGGTCGGTTTCCATAAACTCGTCCACCTTGAGTTGCGAGGGGTGGTAGTTATCGAGGTCTTCCGCCTCGGGCATGGGCCATTTGTGCACAGGGTCGCCTTTGGTTTGATTTTTAATAATAGCGGCAGTCATCACCGTAAGGGCCTCATCGCGGCCCACTTCCTTTTTGAGTTTGGTAAATGCGCGCAATTGCCAGCGTGCGCCGTTCATATGCTCGCGGGCGCGTTCTTCGATGATACCGAGGTATTTGGTGATATCGGCTGCAATTACGCCCTGGCTTTCCAGGCCTTTGCGGGCCAGGGGCAGCAGTTCTTCAAGTACCAGGTCGCAGGCAGATACCTTTTTATCTTTAAACCAATTGAATTGCGAGTCGATGCCAAACTGGGCGGCCTTGCCGAAGTTGTCGCGCACGTCTTCCCACATCAGGTGGAGGCGGATATCGGGGTATTCCTGGGCCATTCCCATCATAGCGCCCAGCCAGAAGGCGGCGTTGGCGGTCTCGTCCACGATAGTGGGGCCTGCGGGCAACACGCGATTTTCGATACGCAGGTGCGGCTTGCCGTTGTCGCTGATGCCGTAGCAGGGGCGATTCCAGCGATATACGGTTGAGTTGTGCACCTGCAGCGCCCGCAACTTGGGTACCAGGCCCTGCTGGATAAGCTCGAGCGAATCCTCTTCCACGTCTGCGCTCAGCAATACGCGGAAGCGGGCGATATCTTCTTTATAGATTTCGAGGATAGACTGATCGAGCCAGCCGGAGCCGAAACTCACGCGCGGGCTGCGCTCGCGCATATGATCGTGGGTAGTGCGAATATCGAGCGATTGCTGAAACAAAGCTATGCGCGTTTCGTGCCAAAGCCGTTTGCCGAATACGATAGGCGAATTGGCAGAAATAGCCAATACCGGGGCGGCAAGCGTTTGTGCAATGTTGTACATCTGCACAAAACGGGAAGGGGGCACCTGCAAATGCACCTGAAAACTCGTATTGCAGGCTTCGAGCAGCGGAGAGTCGTGTTTTACCAACAACTCATCGATGCCGGTAAGCCGCAACTCGTATGCCGAACCGATCAATTGGTTGTTGATCGATTCCATCAGCGCAAAATAGCGCTCTTTGGGCGTGAGGTTGTGTAGCTCGAGGTCGAACTTGCGAAGGGTAGGCAAAATACCGGTAAGGATCACCGAGGCGTTGAGCCCCTTGAGCTTGTCGCGAATGATCTTCTGCTGATAGGTATTTTCTTCTTCGAGTTTGCTGAGGCAATCGCCGATAAATACGAGCGGCGTAAGGTTGGTTTCCAGGTTGAACTTAGCCAACTCCGTTCCTGCCCATTCGTATTGTTTTAATTTTTTCAGCGCTTCAGTGGCGATCGTAGCGGGTTTAAACGTTTTGCTATCTACCATGCACATCTCCTGTTCAGCGCCGATACGGATCACATCGCTCTCAAACCAGTCATTATTTAACATATGTTCGAAAGCGCGAACATCCCTGAGCAGGTTGCGCACAAACCGCTGCATTACCATCCCATCGGTAGCCAATAGTACTTTCTGCTCACCCATAAGTATACGGAAGTTAGGATACTTGCAAAATATAGCTTTGAATCTTTGTGGCGTAAGATAGTTATATTTTGAATAGAATGCATTTTTTTGGCGCTTTCTTTCGTTCTTTGTAAAAATCCAGGATTTCTCATGTACAAAGCAATTGCCGGTTTAATGTTAGTACTGCTGTGGGCGGGATGCCGCAAAGACAGCAGAGAGCGTTTATTTGAAATGGTGTATCCCAATTTTACGTTTGAAATACCGCCGGGTTTTGCGCCCACCCGCGCCCTGGTATTCGAATTTGACGATATCAATACCAATTTTGCGACGTACCTGCAGCAGAGCAATACCGACCCTGCGATGATATACGCCATCAACCCCACCTATGCCCGCATCACTTCGCTCGACGACCAGAGCCTCTATTTTGTGGAGCAAATATCGGTGCGCTTTTGTACTAATAACGGAGAAGAATGTTCTTTTGCCGACGAGGTTTTTTATATCGACGACCTGCGAGGTCGCGCCGACGAGGTAGTCGACCTCCTGCCTTCGCTGCGTAATGTCAAAACGCTGATGAGTGGCCAGGATTTCCGCATGGAGATCGTCTTTTTCCTCAATGATTTCACGCCTTACAGCAATTTTTGCCGCCTGGATATGACGTTTGAAGCAGTGAAGTGATGATGATGGATGTTGAATGTTGGATGTTGGATGCTGAATGGTTGATTAAATATTTATAGCTATAATTAAATAATAATCAAACATTAAACATTAAAAATCAAGCATTAAACATCAAAAATCAACCACTGTGACCCCCGTCACAGATTTCTGTCAAATTGCCGCAGTATCTTTGCCTTATAATTAACAAGCAGATTAGGAGCAATTATGGAAAAGAAAGTGTCATTCAGCGAATTGATCAACGGCGAAAAGCCGGTATTGGTAGACTTCTCAGCCGAGTGGTGCGGCCCATGCAAAGCTATGGCCCCCATCCTTCGCGAAGTGGCCAGTGAAACCGCCGACAAAGCTACTATCGTAAAAATCGACGTGGACCATAACAGGGCGCTGGCCGAGAAGATGCAAATTCATGGCGTACCTACTTTTATTTTGTTTAAAGACGGCCAGGTTAAGTGGCGGCAATCGGGCATGCAATCAGCCTATCAACTCAAGCATGTCATTGAGCAATTTGCTTGATGTTGTTTTGGTTTATGGGTTTATTCGTTTATGGGTTTATGGGTTTATAAACGCATAAACCCATAAACCCATAAACAATTCCCCTTCATGAAGCAATTCTTCTTAATCACCTTCGTTTGCCTGGCCCTCAGCGCCACTGCGCAGCATGCCGATACAACGGCGCCTTCCCGCTGGCTGTTGAAAAAGCCAAACTTCCGCTTTCAAACCACGGCCATGGTACAGGCCTGGACCATCTATTCTTCCCAATTTGAACGTTACAACAGTCAAAGCGCCGCCTATGAAGCTGTCGACGACCGCATGAATGTAAGCTTGCGACGGGCGAGGCTCGTCTTCAACGGCGAACCCTACGAGCGGCTGCGCTACACCGTTGCGCTTTTCTACGACCAGGCCGGGCGTGATCTGCTCAGTTCGGGTATCGGTGTGACCAACAAAGCCGACCCCGCCGTGGGCATCTGGGATGCCTTCCTGGAGTGGCGGGTATTGCCCAAAAGCCAGGCTTTAAACGTAGTAGCCGGCTGGTTCAGGCCGCAAATACAACGCGAGAGTATTACCTCGGGCTGGACGGTCAATTCTTTTGAAAAAGCGGGTTCGCAAACTTATGTACGCAAGCACCTTGTAGGTACAGGGCCGGGGCGGGCTGCCGGTATCAATATCGGCGGGCTAGTGCAGCAAGGCAGGTTTGGCTTGCAGTACAGCCTGGGCGTGTTTAACCCCGTTACCGCTGCTTTCAGCGCTACTTCTTCAGGCGTTCGCTACGCTCCGCTGCTTACCGCAAGGGCCGTTTTTTCTATCGGCCAACCCGAGCAAAAACAATACGGTATTAGTTACAGTATCAATAAGTTTGGTGAGCGAAAAGGACTTTCGATAGATCTCAACGCCGCCCGCCAGGGGCATACCGACTTGTTTTCGGCCTCGCAATTGCTGGGGCCCGGCCTGCTATTCAACTGGGGCCCGGTGACTATCGACGGAGAATGGATGTGGATGCGGCGCAATGGCGCTCGCAATTTGCCGAATGGCCAAATAAGAGATTTCACCTATCGATCAGGCGCCGGCCATGCCCGCCTGGGTTTCACCTTTTTTATGCGCCGCTTCGCTTTGGAGCCTGTCGCCATGGCAACCTGGTTTGAAGGCGCTTACGATGCGCAAGGCCAGGCTGATGCCAAAGCTGTCGGCGAAAGCTCGGGTAGTGAACAAACCTACGACCTGGGCTTAAACTGGTATCTGAATGCCCACCAGCTCAAACTTATGCTACATTATACTTTCCGAAACGGCAAAGCCGGCGATGCCGGCAATGGAGCCGATGTCAATGATTATTTCTTCCAAAACGGTATTGGCGCTATCCACCGCGGCGATTGGCTGGGCCTCGGGCTCAATGCCATTTTTTAGCAGTGAGCCGCCCGAGTAGGTGACGAAGTGACGACTTAGGATCGCCATTGGTGGTGACAAGGTGACATTACCAATCGCCGCCGGCGCCGCCGCCGCCGAAATCGCCGCCACCAAAGCCGCCAAAATCGCCGCCGCCGAAGCCGCCCCAGCCGTCGCCGCCGCGATCGGTAGCGCCGCCGCTGCCGCCCGGACCCGGGAAAAATATCCAGCCACCGCCGCCTCTTCGATGACGGGGGTCACCCATATCATAGCGGCCGCCGCGGTAATAACCGCCGTCGCCACCGCCGCCTCTTCTTTTGATAATCCACATCAGCACGAGGAAGAAGACCACGACAAGCAACACAAAAATCAGCGCTGCCCCACTACCCCCATTATCTTTTTTTCCATCGTTGACATATTCGCCGCTGCTCAGGGCTATAATCGCACTCGTAGCTTCGTCGAGGCCCTCGTAAAAAAGGCCCCTGCGAAAATTGGGTACGATAATATTATCGATAATGCGTTTGGCCATGGCATCGGGCAAAAAGCCTTCGGCGCCATAGGCCGTTTGGATGCGGATAGCTCTATCCTCCTTTGATACATAGATGAGGATGCCGTTGTCGTTTTCTTTGGTGCCTATGCCCCAATTGCGCGCCAGCCGGTAGGAATAATCGAATGCATCCTCGCCTTCCAGTGATTTCTCGGTGACTATCACGATCTGGGTAGAGGTAGAATCGGCGTAGTCGCTCAATTTCCGGCCCAGGTCTACCACTTGCTGCCGGGACAACATACCTGCATAGTCATTGACCAAAAAACCGGAAGGTTCGGGGATAGATTTTTGGGCTGCGGCGCCAGAAGCGAACAGCAATAGCGAAAAAACCGGGGCAATAAAACGAAATAATAGTTTCATGAGCTTTATTTAGGCGGTTTTGCACCGTAAGAAATGTCGTCAGACAATTCATTTTCGTCATCGTCGTGACGGGGAAAAAAGGCCTTGAGTTTCTCACCTACTTTGACAATGGCCCGGCACAAGCCTTCTACAAATTCTCCCTTGCGGAAAAAAGACTGCATGAGGTCACGCTCTTCTTCCCAAAAGAGAGGAGTGGCCAGTTGGGTAATGCCTTCATCGCCGATGATCGCAAATTGACGACGCTCGGGCGCCAGGAATATCAATACACCTGCCCGCGTACGGGTTTGGTGCATACCCAGGCGAAAAAAAACTTCCCAGGCTTCTTCCAGCACATCGCCTTTGGAGTCTTGCTCCAGGTGTACCCTGACTTCACCCGAGGTATTTTGTTCGGCCTCCCGGATGGCTTCGATGAGGCGGTATTCCTCTTCTTTTGAAAAAAAGCGAATCATGTTTTTGTATTTAGCTCTCAGCTGTTAGCAGTTAGCAGTCAGTTCTTAGAAGCTAAGAGCTGACTGCTGATAGCTGACTGCTGATAACTACTTAAAATTCACCTTCGGCGCCTCCTGCGAGCTCGCTTCGGCCTCGAATTGCGCTTTTTGCGAAAAGCCGAACATACCGGCATAGAAGCTGGCCGGGAAACGGCGCACGCGTTTATTATAAGCCGTCACGACATCGTTAAACTTATCGCGTTCCACTTTGATGCGGTTTTCGGTGCCTTCCAGCTGGCTTTGCAACTCTCGGAAGTTATCGCTTGCGCGCAACTGAGGGTAGTTTTCACTCACCACCAGCAATCGCGAGAGGGCGGAAGTGACGCCGGACTGGGCTTCCTGGAACTGCTTGAGTTGCTCGGGGGTAGCCTTTGACACGTCGATATTGACGCTGGTGGCGCGGGCACGGGCATTAACGAGCGCCTCGAGGGTTTCCTTTTCAAAATCGGCGGCGCCTTTCACGGTTTCTACCAGGTTGGGGATCAGGTCGGCGCGGCGTTGGTAAGCGCTTTGCACTTTACCCCAAGCGTTTTCCACGTCTTCCTCCATACCGACGAAAGCGTTGTAATTGCTACAGCCGTTAACCAATAGGATAAGCAGTAAACCGCCTACGACGGCGACAGTGATCAATGATCTCATTTGAATGCGCTTTTTGTGATAAATTGTTGATAAATATACACGGCAGCCGGCATATAGGTTCAATATAACGGGCTGCTTTCGCTCAATGCGGTTCTTTTGACGACAAACTGCCGATAAGCAGGGTCAATAATTCGGCGGCGGCTTTATACGAAGACAGGCGCCCCTCCACCACCGATGCTTCAATGCCGGGCATGGCCGCCTGTATGGCCGGCGATTCGAAAAACAGTTGCCGCAGTTGTTGCTCAATCTCTTCATATAGCCAGACGCGCAACTGCTCGCTGCGCTGGTGTGGCCAATAACCGTTTTGCATGGTCTGCTGGCGGTACAGAAGCACCTCTTGCCAGATATCGCTAATGCCATACCCGTTGAGGGCCGAGCAGAGGGAAACTTTGGGCGACCATCGGCTTTTTTTGGGTGGAAACAGGTGCAGGGCGAGTTGGTATTCGGCTTTTGCGCGTCGGGCGAGCGTCAGGCGGTCGCCGTCGGCCTTGTTGACGGCCAGCAGGTCGGCCATTTCTACTATGCCGCGTTTGATACCCTGCAATTCATCGCCGGCGCCCGGCAGGAGCAGCAGCAGGAAGAAGTCGACCATCGAACGCACTGCCGTCTCCGATTGGCCCACGCCTACGGTTTCCACTACGATGACGTCGAAGCCGGCGGCTTCGCAGAGTACAATCGTTTCGCGGGTTTGGCAAGCTACGCCGCCCAGGCTGTCGCCGGCCGGCGAGGGGCGAATAAACGCATTTTCCTGCTGCGACAGTTGCGGCATTCGCGTCTTATCGCCCAAAATGCTGCCTTTGCTGAGTTTACTGCTGGGGTCTACAGCCAAAACGGCCAGGCGCCGGCCTTGTGAAAGGGCGTGCAAGCCGAAGGATTCGATAAAAGAACTTTTCCCCACTCCCGGCGAACCGGTGATGCCTATGCGAACCGACTGTCCGGCAAACGGCAGGCAGCGCTCCAGTAAAGTGGCCGCCATCTCCCGGTGGTCGGGGCGCGTGCTTTCAACCAGCGTGATGGCTCTGCTGAGCACCACGCGGTCGCCGCTGCGAATGCCTGCTACATAATCGTCAAGCGTCAGTGTTTTTTTTATAAGAGGCCGGCTTGTTTTACCAGGTTCGCTCATGCCAGAGGATTTGAGGATTTGGTTATTTGAGGATTTGAGGATTTGATTATCAGACCATTACGTTCCTTTGCAAATTTAACAATTTCTCTTTGAATAACCTTTTTTTGGATAAACTTTCCCCAAACTGGCGCAGGACACCTTTACCCTCTTGCACAAATGAGGGCAAGACTCGTAAATGACTAAATCGGGATTGGCGTTCCATAATCCGGCATTAAAGGCTTTCGCTATCGTCTATTATCTCGTCTTAGGGCTGTCCGCAAGTAAAATGTTAAATTCCACATTAAACCTTGACACAACCTGAAAATCAATTAACTTGCTTGTCAGCCATTTCCACTCATGGCAAATTGTACTTATTGTTTAATCCTAAAACCAAAAATCATGTCTGATCTTCACTTATGGCGCTCCCTGCGCCCGCTGTGCGCAAATGCACACACACACACGTCACAAGACATTTACAGACTTGGATTTATCCAAAAATGCTTGTATTTCATGATGCTGCTTACTGCGCTGAGTTTAGGTTCTGCCAAGGCTCAATCTGTTTGCACCGGACTGGGAATTAGCGTACATGTCATCAACGGAGATACACCGGCCAACCAGGTATGCGATTGTTATGAATTATCTGTTAAAGTAAAAAACCTGCAATCGAACGCCCGCAATTTTGACGTTCGCATCGTGTTTCCACAAAACTATTTATCACCTTGCGACGACGAGACGGATGATTTTGCGGAAACGCTCGAAATAGGAGACGATTATGTGTATAGGAGCCAAAATGTGTAATGAAGAACGGGAGTTTAAATTTAAATTAAGAGCTGTATTATTTGCAGGTTTTCCCCTGAACTATACAGGTATTGCCAATGAAAGCGGGAACCCATCCTTGTGCAGCGAGGGGGAAGAGGTGATTGCCGATGTAATAAGGACAGTGGATGCAGGCCAAAATCCACCCTCGCCATTGTCGGATTTTTATGGTTTTACGGGTTCCCCTTTACAGGATCCCGTAACTGCTTGTGGTCCCGCCGTTCAGGAGTTTATCCTGAGCGGTACGCTCGACGTAGATGAAGACTATTGCATATGGGGATTGAACAACCTGAGAAGTAAAATCTACATGGAACCCGATGCGGCTATCATTGTGCGCTCCGGGGTGCGGCTGCTACTGCAATACGTTGATATCGTGGGATGCGACGAGATGTGGGATCGAATCAAGGTGGAGTCGGGTGGTGAATTAATAGTAGAAAATGCGTATTTTCAAGA
>JABWBR010000150.1 GCA_013360405.1 Saprospiraceae bacterium
ACCCACTTTTCGTCCGGTGGAAGGTTAGAGTACAATTATACGGATGCAAGCCCCGATGGCATAAGGGTTTCTTCGATTTGTAGTAATTCAGTCATTCGCTGCAACCAGATCGGTTCGCATGATAACGGGTTGTACTACGACGGGACTGCCGTGACAGGCAACCAACTGTCCGGTGGATTAAGTGCGGGAAATACATGGAACGGGAACTACACAAATTGGGCGGCTTATTGCGCCGGACCGAATTACATCGATTCAAGATACTATTACAGAACTGGTGAAATAAACCCAATGCAAATTTTCCCACAACCCCCATTTCCCGATGAATGGTTTCGAGAAGTGTCCATGGGTATCACATGTAGTGCAATCTGTCCTATCGACGAATCTGCCGTGAGAGAAGCAACCGAATTGGACAACGCTGTTGCAGATGAATCGCTCAATCCCGGCGGCTTGCCCGGCTACCTTCTCAAACGCTTTTTGTACAAAGATTTGTTGTACTATCCGCAACTGCTACAGGGTAACACGAACCTGCAAAACTTCCAAAACAGTTTCGGCAATATGAACGGTGGGAAGCTGGTTTCGGCGGAAAAAAACATGAGCGACGGCTTTGGGTTGACCACACCACAACAAAACCAATGGGATGCCGCGCTGAACGATTTGAACGCTGCATTTGAACAATGGAACGAATTGGACAGCCTGCTGCAAAACGGCGCCGACCCCGCGGCGCAGGAAACGGAACGCGGCACACTGACCCAGCAATTTTCCACCGCGCAAACAGCGCTCCAATCCATTTACCAGGACAATCTCACGGCCCGGATCAATTCGGTGGCCGCTATTCAGCAAACGCTCGACGGAGTCAACCCGGCCGCGGTGTGGGAAAGCAATGAAAAGACCCTCGACAGTATTTTTCTGCACACGGCCTATATCAACGGGGTTCCCAATCCAACCCAGACCGGTCAAATTTTACAAATCGCCGAACAGTGCTCGGCGGACGGCGGTCCGGCGGTATTTCGCGCCAAAGCCTGGTATTTTTCCCTGACCGGTACCCGGGTGGAGGTTAACTGTGGGGGTGAAATCGAACGGGGAAGCAATGACAAAGCGCTACCAGAGACAACAGGCACTTTAGCGGTGAGCCCGAATCCGGCTACGAATATGCTGCTTGTTCGTATCCGTCCGTCCAAATACATCTTTCCTATACCGGTTTCCAATTGTATGGCAATAACTCCTCAATCGCATTGATTGGATGATCCTGTATCCGGCCGAGCACATCGGTGAGGTATTCCAATGGGTTGAGGTTGCAAATTTTGCAGGAAGCGAGAATAGAATAGAGGATAGCGGCGCGTTGGGCGGAGTCGTGGGAGCCAGCGAACAGATAATTTTTTCGTCCCAGGGCCACGGGCCGGATGGTATTTTCAACGAGGTTGTTATCGATTTCGAGCCGTCCATCGGAGGCATATATACAGAGTTTGTCCCAACGCCGGAGATTATAAGCGATGGCTTCGCCGATGGTGCTTTTGGGCAGCACTTCGCTAAGATTGGCCTTGAGCCAATGCCGGAGTTCCTCCAAGATAGGTATGGCGTTTTCCTGTCGTAATGCCAAGCGACGGGGAGCGTCGAGTTTCAATTCCCGCGCGTGGCGCTCGATAGCATAAAGGGCCTGCAATTTTTCCAGCGCAAAGGTGGCACGCTCCCGGTCGTTATCCAGGGCTTTTTCAAAATAGCGGCGCCCGTGGGCCATGCAGTTCAGTACACGCACGCCCTGGCGCGACTCGAAGAGTTCATAAGCCTCGTAGCCGTCGCATTGCAAATCGCCTTGGTAGTGTTGTAAAAATTGCGTGGGGCCTTCCCGTCCCCGACCTTTTTGATAGTCGAAGATGGCAATTCTTGGTCCGGGGGCATGGTAAACCCAGTAATAACCCAGGTGCGTTGAGCCTTTTTTGTCCTTATCCAGGACTTTGATGGTTGTTTCGTCGGCCTGGATGTAGCCGCTGTTTAATACGTGGCTTTTCATGGCCTCGTACAAGGGTTGTAGCGGGGTGACGGCCTGCCGCAGCCAGTCGCCGAGGGTCGAATCGGCAATTTTCACCCCCTCGCGTTCAAAACGTTTGCCCTGGCGGTACAGCGGCAGGTGATCCACATATTTATCGACCAGGATTTGTGCCAGCAAACCTGGTCCGGGAATACCTTTATCGATGGGTCGTGTGGGCAGGGCGCCGATCAGCACGCCTTCGCCGTCTGCTTTGGCGTATTTGGGACGCCGGTAGCGCCGTACAAAAAACTTTCCGGGCGTGTAATCCAACTCTTCGGTGATTTCTTCGCCAATACGCACCAATCCCTCCGTATCTTCTGCCGGCTCGATGGTCACTTCTACGCGGGGTAAGTGGGCCGGCAGCGGCGCACGCCCCGGGTGAATTTTCACCACTCCGCCTTGTTGTTTCTTTTGCCGCCTATAGGTGATTTCTTCCGTGTCCGCTTCGCCTTCAGTCGACGCTTTTTGATCTGCGCCCAATTCCAAAGACAACTGGCCATCCGGCCCCGTGCCGATAAAGCGTTCCGCTTTGCGACCAAAGACCATGCGCTTCAATTCGGCATTCTCCTGCCGCAAGCGTACGATTTCCCACGCCAGGTCTTCCCGTGTTTTATCTGTTAAATCCGGTGGCATAACGAGCACAAAGCTAGCTCGTCCCACGCTTTTTTAAAAGCCCTTTTTCCCAACACCCACCCCACCTTTTTCGTGGATAACTCATTCAATTTTTGTGATTTGCAAAAATATCATGCCGCCGTCTTCTCCACGCCGTAGCGCTTGCGCCGCCGAATACTCCGCAAGGAAACACCCTCCAGGATCAACACCAGTTCCTCCCAACTCAACACAATCGACGCCCCGTCCTCCCGCCCACGGGGCAACTCGAACGTTCCCCGTTCCAGGCGTTTACCCCACAACACAAAGCCGCTGCGATCCCACACCAATATCTTGATCATCGTTCGCCGTCGGTTCAAAAAGATAAACACTTCGCCGCTCAGCGGATCGCGCCCCAAACCCTGACGAACCATGCCGCTGAGCCCATCGTAACTCTTGCGCATGTCGGCTGATTGCCGGCTTAGGTAGTAGCGTTGCGCTGGAGTAAAACCAATCATATTTCCGCGCCGCTAAATGTCAAACTCAGGCTGCGTACATATTCTACCGGTGGCAGCGCTTCAAACCGAAGGACTACTCCGCCCGGCAATTCCACCACTATCCCTCCATTACCTTTTGATTGTATTTCTATTGCACTGAATAGTTTGCTATCGGCCTGTTTATCTTCCTTTAATCGGTTCTGCCACCGATAGTACGACGCAGCACTTACGCCTTGTGACGCACAAAAATCTTTAACGCTCAGTTCACTCGAGCGGTAGGACTCTATCAACAGCGCCCAAGATGCTGCATCCAGCCATTTGCGTTTTGTTTTGGACAGCGATTTTTTCATACCTGCTTTTCTCGCAAAAAT
>JABWBR010000021.1 GCA_013360405.1 Saprospiraceae bacterium
TATTTATATGAGTAATAATATCACGCCCAGGCTCTATCGAGTCGCAGCGTCATTCCTAATTTTTCTGATAATTATATTTGAAAACAGGCCTTACATCACGTAGACCTTTATACATCCGCTTCTAGCAGCAAGGTAACTAAAACAACCGTTTTATACAAACGTACACGTCGATTTGTCAGTAGATTGGCAAAACGGGGCTAATTCTGTATGAGGGAGGATTAACCTGTATTGATGGTGGAAGATCGGTTGTAGGTTTGTAATTCACGCCAGGGTATCTGCACACGTTGGGCTGGCCAAGGGTATGCTGTGGGGCACAGATCATTTTCAACCAGGATTTTGGAATATGTTAGGGCTTAGCTGTTAGCTACTTTGACCTAAACCGCCGACCGCCGACTGCCGACTGCTAACCGCTAATACGCTCCATAATACCTCCGCATAAACCACTCCGCCGACAACAGAGCCAGCAGCAGGAAAAATATCCATTTCAGGTTGATGACGGGCCTGGTTTGTACGGTGGAGTAGATCACCGGTTTGACCGTTTCTTTGGCTTTGATCATCTCGGCAATTGAAGCCATTTGTTCGGGGTATACCATCTCGCCGCCGTATTTGGCGCTGAGTTGTTGCAGGGTATTGTGGTCGGCGGTGGTTTCGTACAATTCCAGTTGGATGGGCTGCACGCTGAATTGGCCGGTGTAGCTCAGGTTTTGGTTGTTGTACGATACCGCAGCGCGGAAGGTGTAATTGCCTACCGGCAAAATTCCGGCGTTGAGGGTATAGGCTTTGTCGGTTTTATCAAAAGTAAAATTATACTCTTTGCCCTGGCTGCCGGCGATGATAATAGTCGCATCGGGGTCGTTGACGAGCTGGTAGTTGTCGTTGTACAACTCGGCGTCGAGTTGGATGGGTTCGTTTTCATTAAAAATATTCTTGCTCATATTGACGCGGAACTTGCGCTTGTCGTCTTTGAGCCCCACAAATTGAATGCTTTTGCCCAACAGCTCGTCGAAGAGGTCGTGGTTTTGGTGCTGTAAATAATCAAATAAGCGCCAGCGCCAGAGGCCCTCGCCGCAGAGTACGGCGCTGCGCACGTCGTTGGGAGACCCCAAAACGAGCAGCGGATATTGGGTATCTATTTTGCCGATGCGCTGGTAGAGCAGCACCTGCCCTTGTCCGGTAGGCGCAAATTCGCCGAAAGGCGCCGTCAGCGGGGGAAAAGCCTGCAAGTCATTAGCGATGCGCTCATCGAGGGTAAACAGGCTGAAACCCGTCGACAGCCTGGCCTGCACGTCGTTGCTGCTGGGCCCGCTCGACCGGATATTGATGAGCGATTGCACTTCGCTGAGGCGGCTCAGGTTGGTCTGGGCGCCTACGATAAAAAAGGTCGGAATTTTCCGCGCCTTGATGGTATTAAGCACGGCCGTGGCGTCGTTGCGTTGGCTCGGCAACTGGTGCATCACGATGAGGTCGTATTTGCCGGCGTCTTCGGTAAATTGCCCGGCATTGGCCACCGTGATCTGATAGTTTTTATTGGTCGACAAACTCTGCCTGAGCGCCGTTACATCGGGGTGGGGCGAGTTGGCTAATATCAGTATCTTCTGGCGCGCGTCGAGTACGTCGATGAAGATCTCTTTGCTGTTGTTGGCCGCCGTAGCCTCCCCGCTGAGTTGCCCCAGCGAAATGCGGAAGCGCTGCACACCACTGGGCGTGGCGTCGAGGATGAGCTCGCGCGTTATGAAAAAGTCGTTGTTATTGATGGCTACGGGCGATTGTTGCAAGAGCCGGGTATTGTTGTTTTCAACTTTATAAACGCTTAGCGTCGTATTGCTGCCTGCGCAGTTTTGTGCGGCAATATCGACTTGCACCGTAAACTTGTCGTCGAGATAGGCGATGCGGTTGTGGTAGGCGCGTTTGAGCACCAGGTCGCGTTTGGCGGTGGTGTCGCCCAGTGCTACTGTGTATACCGGCGCGGTGAGTTTGGAAGAGGCGTACAGCGGGTTGCTGCCCTCGTTGTAGATGCCGTCGGTGGCCAATACAATGGCGCCCAGGTTCTGGCTGCCGTACAGGTCGTACACATTCGACAACAACTTCGATATGTTCGATATTTTGTCGTTAAATGCGGTGTCGATGCCTTCGCGCACTTCGCTGCCGAAAGAATAGGGTTTTACTTCAAAATCGTCTTTCAGCGCATCCTGAAGCTCGTTGAGCCGTTCGTCGTAGGTTTTGCGCTGCCCGGCATTCATGGTGGCGCCTACCGATTCGGAGGCATCCTGTGCAACCACGATGACGGGTTTTTGGGTCTCTACCAGCAACGAACGCAACAAGGGCGACAACAACAGCAGGCTGAGCAGGGTGACCAGCAAAAAGCGCAGCACGGCCATGATGCGCACCAGGTAGCGGGGTTGGTCTTTAAATGTTTTTTCGCGATAATACAAAACCGCGGCATAGGCCAATCCCAATGCTACACAAGCTAACGCCCACCAGGCCGGATATTGAAAAATGAGATTCTTCATCAGTGTTTACGTGTCAATCGGGCAAATATAACATTAGCCATCGGCATCCCGAACAAGGAGGGGGGGTGTCGTTGTTACTATTATGTTAAAAGAACGTTCCAGCAATGCTTTTGTTGTAATTTGCGTTGTTTTGGAATGACTGAGTTTTTTTTTAAACCACAGAGTTAAACGGAGTAAAACGGAGTGACACAGAGTTTTCATTTCACTCTGTGGGACTCTGTGAAACTCCGTTTAACTCTGTGGTGAAGAAAACGCGTAAAAGATTCTAATATGACCTTCAAAAAAATCGCGGTAATCGCGGCTTTGTTATTAGTAGCCGTCGCCCAAACACAAGCCGCCTATATGCTCATCCCGATGGATGACAAATCGCAGAAAAACCACCTCAAGGCCTACGGCATCGCCTATTGGGTGCTCGACAACGGCGTAGAGGTGTGGTGGCTGCTCAACTACCGGGGCGGGAGTTTTGCTTTTCAGCACAATAAAGCATTCGAAAAAGAATGCCTCACCCGCGATGTGAGCTTCGAGATCATCCCCGATGCGCAGTTTGCCAAAATCCAGGAGGAAATTGCCCACCCGGAAGTCAATATGGAGGCCATGAAACTCGAAAAGGCCCCAAAAATCGCGGTCTACACCCCCGAAACCAACGAAAAAGGCGAGGAATTACAACCCTGGGACGACGCGGTGACGCTGGTGCTGACCTACGCCGAAATTCCTTACGATAAGATCTACGACCGTGAGGTTCTCAACGACCTGCTGCCTAAATACGACTGGCTGCACCTGCACCACGAAGACTTCACGGGGCAATACGGCCGTTTCTACCGCTCTTTCCACAACGAACCCTGGTACCGCGAAAACCAGCGCAAAGCCGAAGAACTGGCCAAAAGCCTGGGATTCAATAAGGTATCGCAGGAAAAACTGGCCGTGGTGAAACGCATCAAAGAATACGTCATCGGCGGCGGTTTTATGTTTGCCATGTGCTCGGCTACCGATAGCTACGATATCGCCCTGGCTGCCGACGGTGTGGACATTTGCGCCCAGATGTATGACGGCGATGCCGCCGACCCCAACGCCCAGGAAAAACTCGACTTCAGCAAAACCTTTGCTTTCCGCGATTTCCAACTGATCAAAAACCCGCTGGAATATGAGTTTTCTACCATCGACAACCACCAGAACCGACAAATACCCCCCGAACAGGACTATTTTACGCTGTTCGACTTTTCCGCCAAATGGGACCCCGTGCCCACTATGCTCACCCAATGCCAAACCCGCACAGTGAAGGGATTTATGGGCCAGAGTACGGCTTTCATCAAGCGATATATCAAACCTGATGTACTTATTATGGGCGAAACAAAACCCCTTAATGAGGCGCGTTATATCCACGGTACGATGGGGCAGGGTTTCTGGACGTTCTACGGCGGCCACGACCCCGAGGATTACCGCCACTTTGTGCACGATCCACCCACCGACCTCAACCTGCACCCCAATTCACCGGGCTACAGATTGATATTGAACAATGTGCTATTCCCCGCAGCAAAAAAGAAAAATCGCAAAACATAAATTATCAAACAACGAATTGCGCGATGATTCGCCCGCTGATTCATTTTTCATTCTTAATTCTTCATTTTTAATTATCACCATGAATCGCTCCATGCTTCGCTTCCTGGGTAGCATAGTGCTGCTCGTGTTGGGCTTCGCAGGCGGCACCGCCTGGAAAAGCCGCGATATCAACCGCGATCCCGAACAATCGCAGACTTCCCTTACTTCCCAAGATGATGGTCTGGCCGTCGCTACCCGGCAGTCGGCGCCCGAAGCCGGCCTCAATTCGGGAGAAGTAGCCACCATCAAACTCTTTGAAAACGCAGCCCCTTCGGTGTGTTTTATTACGACCACGAGTATGCAGGTCGACTTTTTCACCCGCAACGTGATGGAAATCCCACGCGGTACCGGCTCGGGTTTTGTGTGGGATAAAAAAGGTCATATCATTACCAACTACCACGTGATACAGGGCGCCGACAAAGCGCAGGTTACGTTGGCCGACCGTAGCACCTACGATGCGAAACTCGTGGGCGCCGCTCCCGAGAAAGACCTGGCCGTACTCAAAATAGACGTGCCGGCGGGCAAGCTTACCCCCATTCCCCTGGGCACCTCCGAGATTTTGCGCGTAGGGCAGTCAGTGTACGCCATCGGCAACCCCTTCGGCCTCGACCAGACGCTCACCACCGGCATCGTGAGCGCCCTGGGCCGCGAAATTGAATCGGTGGGAGGTGTACCCATCCGCGACGTCATCCAGACCGATGCGGCCATCAACCCCGGCAACTCGGGCGGTCCGCTGCTCGACTCCTCGGGCCGTCTCATCGGCGTCAATACCGCTATTTACAGCCCATCGGGCGCTTCAGCGGGTATCGGCTTTTCTATCCCCGTCGACGCGGTGCGCTGGGTAGTGCCCGAACTGATCACCTACGGCCGCATCAAACGCCCCTCGCTGGGGGTCGAACTCGCCCGCCCGCAAATTGCCAGCCGCTTTGATATCGAAGGCGCCCTGGTGCTCAACGTAGTGAAGGGCAGCGGCGCCGAACGCGCCGGTTTGCAGCCCACCTACCGCGACCGCTACGGCCAGATCAAGTGGGGAGATATTATCGTGGGTGTGAATAACGAAAAAATCAAAAACAATAACGACCTGCTGCTGGCGCTAGAAAACTACCAGCCAGGCGACTTCGTCACGCTGAAACTCTTGCGGGAAGGAAAACCCCTGGAGATGAAAGTGCGGCTGGATGAATCCCAATAAGATCAGCTGTCGAGCGGCTTATATGCTGCGATAAGTCCGAGGACTTCGGGGTCCAGCCCAAGCGTGGGATTCATTTCGAAAAGGGTCAGGTGCGCCTCGTATTCCTCTTCGAGGGCTTCGCCGAGCAGCGCCATAGCCTCGCGGCGTTTGCCGAGGCTGAACAGGCAGGCTACGCGGCCGTAAAGCAACGAGGCGCCCGCTGCCGATTCTTCGGCTTCTTCCAACACATATAGCGCCTCCTGCGCATGGTCGATCTCGAGCAGGAATGTGGCGTATTGCAACCAGAAACGGTCGGATTCGGGGGCCAGCGTGGTGGCCTGGCGGAAGGCCTCCTGGGCCTTGTCGAACTCTTTGAGGTGCATAAAAGCTTCGGCCTGCGCGGCAAAATAATCTTCCTGCCGGTCTTCGATGCTGATGGCTTTTTGATAACATTTCAGTGCGCTGCGCCACTTGCCTTCGGCGGCATAACACTCTCCGATGTGGAAGTGCACCTCGTCGTTGAGCGGGTCGAAATGCAGGGCGCGATGGTAAAAATCGCGGGCGGAGAGGTAGTTCTGCAGGTTTTGATAACACTGTCCGATACACAGCAATACTTCGCTGTCGGGTTCGAAATTTTCGAGAATTTCGGTATAGTATTTCAATGCCTTGTTGAATTGCTTGAGTTCAAAACACAACTCGGCGCAATCGCGATAGGCAAATTCAAAATCTTCGTTGATGACAAAGGCGTATTCGTATGAATCGATGGCCTCTTCGTAATGGCCCAGGTAGGCATAGGCATGGCCCAGGTTGTACCAGGCCAGAAAGGCATACGGGTCGTTGTTGATCACCTCTTCGAGCATGGGGATGCTCTCTTCGTATTTCCGGGTGAGGTCCACGGCCAGCCAGAGGCGCTCCAGGGCTTCGAGGTTGCCGGGAAACTCCTGCAATGCCGCCTTAAGCGCATAAAACATGCGCTCGTATTCTTCTTCGTATTCGTATACGATGGCTTCTACCAGCAATATGTCGCTGAGGTCTTCGCCTTCAGCGTTTACCTTGGCCGTCTCCAGCAAATCGAGCGCTTCTTCCGACCGGTCGATATACGTAAGCGCTTCGGCTCGCAATAACGTAATTTCCAATTCATTAGGCGCAAACACGGCAGCCTGGTCTAATACATCCAACGCGAGATACTCCCGGCGCAAGTCGATGAGTAATTGGGCTTTTTTGATATAAAAATCGACGGAAAAGCCGTGATGGCTCAAGGCATGATCGGCCACTTCAAGGGCTCGATCAAGCTGTTCCTCTTTTTCGTAGTAGGTAATTAATTGTGCATATGCTTTTTCATCAAAAAAGAAGGTAGACCCCGTTTTTGATATTAATTCATATTCGGCAACCAGGTCTTGTATCCACTGGTTATTGTCATCGGTATTATGACGCATTATTGATTGCTTGAGCTATTACTGGATAAATATACGCCCATCGAAGGCAAAAGTTCCAGTATTTATAGCATTATAACGCAAATTTAAGGAAACGGTATCATTCCGGCGGGAAAAGGTTCGCTTTTTTATAAAATGCTATTTTTTAGGAAATTATATGGGGTGACAGGGTGACAAGGTGACGACCACGTAGGGTGAACGTTTACCGTTCACCTCCCAGGTGGTGACAAGGTGACAGTTTATAAGTTTATGTGTTTATATTTTCTAAACCCATAAACCTATAAACCAATAAACAAGTGAATTATCAGCACATTAGCACATCAGCACATTAGCACATTAGCACATCAGCACATCAAAAACCACCGTTTTTACGCAGCGGCTGGTGCTGCCGTCGGGGTGCCGTGTTTCGAGAATGAGTTTTTGGGCGGCGGGCTGCTCAAACACCTCTTTCATATCCCTGATGCCGGCCACGGGCACCTGGCTATCGTGGCATTGCCGGAGGAATTCATCGCGGGTGAAAGTTTGGATGGCCTGAGCGAGTATCTCATTGAGTTCAGCCCGGTTTCTTACCCTGGCGGCGTTGTTATTGAACATGCTATCAGCGCATAAGGCGCCCAGGTGCAATAACTCCACAAGTTGTCGAAACTGCCTATCGGTACCCACGGCCAATACTACCGGTTTGCCGTCGGCGCAATAGAAAATATCGCCATAGGGCGCGATATTGGGATGCTGAGCGCCCATACGCTGGGGAATATGGCCGGTGGTAAGCCAGTTGGCCGCCTGGTTGGCCAGGGAGGCTATCGCCGAAGCGAGCAGAGACGTACTCACCATTGCGCCGCGACCGGTTCGCTCGCGCTGCAACAAAGCCACCAGAATGCCTTCTTTGAGTTGATGCGCGGCCAGCAGGTCGATGAGGGCTACGGGCATCTTGACGGGCTCGCGGTCGGGTTCGCCGGTCATGTACAAAAAGCCGGCCTCCGCCTGCAATACGACATCAAAAGCGGGCAAGTCGCTGCCTTCGTCAAAAGCGTGGATTTGGCCGTAGATGAGCCGCGGATTAAGCGCGCTGAGGGTGTCGTAATCCATCCCCATCCGCCGGGCTGCATCCGTTTTAAAATTGGAAATAACTATATCAGCCTCCTGTATCCATTGCAGGGCCTGCTGCCGGTCGGCTTCCATATCCAGGTTGAGCGACACGGCTTGTTTTCCCCAATTGATGCTGTGGTAATAGGCCGACGCGGGCGACTGCGGGTCTTCGCTGGGCAGCTTCCAGCCGCGCGTCATATCGCCGCCGGTTTTTGCATTTTCAATTTTGATGACTTCAGCGCCCAATTCGGCAAAAAACATGCCCACGGCAGGCCCTGCCAAAACGCCGGCCAGCTCTACTACGCGAAGCCCCTGTAAGAAATGAGAAGGTGTGGTCATGTTTTCCGGATTGATTATTCACACATGGCGCGCATGACGGTTTCCATTTTTTTGCGCACTTCGCTACCCGAACAGGTATAATTGGACACAATGAGGCTAAAGGCGAGTTGCCGTCCCTTGCTATCGGGGGCGTAACCGGTAAAGGATCGCACGCGGTCGAGGGTACCCGTCTTGGCGCGCAAGCGGCCTTCGGCTGCTGTACCTTTCAACATTCCTTTAAGTCCGCCGCTCTGACCCGCCACGGGTAGCGACTCGTCGATGACCCGGTACCATTTGGGGTTGTTGTATACTTTGTGCAATACCTGCGCCAGGAACAGGCTGGGAACGGCATTGTGAGCCGACAGGCCGCAGCCGTCTTCCAGGAAGACGCCTTTGGTGTCGACACCTTGGTTTTTCCAGAATTCCAGGGTGGTTTTCATGCCCGCATTAGCGCTGCCTTCCTGTTGCTTTGCCAGCCCCACTGCGCGCAGCATAGCTTCACAGTATAGGTTGACGCTTTGAATGTTGGTGCGCTTGATGATGGCCGAGAGAGGTGGCGAGTAATGGGTATAGAGGGTTTGTCGCACCACGGGTTTGAAACCTTTTCGGGTTAATTCCAGCAAGGTAGCAGGCCCTTTGGCACTCACGATACCCACCGAACGCAACTGCTGGTCGAGGTAGCGGGCGGCAAACAGCGGCGCATCGGGCATGGAGCCTTTTATGGCAAAAGTGCCGCGCCCCGCGGGTATTGCGCCGCGCACGTAGCGCTCGTAGGTATAGGGCGCCCCGTAGATGTACGCATTGTCTCCCGTATTTTCACCTGCGGAGCTCACTTCGTTGTTGAAGACCAAATCAGGCATGTCGGGTTCGATCAGAGCAATACCGGGCGTATCGCCTACTTTGGCGGTTTGTCGAAAATGGAGGTGGTACAGGTTTTCGTGTATGTTGAGCCCCCAGGCTCCGGCGCCGTAGTAGTTGCCCATATCAATCCAGTGCCAGGTGGGGCTGCTCACTTCGGTATCAAAACAGGAGGCGTCGGCTATTATATATCCGGTGATGCGCCGCACGCCGCGTTGTTGCAATGCCAGTCGCAGGCGGGCCATAGCTTCTTCGAGATTAGCCGCGCCCTCCATCTGATCGGAGCCGTAAGTGGGGTCGCCCGAGCCGCGCAGGTATAAGTTGCCGTTCAATACGCCGTCGCTGTCGATTTCGCCGTCGTATTGCAGTTCGGTGCGGAAGGTGTAATCATCGCCCAGCACGGCCAACGCAGTAGCGGTGGTAAGCACTTTGAGGGAAGAAGCCGGCGCCAAACCTTGTGAGGCGCGGTGCCCTGCTACCCATTTTCCGGTTTTGGCATCAATCACGCTGATACTCACCCCCGCGTGTTTGAGAGCCGGGTCGGCGGCAAAGTCAGTTATAGCCCGCTGCAACGCCGACTGAGCCGATGCTACGCAGTTTATACCGATTAGAAAGAGTAGAAGCTTTGATTTCATGTTGTTCTCTGTTCTCTGTTGTCCGTTCTCTGTTCTCTGTTCAGTTAAGTAGAGACAAATCTCGATTTGTCTCTACTGGCAAAGATAAAGAACGGACAACCGAGAACCGACAACGGATAACGGCCCCTACAACCCCAACACCGCCGGGCTCATCCCCATAGAAGAGAATCCGCCGTCGTGATAGAGATTTTGCATCGTTACCGAGCGGGTAAAATCAGAAAACATCACCACGCAGTAGTTGGCACAGGCATCGGCACTGGCATTGCCGAGTGGCGACATCTTGTCGGCATAGCCGAAAAACTCGTCAAAACCTTTGACGCCGCTGCCGGCGGTAGTCATCGTGGGCGACTGCGAAATGGTATTTACGCGTACTTTTTTGCTGATGCCGTAGTGATAGCCGAAACTGCGGGCAAATGACTCCAGCAGCGCTTTTGATTCAGCCATTTCGCTGTAATCGGGAAATACGCGCTGGGAGGCAATATAAGTAAGGGCCAGAATAGAACCCCAATCGTTCATCGCGTCGAGTTTCCACAGCGTTTGCATCATCTTGTGGAAAGAAATCGAGGAAATATCAAAGCTCTTTTGCATCCACTCGTAATTAAGGTCGGTATACTCGCGGCCTTTGCGCACATTCAGCGACATGCCTATCGAATGGAGTACGAAGTCGATTTTTCCACCCAACACATCCATCGACTGCTGAAAAAGCTTTTCCATATCTTCCACCAACGTGGCATCGGCGGGGATTATTTCCGCATTCAGGCGTTCGCCGAGCTCATTGATTTGTCCGAAGCGCAAAGCTACCGGCGCATTGGTGAGCGTGATGCGCGCGCCTTCTTCTACACAGCGCTCGGCTACTTTCCAGGCAATAGATTTATCGTCGAGGGCGCCAAAAATGACTCCTCTTTTTCCAGCAAGCAGATTATTGGGCATAAGTGCAATGTTTGATTTGATATAGCAAAGTTACAAATGTGGTTTATAGGTTTATAGGTTTATGGGTTTATTAGTTTACATAAACCCATAAACCTATAAACCCATAAACCTGTTCTTACAGCGCCCACGTCCGCTTCCCTCCGCCTACCTCGGCGACGGGGATGCAGCCCTGGTATACACCGGGGATGGGGTCATAGACCAGTACTTCCAGGCCTATCTTTTCGTGGGTAAAATAGCCGAAGAAAGCCACATCCTTGATTTTAAGGAAGGTAGGCCAGTAGATATCCTCGTTGGGTTGTTCTTTGACTTTTGCCCTTTGCTCGGCGTCGATTTTATTGAGCAATTCGTATTGCTGTTCCTTGCTGCACTCCATAAACGGCTTGCCGTAGGCTGTTTGGCACTGCTGCGTGATATCGTCGAGGCCGCCTTTGAATTTTTCCTGGTCTTCGGCCTCGAAGACTTGTCCCACAAATTTGTCCACGAAGGCATGTACGTCCAAATCCCAGGCGCCGGGCAGGTCGCTGGTATGCGGCAATAGCATCTCAACGATCTCCGTGATCATATCGGCGTGCCCCTGATTGAAAAAGTTGGGCAGCCATTGCGGGCGTTTTTGCCCCGCACAGCTTTGCAATATCGCCGCCAAAGAAGGCATCGCCAAGGCATACCCGGAAATTAAAGCCGTATTTCTAAGCGCTTCACGTCGCGTCATGGTTGTTGTTTTTGTTGGTTAATTTATGGTCGGTTGTTCGTTCTCGGTTGTCGGTTCTCTGTTCTCTGTTCTCGGTTGTCCGTTCTTTATCTTTGCCAGTTAATCTTTAACAGAGAACAGAGAACAGAGAACAGAGAACAGAGAACAGAGAACAGAGAACAGAGAACAGAGAACTACATCTCTGCCTTCTTCATCTGCTCCACCGCATAATTAACGGCGCGGGCTGTTAGTGCCATGTAAGTCAAAGACGGGTTCTGGCAGGCCGAAGAGGTCATGGCCGAGCCGTCGGTGACAAACACATTCGACACATCGTGGAGCTGGTTCCATTTGTTGAGCACCGAGGTTTTCGGGTCGCGGCCCATGCGGGCGGTGCCCATTTCGTGGATGCCCAGTCCCGGCCAGGAGCCATCGTCGAAAATCTTGATGTTAGAAAAACCGGCGGCTTCGAGCATTTCTCCGGCGGAGGTGCGCATGTGTTCGCGCATCTTCATCTCGTTTTCTTTGAATTCGGCGTCGATCTTAAGAGTAGGCAGCCCGTGTACGTCCTTTACTTCGTGGTTGAGCTCTACCTTGTTTTCGTAATACGGCAGGCATTCGCCAAAAGCCGTGATGCCAAGCTGCCAGGGACCGGGTTCTACGAGTTTGCGCTTGAATTCTTCGCCCAAGCTCATATCGAGTTCTTTGATGCCCTGTATCCAGTTGAAGCGACTGCCGCCACCCTGGAAGCCGTAGCCGCGGATGAAATTCTGGCTCTGACTGGCTTTGTCCAGGTTCTGGAAACGCGGGATATAGATGCCGTTGGGGCGGCGCCCTTTGTGGTACTTATCGGTGAATCCGTCGTAGACGCCCGCGGCGCCCGTGCGGAAGTGGTGGTCCATGATATTGTGGCCCAACTGCCCGCTGCTGTTGCCCAGTCCGTTGGGGAAACCATCGGAAGTGGAGTTCATCAGGATGAAGGTCGAACCCAGCGTAGAAGCGCAGAGGAAAACCACCTTGCCGTAAAATTCCATTTCTTCCTTGGTCTCAGCATCCAGCACGCGCACGCCCTTGGCCTTGTTGGTTTTTTCGTCGTAAATAACGGAATGCACGACAGAATTGGGCCGCAAGGTCATGTTGCCGGTAGCTTCGGCGGCGGGCAGGGTCGAGGCGTTGCTGCTGAAGTAGGCGCCATAAGGGCATCCCCTTATACAGCGGTTGCGAAACTGGCATTTGCCCCGGTTGCCGTGAATTTCGGGATTGGGCTCCGTAAGGTGGGCCGTACGCCCGATCGTGATCACGCGGCCGCTGAAATTTTCGGCTACTTTTTTGCGGAGATGGTCTTCTACGCAGTTCATTTCCATAGGAGGCAAAAAATTGCCGTCGGGCAAATGCGCCAGGCCTTCTTTTTGTCCGCTGACGCCCGCAAAGCGCTCTACGTAGTCGTACCAGGGCGCCAGGTCGGCATAGCGGATGGGCCAGTCTACGGCTACGCCGTCTTTGAGGTTGGCCTCGAAGTCGAGGTCGCTGAGGCGATACGACTGGCGGCCCCACATAATAGAGCGGCCGCCCACGTGATAACCCCTGATCCAGTCGAAGCGTTTGACCTCGGTATAGGGGTTTTCGGTATCATTGACCCACCAGTGTTTGGTACTGCGGCGCATGCCGTAGCCCGTGCGGTTTTGCACCTGGTAGTCTTTTATTTCTTCAAAAGGCAGAAAATCGCGTAGCGGATCTTCCCAAGGGTCCATATTCGCCGTGGGATAGTCGATCACGTGGCGCACATTGCGGCCGCGTTCGAGCACCAGGGTTTTCAGGCCCTTTTCGCAGAGCTCCTTGGCAGCCCAGCCGCCGCTGATGCCCGTACCGACTACGATGGCATCATAGGTGACGGCTGTTTTTCCTTCGTTATTAAAATACATAGGCTCTAGTTTAAGCAGTGTTTGCTGCTAAGGTAAAAAACTTGATTTATCTTAGCGCACAAAATTTCTGCTTGTGTACCGATTTTTCCTCCGTCCTTTATTTTTTCTTTTCCCTCCCGAACGCGCACACTACTTCACGATGGCGCTTTTTCGGCTTGCGTTGGCTATTCCGGGCGCCGGCTATTTGTGGAAAACCCTGTACGCGGTGCGCCGGCCTGCACTCGAAAGACAGGTGATGGGACTTACTTTTTCCAATCCGGTAGGACTTGCGGCGGGTTTTGACAAAGACGGCAAATATTTCCGCCTGATGGCCGCGCTGGGTTTCGGCCATATCGAATTGGGTACCGTAACGCCGAGGCCGCAAGCCGGCAATCCCCGGCCACGCTTATTCCGCCTGAAGCCCGACCGCGCGCTCATCAACCGCATGGGCTTCAACAACGACGGCGTGGAGACCTTGGTGCAGCGGTTGCAAGGCCCCCGCCCCAAGGGGCTCATCATCGGTGGAAATATCGGCAAAAACAAAGACACCCCCAATGAGGATGCAGCCGCCGACTATCTGTTCTGTTTCGACCGCCTGTTTCCCTATGTCGATTATTTTGTGGTAAATGTGAGCTCGCCCAATACGCCGGGGCTACGTGAATTGCAGGACAAAAAACCGCTTACCGCCTTATTGCAACAATTGCAATCGCGCAATAAGGAGACCCCCCACCCCAAGCCCATTTTACTCAAAATAGCCCCCGACCTTACAGACGAGCAATTACAAGACATTGTCGATATTGTAAAAACAACGAGTATCGCCGGCGTAATCGCCACCAATACCACGATAGCCCGTACCGGCCTTCAAACCCCGGAAGCTACCCTCCAGGCCATCGGCGCCGGCGGGCTCAGCGGCGCCCCCCTGCGAAATCGATCTACGGAAGTGATTCGCTACCTGCGCCAACAATCGCAGGGCAGCTTTGTCATCATAGGCGTGGGAGGCATCGACAGCCCCGAGGCCGCCCGGGAAAAACTGGACGCCGGGGCTGATCTGGTACAGGTGTATACGGGACTGGTGTACTACGGGCCTGGGCTGGTACGGGATATCTTGAAGGCCCTGGTGGGGAGGGAGAGAGGGTGAGAGCGTGGGAGGGTGAGAATTTTTCAATGCTCCCTCCCTCCCACTCTCCCACACTCCCACACTCTTAATCCCAGAGTCCACGCGGATAAACGCCTTCCCGGGTAAGCTGGGCAAAAGCTTCCTGCACCGTAGTTTTGTCTTCCTGGTAAGTCACGCCGTACCATTGCTCATCGGTGGGTAAAACCGTGAGCCGGATGCGGCCTTCCTGGATGAGGTCATTTACCGCAAAGGGGATATAAAACTCCGCCGTCGGATTTTGGTTATTTTTTTCAAAAAAAGCGAGGAATTGTCGGTGAAGGTGTTCAAAAATCGAGGGGTGGAATCCCCACAAATTCATAGACACCACCGCATTTTCGCTGATGGGCTGCATTTGTTGGTCCTCGTCGGCGAATAAAATATTGCCGTCGGCCATGCGCTGAATTTTGGTGCGTTCCACCACATTCGTCAGCAGGTGCTTGTCGTCCATTTCACAGACGCCACGCGACACTGCGCCGTTTTCCGACAGCGTATTGCGCAGCAAATAACCTACCATAGCATAGTGATCGGGAGTGCAGTCGGTTTTTAGAAAATCGGCCAGCGCCTGAAAAGCGCTAACGCCGTAATAGTCATCGGCATTAATCACCGCGAACGGCTCATGGATCGCGGGCGCCGCCATCAGAATAGCGTGGCCCGTACCCCAGGGTTTTTCGCGCTGCGGCCATTGGCTGATACCTTCCACAGGGCTGTCAATTTCCTGAAAAATATAGTCCACGGCGATCCGGCTGTCGAATTTGCCGGCGAATTTCTCCTTAAAAGCGACTTCGATACTTCGTCGGATCACAAACACCACCTTGCCGAAGCCGGCGCGAATAGCGTCGTAGACCGAATAATCGATAATAGCTTCGCCCGCGGGGCCGATGCCGTCTACCTGTTTGAGGCCGCCGTAGCGGCTGCCGATACCTGCGGCGAGTACGAGTAGGGTTGGTTTCACGTTGTAATTGTTATTGCAGATATACAAAAAAGGGAGGGGTTTTGTTTTGTTTTGCTATATCGAGCCATAGTGCACAAGTGCGAAAAATGTATCGTTTATTGTCTTGGCAAATACAAAAATTGTGATTTCTCCGGTTTTTTCATATATATCAAGTAAATTGGCCAAGGTGCAAGTTGCAAGAGACTTTATGTTTTAGTGTTCAACATCTTCACCTCTTGATAGCAGTAACCCATTAACAATTTTAAACAGAACCAATATGAAAAACATTACGCTAATCCTCGGTTTAATAATTCTGACCATTTCCTGTAATAAGGGAGATGAAACCAAACTCACCACTAACGAAATAACTGACGAAATAACTGATGAAGTTACCAATGAACCTTCTGTTCAGAAGATTACCAAATACCATATTACTATTGAAGGTAATATGATAAGCAAGTATGAAAAGTATTTTAATGATGTCCTTATAGAAACGGCTGTTTTTCAAAATTTCGACTCAGTTTTATACATGATCAGGACAGATTCTTCAAATGAGATTATTCAAAAAATGATTTATTATATTGCTAGTAATGGTTTGGCGTCATCAGCAATAGATTCATCTTTCAGTTATCAAGGATTAATTGTACGGAATTTGGAATATGAATATCAAGATGGATTTTTAATATCTACTATTGTTGATTGGGAGCGATTTGGTACGATTGTAGGGTCTGGGCAATCTACTATCTCCAGGACTATTGAAAATGAAAATATTAGTTTAACGGAAAGATCTTCTCATAATGGGTATCATATTGTTAGTTGCATAGACTATTTTCAATATAATAGCCTAATAAATAAAATTGACATTATTGATTTTTCAAACGGCATTACTGGTAAAATAAGTAAAAATTTAATTCAATATGCTAGGTGGAATCAAGGTTGCCCTTGTTTTTCATCAAGTACTACTGCTTATAGTAACTTTTTTTATGAATTTGGCACCAATGGGTATGTGACAAAAAAGATTGAAAACTATACCCCGTGCACTCATATAACAAAGCCTGTTTCGAGCATTGAAATGATTACGATTTATGAATATTCCATTCACTAAGCGCTTTTTCAAGATTTAATACTGAGCTGAGGGCGAGCTATAATACCGAAAAGCCGGAAAAGTTATGCTAATATACCCATCGTAAAGAGGTTTGCGAAAGCGATAAAAATAGTATAAATTAGCGAAATGATACACCTTGATGCAGACACAGTACAGCGGCTGCGCAAAATCCAGCGGACGAATAAGGACAGAAAAGTCTTTATCAAGGTGATTGTGCTATTGATGTTGCATAATCAGTGTAGCCCGGAGTTGATATCGCAAAGCCTGGGCATAGACGATTCCACGATATATCGATACAGCAAGGGGTATGAGACACTGGGTTTAGAGGGATATCTGAGTAATTTCTATGTGGCGTACAGTGGGCAGTTGAATAAAGAACAGGAGGAACAAATCAAGAAGGAAATATACCACAACCTGTATATCAGCAGTAAGGAGGTGGCCCAATATATCGAGCACACTTTTGGAATACGTTATAGTAATTCGGCTGTGGTAAAAATATTGCACCGACTTGGTTTTGTATATAAGAAAACCAAGTCAGTTCCCTGCAAGGCGAACCGAGCTGCACAGGAGGCATTTGTATCGAAATTGAAAGAACTACTTGCATAAGTAGATGAAAACCAAGTAGTTTACTTTAATGATGCAGTGCACCCTCAGCATAACACCCGACCGGATTATGGGTGGATATACCAGGGAGAAGATTTTGAAATGCCGGCCAATCCTGCTCGACAACGAGTCAATATTAATGGAGCACTCAACGCTCATCAGGTAACGGATGTAGTGGTGGTAGAGGCAGAGCGTATCAACGCTCAGTCGTGTATCGAATTATGGAAAAAGCAACATCGAAAGCACCCTGGAAAGGTTATTTTCAATATTTGTGATAATGCGCCTTATTACCACTCAAAAATAATCAGGGAGTGGCTAGTAGATCATCCTTGGTGCCAAATCATTTATTTACCCCCCTACGCTCCAAACTTAAATTTAATCGAGCGATTGTGGAAGTATCTTCGAAAGCAAGTTACCTCTTATTGTTTTTATGAACATTTTGAAGAATTTCGACGAGCAATTCTCGATTTTTTCAAAAACATCAAAGCGCATAAAAACGCGTTGGAGTCACTCCTGACGCTTAATTTTCATATTGTCGGATCATAGCTTTTTTTCGCAAACCGCTCTACGTTGGGTATAGCACTCAGGAGACAGACAATGGAATAATATATTTTTCCTTTAATAACGGGAATACCTGGAAAAATGTAAGTTCGGGATTGCCACGCAAAATAAGTATCGGTTTAGGAGGTGTTGCCGCCGCTGAAGGACAGCTCGGAGTAGCAACAAAAGGGTACGGCGTTTATATTTATAACTTTATAGATAGCACTTGGGTTAATGTGCCGACTGCCCCGGAAATTATAGAAAGCAACATTGGCGCAATGGCATTTTTCAAGCATACAATTTATGTGGGAACACAGCATAAAGGAGTGTTTTACTCACAGGATAGAGGAAAAACATGGTCGTCACGAAATATAGGACTTAATAACGAGACTATCAGAAGGTTTGTAGAATTTGAGAATACGCTCTATGTATGCACAAATGACGGCTTTTATTCGCTAAACGAAAATATGGAGAGATGGCAGTTAGAATATGGACATAACTCCCTACAAGTAAATGGTGCAACTTATTTTAATGAAAATTTTTATATTGGTACAAAAAAAGGGATTTACAAAAAAGAAAAAGACCATGAGTGGATAAATATTTTACCTAACCATAGTGTCCATAATATCAGTTCGGATGATGACGAAATATATGCAATGACCTATAATGAGTACCTTCTATCCTCAAGAGACGGGCTTAATTGGCAAAGTATTCAAGATGGGCTACCTGAAAATTTATATACATTTAATGTACTGAATCATAATAATATGGTATTTGCAGGACAATGGGATGGGGTTTATAGTAAAACAAAATTCAGCAGCACCTGGAGATTGTCAAGCAATGGTTTGCCAAGAAAATTTGCAGTAACAAATTTGAAATCCCTAGGTGGAATTTTAGTGATAACCTCCTCCGAAAGAAAATTAAAACCATCTATGACAATAGAAAAATAGGCTGTAAATTACAAAAGAGTTTACATTTGCCTCCTGAAAATAATACAATACCACAATCATGTCTGAAGAAACAAAGACTTGCCCGCAATGTGAATCGCTTTATGGATACGCAACGGGAGAAAACTCATACGCGTGCCCGGAATGTGGTCATGAATGGACGCTCGAAGAATTGATAAAAGAGGACGTCCTCGTGGTGAAAGATTCCAATGGGACTGTATTGCAAAATGGGGATTCGGTAATTGTGATTAAAAATTTGCCGGTAAAAGGTGCTTCTCTGCCTATTAAGGCGGGTACCAAGGTGAAAAACATCCGGTTGACCGATGGCGACCATAATATTGATTGCAAAATTGAGGGTTATGGCGCTATGGCGTTAAAGTCAGAGTTTGTTAGAAAGGCCTGACAATTTTTATTGAATTGCGCATAGAAGGCGTGGTCTTTGCCGTCTACCACGGCCAGGTAGGCGTCGAGGTATTCGACGAGGTGGATGAAGTCGGGGTTGTCGGAGGTGGTGCGGAGTGTAGTGAGCATGGTTTGTTCAATTAATATTATTCTTGAGTGTGTGCTCTGTTTTTTTAACCGCAGAGTTAAAGGAGTTTAACGCAGAGTGCCGCAGAGTCTTGATATTGTTGCGGTTCAGCCGATACGTTAGCCGTCACCTCGTCACCACCTGTGGCATTCCCCCGCCGTCACCTCGTCACCACCTTAGGCGTTCCCCCATCGTCACCTCGTCACCTTCCACGGTTGTCCCCCGGTAAAATCGATTGTAAGGTAAAAAATAGTGATTTTAAGCGTAGGGTCATAATGATTATCTTTGCAAAAAGACCTTGCCGATGTACCGAACACCCGACTGGGCCGGCCAGTTTTCCGATCTGGTTATTGCCGAAAGCACCCGCCACGGCGGGGTAAGCCCTGCGCCGTACCACTCTCTCAACGTAGGCTGGAGCACCGAAGACGACCCCTCCAACACAGCCGAAAACCGTCGCCGCCTGCTGGAAGCGCTGGGTTTTGAACCTTCGCAGCTGGCCAGTTCGCACCAGGTACACGGCAACGAAGTATTGGCAGTGGAGTCGCCGGGGCGTTATGATGGCTTTGATGCTTTGATCACCCGGCAAGCTGGCATCCTGCTGGCCGTATCGGTGGCCGATTGTGTGCCGGTGTTGGTTTACGATGCCGCCACAAAGGCCGTTGCGGCCATCCACGCCGGTTGGCGCGGCACGGTGGCAGGCATTGTGGCTAAAACCTTACAGCGCATGCAAAGTGAATTTGGCACAAACCCTGCCGATTGCTATGCCTTCATCGGCACGTGTATCGACGAGTGCTCGTTTGAAGTGAATGCCGACGTGGCCGACCACTTTGCCGGCGAGTTTAAGCGTTGGGATTCCGCCCTGGGCAAATTTTTCATTGATCTCAAGCAAGCCAACAAGGCCCAGCTATTGTCTGCCGGACTAGCAGAAGCTCAAATCGCCGTTTCGACCTATTCGACGGTAACGCACAACGCCGACTACTTTTCGCACCGCAAGGAGAAAGGCTTGACGGGGCGGTTTGTGGGAGTGATAGGGGTGACACTTATTCAATAGCTATTTTAAAAAACTGCATGAGGGATTCTCCATAAACGCCTAGTAGGTAAACGCCAGGACTGAGCGAATGGGCTGCGAGGTTGATTTGGGAATTACTGTCCAGCGACTCGCGGAAAATTTGGGCGCCCTTGTAATCGTATAACACGGCGTAGGTATTGCCGGGCCAGTTATGGAAAACGTGCAGGGCATTATTCCGGCTTACCGGATTGGGGTACACCGAAATTTGATTGTCAACGGCTTCAGATACATCTACGACAATCGTATCCGCCTGCAAATTAATGTTGTCGATATACAACACATTGCCGTAACGGCCCAGGTTGCGGAAAGCGACGATAATGTGTTCATTACCTGCATAAGTTGATAAATCGAGCGTATCGGTGCGCCACTGCTCGTCGGTGGGCACAAAATAGTCGGTGGTAGCCGGCGCTGTAGCCAGTTCCTCGCCGCCTTTTCGGTACAATTCTTCAAAAGTGGCGCCGCAGTCGGTAGATACCAAAATAGCGAGGGTATCCACATAAGGAAATCCATAAAGCGTATAGGCAATATCGTAAACCAGTCGCGCCTGAGTGGCTCCGGCCAGATCGAGGGACATACGCAGGTCGTCGCTCGAGCCCTGCGAGTCGATATAATAATTGTCGAAATAAGCGCATTGCGTGCTTTGGCCGTAGCCGCCTGTGGATGTATTCAAAGACCACTCGCCTCCGCTGTTTTCGCTGTGTACAGAGAATCCCGTTGGTGGGAAATTGGCTTGAAAACCTTCCTGCAAGGTTGAGGGGATGTCGTAATTTTCAACAGCAACATAAATACTGTCAGCGCCGGTTTGCCCCAACCCGTCGGTAATGGTCAACGTGACGAGATAAGTGCCGGGCTGGCCGAAATAAACCACCGGATTGCGTTGATCGGAAGTAGCCGGTTGCCCATTCTCAAAAGTCCAGTTCCAGCCGGCGCCGGCGTGATTCAGGATAGAGTAATCTTCAAAATAAAAAGAATCGATTTGGCAGATAACCGTTTGCGTGAGTTTATCGACCATAGCTTTGGCAACAGGCTGCAGGAGCGTATCAATGAGTGGGCTTTCCCAGATGCCCTTGCCGTAGGAGGCCAGGCGGATTTTCCCGTCGCGGTAAAAAGGCCGGGCGCTTTGCGTGGAGATAAAATCGGGCAAACCGGTATTTGCCGGTATCCAGTCAGGCGTTGTATTGCTGCGAAAATACACAGTCTTATCGGTAAAAGCATAGATACTACCGTCGCTACCGCCGATGTGCGCGATATTGTGTACTCTTTCCCCGTTGAGTGCGGCGGTAGTGAGATTGGTCCAGTTGGCGCCGCTATCTGAAGTTTTGTATACCTTTTTTCCGTCAGCGCCATTTACGAAGGCTATCCACAATTCCTGATCATTGAGTGGGCTGAGTGCGAGTTGTATCAGGCGGTTATTGGCGGAAGGCAGTGTGAGTTGCGACCAGTTAGCGCCGCCGTCGGCGGTTTTCCAGAGCCGGCCGGAGCTACCCGAAAAAGCCTGAGCTACATACATCACCTGGGGGTTCTGGCGCGATATTTCGATATGAAAAACTTTATTGTTTGGATTTTCTCCAAAGGTATGGAGTAGCGTAAAAGAGCCTCCGCCGTCGGTTGTTTTCCACAATTGGTTGTCTTTACCCGTAAAAGCGATATTGTAACAGTCGGGGTGGAATTCCAATTCCGAAGATTCGCCGGCGTAATAACTTTCATTGGGATCGATGCCGAAACTGAAATAATTGAGCTGACCGGGTATTGCGGCGGGCATCAGGCAGCCGTTGACGTCGGAAAAATAGGTTTTGCGGTTAAAACCGGGATTGACATAGCCGGTGGGAGCTTCACCGCCGCCGAGATTCATAAAGGTGCTAGCGCCGTAGTTTTCGTGGTAACCCAGGTTGCCGTTGTGATACAGGCCGCCCACCAGCACATCCTCATTCCAGCCGGAGCCGAAACCCCAGTAATCGCTGGCCCGCAGCCCATTGCTTTTTCTGACGCTGTTATCGGCAGACTGGTAAAAGTCGGTGGAGCGATAAACGCCGCCGTCGGTAGTGATCCAGTAGGCATTGCCGAGGGCCCTGAAGTCCTGCATATCGACATGGATGGGTATTTGATTGCCCTGATAGCCGCCCAGCGGGGTAAACGTAGCGCCTCCGTCATTGGATCGCCAGAGATTCAGTCCTCCGATCAGTATCATATCCGGGTTGGTGGAAGAAACCATGATGGCGCAGTTGTAGAATCCCTGCCAATAGTTGCCTTCGACGGGATTAATAGCGCCCAGGTTGGGGTGTTGGTTGGAATAGGGGCCGCCAAACGGCGGATTGGGCAAGTTCCAGCTCTGGCCGCCGTCGTCGCTTCGAAGCACCCCGATAAATCCCATGTCGCCGTCTTTTGATTGTCCGATAAGGTAGGCATAGACGCGATTTGGGTCGGCGGGGGTAACGCCGATGCGGGCGCCTTCGTCGTTTTTATCAGGGTCGTTGGAGGTATACCAGCCGGTGGACTGAACCGTCCAGGAGCCGCCCAGATCATTGGATATCAGAAACTCGCAAATTTTTTCAGCAGGGTTGTTCCTCACCAGATAGAGGATAGCGGGGTTACCGGCATTGGCTTTGATATCGTAGCAACGATTGGAAAAAACCTGGGCCCAGTTGTCACCGCCATCCACAGAGCGATACAAGCCGGCGTTGCAGGCTGCCAGCACGATCATTGTATCGAGTGGATGGATAAGAATTTCGTTGACGCCGAGGTCGCCCGACAACACGGTTGTCCAGTTATTACCGCCCGTTATGCTTTTTTTAATATGATGAAAAGATCCGGCAAGTACTACATCGGGATTGACGGGGTGCGCTTCAATAGCGGAGATACCGCTGTTGAAATTTTCGCCTAATGAAACCGGCTCCCAGAAATCGCCGCCGTTAACGGAGCGAAATACTTCGCCGGGTTCAGAGCCGCAATACATCACCTCGGGTGCGGCGGCGCAGTTGTCGATGGCATATATGTTGGCCTGGTCGTGGCCGGATACTCCATTTGATTGAACGGCATAATAAGGACCCACCGGCGTCCATGTGGCCTCCGTGTTGCGTGGGCCGGCTTGCTGGTGTTGCTGTTGCTTTTGCCGGTATACCCGATCGGCCTCCGCTATCGCCTGATAGTCAGGAAATACCACAAATCCATTGTCATCTGCATGAGCGGCGGCTCGCTTGCGCCAGTGTTTGTAATATTGGGTGTGGTAATTTTTTACAAAAAGGTGATTGTCGTAATAGCGATTGTAAAGGCTGTCTACGACAAATAAATTAGGCATGGGTTTATACATTTCCTGTGCCCAGTCGGGTGATGCCGCAATCTGGTAGGGCAAGGGTTTGGCCAGTTTTTGTGAAAACGAAAGTTGGGTGCAAAAAAGCAGGAGGGCAAATAATACGACGATGCGCATGGCAGATGATTTAGCAGTTTTAAAAAACATGCCAAAAGTAAACATTACCAGGGATAATCAGTGAATGAAAGGAGGAGATAAGAAATGGCGAGTTTTGATGAATATGTGAACTGAATCAAAAGAAAAATCGTTATTTTAGTGGCGGAGATATTATTATAAATAGTATAAAAAATTGATAATGAAAGACCTGACTATCAGCCTCCCTGAAGAAGTTGAACTTGACAAAGTCAAAATGATCATAGCGGTCCTTCTCTTTCAGCAAGGTGTACTTTCATCTGGGCAAGCTGCAGCGCTGGTAGGTATATCGAGAAGGCTCTTTCTCGAAGAGGTCGGCAAACATGGTGTTTCTGTTTTTGGAGAGAGTGTTGAAGATATAGCTAAGGCTAAGTCGATCGAAATATAGGCAGTTATGAAAGTGATCATAGCTGATACAAGTTGTTTGATAATATATGATACGATCAATAAATTTGATATATTAAGAAATACCTTCACAGAACTAGTAGTGACCAAGGAGGTCGCTATGGAATTCGGAGAACTACCGGATTGGATCAAAATAAGCGCATTTACGAACGATAAGTTGTTTTTCAAGTTGGCAAACAATCTTGGAAAAGGCGAGGCCAGCTCAATTGCGTTAGCATTGGAACTAGCGGATAGTTTGCTGATTATTGATGAAAAGAAAGGTAGAAAGAAAGCAGAAGAGTTAGGAATCGAAATCATCGGCTCATTAGGTATTCTAATTATTGCCAAAAAGAAAGGAGTCATCAACTCGGTCAAAGAAATACTATCATTAATTGACAGGACAAATTTTAGAATATCAGAAGCAGTTAGGGAAAAAATATTAAAAGAAACAGGAGAGTGAGAGAGTATGCGCCTCTCACCCTCTTCTCCATGCTATTCCCTATAAACTCGTTCTCATCGACAAAATAAAATTCCTGCCGGAGGCGGTGACCCCGGAGCTATAAGGTCTATATCGCTGGTCGGTCAGATTCTCGAGGCCGACGCTGGCGGACAGGTTGTCGGTAATCTGGTAGAGCGCTTTTACATTGAGCGTATACCAGCTCGGCGCGTAAGGGTTGCCGTTCGGGTCGGCAGCGTAGAGGTACGCGGCGCCTCTGGCTTCTTCCGAGAGATTTTCGTAGGTCACCTGGCCCGAATAGGTGGCGTACACCTGCAAGTTGAGTTTGCTTGCCTTGTAAGTCAGGCGGGTAGTGCCAAACCAGGGCGCTGCATGGCGCGACGGGCTTGTTTCGCCGTTGTCCAGTTCTTCCACGCCTTTTTGGTAATTAAACTGTGTCGAAAAGCCGAAACCTCCAGGCAATTTGACCTCCAGTCCGGCCTGTACGCCGTATACATAAGCCACCGCTGCATTTTGAACAGCCTGCACCCCGCTCAAATTTCCATCGTAAATAATGCTGTCTTTTCCGTCGAGCGCAAAATCCCTTCTTACCATGGCATTGTCGAGGATGGTGTAATAGCCGGTGAGGTCTATTTTGACCGACTTGCCAAAGATGCGGGCCATGCCCACTTCGGCATTATAGGCGTATTCGGCTTTCAGGTCGGGATTGGGGATAACCACCGAGCCAGGCTCGGAGTCGAAGACTTTGCCTACATCGTCTACGTTGGGCGCGCGAAAGCCGGTGGCGGCGTTGGCGCTGAGTGTCCACTTTTCGGAAGGATTAAACACGATACCCAGGCTGCCCGTGAGCGCGCCGTTGTGTATTCGGGCGGTAGAAAACGGGAAGGGATAAAATTCGAGGTTGTTGTTAAAGTCGGCATAAAGATTAAACAGGTTGTACCTGGCGCCGGCTTGCAGCATAGTTTTATCCGACAATTTGAGCTGGTAGTTCAGATAAGCAGCGTAAGAAGACCAGGTAGCCTGCGGATATCGCGAGGGGCCGTCGACTTTCCCGCCGGTGGTGATATCTTCGTCTGTGCCCGAAGAAACCACGTCGTTCGTCACCGCTTCCAGTCCGTAAAACAGGGTTTGCCTGTCGCCTGCTGTTTTCAGGAAGTCAATATTGGCCGACCAGGCGTTCACTTTTTCGTAGCGGTTGAAGCGGATAGGGTTGTTGAAATCTCTGTCGAAGCGGCTTTCCTCAAAGGCTTGTTGAGCCAGGCGGATAGTGAGTTGGTCGTACACGACATTTTTCGCGCTGTGGGTCACTTGCAGGGCGTTCATCATCCAAATTTGGGGGCCGTAGCGCCACTCGGCGCTTCGGGGCAAGCCGTTGCTTCGGGTGCGGATAAGCCGGTCGTAGCGCGAGAAGTCGGAGGTGGCCGAGTAGTGTAAACCGTATTGGAAGTCCCAGTTTTCGCTGGGTTTAAAGCGGATCTTCTGCATCATATTGACCTGCGAGTAGCCGGTGGGGCGTTGTATACGGGGATCGTCGTTGGCGACCACCACATCCGTGCCGTCTTGCCGTTGCACATAAAAAGGGCGCAGATAGTCGTCGGGGCCGTAGGCGCCCATGCGCAGGTCGCCGAAATCATTGCTGGAGAAACTGCTCACAAAAGCCCATTTTTTCCCTCCCACATTCACATCGAAGTGCCCCGTTTGCTCCTTATTGGCCGAAGCATAGCGGGCTACCACTTTACCGCCCACCGAGGGGTGTTCGGTAAGGGAAAACTGCGGGGTGATAGTCTGGAAACTCATCACGCCTCCGATAGCGTCGCTGCCGTAGATAATCGAGCCGGGGCCGAAAAACACCTCGGCCTGCTCGACGGCGAAAGGATCGAGGGAGATCACATTTTGCAGGTTGCCGCTGCGGAAAATAGCCGTATTCATGCGTACGCCGTCGACGGTATACAGCAGGCGGTTAGTCGCAAATCCCCGGATGATAGGGCTACCGCCGCCTTGCTGGCTTTTTTGAATAAACACCTCCCCGGAAGTACCCAGCATATCGGCAGCTGTCTGCGGGTTTTGCAGGGTCACATCGCGGGGAATAATCGAAATAATCTTCGACGGAATATCGCGTTTGGACTGGTTCCAGCGGGTAGCCGACACCACCACCTGGTCGAGCGAAATATTGGTAGAGCTGAGGGCGATGCGGAACTGGCTTTGTTCCAATTCGAAGTAACTGCGGGTTTCCGTTTGATAGCCCATCAGGCGAATTTCGATGAGTTTAGCGCCGCGAAACTCAGATACATCCGCTTGTCCGCTTGCATTAGTGATTGCAAAGGCGGCGGGTTCATTGCAGGAAAGCGTAGCCAATTCGAGCGGCTGGCCCGTATCCTGGTCGCGAATGGTGATGATCTGAGAAAAACCCAATTCGCATCCCCAAATCAATAACCCCAATAGCCATAATCTTTTCATGGCGATTATTTGATTTAATCGTTAAACAAATAGATGATGCCCACCAATCATTATGAGAAGCAGGACTGGTTTGTTACAGATTGGATCAAATATACCGCACGCCGTCAAGTTACAGGCATAACTTTTCCGGCTTTGCGGTATTAACAAAAATAATGAACCGATGGCCCACAACCTACAAACTGACAACCCACAACGGCTAATGCCTAAACGGCGAATTCTCCTGGTGCAACCTGATCAGGCGTTTGGCGAGATAAAAACAGAGGCCGAGCGTGACGAGGGCCAACAGCGTAAGCTCCTGGTAAGCTTTTTGCATCAAAAAAAAGTCGTAGGCGCCGTGCAGGCCTACGGCAATCAGCCAACCCCGCAGCAGGAGGATAGTGGTTTTTTTGCCCGAAAACCGGGCGCTGCCGGCATAATAGCCCATCACCACGGCAAAAAGCGCGTGAGCGGGCACGGCGGTAAAAGCCCGCAGCAGCATAGTAGTCAGATCGTGTTTCCAGGCGAAAATCACGTTTTCAAAAGTAGCGAAGCCCATGGCTATCATGACGGCATACAGGATACCGTCGAGGGGTTCGTTAAAAAAGGGCTGCCGATAGGGATAAACCAGCAGGCAGCACCATTTAATACTTTCTTCCACCAGGGCGACCAAAACAAACGAAGTTACTATTACTCCTCCGATATGGTGGGGAAGGCGCCAGTGGGTAGCGCCCCAGGTTTCTATTTTTGTGGCGGCATAGGCGGCCAGCACGCCAACGGCAAAAGACAACACTACGTGAATTCTAGGCTCTTTGTCGTAGAGGTCGAGTTTATATACCCAATAACTGATGAGTAACCCGGGCGCAATAGCCAATACCAGCAAAACGATGTTCATGATTGCGACAGGCAAAAAGCCACAAAATCGCGCACGATGCGCAGTGTTTTTTCCGGGGCTTCCCACATGCCCATATGCGCGGCTTCTTCCAGCACCTGGATGTCGGCTACGGCGGGCAGATGGGTTTGCTCCATGCTTTGCGAAGCAGGGATAGCGCCGTCGAGACGGCCAATGATAAACAACACGGGAAGTGAGAGCGTGCGCAACACATGCGAGCGGTCGGGGCGGTCGCGCATGGCTTGTAATGCATCGATGATGGCTTCGGCGCTATATGAGGTAGCGCGGTCAATGAGGTAATTGATGCGATTGGGATGCGTTTCAACGTATTCCGGCGCAAAAAGTCCGGGAATAAGTTGCCTCACAAAAGGCACATGGCCGTGTTGGCGAATAAAAGCGATGCTTTTGTCGCGCCCGGCCTTTTTGTCTTCGAGATCGGCAAAAGGGTGCGAGTGAAACAAGCCCAGGCCGAGCAGCAATTGGGGATACTTTTCGGCGAAAGCCAGACTCACATACCCGCCCATTGAATGGCCGACGAGCACAAAGCGTTCTGACAAAGCCGCTGTGACCACTGCGTATACGGCATCGGCCCGGTCGCCTATACTTGCCCCGGGGATGACTTGAGAGTCCCCAAAACCGGGTAGATCGATGCGGATTATTCGGCATCCCGGCAGGCCTTCGTCATAACCTTCCCAGATGGCGCTGTCTTCGCAAAAGCCGTGAAGCAGCACCACCGGCGTACCTGTGCCCTGGCTATAATACGTTATTTTTGCCCCTCGAAATTGGATTGATGCGGTTTCCATAGCCCCAATTTACAAAAAAAATTAAAAAAGCCGCTGCGGAAAGCAACGGCTTTTACAAAAGTATATAAACTAACATTGCAGTGTCGAAGGGTTTAAGCTCGCCGGGCTATGGGTTGCAGTGCGGGAAGCGTCTCGCTGTAAATGCCTTCAAAGCGATAACCGTGGCTCGAGAAATAGTCGAGTACGCGCGGCAGGGCGTAATGCAATTTATCGATGGCCTTGATGCTGTCGTGAAAAACGACGATAGACCCGGCTCCGGCGTATTGCACCACATTTTCGAAGCATTGTTGCGGTGATACGTTCGGATCGAAATCGCCGCTGAGTACGTCCCACATCACAATATGGTAGTGGCGCTGCAGGAATTGAGCCTGCTTGGGGCGCAGCCTGCCGTAGGGCGGCCTGAACAAATCGGACTGCACCAGGTGGGCGCAGTGGCGGATATTGTGGAAATAGGGGATATTATCAGTAGCCCAGCCATTGAGGTGGTTAAAAGTGTGGTTGCCCAAGGCGTGGCCCTGATCGGCCACCATTTGCGCTACATCGCCGTGTTTGCGCAAATTATCGCCTACACAAAAAAACGTGGCTTTGGCGTCGTACGTGGCCAGTTGATCGAGCACCCAGGGGGTGACTTCGGGAATGGGGCCGTCGTCGAAAGTGAGGTGGATGACTTTTTCTTCAGTGGGCAGGTGCCAAACGAAGTTGGGGAACAGGCACTGAATAAATTGCGGCGTTTTTACGAGATACATGGTTTTGGATTTATGTTCATGGTTGTTGTAAAGTTTAGCGATTGAGTTTAGCGTTAGGGTTTAGCGATTGGGTTTAGAAAAAAACTGGCTACCTTTGCCGCGCTAAACGGTTATTGCGGGGGTGCGGATTATTTTTAATGCAACGCTTTAACCTGACAAAGTGCTGCTTATCAGCATATTTTTTTACCAACCGGATACATTACATGGACAACATACGCGTGCGATTTGCTCCCAGCCCTACCGGCGCTTTGCACATCGGCGGTGTGCGGACGGCGCTTTACAATTATTTGCTGGCCAGGAAAACCGGCGGCATCTTCATCTTGCGGATCGAAGACACCGACCAGGTGCGTTATGTGCCTGGTGCGGAAGATTACATCATTGAGACCTTGCGCTGGTGTGGTCTAATTCCCGATGAAGGGCCCGGCTTCGGCGGCAATTACGGCCCCTACCGGCAGTCGGACCGCAAGGCAATTTACCAGGAATACGCCCGGCAGTTGCTGGATGGCGGCCACGCGTATTACGCATTTGACACCCCCGAAGAATTGGATGCCGCTCGTTCGGCCCAAGATAACTTCAAATACGACGCTACCACCCGCGGGCAGATGCGCAACAGCCTGAGTATGCCCCAACCTGAGGTTCAGGCGCTGCTCGACGCCGGCGTACCGTACGTAATCAGATTGAAAGTGCCTGCCGGCGAGGAAGTATTGATCCACGACCTGATCAGGGAAGAGGTGCGTTTTCAGACCAACGAGTTGGACGACAAAGTCATACTCAAAGCCGACGGCATGCCCACCTATCACCTGGCCAACATAGTAGACGACCGCTTGATGAAAATCACCCACGTCATACGGGGTGAAGAATGGCTGTCGAGTACGGCGCATCACGTCTTGTTGTATCGTGCCTTTGGCTGGGAGGCCGAGATGCCGCGGTTTGCGCATCTGCCGCTTATCCTTAAGCCCAGCGGCAAAGGCAAACTCAGCAAAAGGGACGGCGTGCAGTTGGGTATACCTGTTTTTCCACTGGCCTGGCAGGGCGATACCGTCGAAGAATCCTTTACCGGTTTTCGCGAAGCCGGCTTTTTGCCGCACGCCATGATTAATTTTCTCGCCATGTTGGGGTGGAATCCCGGCAACGATCAGGAAATTTTTTCGATTTCTGAATTGTGCGATGCGTTTACGCTGGAAAAAATAGGCAAAGCCGGCGCCAGGTTTGACATTGACAAGGCGCGTTGGTTCAACCAACAGTACATCATGGCTATGGATGACACCTCGCTGGCTGCTCATGTACGGCCGTATATCGAGGCCCAGGGCCATAAACCCGACAATCATTTTCTGGAGGCGTTTTGTGGTTTGATGAAAGAGCGCGTGGCCTTGCTGCCCGATTTCTGGGAAAACGGCTACTATTTTTTCGAGGCGGTTAAAATATTTGATACGGCAACGTTGTCAAAACGGTGGAAGCCGGAAAGCCGGGAGATGATGCTTGCGCTGCATGCGGAGTTAAATGAACTGGATGTTTTTTCGGCTGCCGACCTGCATACAGCCATCGATCGTTTTTTGGAAAAGAGGGGTTTGAAACACGGCGACCTGCTGCCTTTGCTGCGCATTGCACTGGCCGGCACCATGAAAGGCCCTGCCGTTTTTGAAATGATGGCGCTATTGGGCTGCGAAGAATCCCTGCGGCGTTTGCAAACGGCATGTGATACTTTTGATAGTCTGGTAGCCGGGCAGCAATAAGCAATTACAAAAGCCACGTGTAAACGATTGGTTTTGCGCATGGTGGCCGATAATTTTGGGCAGATTGACAAATTTTAATAATTTGCATTCAAAATCCGATAACAAACATTTTTAAGCATTACCGATTGATACGCATTGTCTGACTTTAACGCGTGATATTATTATTTTACCAAAACCGATTTCCCATGAACGCCAACTTGCTATTCCCTTGCAAGCATGTCTGCTGTTGTACTAAGCACTCATTTTCCTGGATTATTATTGTTTCTGGTTCGTGCAGCCGTATACTGCGTTGAGCCGGTTATATCACATGAATAAACAACACTAAGCGATCCTCAGCCAAACATACTATTATGAAAAATACATTACTCCGTCTTCAATGGCCAGTAAGTGTTTGCTTCGTAATCGGGTCTTTATTGATTGCGGGTTTTACCCGTCCGTGGCCTGCCCAGCGAGCAGCGAAGCTTACCGATCCTCCTGTTTTTTTGGAAACCGCGCCCAATGACACTACCGTCAACTGTGTAAAAGACGTGATGCCGGCCGACAGCTTGCTGGTAAGCGACGATGTGGACGGCGAATTCCTGGTAGGCGCCGTGGATAATCCCAGCCTTTCGGATATAGACCCCTGTGTAGGCGGCGCTGTGCTGCGCATCTGGACGGCGATGGATACCGAGGGTAACATTACGCGCGACACGCAGCAAATCACGATTTTGGCAGATACCGACCCCCCGGTAATCAACCTGGAGCCGGTCAACGATACGATTGCTTGTGACTTGGCCGATTACGACACCTGGATCAATGACTTGCGCATTTCTATCGGACTAAATATCAATAATGCATTTGACGATTGCAGTGGTATCGATGATATCGACGACGATGCCCCGCCCAAATTTGACAATGCCTGCGGTACCCTTGTCGTTACCTTCACCGTTACCGACAGTTGCGGATGGGCTGCCACCTGGGAGGCCTCCTTTACTACGCTCGACACCGTGGCCCCTGTATTAGTGGGCGTACCGGCTGTGAATGATACGATTTCCTGTGAAGCGCCTATACCGGCGGCGCCGGCGGTGACGGCTACCGATAACTGCGCTTCCTCGCTTGTACCTGCTTTCCAGGAGACTTCTACCCAAGCGATGGGTACCTGTAATGAGTTCAATTACAATATTACCCGCACCTGGACGGTGACCGACGACTGTGGCAATAGTACTATGGCCACCCATTTTGTTTCTGTACGAGACATCACCGCCCCCGATTTCACCGTACCTCCACAAGACACGATTTCCTGCAGCGACGACCCCGACGACCTCATGCTGACGGGATTTCCTACCAACCTGAGCGACAACTGCTCGCCGGTGGATAGCCTGGATTATTCGTATACCGACGGCTCTGTACAAAGCGGCTCATGCCCCAATAGTTACCAGTTTGTGCGCACCTGGCGGCTCACTGACATGTGCAATAACTTGCGGTCAAAGCTTCAGACAATCATTGTTATTGATGACGAAGCGCCTGATTTCACACCTCCCTCAGATATTACCGTAGATTGCGCCGATGCCAACGACCTGGCCCTCACCGGCGAACCCGCCGACGTGTCGGACAATTGTGATCCCAGTCCGGAGATTTCTATGTCGGATGTGGTGATTCCCTCTCCCGGGGGCTGCCCGCACGAATACACCATCCGGCGCACCTGGACTGCCACCGACACCTGCGGCAATGCACAGTCGGTAGATCAGTTTATCACAGTCATTGACAACATAGCGCCTACCATCGAGACGGCGCCGCAGTATCTGGTACTCAACTGCACCGACAACCTGAATGTAAACGATGCATTTACCGAGTGGATTAATACCCGTGGCGGGGCCCAGGCCGAAGACAATTGCAGCGAAGCCGGCGACCTCACCTGGGAGGCATTTAATGCGGGCACCAATGTGCCGGCCACTTTGATCGCACCGGTATGCCCGGCGGGCAGCGATACGATCCTGATGCGCGTAGTCGATTTTGTGGTGAGTGATGAGTGCGGCAACCGCGACACCACGACGGCTTCGTTTTATATTGTCGACAATGCGCCTCCATCCATCAGCCAATGCCCCGAGCCGGAAACAGTGGGCACCGATCCGGGTTTGTGCACGGCGACCTATACCCTGGAAGCACCGCTGATAGAAGATGCCTGCGCCGTATCGTATACTGCCGATACCTTGCACGCCATGGCGCCAATCACGTCCAATGCTGCACCGGGGCAGGAGGGCAATACGCCGGCGAACCCCATTACCTTACAGCTTGCCGTGTCGACACCTTTGCCCGTCAATGCGGCCGGTTCGGGTACCCTGCTTATCCAACTGCTCAATGCCGATGCCGAAGAAGCTTCAGAATATTTCCGCATATTAGGCGAAGACGGCTCGCAACTGGGCATCACCAATCCATCTTTGGGTCAATGCGGCGCCTCTGTGACGTCCGTTTTTCTCAGTGTGGCCCAAATCAATACCTGGGCGCTCGACGGTACGATTACGATACAGCTTGAGCCCAATATTCCTGATGGCCAGCCGGGAAGCTTTGCCATCAATGCCATTTGCCAGCCCCCCGGTCAGGTTATTGCCGATTTATATTATACGGTAAAAACCCTGAGCGGCATTACGTACAGTTACAGTATTGATAACGGCGCCAGGATAGTGGTCGATCCCGTCGGTCCCACAAGTGTAGTATTGTCGCAAGGCCCCAACCTCATCCGGTATTTTGCCGGCGACTGTTCCGGACGCACGGATAGTTGCGCCTATATCGTGACGGTAGCAGACCAGGAGCCGCCCGTACTGAGTTGCCCTTCCGATATGGTTGTCAGCCTGGCTTCGGGCGAGTGTACCGCTGAAGTCACCCTTCCGCTACCGGCAGGCGCTACCGACAACTGTGCGGTTTACAACGATATTTCATTCACCGTTCCGGAAGATACGACCAGCGCCCTGCTCACTTTTGACTACGACCCCAACCTCAACGAATACCTGGCCAATAACCGTACGGTTACATTCAACAGCGTCGTAGCAAATGCATTTGGCAACGTAACCCTGCAACTCGATATGCAGGGTGATTTTAGCAGCAACCAGGCGTTTATTCGGATTAAAGGCGAAGACGGCAGCCTGATTGGCGCTACCACCGTTGGCATAGCCGGCTGTGGCACGCCGGGACAGCAGTCGTTCTCTATACCTGCCGCCACTTTCAATACCTGGGCTGCCGACGGCTCGCTGACTTTAACCCTTGAGCCCAATCCCATTATGGTACCGCCGGGGGTAGCAGGCGACGGCATCAGCCCTTGTAATGCCGTAGACGCCAATGGGGAGACTGACGGCGTGACCTATGTATTCGCCACCATCAATTATCAGCAACTTACGCCGTCTTATTTTGCCCAGGGCGCTACTACATTGCCGCTTACCAATATGCAAGCGCCGGCATATGCACCCACACACGTGTTCAATCGCGGTGAAACCACCGTAAGTTATATCGTTCGCGACGCCGCCAACAATGCCGATACCTGTACTTTCAAAGTGATTGTAGAAGATAATGAGCCCCCACAGGCATCCTGCCAGCCGACTACCTTGTTTATCAATCCATCGGGATTAGACATCCAGACGGTAGATCCGACAGCAGTTGATGCGGGCAGCGCCGATAACTGTGGGATCAGCGCTTATTCGCTTTCGCCAAATACCTTTACCTGCAACCAGGCGGGCAGCGTAGTCAACGTGACCCTGACCGTAACGGACTTCGACGGCAATACGGCTTCGTGTAATACAATTGTCGCTATATCGCCCGAAACCCCTATGCCGACTGCCAATTCAGGCCTGTGTGGCGGCGATACGCTGTTTCTCTTTGCCAATCCGCCTCCCGCAGTAGGGGGTGTAGTGTTCACCTACCGCTGGTTTAACCCCCAAAATCAGTTAATTTCGACCGTGCAAAACCCGGTAATTCCCAATATAGGCGTCAATAACGAAGGGCCGTATCGCGTCGAAATCAGAGGTATTACGGGGTGTATAGCGGAAAATGTGGTTATTGTTAATATTGAAGATCTGCCGCTCACGCCGCAAATACAAACCACTACCTCGATTTGTAGTGTGGACGATATTACGCTGACCTCTTCCATTTTTCCGGTAGGCAACAACGTGATGTTCCACTGGTATGAAGGCACCCCGCCCAACGGCGTCTTGCTGGCCAGTACGGCTGAACCTACGTATATTCTTCCCGGCCCGCATGCGTTGGGCACGCGCACATTCTATCTCACCGTAGAAGCCAACGATTGCGTATCGCCTCCTTCTGCCGTGGTCAATGTGACATCCGTATTAAAGCCGGTAGCCATGGTGGCCTTTGCCGACACCATTGCCTGTGGCGGCACATCAATCACCCTCGGCACCGTAGTAGCCGGCCCCGGTATCACATATAGTTGGACCGGCCCCAACAACTTTATGTCCACCTCGCAATTTCCTACGGTTGGCCCCCTGGCAGGTGTAAATGAAGGATACTACTACCTTACCGTTATCCGGAATGGCTGTGAATCAGAGCCCGACTCCACCCGGATCAGCGTAAAACCCAAACCTGAGACGCCTACTATCAGTAGCAATACACCGATTTGTGCAGGAGGTAATGTGGTATTGACTACCAATGCGAGCGGCGCTAGTGTGTACCATTGGATCAATAATAACAACCAGGAGTTTCTCACTGCCATTCCGGTATTCACTATTCCCAATGCCACGCCTGCTAATAGCGGTACCTGGCGGGTTTTTGTTACCAAAAACGGATGTGATTCCGACCCTTCGGCGCCCATTCAGATAGTGGTTAACCCTGTACCTGACGCCGCTGCGTCGGCTAATCCGGTGGCGGTGTGCGAAGGCAGTTCGATGCAACTTTTTGCCTCTCCTATTATCAACGACGCGCTTTACGAGTGGACCGGCCCCGACAATTTTGTGCAGGTGACGCCTAATCCCACCGTGAGCAATATGAGTGCCGTCAACCAGGGCATATATCGCTTGCGGGTAACTACGCAAGCAGGATGTACCGATACGGCCAGTGTAGCAGTGAGCGTATTAGCGAGTGTGTCAATCACCGGCGTTAGCTCCAACGCACCATCGTGTCTCAACGGCCCTACTGATATACAATTGGTGCCGTCGGTATTTCCAGTGGGGTCTTACAACTACATGTGGACCGGCCCCAACAACTTTATGTCCACCTCGCAAGTGGCCACCATCCCGGGGGCCACGGCCGCTGTCAACAACGGCAACTACAACCTGGTAGTCACCACTTCGCAGGGGTGTGCCTCTCAATCATTCACGTATCTGCTCAATACCGCAGATGCCCCGGCTGCGCCCACGCTACCCATACCGCTCAACGGTCAAACGCAATATTGCGTGGGCGACCAGGTAAGGCTAAGTACCAATTCTTATTCGGGCAATGCCATTACTTATTTCTGGCAAGCGCCAGGATTGGGTGTAGTGCCTACCTCTTCGCCTTTATTGCAAATTGACAGCGCACTGGTGAGTAATACCGGTGATTTTTCGGTATACGTAATCGTCAACGGTTGTATCTCGCCGGTATCGCCGCCCAGGCCCATTGCGGTGAACCCCATTCCGCAAATTACAGCTACGAGCAATAGTCCCGTCTGCAGTGGAGAAACGCTCATGTTGGAAGCGCAATTTTTACAAAATGCATCCTATGTGTGGAACGGGCCAGGATTCACGCTGGGCGTTTACAACCCGGTGATTCCCAATGCCAATCCGGTGTTGCACAGCGGCACTTATCGCGTAGCGGCTACCTTAAACGGTTGTACATCGGATACGCTCTCCTTGCAGATACTGGTAAAACCGCGCCCGCAATCACCCGTGATCGCTAATAACGGGCCGATATGCATCAGCGACCCGTCGGCTACGCTCGACCTGTCGATAGCGCCTTCTTCTGCCACCCAGAATGCCAATTACACCTGGTATGGCAGCAATGGCGTTACGCCGGTGAGTGTGCCTTCGGGTAATCTCAACTTTTCGTTTACCGATTTTACCGGATTTACAGAGGGCACCTATGCGTTTTACGCCGGCGCCAACCTCGACGGCTGCACCTCGCCGCTATCGGCGCCCACGCTGGCCGTATTGAACACCATACCGGCCAACCAGGCTTATGCAGGCACTGATACTACTGTGTGCGATAACCCGATCATCAACCTGCAAGCCGCCGCGCCTTCTATCGGCTCGGGAATATGGACCCTTGTGGCTGCCGGCGACCCCACGGGTGTGACTATTGCCAATCCCAACCAGCCAGGCACTACTGCCAACGGACTGTTACTGGGCAACGGGCCCTATACTTTCCGCTGGACCCTTTCAAACGGCGCTTGTGCCAACTATTCCTTTGACGATGTCACCATTGCCATTACGCAGGGTGATACCGCCGAAGCCGGCGATAACTTCACCATTTGCCAGGGAGAATTGGTCAATCTGGCCGCTTTGCCCCCGGTAAGTCCTACCAGCACTGGCATATGGTCGCAGCCTGTTGCCCAGCAAATTCTGGGCGTGGGCATTTCTAATACTTCCGACCCCAGTACGATTGTCACGGGACTGGAACCCGACAACCTGTATAGCTTCACCTGGACAATTACCGGTGATTGCGGGGTGAGTTCCGATGAAGTATTTATCACGGTATCCTCCGATCCCGATGGCGGCGCCGATGCGATTGCTTGTAATAATACGGCCACGGGCCAGCTCAGTGCCGGCGTGCCTACCTTGGGCAGTACCGGACATTGGACGGCGCTCGATCCCAACGTCATTATTACCAGCCCCCAAAACAGAAACACCCCTGTGAGCAACCTGCAGCCGGGTGATAATTATTTCATTTGGACTATAGACAACGCCCTTTGCGGACCCGCTTCGCAGGATACGGTTGTTATTTTATATAAAAAACCACCCATAGGCATAGGTGATGTGCTGATCGTGCCTTTTGGCGAAGACCTGGTTTACAACGTACTGGCCAATGATACGGCGGCAGCGGGCACAACTATCGAAGTAATTAGCGGACCTGCCCTCGGCTCGGTGCAAAACCTGGGTGCCGGCGAAATCCGGTATACGCCTCCTGCCAACTTTGTAGGCGCCGACGAACTCACTTACCAGCTCAACAGCGAAGGTTGTGAGACGGCTACTGCGGTCGTCTCTATTCTGGTAGGAGAAGACGCTGCCTGCAAAATCCCCACCATATTTACACCCAACAGCGACGGGGTGAACGACGCCTTTGTCATACCCTGCCTGCTCAATACCGACCTGTACCCCAAGAGCAAAGTGAGGGTATTCAATCGCTGGGGAGACGAAGTATTTACATCGGCCATCCCCTATGGCAACGACTGGAACGGCACCTTCAACGGCGAAGATTTGCCCGACGACACGTACTTCTTTATTGTGGATCTCGGAAATGGCGACGAGCCTGATTCGGGATGGGTGATGATTCAACGTTAATTTTTATGCTCAATTGCAAAACCATGAAGAAGCTATATATCGCAATCCTCGTTTTTTGGCAAGCTACGGCTGCTTTTGGTCAACAGGAGGACCAGTTTACGCAGTTTATGTATTACAAACTGGGCTTTAATCCTGCCTATGCCGGTAGCCAGGACGGCGCCACCGTCACTGCCCTGATTCGCAACCAGTGGCTGGGCATCAAAGGAGCGCCCGAAACGCAATTGCTTACCTTCAATATGCCGTTGTTTAACAGCACCGTAGGGGTGGGCGCCAGCATACAGCGCCATACCATCGGCGCTACTACACGCCTTACTGCCGAGACCGCTTACTCCTACCGCATCAGACTCGGCAGGGGCACTTTGGGCATAGGTTTGCAGGGGTCTATCCGTTATATCCAGGTAGACTACGACCAGGTGGATGCCACCCAGCCCAAGGAAACCGACAGCGCTATTCCTGTGGGTGTTCAGAGCCGTTATGTACCCAATTTCGGGGCCGGCCTCTACTACAGCAATAACCGGTTTTATATAGGCCTTGCCGTGCCGCGGCTACTTGAAAACAGCATAGATCTGGCCGACCAGGGGGGCACCCTCTCCAAAGAAGTACAGCACCTGTACGGTATGGGCGGATTATTATTTGATGCCGGAGATAATTTACAGATCCAGCCGCAATTGTTATTAAAATACGTAAAAGGCGCGCCTTTTGACGCCGATATAAACGTCAACCTCATCTTCGCCGATGCATTTACCGCCGGGGTATCTTACCGGCTCGGCGGCTCCAAGCGCAACGGCATAGGTGAGTCGCTGGCCTTAATAGTGGGCGCGCAAGTGTCTGAAAGTTTTTTGCTGGGCGTATCTTACGATTTAACCCTTTCGGAATTGCGCGATTTCAACAGTGGCAGCGTAGAAGGTGTTATACGTTATAATATAGGGGGGCGATCGCAGGGTAAAGAATTCGTGAATCCCCGGTTTTTTTAAACCAAAACCAAACTGACTTATGGGGCGCTACCAATATCTCGTCTTTCTGACACTAGGGCTGCTTGCTGCCGGCGTGCAAGCGCAGGAGAGCAGGAAAGGGGGGCAGGTCGACTTGCTTTACAACCAAAGTGAGGCACAACGCGATGTCAGGCTAACCAATACCAGTCGGATTAATTCCCCCGATCTGGAATTTTCGCCTGCCCTTTATCACAACGGCCTGGTATTCGTATCGCGCTACAAAAGCGGCCCCGTAGACGAAAAAACGGGAGAAACCTACCTCGAACTGTTTTATTCTGAGCTCGACCCCAACGGCATGCCTACCAGGCCGCAGAATTTTAGCGTAGAGCTGAATTCTCAAAAACACGAAGGCCCCGTCAGCTTTAACCGCAAAGGCGATAAGATCTACTTTACCCGCAGTAACCAGCAAAACGGTATCAGCAAAGCCGATAAACGCGCCCGCGTGCAACTCAAAATCTATCAGGCTACGCAAGGCTATTACGATTGGGAGAATATCACCGAATTGCCTTTCAACAGTGACCGCTATAGTTGTATGCATCCCGCGTTGTCGCCCGATGAAAAAAAACTGTTTTTTGCCTCCGATATGCCCGGCGGCTATGGGGGCATGGATCTTTATTTTGTGGAAAAACTAGAAAAAGGCTGGAGCAAACCCATCAATTTGGGCCCCGATGTCAATACCCGCAAAAACGAAGTGTTCCCCTTCTTCCATGAGAGCGGCACCCTGTTTTTTACTTCCGATGGGCACCAGGGCCTCGGCGGACTCGATATGTACATGATTGACATCAGCGGCCGCAAATGGGGTCGCGTGATCAACCTCGGCGCGCCGTTTAATTCGATCAACGACGACCTCGGCATTATCCTCAACGAACGCGGCACACGGGGCTATTTTAGCTCGAACAGGGAGGGAGGCCTCGGCAACGATGACGTGTATATGTTTGAAATTCCCGCAGGCATCAAAGGCATCGAATTGCCCGAACAAATCAATACGATCGTCACCGTTTACGACGCCGAACAAAGCAAACGTGTGATCGGCGCCGGCGTCTACCTCTATGAACGGTCGGATGACGGACTCATAGATAACGAAGAACTCTACAACCTCGAACTTGTGCCCGATGATAAGGTGTCAGGCGAGCTCAATTTCAAAATGGTGCGCAAAAAAGACGAACAACTGGGCGAACCCCGCGTGCTGACTAATCGCAACGGCGAAGCAGTATTGCCTTTGCAGGCCAACAAAAACTACCTGCTAATGGTCGCCAAACCCGGTTATACCAGCCAGGAAGTAGTCATCAAAACCCCCGAGGAGGGCCCCTTCCGCCCTATCGAAGTCGTGCTCGAATCCAGCAATTGTATCAATCTCGACGGCGTGGTGAGCAGCGACAAGTACAACCTGCGCGTACCCAATGCACTGGTCAAGGTAATTAATGAATGCGACGGCAGAGTAGAAACTACCCGCACCAATATCAACGGCGCCTTTCAGGTCTGCCTCACTATGGGCTGCGATTTTAATGTGACGGTTGAAAAAGAAGGCTACCTCGCCGGATTTACCAGCGTTTCTACCGTGAAAATAAGGGGTAGCCGCTCGGCTAACGTAGAGGTGAAGCTTTCTCCAAAATCCGACGCCGTGCTCAAAGAACCCATTCGCACCGGCACGGTAATCGTATTGGAAAATATTTATTACGATTTTAATAAATCGGCTATCCGTACCGGTCAGGCGCGCGACCTCGAAGCGCTGGCGCGCCTCATGAAGCAATACCCCAGCATGGTTATCGAACTGGGCGCCCATACCGACAGTCGAGGCGCCGAAGACTACAACATGGACCTGTCTGTCAAACGAGCCGAATCGGCCAGAGATTTTCTGGTGTTGCGCGGCGTGGCCTCCGAGCGCATCAAAGCTGTCGGCTACGGCGAATCGCACCCTCGCAACCGTTGCGTCGACGGGGTGGAATGCTCGGAAGAAGAACACGCCTACAACCGACGCACCGACGTGAAGGTGATCAAAATTGACGAAACCGCTATTATCGGCTATACGCCCGCGGGACTGGAAATCAAAGACTGACGGCATGCCCGCAATACACCGGCACGACGCCCTCCGCCTCCTCTCCAGGCTGACGCCGCGCCGCCTCTGGAACGCCGCCAAAGTGCTGGCTTCTTTCTATGTAGCCCGCCTCAGTCGCCGACATATCCAGTGGGGATTGCCCATCACGATCTCTATAGAACCCACCACCGCCTGCAACCTGCGCTGCCCGGAATGCCCGAGCGGACTGCGCGCTTTTTCACGCCCTACCGGCAACCTCCGCACCGACTTTTTCCGCCAGGTAGTCGATGAATTATCGCTCGACCTGCTGTACCTGATCTTCTATTTTCAGGGCGAACCCTATATCAACCCGGCTTTTCTCGACATGGTGCGATACGCCGCCGGCAAAGGTTTGTACACCATCACTTCCACCAACGGCCACTTCCTGGATGACGACAATGCCCGACGCACCGTGGAAAGCGGCCTCGACCGGCTTATCATCTCGGTAGACGGCGCCACGCAGGAGGTGTACGAACAATACCGCAAAGAAGGCAAACTGGAAACCGTACTCGAAGGCGCCCGCAATGTGGCACGCTGGAAACGCCAACTCGGCTCGCATACGCCCCATATCATCTTCCAATGCCTCGTGGTGCGCCCCAACGAACACCAGCTCGACGAGATCAAACAACTGGCGCTCGACTGCGGCGCCGACGAGGTGCGCTTTAAAACTGCGCAGGTATACGACTACCACAACGGGCATCCCCTCATCCCTTCCAATGCACGCTATGCCCGCTACGCCCCGCAATCCGACGGCTCCTGGCGCGTAAAACACCAATTGCTCAACCACTGCTGGAAACTCTGGCACGCCTGCGTGATCACCTGGGATGGCATTGTCGTGCCTTGCTGTTTCGACAAAGACGCCACCTACCGCCTCGGCGACCTCAAGACGGCGCCCTTTCGGCAGTGGTGGCAAGGCTCCGCCTATCGCGATTTTCGCAGCCGCATTCTCCAGGGCCGCGATCAGATCGATATTTGTACGAATTGTACGGAAGGGTGTAGGGTTTTTGATAAGGGATGAATAATGGGACTAAGTCTTTGCGGCAATATACTCATAACTGCACCGTATACCCCAGCACTATACCATGCGAAGTCGCCTTTTTGCCGGTTAATTTCTGCTGAAAACGATAACCCAGATCGAATTGATGGATTTTGCGAAAGCGGTAACGAACACCACTGTCCAGCCTCAATCGGTCCCACTCCATATTACCTTTGTCAATTTCTGAGTTGACAGAAGTAGCGGCATAAAGACGGTGGTTTTTTTTGATTGCCCACTCACTATTGAAACGGCCAACCAGGTCTCGTTGCCATTCCAGGCCGGATTCGCGTTTTCGGGAAGTCTGCTGGTAGGTTAAGCGCCATTCCAGCATAAATTTTTTCGGGACGAGGTATTTTTCGATTTCTAAAAAAGAAGCCAGGCTGTGACGTAAGTCGTCGCGACGTACATTGAGCGTGTAAGATTGTCCAAGCTTTAGCCAGGGGAGCAGAGCGTATCCGGCTCTAAAACCACTGGCGCTGCGCCATTCCACGGCTATATTTTTGGGAGAATCATCGAGCGCATTGTCGGGATCGTCAATCTCTTCATCAATGGAATCATCGTCTTCCTGGTCGTCGCTATCGGGAAAGAGGTAAATTTCATTAAAAAGATTACTGTACTTATCCTCGGCATCGGTTACCTCGGGATTAAACTGGAGTTGCTGACCTAACTCGAGTTTTAATTTTTTTCCTAGCTTAAGTTCTTTTTCTACACCAATCCGGAGGTTGACACCGATATGCTGTGCAGAAAGGCCTACGGCCAAAAATATAATGAGCAATGTGGATAATGAACGCTTCATAAATGTGGGTTTGAAGCGTATTGCAGCAATGCTGAAATGTTACCGTTTCGATTTCGGATTTCGGATTTCGGATTTCGGATTTCGGATTTCGGATTGCGGATTTATCACGGGTTAAATCCGAAATCCGCAATCCGCAATCCGAAATCGAATCAGTTGCGGAAGATCGTCACATTTCCAAACTTGACAAACTCCTGCTGTAAATGTACTTTCAGCACATAGTAGTAAACTCCGTGAGGCAGATTATCGCCGTCCCAGTTGTTGTCGTAGGGTGAAGCTTCAAAGACCCTGTCACCCCATCTGTTGTATATAATTAGCTCGCTCTGAGCGTAGTTAAACGGGCAGGTGCTTTCGTCAATCACCACAAAATGCAGGCGGTCGTTGAAGCCGTCGCCATTGGGCGTGATGCCCTCCGGTAAAACGTTGTCTTCCGCTTCAAGGGAGCAGTCCTCCTCAATATGCTGAATAAAAACCGACGCCGTATCGCAAAGTTGTCCGTTGCACAGCGGCGCACACAATACATAACTTATCGTATCATAGCTTGTACTTCCGCTATTCGCCGTATACTCTATTTCGCCGGTGGCGGCGTTGATACTTGCGATACCCGAGGTGGGTTGTGACAATAGCGTAAAAACCGCTCCCTCGTCAAAATTGTCATTGGAAGCTGTCTGTATGCCAAGCGTTTGGCCGTTTGTAGCCTGCTCCGGGCCGTCGTCGTCGGCTGCGGGGGGGACGGGGACGATTAGCGTTACTTGTGCCGAACTATAAGCCGCGCAGCCCGGCGCCGACAAAGTCCAGGTGAGTTGATAAACGCCGGGGATATTAGCCCGCACAACTGTTTGTGCCGAATTGGGGGTTTCAAAAACTACGCCGGCAGTTGTTGCCGACCAAACACCGGTGACACCCGGCGGAAGATTACCGCTTACCAGCGTCAGTTCGCCAGGGCATTCGGTGACCATAGCCTCTGCAACGGTCGCAGACTGAAGTTGCCCTGATGTGTTGCCCACTTCAAAAGCCAGCACGTCAGTACAACCTGCGGCGTCTCTTACAGTTAGCTGGTAATTGCCGGAAGACAGATTTGGAAATATATTGCCGGACTGAAAATTGACGCCGTTGATGGAATATTGGTAGGGCGGCGTGCCGCCGGTTGCCGAAAGAGTAAGGCTTCCGTTGGCTTGTTCGCAACCGGCGGGAGTAGAAGCTGTCACGGCCAGCACAATGGCGCCGCTGTCATTGAGTTGGATACCTGTTTGGGAATCCTGACAGGCATTGGCATCGCGGACACTGACGGTATAGCTCCCGACCGGCAGATTAGTAAAGATTCCGCTCGACTGAAAATTTCCCCCGTTGAGGCTGTATTGATAAGGGGGCGTTCCGCCCGAGGCGTTTGCCGCGATGCTGCCGTTGGCCTGCCCACAGGCGGGTTGGGTGGTATTTGAAATGGTAAGAAAAGGGGCATTGGCTCCCGATAACCCGATACCGGATTGAGAAGTGGAGCAGGAGTTTGCATCTCTGATTGTCACGGTATAGGAACCAGGGGAGAGATTTAAGAAAGTACCGCTAGATTGAAAATTGAAGCCGTCGAGGCTGTATTGATAAGGGGGTGTTCCGCCGGAGGCGTTTGCCGTGATGCTGCCGTTGGCCTGCCCGCAGCCGGGTTGGGTTATATTTGTAATAACCGGCGCCGGTTGCGGGAAAACCACGATCAAGATGCTTGAATTGATCGTATTTAAACAATCATCCTCATTATCGTAGATCGAAATCAATGTAGCAGTTACAGTTGTCGTCACCGTATGGTTCACCGTGTATAAACCTGAAATATTATCCAGAAAAAAAGAATTACCCCCAATGCTATATGTCACATCGTATAGCTCATCGTCATCATCGTCATCATCCAGGGTGATCGAAATCGTCACCGTACCGCCGCTGCAAACAGGGCCGCTATATGTCAGCGTGCCCGATATCTGATCGTCGTCGTCGTCGCAAGGAGGCTGTGCCCAAATAGGTAGGGCAAGCGCACAAGCAAAAAGAAAAAGTATCAGCCGTCGTAAAATGGAATGTGCTACTAATAAATTCATCAGCGAATAATTTGGATAATGGCTGAATCGGTTTTGCTACTTAGTACATCGCCCTCCGAAGAACACACAATAATAAGGTGATATTCACCGGGCAAAACCTCGGCGGGCAATACCAGATTCTCCTGTAGGGTGAAGATAGAATTAGGTTGCGTACTGCTCAGATTCCGTCGGCTCAATAATACGTCGTTCCAGTCAAGTACGGCATTTGAAGAAAAGAATATGCGTACTTCCGTGCGGGTAGTCGCTTTGTCAAAGATATTCTGCAAGCGGGCTTCCAGCGTTACAGAAGAACCCGCCCTGGCCGTTGCGGGTTTTGCTTTTACATCTGAGACGAGCAAATATACGTGGTGAGGGGCGCCGTAAGCTTCGTTTTCGGAGAGCGCTTCCTGGTCATCGACAGCAAGCGGCTTATCGCGCACAAAACCTTTGTCGAACCTACTGGTTGTAGATAACCTGGAGCCGTTGCTTGCCACTACTGCATAATGGTATTTTACACCCCGCACGGCGGTATAATCGCATACCCAGGTGCTTTTTTGCCAGGCAGGTGTAACTTCCTGCAGCGCCGATTTTTGCGGGTCGGTGGTTCGAAATACCTTGTAGGAGGTAGCCTGTTCGCTATTGTCCCAACGCACCAACACGAATTTATCGTAGGTGCCGTCGCTGGCCACTACGTTTTCCGGCGCTTCTACTTCTGCGGCATTTTGCCTCGGCGCCCCCATAGGTATTGGCGAGTCCTGGCTCATTGCCACGCCCATAAAGCCTGCATAGCTAACACACAGCGAAAAAAACACGAACGACTTTTTCATTGGGATGAAGATATTTGATTAAACAGATATTGCAGTAAAGTGGAAATGTTACTTACCAAATAAAAAAAAGAATAAATACGGTAACATTCCAAATTGTTTGCAATACGCTCATGGAAATCGAAATTTGCAAAAAGCAACCTACGACGCTATCCGGATGAATTATACGGCCACACAAATAATTGAAGGGTTACGAGCAAAAGACGAGGCAGTCCTTCGCCACCTCTACCGGCAACATTCCCCCATGATTGCCGGGCATGTGCGCAAAAACAGCGGTTCAGACGAAGACGCGCGTGAAATGATTCAGATCACGATGCTCCAACTCTGGACTGCGGTGCAGGAAGGACGCTACACGGAAGAAGGCAAGTTGGACCGCTATATTTTTCAGCTTGCCGCCAACAATTGGCGCTACGAACTGCGGCGCCGCCGCAACCGGCCTGCCGGCACACTCGACGACGCAATGACCGACTTCGAAGACGAGAGCGCCTCACACCTGGAAGCCGCCATTGTCAAAGACCGCTATCTCAATGCCGTGCATCAGGCACTGCAAAAACTGGACAGCCCCTGCGACGAGATTATCCGCCTGTATCATTTGCAGGAGGTGAGTCTGCAAGAGGTATCCAAACGGATGAACTACGATTACGACAACCTACGCAAACGCATTTTTGATTGCCGGAAAAAACTGAAAAAAATTACCGAAAGCATTTTGGGTGAACTATAATTCCTACCCATAAATATTGCATCAACTATGGCAAGCAAATACAGTGAAGATCATCTCTTTCAGACGCAACTCCGGGCAAAAATTGCCGGAGAACTGAAGGGGGAGGCTTTGGAAGAACTCAACAAGGCGATAGCCACATCCCCGGAAGCAGCCGACGAAGCCCGGTTTAGCGGCAAACTAAGCCAAGCCCTTCGGCATGAGGACAAGCTGCAAATGAATACTCTTATCGGGGCCATTATTACCTCGGAAGGGTTGCCGCCTACGCCGCCTAAAAGCGGCCCGTGGGGCAGCGCGCTGGGATGGCTATTGGGGTTGGCGTTATTGAGCGTTTCGGGGGTTATAGGCTACAACGCGTGGTTTGCAGGCCAATTAAAAAGCCCTGCCCAGCTCTACGAACGCCATTTCAGCCCCCTCGAAAATATCATCGTGACGCCCGAAAATACCGGCGGCTTAGCCGGCCTCGACAGTGGCATGGAGGCCTACGACCGGGGAGATTACGCCCAAGCTTCTGCTTTACTGGGCAATTACTACCAGCAAATCGGCGATCCCAATGCAGGTTTATTCCTCGGTGTAGCTCTTTTGCAGCAAGGCAACCACAAAGACGCCCTCGTCCCATTGCAAAACAGCATGCGCAGCCTTCAGCCCCCCGCCCTTGACGCCTGCCGCTGGTATCTGGCGCTTGCCTTGCTGAAGGACGACAATCCCGCCCTCGCCCGAAACGTACTGCGGGGTATCCCCGAAGAAAGCGTATACGGCGAACAGTCGAAGCAGTTATTGGTTGATATGGAGAAATTGAGCAAGCCGCATGAATAATTTTTTTATTAATAAACTGCTTTGCATCCTGTGCTTGGCGGTTACTACCTGGCACGCAAGCGCCCAGCGCGGCCTGCTTGTAGAAGACGGAAAATACCTCGGCCTCGCGCAATTGCCGGCTTATAGTGGTAGGAAATACAACGAAGTTCCCCTCAAAGTGAGCCTGCGCCCCTATTGCCCCGTACCCGGCGATCAGGGTAGCACAGGCGCATGTGTGGGTTGGGCTACGGGTTATGGCGCGCTTACCATCATGCGGATGCAACGCGCCAGAGTTTACGATCACGCTGTGGCCACAGAAATGGCCAATTCTGCGGCATTTGTGTACAATCAGATCAAACTCAGTAACGAAGACTGCACTGCCGGCGCCTATATCGAGGATGCGCTGGCACTACTGCGCAACACCGGCGATTGCTTAGAGCGCACGTTTAATTTTGAGCAACAAAGCTGCCTGGCCCGGCCCGATGCACGAGTCCTGCAGGAAGCTGCCGCATTTCGTATACGCGATTATGCCGCTGTATTCGCCCTCGACGAACAACCCAAAAGCAAAAGTGCCAAAGCCTGCAAAATATTAGCCGCCCAAACGCCGATCATCGTCGGCCTCGGCGTTACTCAGAGCTTTTGGGATATCAGACCCGGGACACATCTTTGGAACCCCACACCTGATGAACCTCTTGCAGGTTACCACGCCCTTGTGGTAATCGGCTACGACAATGTAGAACGCCAATTTGAACTGATGAACAGCTTCGGCCCCGGATGGGGCTTAGGCGGATTTGTCAAAATCCCCTACGACGATTTCGAGCGCCTCTGTCGCTATGCTTACGTGCTGATCCCTGGCGATGGCGAACTCAGCAAACAGATCGGCGAAGCGTCACCTGAGACACTGGCAGCGGAAGCCAACTCCTTTACCGGAGAATTTGTATTCCGACGCCCTGCCGGTTATCTCACCACTGCCGACGGCGATGAGTTGCCCTGGTTTGAAGAAGTTAGCGTGCGTTGGAATTCTACTACGAGGTTGTATGCGCCCCTCGAGGGCGAATTCTCGGCCGGCGACGTCTTCCAGTTGGTAGCGCGCGAAATTCCCCGGGGCCGGTATGCCTATGTGTTTAGCCAAAACCCCGACGGCAGGGTCAACCTGCACTTCCCCAAAATATCCGATGCCGGTAAATCTGCCGGGTTTGTACTGGAATTTAACGCCGAAATCGTTATTCCCAGTGAGGAAAGTGTGCTCCAATTGAGTGCCCCGGGCGAAGATTTTCTTTGTATTTTGTTCAGCAAATCAGAAATCACCGACTTTGAGGAGCGCTTCGCCCGCCTGCAAGCGCTCGACGGCAATTTACCTCAACGGGTCGACAAGGTGTTCGGCGACCTCTTCCCCGCCAGCAACGACGTCCGCTACGGCAGGGAAAAAATGGCCTTTATTGCTGTCACCACCGAACAAAATGCCGCAGTACCGTTGATATTGAGGGTAGTGGCCAAGTGATTTTTGCATGAAACTGATCAACCTATATGCTTTAACGACAGGTCTCCTACTCGTAACTTATTGTGCCAATGCCCAAAAGCTGCCCGAGGAACCCTTAGCCGAAATCCAAACCGGTCAGAGCGGGGAAGATATCGCCGAAGATATGGCTGAAAATTGGCGCGGCGACCTGGCTGTGGTGGGCTCAACTTCCCGAGGTGAAAACGGCGGCAGCGACATCTTTTTTTTGCTCACCGACAAGGAGTTGAAACAAAAAAAAGAGCGCTATATCGGTCGGGATGGCGATGACGGCGCCCGCGATATATCCGTTGCGCTCGACGGGCGCTGGCTCGTAGCGGGTTATTCTACCCAGCCTGCAAAAAAATCGCGTACCCGTTCGGCCTATTTTGGCGGCAAAGACGGCTGGCTGCTCCTGCTCGCTGAAGACGGGCATTCCGAACAGGAATTTATCGTGGGATCAGCAGCCGACGACGAACTCACCAACGCCTTTTCCCTTGCCGACGGCGGCTACCTGCTCGCCGGCGTCAGCGGATTCCAGGCATGGGCGCTGCGCCTCGATGCCACAGGCAAGACTATCTGGGAAAAAAAGATACAGCACAATGCCATGCCCACGATTGTGCATTCGGCTACATTTACCCTCGACAATCGGCTCTACCTTGCCGGTTATGTCAAAGAAAAAAAGGGCGATCGCCTTTGGGTGGCCTGCCTGGATGCAGCCGGTGGTAAACTCCTTTTTGAAAGAACTTACCTGAAAGAACAGGAGAGTGCAGGGCTTGATATAACTACCCTCGATGAACACACAATAGGCATCACCGGGTGGATCAACAGCCGTAAAAGCCGGCAAGACGGCTTCCTGCTACGCCTATCTGCCGCCAATGGCGAGGCCAAAGGCTGGTACCCCCTTGGCGGCCGCGAAAACGACCTGCTGCGGCAAGTGTTGCGCCTGCACGACGACCGCCTTTGTTTTGTGGGCAGGAGTAAATCCTTTCAGCGTGGTAGCCGCCGCAACCGCGCCTGGGTGTTGATGTCCGACGGCAAAGGGGGCGCCGTTCAAGAGCGTTTCTACGGCAGCAAAATGAACGATGAGGCCAACGACGTCCTGCAATGCAGCGACGGCAGCCTCATCGCCGCCGGCTTTTCCAGCCAAAATGTGCTCAAAGCCGAGCAGGCTTATTTGCTGAAATTGACCGAAAGCGCCCGCACTTATCCGCCTTCCGTGCCTATCAGTATAAAAGCGCAATCGGTTTATTATCCCAATGGGCAATTCATAGAACCCGGCAGGCGCACTTTTCTGCCGGTGCTCCTGCACAATCCGTCAAAAGAGGGGTTGACCGGGCTGCATATCGAAGTAGAGACGGCGACTGACTTCGCTTCGCCCCTGCCCTTAAAGCGGGCTGTACTACCCGTATTGCCGGGCAGCGCTACGCAGTTGTTCGGATTACCTCTTTTTGTGGCAGAAAATGAGCGTCCCGGCGCCCACCTCTTCAAAATACAGGTATTCCACGGCAAGCGGGCGGTGAGCGACGAAGTGGTGTTTACCCTGCAGGTCGGCAGCCTTTCCGCACCTTCGCTGGCGATAACCGCAGAGGTCGTACCTGGTGGGCATGGACAGCCGACCGCCATAAAACTCAGCACCCGCAATGAGGGTAACGGTACCGCTCAGGGAGTGAGTATGTTTGTGAGCACACCTGAACAGCTCCAAGCCCCGCAAGAATTGTATATCGGAGAAATACCCCCCGGCACTACCCGCACAAAGGAAATAGCAGTAAAACGCGTGCTCCCCGGCGATGCCTGGTTAAAGATCAGAGCTGCCGACGCCGGCTTTCAGCACGAGGATACGCTCGTAATAAACCTGTCAGATGTAGTGGAAGCCGCCGGAGTAGTCGAACAAGGAAAAGCGTCAGGAGCTAATCAACTTACGGCTATTTGGCTTTCGCCCAATCCCGACCAGTTTGAAAAAACGGAAATCGTATGGCACGAAAACGAAATTTCAATTTCCGTAAAAGTCGTGTCCAATAAACCTGTCGAACGCCAACATTTTTGTATCGAAATAAACGGCCAACCTTGTGAAACAGGCCAGAAAATGGACGAAGTGCGCTTGCAGGGTACCAAATATAGCCGAACCTTTCAGCAAAAACTACCGCTTCGGGAGGGCAAAAATACATTCCGGGCCGTTGTGACTAATGCGGCCGGACGCAGCCAAACCGAGCCGCTGCAGATTATTTATTCTCCCCGCAAACCCAACCTGCACATCGTTTCTATAGGCGTGCCATCTGTTGATCTGAAGTATACGGTCAACGATGCCGCTCAATTTGCACGCTCGCTGGCCGGGCGTCAGCCGACAGACGGCGTTTTCCAGGCGGTGTTTACCGATACCCTGCTACGCGACGAAGAAACCACCAAAACAGGCATTCTGAAAAGCCTGCGCCGGCTGCAGTACCGGTATGCCGACCGCCAAATCAGCTCTAACGACTTGCTCGTCGTGTTCATCTCTTCTCACGGACTGAATAGCCGCACGGGCAGCTTTCGAATCGCCACCAGCGACTTCGACAGCCCTTTTCTGGAAGAAACCAGTCTCGACTTTGAGACCGAAGTGGTGAACTACCTTCACGCAATTAACTGCCACAAGCTGTTTATCGTAGATGCCTGCAAAAGCGGCAATGCCTCGCAAAATCTCGGCGCCTCGATGGCACAGTGGGCACAGATGCAGCGGGAACTCAACCTGCTGGTCTCCTGCCGCGCCAATGAATACAGCTATGAAGACGACCAGTGGCAAAACGGCGCCTTTACTGAGGCGATCCTGCAAGCCTTCGATGTCTTCGACAGCCCCCGGTCGGCCGAGGTGGACCTGGACAACAACCAACGTGTGGATATCGAGGAACTATTTCGATTTGTAGAAAAACAAGTGCCCCAGCTAGTCGCAACCAAACGCCCAAAAACAATGACCTCCCAACACCCGCTTATGGTGCGGGCCGGCGATAGCGCAGGAACGGTATTGCTGGGCAAATGAGATTTCTCTTAATACTACTTTGCCACTTTAAATCAGGCATACCGCATATTACGCTCCTCCGGAGCTTTTGAGATCTTTTTATGGCTGATTCTAACAATATTTCGGCCCTCCGGGCCTCTTAAGATGTCCCAAAAGCCCCAGCGGGGCGTAAATATTGGTAGAAAAATCATGAGCAAAGTGTATGATAGCCCCAGCGGGGCGCAATGTGTACACGTGATTCATGAAAAATTCTAATGTGACAAAGTAAAATTAACTAATTGACCATGAAAAAAAGCTTAACCATACTGGCTTGCCTGTTTGCCTTTCAATACGCCTCGGCCCAACAGTTGCCCTACTACACCCAGTTTCGCAATTATCAGAGCCTTATCAACCCCGGTTCAGTGCATAGCGATTTTTTTCTATACGACTACAATACGTCTGTCCAGGCAAATTATCGCGCCCAGTGGATTACACAAGATGAGACGCCCCGCACGGCGCATTTGTCGGGCGAGTTTATCTCCAATTTTGGCAATAGCTTCGAATTGCTGTCGGGGCTCATGTTATTAAATGATCGCACCGGCCCTTACTCCGTCACCGGCGTATTCGGCCGCATAGGCAGCATTTTTGCCGAAGATCCCTATTTCGGGGGGTTTTCTGTCGGAATCGGTGCCGGGGCCGTGCAATACCGGATAGACGCCGACCGCATTGTATGGGCACAGCCCGATGACCCCAATATCCCTGAGCTTGACGTATCAGTGACCAAGGCCGACCTGAGTCTCGGCGCTTTTTATTACAAAAGACTTTCGGGCGGCTTTTTTGACGAAGACAATATCTATGCGGGCATCTCTATGCCCCAGCTATTGGGTACGATAGCCGAAATATACACGCCTACCCGAAAAGTTACACTTTATCGCGTACCCCATCTTTACGGCACGGTGGGTTGGTATCATTTTCTCAATGAAGAAGCTTTTGTAGAAGTATCGGGCTGGTTCAAACGCGTAGAAGGCGCGCCCATTAATGTAGACCTTACCGCCCGATTTCAGCCCGTACGCACCTTTTGGGCCGGCGGCGGCTTTAATTTCAATGGAATTGTTCACCTCGAAGCCGGATTGAATATCCCCGAGCTTTTCCACGAAAACGCCAACGTAAAAATTGGCTATGCATTCGACTACAACATCTCCGCTTTCAACGTTCCCTTCGGTACTTCGCATGAATTGACCGTTGCCCTGATGTTTGATACGGTGAGGTAAAAAGACTTTTGCCTGATTGGTAACATTTTTTAGTTTTTGAAATACGCATGTGGTCTACTAAATAAAGACACATGACGAATCAATTTTCTATTGTCGGGGCATTTATTGGCTCAAACAAACGGCGTGTACTCGCTTGTTTTTTTCTCGATTTTGCGGCTAACTTATTTACGCTGCTTATTCCTTTGCTGACAGCTCAGGCCGTGGCGCTGTTATTTGGTCATTCTTCCGGGCGATTCGAAGTGATCATGGACGCGGGCTTATCCCTGCCTCATTCGTTTTCGTTTTTGGTAATCGTTTTTGGCTTGGCGCTCGTAACCCGGGCGGTACTCGACTATTGGAAGAAAAAACAGCGGGGAATGCTTTCGGAAGACTTTATTTTCGAACTGCGCCGCGATATTTTTCATCGCCATCTGCGTCTTGACCCCGGCCAGTATACCTCGAAAGGCGCAGGGCGATACCTGTTGCGCTTTAGCGGCGACATGGGCAGCGTCCAACAATTTTTGTCGAAAGGCATACTCCAATTTTCAGCGGATGTATCCCTGCTTGTGGCTGGATTGGCGCTCATTTGGTGGCTGAATGTCTGGCTGGGATGGGTAGTAGCCGGTTGGCTTGCAGTCATGGCGCTCCTGTTCTGGTGGCTCAACCGGAAGGTAGGCAGGATTGAAAAACTTCGCCGGAGCCGCAAATCTACCGCACTCGACTTCGTCAATCGACGCCTGAGCAACATCCAGACACTGCAAGCCCTCAACAGGCAAGGGATGGAAAACGCAAGGTTCAGGCGACGCGCAGAACAGTTGCGTAGGCTAGGCTACCGGTATTCACATATGGCTGCGATTCAGGAGGCCTTATTCCCGTTGGTTATTTATGGGTTGATAGGGGTGGTCCTGATATTTGGATGGCAAGGGGGGGCAACACGCCTCGACCCGTCAAGTCTTTTTGCCGTGCTCATGATTCTACTCGCCTGGCGTCCAGTGCTGCAACGACTACTTCGGGTAGGCCTGATTTGGAAAAAAGGCAGCCTCTCCCTATATCACATCGCCCGCGTATTTCAACAACCGCTTGAGCAGGTAGCAGCAGATGCCGTGCCGGTGATTCACCCGCCCAAGACCTTGATTTTTAATAATTTAAAATTAAATCAGCAAACCCTCGAATTCTCGTTGGCAACCGGTGAGACGGTTTGGGTAGGCTTGGCGGAAGAAGCTGAACGACAAACATTGCTTCGCTATTTATCGAGGCTTGAAAGTCCGGAAAAAGGGCAGCTTTTTTTTGATGAGGCCAACGTATTGCAACTCGACCTGAAAGATTACAGGAGATACATCACACTGGCTTCACCGACCTTCCCGCTTTATGGCGCCACACTGGGTGAGGCACTCGCCGGTAGTAGTAGCCGCGAAGCCTCGGAAAAAGCGGCATTGCAACTTACTGTTTGGAAAAGCCTTTTTCCCTCGCTCCAGCCACTACACATGGACACCCCCCTTAACGAAACAGCCTCCAATTTGACGCCTGCCCAGCATGGATTGCTTTTATTGCTTAGATCTTTACTCACCGGCAAACCCTTTCTCGTATTAGACCACCCTTTTAAGCACCTCGACCCATCAGCCAAAGCGAACGTAAGGGGTATTTTGGAACAAGCACAACACAAACGTGCGCTGCTCTTAATCGAAAGTGATATGGAGGCCGCCACAACTGATAATTTAAATAAAAAAATAAAAATACGCCAGTTGAAGTAACATTATTCCCTCCTTGCAATACAAGGCAGATTTACATCAAAAACAATATCGACCATGGAAAGGAAAATCAAAAAATCGCTCATTTGCAAAGAAGTTTCCAACTTCTATTTCAACCGGCAAATCATCGCCGAGCATCAACCCAAAGCAGGCGATGTGGGCATTTTTCAAGTACTTACGGATGCAAGCGCCTATATCATGAATGAACGGGGCATTGCTTCTAAGATCATGCCCGGCGACCGGCTGATGCTGGCATTTGGCAACCGCTATGCCACCAACCAATTTGAAGGATATGTGCCCAAGCACCCAACGATGATATGCCAGTTGCTCGGCAGGGGCGGGGTAGCAGGTGTTCTTACCGGCCAAAACGCGACGTTCAAACAAATTCCAGTCGATCTGGAATTGCTGGGTTATGCTTGCGATCTTAATACCGGTGATGTGCTCAATACGATACAACATGAAAAACTCGACCGGTTTGATCCCGCTTCGGTGCGCTCAAAGGTGATCTTATCGGTGGGTTCATCTATGGATAGCGGAAAAACAACCAGTGCCGCTTATCTATGCAATGGGCTGAGCAGTGCGGGTAAAAAAGTGGCCTATGTAAAACTGACCGGTACGGTTTTCCCCAAAGACGCACAGCTCAACCTCGATCTCGGCGCCGATTATGTAGTTGATTTCAGCCGTTTCGGTTTCCCCTCTACATACCTGTGCAGCGAACAAACCCTGTTGGATTTGTACCAGTCGCTGCTCAATTTGGCCTGCCAGGCCGCAGAAGCGGAGTATGTCGTACTGGAAATTGCCGACGGCCTATTGCAACGAGAAACCGCTTTGTTACTCCAAAATCAAGCATTTCTGAGTACAGTGCACGGCGTTTTGCTTTCTTGCGGCGATAGCCTCGGCGTATTGAGCGGATTGCAATTGCTGAAAGAATGGAATTGCGCGCCTTTTGCCGTATCAGGGTTATTTACTGCCAGTGAATTGCTGGTGAAAGAAGTAAAGAGCATGGTGACCAATACCCCAATCCTCAACCTCAGCGAATTGTCGAACTGCAAAGGCGTGGAACTACTGGAAAACCTCTCTGCAGAGTCACCTTATCTAATTGAGGCAACAAAGGAAGGAAAAAGGCTTAAAGCGGCTTGAGTAAGCTGCTTCTTATACCTCGTGCCACCCTGCTTTGGGCACGGCCATAGCTCAGGCACGAGGTATAAGGATCATTTAGACCAAATAATCTGCGATACCTGAGCAATCAGGCAAAGCAATAATCCCAAAAACTCTCTTGTCAATTCGATATGCGGCGCTTCCGCTTTCATCGAGCCGACGATTGAGGGCGCGCCCATCTGTATCCAATGGATAAAATCGGGTAGCAAAAAGCCCATCCACACCAACGTAGCAGCCAGGGTACCCCAGGCCAGCCAGCGGTTGTAGCGGCCCAGTGACGTCAACCCGCTCGATAGGGCTACGGCTAGATATATGGCTATCCAAAGCCAGGGGTCCGGGTCGTTGTACTGCACGACGGCAAACAGCAAAAATAACGAAGCAAGTGTCGCGAAAAATATTTTCATAAAAAGTTTATTTTCAATAATTTATAAATCAATTTCTCTCCCTCTCCCCGACCTCCGTTGTCGGTACGGGTTTTCTTTCAGTTATGGTTAGCGGTAAACGCTAACCCTACTCACTCCCTCCCCAACGCTTCTCCCATAAACACATAAATCCGTTCCATCTCATCACGCCCCAGGCGTTGGCCGGTTTTGCCTGCCGCATACATGCCTGCTGCCAGAATAGCGCACAACGGGAGTATCCAGAATTCATAAGTAGAAAGCCCCAAACTCATCCGCGAGAAACCGATAATGGCGGCTATCATGCCTATAAACCCGATAATGCCGTACCCAAATACAAACATAAGCCAGATAGAAGGAAGAGGACCGAATAAGCCCCGCAACATGCTGCCTCCTTCTTTAGGTTCAATGGTAATGGTAAGCCTTGGCGACCAGAAATGTTGTTTCTCCGCAGGAATCGAAAGCGTTACGTATTGCTCGTACACGGAGCCCCTGATATGCTCTTTGTGCTCGCTGAGAGCCGCCTGCAAGCGGCGTACTACCTCGGAAGGCGGAATAGGTACATACTGCTTAAACCGGGGTCGAAGGTCGATTGTGTCTGGCATGTGTTAGGTGTTTATCAGCCAAAATAGTAAGCTTGTGCCGCTGCAACAATGATTTTTGGCAATTTCGAAATAGGGTAAACAATTTTCACGCTTGATCGCTTTCCTGTATAAACGTACCTTTACCGCTATGCTACAGGAATGGCTCGTCAAAATACTACTTTCGCCTTTTTCGCTGCTTTACGGCATAGCGGTGGGAATGCGCAATTTTTTCTACCGCGTAGGCTTACTCAAGTCGGTGCATTTCAGCGTGCCGGTGATATCGGTGGGCAACCTCTCGGTAGGCGGCTCGGGCAAAACGCCCCATATCGAATACCTGCTTCGCCTGCTTAAGGACTATATCGACGTGGCTACCCTGAGCCGCGGCTATCGCCGCAAAACAACAGGTTTTTTGGAGGTAAAAACAGAGATGAGCGCCGAAGATACCGGTGACGAACCCATGCAATTCAAGCGCAAATACCCCGATGTGCTGGTTACCGTGGGCGAAAATCGCGCTTTTGCTATCCCCCGTATCCTGAGCCGCGCACCCGACACCCAACTCATCCTGCTCGACGACGCTTTTCAACACCGCGCCGTGAAGCCCGGGCTGAATATCCTGCTCACGGAATTCAGCAAGCCTTTTACCCGCGACTACCTGCTGCCCTCGGGGCGATTGCGCGAATGGCGCGCCTCCTACGAACGCGCCGATATTATTATTGTATCGAAATGTCCTACCGCCTTGACCCATGAGCAGCGCCAATCCCTTACGCGAGAGATTGAACCTTTACTCCATCAGCGCCTTTATTTTTCGTATTATCATTACGGCACGCCTTATCATGTGTTTGAACCGTCGGCGGCTATGCCCTTGCAGCCCGATATGGAGGTGCTATTGATCTGCGCTATCGCCAATACCGACTATCTGATGGCGTACCTCAGCGAAAAGGTGGCTACCGCGCACGTCCTGGAATACGAAGACCACCACTATTTTGATAGCGATGACATACAAAATCTGCAACGCACTTTCAATGCCTTGAATGCGCCGCGAAAAATCATTCTGACTACCGAAAAAGACGCCGTGCGATTGGAATCACATCGCGATTTTTTCGCTGACACAGGATTGCCTATCTTTGCATTGCCTATAGAGGTGGCTTTCCACGGCGACGACGGCGCCCGCTTCGACCAGGATGTAAAAGATTTTCTGTTAAACTTCAAAGTGTAACCTTGAACCCTTTCCTACGCGGTCTTTATGCGTTTCTCAAACAGATCGTCAGGCTGGCGCTAAAAATATATTACCCCGAAACAGTAGTCGTAAACAAGGAGCGCCTGGCCTTCAAAAACCCCGCTATCGTGGTGTCAAACCACCCCAATACGGCCCTTGATGCCATCATACCGGCAGCCCAGGTAAAAAAACAGGTATTTTTTCTGGCCAATGCCGGTTTGTACAGCAACCACTTTATGGCCTGGCTATTCGATACGCTGTATTGCGTGCCTATACAAAGACAGCAAGACGTCACCAAACTCACCATCGACAACAACGAATCGTTTGACCGCAGCGAAAAACACCTCCTGGGCGGCGGCGTGATGTACATCGCTCCCGAAGGCAGTAGTTTTGTCGAGCGCCGCCTTCGACCTTTTCGCACCGGCACCGCACGTATCGTGCTTTCTGCCGAAAATGCAGCCTCTTTTAAGGCCGGCATAACTATTTTGCCCATGGGCCTCAATTACGACCGCCCCGACCATTCGGGCAGCAAGGTGACTATTTTGGTGGGCGAACACTTGCATGTGAGCGCGTATGAAGACTTATACCGCAAAGATCACATGGAGGCGGCCCGTCAACTTACTACCGACCTGGAAAATAAAGTGCGCGATCTGATCATCGATACGCGTGATGACAATGAGGACAGCCTGGTGCGGCAACTCGAATATTTTTTACCTTTTTACCTAAGCGCGGAAGAGCGGTTTTACCAAACCAAACAACTCATTGACGCACTGCGAAAAGACCAGGCCTTATACCAAACGCTCGAAGAAAAAACATCGGTTTACGCCGACGCGCTATCCCGCGCGGGTTTGCTGCCGGAAACTATGCAGCGTATTGCAAATAATCGCTATCCAAAGGGGGGCGACCGGCTTTTGCTGATCGCATCATGGCCCGCTTTTGTATGGGGCTGGGTCAATAATTGGTTGCCCACGGCCTTACCTGCCTGGCTGGTCAGGGTCTTTAAGTTTTATGTGGGCTACGATTCTGCAGTGAAAATCTCTTTTGGCTTGCTTTCTTTCCCTTTGTTTTATTACCTGCAATACCGCCTGGCAGCCTGGCTGTTGCCACAACCCTGGCCCTGGGTGTACTTGCTGAGCCTGGCGCCTCTTGGCTGGTGGGCGCGTATCTACTCCAAAAGGCTGGGACAAATGCGTCAGTGGTTGCGCTGGCGCCGGCTGCAGCATAATAACCCCGTATTAGCCGATGCCATTATTACTTATCGTAAGGAGGTATCGGCGGCATTTCCTTTACCCATACATCCCGCTGCGGATAAGGTATGACAATGTTGTTCTCACGGAAAAGGCGTTCGATTTCAAAGCGGATATCGCTTCTGATATTTTCAATTTCCAGCAGGTCTTTTGTCCAGAAAAGCGCCTCGAAATCGAGCGATGATTCGCCGAAATTGACCAGCCGGACGAGCGGTGCAGGATGGGCAAGTACCGTATCGTGGTTTGAAACAGCCTCCAGTAGCAACTGTTTTACGAGTTGGGGGTTGGAATTGTAAGCTACGCCTACTTGCAATTTATATCGCGCCTTGTCGTCAAAATGGCTCCAGTTGATGACCTTTTCGGTAATAAGCATCGAATTAGGCACAATCACCGTTACATTATCGCGGGTTTCTACCAGCGAGGTGCGCAGCCCGATTTGCCTCACTGAGCCCACCATGCCGTCCATTTCTACCACGTCGCCAACTTCTACCGTGCGTTCAAAAAGGAGAATGATACCACAAATGAGGTCGTTGAATGTCTGTTGCAGGCCAAGTCCGATGCCTACCAGCAAGGCTGCTGCGCCGCCCCATATCACGGTGAGGTGTACGCCCAGCATTTCGATGGCCATAAGTCCGGCCACCGTGTAAATAAAATAGGCCAGGAGTCGGTTGGCCGCGTAGCGCGATCCTTCGTTGATGCGGTGTCGGCGGTAATAAGTGTGCAGTGCCAGTTGGGTGAGTACCCAATAAAAGAGTCGGGCGCCAAATACGACGGCTACGGCCACGATAATTTTGGACAACTTAAAATCGACCACATCTCCGCCGCTTTTAAACGCAAAAAGCGTGTAGTTGAGCCCCAATTGCTGCATGAGCAACAGTACCGCCAGGGTGTATAGCAAGGGCCGCGCTACGCTGGCGTTCCTCGCCGGCGCCAGGCCGTCTTCGCGATGCCGCCGCGAGTATTTGCGCGCCAGTACAAGTTCGATGATGGTATCGAGCAACCGCGCCAGTTGCAAAATAAACAAAACCTCCGCCACCAGCGACAATCGCAGCACGCGCTCACCTACGCGCCACAACTCAGGGTTTATACCCGAACTGCGCATGACGGCCAGGGCGATAAGGAAAAACAAAGCCATCAGCGCCGACAACCTGATGCGACGCCGATCAGCGGCATCTATGCGGGACTGCTTGAAGAACCGGGGCAACACGCGCACGATCAGCCAATATCCTGCTAAGAATATGGCTATGAAGGTAAGCCCGCCCGCCACGGCATCGCCTACGGTGACGACCAGGTCGCCAAAGCGCAATATGTCGGTTTGTAAAAATTCTGGGATGGTCATGTTGTTCTCTGTTCTCTGTTCTCTGTTCTCTGTTTTCTGTTCTCTGTTCTCTGTTTTCTGTTCTCTGTTCTCTGTTCTCTGTTCTCTGTTAAGTTTAACTGGCAAAGATAATGAACCGATAACGGACAACGGAGAACGGAGAACCGACAACAGAGAACAGCCCCACCAAAGATAACCTTGTCTGCAAAGTTTGCGTATATTGCACGTCGAATTTGCACCAAAAAGGGCTATTATGCTCCGCATGCTTGCGAAAGTAATTTCAATTCTCTTTCATCCGCTGTTGATGCCTACCTATATGATGGCTTTACTGCTATTGGTAAACCCCTATCTTTTTGGGGTGAACAGCATAGGAGAAGCGGAAGGCAAATTGCTCCTTTTGCGCATCTTTTTATCTACCTTTTTCATACCGGGAGTAGCTATCGTGATGTTGCGCATGCTGGGCATGATCAGCACACTGGAAATGCGCGACAAAGACGAGCGCATAGGCCCCTATATTATTACCGGTGTATTTTATCTCTGGATTTTTTACAATTTCCTTCACAACTCGCTGATTCCCACAGCGTATACTACCTTTTTACTGGGCGCGGTCATCGCGCTTTTTGTATCGTTTTTCCTCAATATTTTCCGCAAGATCAGCGCGCACGCAGTGGGCATGGGTGGATTGGTGGGCATGGTCATCATTACCATGCTGCTATTTAGCTACGATACCTTCACGCTGCAGACGGCCTGGCTGGGCGCTTATGAGTTCAATATGAACATCGTATTGATGCTGGTGTTGGTAGTAGCAGGACTGGTGGGCACCAGTCGCCTGTTGTTGCAGGCACACGAACCTGCCGACCTCTATGGGGGTTATTTCGTAGGTTTTATCACCCAATTTATTGCCCTGCGATTTATGATTTAAGTAAACCACGATTCCTAACTGATTAAACCAATCACACATGACGGCCAATAAAAAAGCAATCGTTGCAGGCGGGGGCTTGGTGGGCGCGCTTTGGGCTATTTTTATGGCTAAGCGTGGCTACGATGTCGAAGTATTTGAACAACGCAGCGATATGCGCATCGCCGGTTACAGCGGAGGGCGCTCTATCAATCTCGCTATGAGCGAACGGGGCTGGAAGGCTGTGCGCAAAGCGGGCATTGAAGACAAGATCAGAAAGGTTGCCATCCCCATGTACGGCCGCATGATACACAGCTTGTCGGGCGAACTCACCTTCCAGCCTTATGGCGAGACCGGGCAGGCTATTTACTCTGTTTCGAGAGGCGGTCTCAACCTCGAATTGTTGCGCATCGCCGACCGTTTTGAAAATGTGAAATTTCATTTTGACCATAAATGCCGCGGCATTGACCTCGACAATAATATCGCGGCGTTCGAACATATTCCTACCGGCGATCGCATTCAGATGCAGGCACCGCTCATTTTCGGCACCGACGGCGCTTTTTCCGCCGTGCGCAATAGTATGCTCAAACGCCCGCGATTCAACTATTCGCAGTCTTTTCTCGATTACGGCTACAAAGAACTTACGATACCCACTACCGACGACGGCCGCCATGCGATGCCCAACCTCAACGCCCTGCATATCTGGCCGCGCCACAATTTTATGCTGATCGCCCTGCCCAATGCCGACGGCAGCTTTACCTGTACGCTGTTTTTACCCTTTGCAGGCGGCGAAAACGCTTTTGACCACCTGAATACCGATGACGAGGTGATGCGCTTTTTTGAGCGCAATTTCCCCGATGCCATTCCCCTGATGCCCACGCTGCTCGAAGATTTTCATCACAACCCCACCTCCGCACTGGTTACGGTGCGCTGTACGCCCTGGGAAGTGGCAGGGCGCACGCTGCTGCTGGGCGACGCCGCCCACGCCATCGTACCGTTTTTCGGTCAGGGCATGAATGCCGGCTTTGAAGATTGTACCATACTGGATGAAATGGCCGATCACTACGGCGAAGACTGGGGGCGCATCCTGCCCGAGTTTAGCACCGGCAGGGTTGCCGATGCCAACGCCATCGCCGACCTGGCTCTCAACAACTTTGTGGAAATGCGCGACCTCGTGGCCGATCCTGATTTTTTGCTGCGCAAGCAAATTACGGCCCATTTACACGAAAAATATCCCGACCAGTTTATACCCATGTATACTATGGTGAGCTTTAGCCATCTGCCCTATAGCAAGGCGTTGGCCGAAGGCAAGGCCCAGGATGTCCTTTTCGACCGCATCCTGGCCATCGACGATATTGCCGACAGTTGGGAAGATAATCCCGCGGTGGATGCTATCTTCCACGCCTGGCGGAAGGAATTCCCGAATTAACAACGATTTATGCCCGGCCAGGAACCGCATAGCATTTTTTTCTACCTGCTGCTGTTGATGATGGCAGCAGGCGTTTTGCAATGCCTGGGTATGAGTTTTTTGTTTTTTATAAAAAAATCAGGCGACAAACGCGCCAATTTGTTTTATGGCACACTGCTTGTCACAATAGCGCTTACTTTATTAGACAGTATTTTTGTGATCAGCCATTTCTATAAATTCTATCCCGCCTGGAAGTTTATGCCTATTTATTACAAACTGGCTTTCCCTCCGCTGCTTTTTTATTACGTAAAATTATCCCTTTACCCAGGCTATCGATTCCGCTGGAGTGATATGAAACACTTTATGCTCCCCGTGGGGCAATTGATATTTTTTGTGGTGATGTTTTTTATGCCTGTGGCTTATAAAGCCGGTTTGGGCCGACAGCCGCTGAATCCCTTTTTTGGCGCCGCTGAGCAATTTCTATACCTCACTACGTTTTTTGCCTACCTGTATTTTGCCGCCCGCTATATCAAACACCGCCGCAAAACCGCCACCCATCCCAAAGAGATCAGGCAGGTGTTGTACTTGCGAATGCTTGTCCAAATCCTGTTTGTGCTGTTTTGTATTCATACCGTTTTTGTGGTCACCGATTTTGTGAGCTACCACCTCTTCAATATCAATATGCAGGATGCCAAACTCTTTGCCGGGCTAAGCGCCCTATCCTTTGCCGCCCTGGCCTTCTGGTTGGGCACCTACGGCTTTCAGGTGTGGGTGTGGGCGAAACGGGTGGAATAAAAAGAGTGTGGGAGTGTGGGAGGGAGAGAGTGAGAGATATTCAGGACAAGTCACACCCTCTCACATTGACCGTTCTAAGGGTAACGGCAATATGATATTCAAG
>JABWBR010000151.1 GCA_013360405.1 Saprospiraceae bacterium
ATTTGTCCAACCTGATCCAGAATCCTGACAATGTGCTTATAGAAATAAAAATTACGAAAACACTGCTTGACACGGACGTAGGAGCAACCGGTACGCCGTTGTTCACACCGGGCTGCGGTATCGGCTACCCTCAGGCACTGGCTCGTATCAAAGGATTGCAGGGAACAGCCGCGCTTACCGCTTCCGGAACCCTGGATATCAACTCGTTCTTCACCTGGCATACCCTAAACAACGACCCGCTTTTGCCGGGGAGCAACCTGCCCGATTTATACTCTGCCGTACTGCACGAAGCGCTGCATATTCTTGGCGTTGGCAGCTTGATTAGTACGATGGGAACCCCCATCACGGGGTCGTATTATTCCAATTGGGACTTGTCGCTCAAAACAGAATCAGGTACGCCGATGATCGTGCCTGGTGTCGGGCCGGGGATGGAGCCCGCATGCTGCGACCAACACAAATTCAACCCGGAATTGGCCTCTTCCGGCCAGGTCAGCAGCTTTTTGAGCGGCCTTATAAACACTTGCGGCGGGCCATCCGGGCCGCCCCGGATCATCTACGACCTGGGAACGGGCAACCCTACGGTCAACGGCCTGGGCAGCCTGGCAAATGCCCTGTCTCACCTGGATGAAGACTGCGATGATTTGCCTTCAAACGAATATTACGTCATGCACCACACGCTGATGACGGGAGAAACCCGAAGGACGCTGCACCAAAAAGAGTTGCAGCTATTGCAACAACTGGGGTATCAACTAAACGGTTCAGGCGGTTCGGGTGAAGACTGCATCGTTATCGCCGAATCGGATACGTACAATAATTTCAGCCTGGCGGTCGGCCAAACCATTATCATCCCTTACGCCTTTTTGCTGGCCAACGACGTTTTTCCGCCCAATGCCGCGCTGACTATCGGTTATGCCCAGGACTTGACGCAAAACCACGAGTTGATAGACGTAACCAGTATCGACACCGACGGCGACGGCCACGCTGACGCCTTTTCGATCACGGCGCTGGGCGCCTTGCAGCAAGCGATCATGTTGGTTTACTATATTGAAGCCTGCGACGAGGTCTGCGACGATGCGACCTTTACACTTTCTATTGTTGACGGTGTCGGTGTTTTGCCCCCTTGTCAGTCGGCAACCTGCTGCGGCAACCTGCTGTGCTACGGCGATTTCGAAGCTTATGTGCCCCTGTCCGGCCTCTACTGGCTCCAATCGGGGTTGGATCCCTTTTTTGAAAATATCGGCGCCTTCCAAAATGGCAATAATTCGCCCGATATTGCCTACGAAGGCCCTTTTCAAAATACGCCGACCAACCGGTTCATGCGCCTGCGCACGACAGAGTCGTTTTATATGCCGCTGACTTGCCCCATTCCTGCCGGATGTACCCTCAAGTTGACATTTCGGGCCGGCGGCGGAATTATCCCTGCAATTTTAGCCTCGGCTACGCCACCCTGCCTGCTTTCCGGGCAGGTGACGGGATGTCAGAGCGATTACGGCGATCTGTGTCTGATAGATGGGGCGCCTTCTGCAAGTTATTCTCCGGTATGTATCCCGGGAAGCAATATCAACCCGCCGGGAAACGCTTTGGACGAAGGGACGACGACGCCTTCCGGCTGGATATATTACAGCTCACAAAACGTAGCCTGGCAAACTTATGAGTTGACCTGGGCCAACAATACCGGCCAGGAGGTCAACTACCTGACATTTTATGGGATAAGCGTGGTACGTATCGACGATATCGAGGTTGAAAAAATCTGCCCGGCACAGGTCAGCCTCCAGTTACCGCCCGCGCCACAGGTATGTATCGGTCAGCCTGCGCAACTGTGTTATGAGGTTTGCGTCTCCGGGATCGTCCCTGGCCATACGGTATGGGTAGAAACCCAATTGACGCTTCCGGCGGGTGTCGAGTTGGTGGGCGTCCAGCCGCCGACACTTCTGTCTTTTACAACAGACGGCTGCCAGGAGGTCTGTCTGAGCGTTGTCAGCCAGCAGCCGATCAGCAACGGGACGATATTATTAGCTGCCTCCGTTTGCGGACAGGAGACCGGGCAGGTAGCTGCGTCTTTTAATGCCGTAGAATGTTTTTCGTGCGAAGATTGCCCGTCGGCAAGTATCGGCACGCCGGGAGCGTCCACGCTGTTGGGAGACTTGCTACAAACGCCCAACAACCCCCTGGGCAACGGCGAAAATGTCAACGTTTGTATAGACGGCACTTTGGTTATTGACCAGAACTTCAATTTTGTCAACAGCATCCTGTTTATGAAACCTGGAGCGCAAATAGACGTATTAAACGGCAAAAAACTGGCGCTGGTGCACACCGCGCTGGAAGGCTGCGATGAAATGTGGAGGGGAATCGTAGTACAAAAAGGCGGCGGGGTAAAAATGGAGCATTGCCGTGTAGCCGATGCGCAATACGCGGTGAAGGCCCACCCGGCGGAAAACGGCAATGAGCCCATAGCCGAACTGACCATTTCGGGCAACGATTTTGAAGACAATTTTGTGGGATTGCTCATCCCCCAGACGCCGTACGCCAAGATCAACGCCGTTTTGAGCAGAAACGTATTTTCCGGTTTTGACGAACTCAAACACCCCTACACGGGGCAAAGCGCCGCGCCGGAATCCCTGCCGGAGCAAAACCAGCGCGCCCTGGCCGGCATGGTCGTCAACAACCTGGGGGCGTTCAGCAGCTACGACAATCGCTTCGAGCAACTGACCTCGGGCATCGTCAACCGGGGAAGTAACCTGACGGCCCACCTCAACGATTTTGCCGACATCCAGACCAACGAGACGCTGTACCCGGCCTTTGCGCCTGCCGGCATAGCCCTGGCCAATTATGCCGCAGGTCACAACGTAGTGGCGGCTACCGACAATACCTTCAACGACTGCCCGATGGGCATATTGGCCAACCTGTGCGAACTCAAAGCCACCGGCAATACCCTGGACTACGTGGACAGGGGAATATGGGCCTCCCTGGCCGGCGCAGGCGGTATTGCTATCGATAATAACGAAATGGCACATACGGAGGTAGGCATCCTGGTAGCGCATGCCCATGCTGCGGGACAGGTATCGATCACGGGCAATACGGTAAAAACGGAAGCTGCGGGCAGTGGGGCGGGTATCATTACCCTATACAACCATGCCCCTGCTGTGGTTGAAAACAACGCGGTCACGGTAGGCAAGGCCGGTCTGGGCATCAGTATCTACGCAGGCAACGGGGCGCAACTGTTAGAAAATAATGTAATCCTGGCCGACCAAAACCTGGCCGGCGCGGGTATATCACTGACCTACGCCCAACAGTGCCTGCTGCAGGATAACGCAATAACAGGCGCGGGCCTCGGCGGCCCCGGCAATATAGGCATAGAGATAGTTGCCTCGCCCGGCAATGTGTACTGCTGCAATACCGTGGGCAATACCCGATTGGGCGTGAG
>JABWBR010000022.1 GCA_013360405.1 Saprospiraceae bacterium
AGCCAACAAAGGCTACAATATGTTCACTGTACGCAGCGAAGAGCTGAGCGCAGTAGGTGTATTGTCGTACACGGTATCAACTGCAGACTTCACAGCTACCAAGAAGATGGTTATCATCGAATAATCATTTTTTGGATACAGAGATTGAAGAAGCCTCTCCGCCCCACGGCGGAGGGGCTTCTTCCGTTTTATGACCGACAAACCGATAACCGACAACCCACAACCGTTTACCCTGAATTGCCTGCCAGTGCCAATTAATTCGTCTAAAAAAAGTTATCTAAAAGCTTGTTTTATAGTCTTTTTATTAATTTAGCGGCGAACATTACGTAAAAGAAAATAATCCCATGAAAGGTATTACTGGAAAGCATTTCCTGCTATTATGTCTTTCCCTATTTTCTATCTCCAATTCTGGAGCACAGACCTCTTTTTACTTTTCAGATCAAACTGTTGATTCCGGGAATATTTTCACGGCTGATGTCAAAGTAGTGGGCTTCACAGAAATTGTGGGTGTGCAGTATACCATCACATGGGATTCCGATGTATTGCGTTTTGACGGGCTGGAGAATATGAGTCTGGATCTCGATCCGGTAGCTGATTTCGGCACCAACAATACATCCGAAGGGAGGCTTACTTTTGTATGGTACGACGATGACCTATCGGGAGAGAGTTTGGCCGATAGTAGTATATTTTTTTCTATCCGTTTCGAGGCGATAGGAGCGCCGGTTACTATAGATACGATTGCGTTTGTAAGCGAGATGCCTACGGTTATCGAGGTTACGGACGTATTAGGACAAACGGTAGAAGCTGCATTTATAAACGGCGTGATCACCATTGTATCACCCACTGGTACAAGTTATACCAGTGCGCCCCATTTGGCGCGGGTGACATCGTGTTTCCCAAATCCATTTCAGGAGGAAACACAAATTCAATTGCTATTACATCAATCAGTTGAGGCGGGCATTGTGCTGCAAAATGCCCAGGGCCAGGTTGTACACCAGGAGCGCCGTGTGCTTCCACAAGGAGCGCACACGTTGAGATTTGACAAGCAGGTATTTCCGTCTGCAGGAACCTATTTTGTGCAAATTCGCTCATCGAAATTCCTGGTAGTACAAAAGCTGATTTATGTGACACACTGATAAACGATTTATTTTTTTAACGTCCCAAATTCCGAGCACATGGGTAAATTGCTTACAAGTTTAATTGTAGGGCTGTTAGTCTGTTTCAGCACTACAACAACCAGTGCACAGGTTACCTTTACGATGGGTAGCCAGTCTGCAACACAAGGGCAACAAGTCTGCTTGCCAGTTACGGTGTCGGGTTTCACCAACATCATAGGCGTCCAATTCAGCATTAATTACAATCCTGCTATCCTACAGTTTGCCTCTGTAGGGAATTTCAATTTAGTGGGATTGGCCGGCGCCAATTTTGGCACGCCGGCGGGAAATCCTCCAACTCAGGCAGGGGTTGTGACGTTTTCGTGGATAGATCCCAACGTGACGGGCGTTACCGTAGCGAATGGTACTGCGATTTTTCAGGTTTGTTTCAACGTAATTGGAAATAATACTACTACCGTATCGTTTACCGGTACGCCTACTGCTATAGAGGTGACCGACGGCAACGGCGGTAACGTGCAGTTTATTCCCGCAAACGGCACCGTAACTCTTCCAGGTGGAGGCGGAGGCGGTAATTTAACGATTGCCATGCAGGATGTGAATGCAAGCCAGGGCCAGCAAATCTGCCAGGATGTGACCGTTACCGGCTTCACGAATATCGTCGGTGCGCAATTCAGCATCAATTACAACGCTTCGATTTTGCAATTTGCTTCGGTGGGCGCTTTCAACCTCACCGGTTTGGCGGCGGCCAACTTCGGCACGCCGACGAGCAACCCGCCTACGCAGGCAGGGGTCATCACGTTTTCGTGGACTGACCCCAGTGTGACTGGCGTGACCGTGCCTGCCGGTACGGCTATATTTGAGGTATGCTTTAACGTAACAGGCAATACAACCACTACGGTCAGTTTTTCTGATACGCCTACTGCTATTGAATTTGTCGATGGCAATGACCAAACCGTAACGGCTACAACCGACAATGGCACAGTCACGATCAGTGGCGGCGGTGGTGGCGGTGGCAACCTCACCATAGCCCTACAGGATGTAAGCGGCACACAAGGCCAGCAAGTATGCCAGGATGTGACCGTTACTAATTTCACGAATATCGTAGGCGCGCAATTTAGCATCAACTACAATGCTTCGATTTTGCAGTTTGCTTCGGTGGGCGCTTTCAACCTCACGGGTTTGGCGGCGGCCAACTTCGGCACGCCTACTAGCAACCCGCCTACGCAGGCGGGAGTCATCACGTTTTCGTGGGTCGACCCCAACGTATCGGGCGTGACGGTGCCCGGGGGGACCGCCATATTCGAAGTGTGTTTTAATGTAACGGGCAATACGACTACCACGGTAAGTTTTACCGGTACGCCTACCGCTATCGAATTTACGAATAGCAACGACCAGGTAGTCCCTGCTACAACCGACAATGGCACAGTCACGATCAGTGGCGGCGGCGGTGGCGGTAGCAACCTCACCATAGCCTTACAGGATGTAAACGGCACACAAGGCCAGCAAGTCTGCCAGGATGTGACCGTTACCAACTTCACGAATATCGTCGGCGCGCAATTCAGCATCAACTACAACGCTTCGATTTTGCAGTTTGCTTCGGTGGGCGCCTTCAACCTCACCGGTTTGGCGGCGGCCAACTTCGGCACGCCGACGAGCAACCCGCCTACGCAGGCGGGAGTCATCACGTTTTCGTGGGTCGATCCCAACGTATCGGGCGTAACGGTGCCCGGGGGGACCGCCATATTCGAAGTGTGTTTTAATGTAACGGGGAATACGACGACAGATGTAAGTTTCACCGGTACGCCTACCGCTATTGAATTTACGAATAGTAGCGACCAGGTAGTGCCGGCTACAACCGACAACGGTACGGTAACTATCGGTGGCGGTAACAACGGCGGCGGCGGCGGCAATGGCAGCGACCCTACGTTTACCGGTTTCGGACTGGTCATTGCCGACGTGGAAACGGCCCAGGTAGGCGAGCAAGTGTGCATGGACGTACATGTGTACGATTTCAATAATATTGTGGGCATGCAGTTTTCAATGAACTACAACCCCGCAGAACTGCAATTTGTATCGGTGGGCGGTTTCAACCTCGTTGGATTGACAGCCGGCAACTTTGGCACGCCTACCGGCAACCCGCCTACTGTGCCGGGAGCCATAACGTTTTCGTGGGTAGACCCCAATGTATCCGGCGTTGATCTCACGGATGGCACGATTATCTATGAAGTGTGTTTTAACGTACTAGACGACGTATGCGCCGAGGTAGTATTTTCGGGTACGCCTACGGCGATTGAAGTCACTGACGGCAATGGCAACGTAGTGCCTTTCCAAAGCGATAGCGGCACCGTCGGCGCTGGTACCGATTGTGGTGGCGGCAATAACGGCGGCGGTGGTAATAATGGCAGCGACCCGACCTTTACCGGTTTTGGCTTGGTCATTGCCGACGTGGAAAACGCACAGGTGGGCGAGCAGGTGTGTATGGATGTACACGTCTACGATTTTACCAATATCGTGGGCATGCAATATTCTATCAATTACAACCCCGCAGAACTGCAATTCGTCTCGGTGGGCGGTTTCAACCTTGTTGGATTGACAGCCGGCAACTTTGGCACGCCTACGGGCAACCCGCCGACGGCGCCCGGCGCCATAACGTTTTCGTGGGTTGACCCCAACGTAAGCGGCGTTGATCTTGCTGATGGTACGATCATATACGAAGTATGCTTTAACGTGTTAGACGACGTATGCGCCGAGGTAGTATTTTCGGGTACGCCTACGGCGATAGAAGTCACCGACGGTGACGGCAGCGTAGTGCCTTTCCAAAGCGATAGCGGCACCGTCGGCGCTGGTACAGATTGCGGTGGCAGCACCGGCGGTGGCGGGCCGAATGGTACGGATCCTACTTTTACCGGTTTTGGCCTGGTAATTGCTGACGCTGAGAATGCGCAGGTTGGCCAGCAAATTTGTTTGGACGTAGTTGCCTACGAATTTTCCAACATTGTAGGCATGCAATATTCCATCAACTACAATCCTGCGCAATTGCAATTTGTATCGGTGGGCGCCTTCAACCTTGTGGGATTGACGGCGGGCAATTTTGGCACGCCGACCGGCAACCCGCCTACGCAACCCGGCTCGATCACCTTTTCTTGGGTTGATCCCAACGTAAGCGGCGTTACGATACCACCCACGCCTATTTATGAAATTTGTTTTACGGTATTAGATGACGTGTGCGCCGACGTCGTATTTTCGGGCACTCCTACGGCCATCGAGGTGACCGACGGCAACGGCAACGTAGTACCCTTCCAGAGCGATAGCGGTACGATAGCGGCTACTGCAGACTGTTTCGGCAGCAGCGGAGAACCTCCTGTGATTACGGCTAACGTCACCAATGTGCTGTGCCGCAACCAATCTACCGGTTCTATCAGCCTTACCGTTACGGGTGCAGGTCCTTTTACCTACCTGTGGAGTATACCCAATGCGGGCAACGTATCATCAGTTTCCAATCTGGCGGCAGGTTCGTATTCTGTGACGGTTACTGATAGCCAGGGATTGACGGCAACGGGAACCTACGAAATCACCCAGCCGGCAACAGCCGTATCAGTTGCCGTAGTACAGGCGCTTGATGCCTGCGCAGGGCAAAACAACGGCACTATTGTAGTGAATGCCACAGGTGGTACGCCAACTTACAATTATAGCTGGATTCCGCCAGGACAACCTAACAGCGGCTTCCTGAACAACCTGCCCGCTTTCGATTTTTACCGCGTAACGGTAACCGATGCCAACGGTTGTACGGCCATCTCGCCGTTTATCGATATCGACCAGTTGGCTCCGATCTCTATTGTTGGAGAAATTACGAATATCAACTGCTCGCAGGGTACGATGACCGGCTCTATTGCGCTCAGCATTACCGGAGGTAGCGGAACCTACCCGTCTATCAACTGGCAAACACCGCTTACGGACGGCCAACTGATGCAAACAGGCCTGGCGCCGGGCACCTATTCTGTAACAGTTACCGATAATAACAACTGCTCGAATAACGCGACCTTTATGGTTACGCAGCAGGGTGGGGTGATCCAAATTTCGAATATTGTGCCCGTCAATATCCAGAATGGAAACGACGGCAGCATTGATCTCTCGGTACAGGGTGGGGTAGGTACTTATGCCTACAGTTGGACCGGGCCTGGCAACCAGACCTTCAACACGCAAGATTTAAGCAATTTGAACATCCCCGGGCAATATTGCGTAACGGTGACCGACAACTCGGGAAGTTGCCCGGCTACACAGTGCGTAACGCTGGGCGAAAATGTAAGAATTTTTGCTTTCGAAATACTCGAATCTTGCAGCGGCGGCAACACAGGCTCAATTAATATATCGGTTACAGGGGGTACGGCGCCGTACACTTATGTGTGGCGCAACGCCGAGAATATCGTAGTAGGCACCAACCAGGATATCAGCGGGCAGGGCCCCGGCACGTATAGTGTATTGATTACAGACAGCCAGGGACAGCAAGTGACAGGATCCTTTGATATCACGGGGCTTGCGCCTATTGTCATCCAGGGCAATGTCGGCACTGCTTCTACTGGCAACAACGGCTCTATTTTGTTGACCGTGAGCGGTGGCGATCCGGATTATTCTTACTTGTGGGACAATGGCGCTATTACCTCGTCTATCGCGGGGCTCACTGCCGGCCAATATTGCGTGACGGTGACCGACGCAAGCACCTGCCAGGCTACGCAGTGCTTTACAGTGACCTCCGTACCGCTTGGCGTGACAAGCGTAGTTCCCACAGGCGTTTCCTGTGCCGGTGAAGAAGACGGCTCGCTTGTATTGGTTGCAGGAGGTGGTACGGCGCCTTATACGCTGGTAATTGACGGTGAAACCCTCTCCAGTACAACTGGTACCTTCAACGTGAGCAACCTGCCTGCGGGTATCGTGCCTTATACCTTGACTGACGCGCAGGGAACACCCTTTGCCAGCGAGGTCACTATACCGGAACCTGCGCCTTTCGTGGTTACGCCTACTATCGTTCACGACTCAGAAGACGTGGGTTGCACGGGTAGCATCACGCTGAACATCACTGGAGGATCAGCGCCCTATACCGTCAACTGGAATACGCAAGCCATCGGTCAGCAGATCATCAACCTGTGCGAAGGCAACTTCGTGCCTCAAATCACCGACGATAACGGCTGTGTACTGACGCTTACAGAAGGTATCTCGCTGAATACTTTTGCCGAATCGGCAGCAGTGAACGACGCCCTTTGCGCCGGAGATGAAAACGGCTCTATCGACCTGACGGTTAGTGGAGGGGAAGCCCCTTATTCCTTCACCTGGCGCCCGCAGGGATCGATGACGATCCTTTCTACGGAAGAAGACCTCCAGAACGTGACGCCGGGCACTTACATAGTTACTATCATAGAAGCTTCGGGCAACACCCTGACGCGTACTTACATAGTAGGTACCGAATCGGACCTGGCGGTAAGTGCATCGGCTTCCAGCAACTACAATGGGTTTGCGGTAAGTTGTGCAGACGCTACGGATGGTTTGCTGATCGCCAATGTCAGCGGCGCCCAGGGAAGTGTAATATACGAATGGATAAGAGGCGGCTCGTTGGTAGGTAATTCACAGCAGCTGAACAATGCACCTGCCGGAGAATATGAGTTGACGGTTATTGATGAATTGAATTGCGAAGTGGTTACGACCTTTATTGCTACTGCGCCGCCTGCCATTGAGGTACAAGCCAACGTACTTGATGCGTCTTGTCCGGGTGTAAAAGACGGCAGTATTCTTGCCATCCCAACCGGTGGCGCTTCGCCCACCTACAATTTTGTGTGGAGCAACAACGGTATCGGTCCCAGCCTCATGTTCCTCAATCCGGGCGATTATACCGTCACGGTGACCGACATGAACAATTGCCAGGGTATTGCCACCTTTGCGGTAGGCGAACCCGAGCCTATTGAAGTAGAAGTACTCACCGATCCGGCTACCGACGATTGCAACGGTACGGCCCGCGCGGTAGTGACAGGTGGCACTGGTTCATATAACTATCTCTGGATCAACGTACCTGCAAATGCTACTTCACCGCAGATCATCAACCTGTGTCCCGGCGATTACTTCGTACAAGTGACCGACTCCAACGGATGTCAGTCGATCGATGGCGGTACCACGATGGGCGCCGTGGCCGATCGTCGGTTCCCTTGTCTGGATGAACGCGTAGTGATTACCCCTGACGGCAACGGTACGAATGATGAGTTTATCATTTTCTGTATCAATGACTTGCCGCAGAACCACCTCGAGATATACAACCGGTGGGGGCAGTTGGTTTTTGAAGCCGACAACTACGACAACACCTGGGAAGGTACTGATCAGAATGGCAATGCCCTGCCTGAAGGCCCATACTACTACGTACTGGAGTACCTGGCCCCCAACGGCAGTTTGATTCAGCAAAAAGGATCGATTACCCTGCTTAGAGAATAAGGAACAGGGCGGTGTGAGGCGCGCTACCGGCGCCATGCACCGCCCGCCAATTCGTGTCTATCAATATCCATAAACCATTAACCGATTTTTCCATGAAAAAGATATTTCTACTCATAGCATTGGCGTTGACCTGCAAGTGGGCTGCAGCACAAGATGAAGCCATCTTTATGCACTATCTCGTTAGCCCCATACTCATCAACCCGGCAGCTGCCGGATTTCAGGAAGGCTTGCAGTTGCAGGCAAATGCCCGCGCGCAATGGACGGGATTTGAAGATTCTCCTAAAACCTACGGTGCGTTGGCCAATTCGCCGATTGGAAAAACCTTCGGCCTGGGTGTAGGCGTGCTTTCTGAGCAGGCGGCACAGCTCAATCGTATGCGGGTGCAGCTCAACACCGCTTTCCGATTCCGTATCCGGGAAAACATTAAGCTCGGCATCGGTTTTGGCACTGAATACCAGCGGATGGTGGTGGGTAATGATGTGACCAACAACAACTTCTATCAGGGGGGCGACGATCTGCTCGACGATTTCCTGAACGGCAAAGGCGTTTTTGACGCCACGATCGGCATTTACGGCGCCTATCTTGAGCGGACATACGTGGGGCTTACCTTTAACAACCTGGTGCGCAACAGGCTGGATGACATTGCCAGCAGCAATGACAACGGCTCATTTCTCAAATATTACACCTTCAACGTAGGCCACCGCTTTGACCTGGCCGATCTCAATGTGAGCCTCGAACCTTCTATACTTTTCCGCCAGATAAAAGACGTCCCTTTTCAGATGGATGTAAACCTCAAAGCCGGCTTCATGCAGGATCAGCTGATAGCGGGTTTGTCATACCGTTCTATTGGCGCACTTGGCATTTTATTGGGCACCAAAATATCGACATTCAACCTGTATTACTCTTACGACGTATCATTCCAGCGTTTTCAGCGCTATAATACGGGGTCGCATGAGTTGACACTAGCATTCACGCTTAAGCCCAAAGAAAAAGCGATAAAGGGTTATTAGTCCTAACACAGCAGGTATCCTGTTAATGAGCATTGAATTTTGGTATTTTATGTAAAAAAAAATTCCAAAAATTGCGCGACTTAATAAAAAATGGTACCTTTATACAGGTAAACGGCTTTACTTGCAATGTGAACGTGCCGTTTTGACGGGTAAACGGTTTTAGGCCGTAGATAGGACGCAAAACATACTATGGGAAGACTGCACTTCCAGATTGGGTTAACACCTCAACTCTTCGAGTAAGTCTTCCTTGCCAAACACTGGGATAGACGGTACGTATTTCCACGAAACATTTTTCAACAGGACGGATTTTGCCGTTTGCTTTATCCGCACCTGGGCAGTCCAGATCATCAAAAGGGGAGAAGATTTTGCACTGCCTTTATTTGACATTTGGTGTAGTTTTTATACAAGCCTACGCTTTTTTCAAGGCATTGCTTTGAGAAGCACCCTCTCCTGGAGTTAATTCAGGAGAGGGTAGGTTTTTTCAATTTTATTATTTACTTTTGTAATCGCTTTGAGAGGCCTGCAAATTCAATTGAATTGTGCGGGTTTTCGTGTTTCTATGACAACCTATCTGCTGCGTACTCCTTAAAGCAGCATTTCACACATACTTATAGATTGAATTTGTCGACGCATACCGTTCATACTACCTGTGTCCGCCGATAATTTGTTGCACATATTGTAACAAATCGGAACGATTGACGTATGACAGGTAAGAGATAATTGGCGATATCATCAACGAACTATAAGATTTTTTATTTAAGGCGATTGGATTGTATGTGATTCACGCAAGAACCGTTTTTCAAGTGTAAGCTTAAATCGGTTTTTGGGATGGCCTCTCACCAAGCAGACAGGTGGGGGGCTTTTTTTTTGGGAGTGTGGGAGTGTGGGAGGGAGAGAATTTTTGAGATTATAATAATGATAATCAATAAATTATAATTTAGCCTTTCCAGTGGGGTTTATTTTGGCACGATTTTTATTCTACTATTCATGTCTTTAGTTTTTTTCCTTGTAATTGCGGGGATAAGCTAGGGCGCTACCGATTCATTCAACAGACAGACAAATTGGTTTTACGCAAACGAGTTGTGTACGGCACACAACAGCTATGAGTATGCGCCAACGCATGCTATGAGACAACTTTTTTCACAGCAAACTATTAAAACAATGAAACACTGGACAAAACTTACAGGTAAATGGAAGCGGCGGGTGTGCCTGCCGCTGCTGTTGCCGGTGCTAATGCTGGCGTGGCTCCCCGGTTTATGGGGGCAATGCAATCTGGTGTGCAACGGAACACTAAACGCGCCGCTACAGGTCGCTGTGGATCAATCCTGTGGCGTTACGCTCGTTCCGGATGCTATCCTGGAGGCTCCACAATTATGCCCCGGGGCCAAAAGCCTGATTGTGCGTACTACGGGGGCAAGCAGCACCATAGTGGCACAGGGGGTTGATTTACTCACCTTTGATGCATCGGCTTATATCGGCCAGGTATTGAGCGTTACGGTGACGCACATTGCTTCCACCTCATTTTGTGTGGGGCATATTCGCGTAGTCGATAACCTGCCGCCGGTATTCAACTGTGCGCCTATTGTGGCGAGTTGCTTTGTAGATACCGATCCTGATGTGATCGGCTACCCAAATGTGAGCGACAACTGCGACAGTCAGGTAGCGCTCACGTATGTGGATGCGGTAGTGCAAGACACTTGTGCTTCGGATACGGCGGCTATCATCTCGCGCACCTGGCAGGCTGTTGACAATGTGGGCAATGTGTCTTTATGCGTACAGCAGATCATACTGGAGCGTCCAAGTCTCGACAGCATCGACTTTCCGCGCGATACGCTGCTGGCATGCACAAACCCGCCGCTCTCGCCTGATTCGCTGGGCCGCCCCAAGCTGGATAGCTTCAATATCAGGGTGGACGAAATCTGCGACTGGATAATGACTTATGCAGACGACACCGTTGCAGTATGCGGTACGATGGGTTACAACGTATTGCGAACCTGGCGGGTAATTGACGATTGCACCAACAACGAACGCTCGCGCGTGCAAGTCATTCACATACGGGATACCGTGCCTCCGCAACTCATTTGCCCCGCCAACATGACGGTAAACGCGCTTCCCGGGCAGTGTTATGCCAGCGTATTGTTGCCCTTGCCACAAGTAACAGACAATTGCGACAATAATTTCGGCATCAGCATTTCTACCTCATATGGTGCGCAGGGCATGGGGCCGCACCCGTTTGTACCTTTGGGCCAACACATCATCCAATATGTGGCTTCGGATGTATGTGGAAACTCGAGCATTTGCACGATCACCCTAAACGTAGTAGACTCACAGGTGCCTTCAGCCGTATGCGACGACCAGGTCATTGTGGCCTTGCCGAGTAGCGGAATTGGCAGTGTGCAGGCCGTCAATTTGGACGAGGGCAGCATCGACAACTGTCCTAACCAGATGTACTACAAAGCCAAGCGCCAAAGCGCAGGCGCGTGCAATAATCTGAACGGCGATGACGCTCCCAACACAGCGGGATACCAGGAATGGTTTGACGACAGCGTGAAATTCTGCTGCGACGACGTAGGTAGCTTGCAAATTCCCGTCATCATGCGCGTATACGAAATCGACCCCGGCCCCGGGGCTGTCAACCCGGCCCGCGAACAAACCGGAGGGGATTTGTATGGGCACTTCTCAGAGTGTGTGATGACTGTAAGCGTACAAGACAACCTGCCGCCCGTGTTTAGTTCATTACCGGACAATAATATTACGGTGAGCTGTTCTTCTGACTATACCAATACTGCTGTATACGGCGCACCTTATTTGAGCGAAAATTGCAGCGCCGTATTAGATACCGTGACTCAGATTAATGTTAACGACTGCGGACAGGGCACCATCACGCGCACTTTCACGGCCACAGATGCTTCCGGGCTCAGTACGACATGGACGCAGACTATCCACGTGGTCAACGATCAGGTGCTGACGAACAATCAGATTAACTGGCCGCAGAATTATACTTCCTACCAATGTGCAACGGCAATAAGCCCTGATGACCTACCCGACGGCTACAACTATCCCGTATTGCCTCAAGGCGTATGCGGCGATCTGAGCTACAGCTATCACGACCAGGTATTTACCGTAGCCCAGCCGGCTTGTTTTAAAATACTTCGAGAATGGACGGTGATTGATATGTGTCATTTTAATCCCGATAACCCCAACGCGGGAGGCAGGTATACACGCACGCAGATAATCGATGTATATGACAACCAACCGCCTGTGATTAACTGCCCCCCTACAGTAGAAGTTGGCGCCAACGCCAACTGCAACGGCGCACAAGTGACCATATCCAACGTGACGGGTACCGACTGCAGCAATACGATCACTATCACGAATAACTCGCCGTATGCGACCAATCACGGGGCTAATGCGAGTGGCTTTTACCCCAACGGCGTGCATCAGGTCACTTTTAGCGCAACCGATAACTGCGGCAATAATAGCTCTTGTACCACTACCATTCGGGTAGAAGATAAAACGCCCCCTTCTCCGATATGTATAGTAGGTTTGTCTGTCAATCTCGTATACAGCGATGGAGAGAACAAAGCCGTGGTAAATGCAGAAGCTTTCAACGGGGGCAGTGCCGACAATTGCACTTCTAACGCCGACCTCAAACATTTCATCCGGAGGGCCGGTAGCAATTTGCTTACCCCCCCTACGACCAATACACTCAAATTTGATTGTTACGATTTGGGCAATCAACTTGTTGAATATTGGGTAACCGACCTTGCAGGCAACAGCGATTACTGTTTGACGTATGTACTGATCCAGGACAATAACCAGATTTGTTTCACACCTGCTGCCTCGGGCATGATAGCGGGGGGTATTTTCACAGAAAATGGTAATGACGTAGAAAGCGTGTCGGTACAAGTGATGGGTAACTCATCCCTGAGCATGGTTACCGGACCCGACGGAGGTTTTGAATTCCACGACATACCTTTGAACAACAGCTACAGCCTGATGCCCCAGCGCAACGACGACCCGCTCAACGGCGTTTCGACGATAGACCTGGTACTCATCACCAAACATATTTTGGGCACGCAGTCCCTGAATAGTCCGTACAAGATCATCGCCGCCGACATTGACAAGTCGGGTACCGTAGCCACCTCCGACCTCATCAAGTTGCGCAGGCTGATCTTGCACCTCGACAGTCAATTGCCCAACGGCAATAAGTCGTGGCGGTTTATTCCTGCCGACTATGTCTTCCCCAACCCGGATAACCCTTTTGCAGGGTATTTCCCCGAAGTGATGAATATCGACGAACTGAACGACGACGAAATGCATGCCGACTTTATCGCCATCAAAGTAGGCGACGTAAACGGTTCAGCTACACCGACCAACCTGCAGGATATCGAAGATCGCGGCGACCAGGGAATTTTCACCCTCATCGCAGACAACCGACGCGTATCGGCTGGAGAAACGTTTACCGTCGATTGTTATGCCCATGGCATGCACTACATCCCCGGTTATCAGTTTACACTCGGCTTTGACACCGATATACTGGAATGGGAAGGCGTGGAGCCTGGCGAGTTGGAGGGCATTAGCGAAGGCAATTTCGGTTTGTCGGCCGTAGATGAAGGATTGATCACCACAAGCTGGAACGAAGAGACGCCTCACGAAGGCAGTGAAAAAATCACCCTGTTCAGGCTTAGCTTCCGCGCCAAACAAGACCTGGAAGTGCAAAATGCGCTTTTCCTCAGCGATAAGATGACGAAAGCAGAAGCCTATACCCGCACATACGATGTATTGGGAGTCAACCTGGTATTTGCCAGCGCCAACGCGGGCAATGCCAATAGTCCGAAAGGATACGAATTATTCCAGAACAGGCCCAACCCGTTTGCCGATGAAACCATCATCGCTTTCCAAATGGAGGAAAGAGGAAGTGCGCGGCTTACCGTGTATGACGCTACCGGAAAAATGATCTACCAGCAAGAGGCCGTTTTTGAAACCGGTTATAACGAGGTGTCTATCGGCAAAAGCGATTTGCCGGTGAGCGGCGTGCTCTATTATCAATTAGAAGCAGGCGCCTGGAAAGACACTAAAAAGATGATTATGTTATAGCTCGCGCCGTCGAATTTTGGGCATGACCCAAGTCCGGGCGCGAGCTATAATACCGCAAAGCCGGAAAAGTTATGCTCATAACTTGACGGCGTGCGGTATGGATTAACAGTGTTTCAAGCATACAGGAAAAGTGTGTGAGGGGACTGCCGGGGCTGGCGGTCCCTTTTTTTGTTTAGGTGACGACGGGGGGAATCTCTTTGGAGGTGACGAACGCGGATAAGCTTAGGGGGGGTGACGTCCTTGAATGGTCTGTGGTGGTGACGACGGAAAGAGCCTGGGAGGTATACGTTCACCCTGCGTGGGCGTCACCCTGTCATCTTGTTACCCAAAAAAATATATATAAAAATACCAATTTTGAGGTATAGCCTTATTGGAGATTAATGCGTACTTTTGTAGCACTTCTAAAAAGAAGTTCTCATCAACCGATAAATCAGCAAGCCGCAAAATGCGGTTGTCATCCCTTGGTAACGTCTGCACAACACACGAAGACGACCTTTTTTTATTTATACGACTTACTACTAACAATTTGAAGTCATAATTCCACGATGTGAGGAAATGCACACCATTGGTATAAAAAATGCAATGGCCAAAAGCGAGTCATCCCGGATTTAATTCCTGGGATGACTTTTTTTTTAATAACTTTCGAAATAAAACACCTCGATATGGCCAGGCACAACGACACGGGCAAAGCGGGAGAAGAAGAAGCCGGCCTTTTCTTAGAACGGCATGGTTATGCGATCGAGCAGCGCAACTGGCGTTGCGGCCGGGCAGAAATAGACCTGATTGCCCGAAAGGGAGACCAGTTGTTTTTTGTAGAAGTAAAAACGCGCAGCAATCTGAGCTATGGCCGTCCCGAACTTTTTGTCGACTCCCGCAAAGCGGCCCGCATTGCCGATGCCGCCGGCGCCTATATGCTACAAATCGGACATGAGTGGATCTTTCGCTTTGATGTGGTCGCCGTCATCTATCGTGGCAGGGGCATGTTTTCTATACGGCATTTTGAAGATGCTTTTTTTCCTTCCCGGGTGTAGGGAAAGCGTTTACCGCTTTCCCAGGTAGGTAAACGGTAAACGTTTACCCTACGTGGTGTTCATTAACCTTCATTAACCTTGTTTCAAGGAGCATTAACCTACAATGCGCATACGGCCGCCTATTTTTGTCGAGTAATCAACCGACAAAAAAGCAAGCGTATGTCACTTCCACGTTTTTACATTTTCTTTCTGATGTTATTGGGTTATTGCACGGCGAACGCCCAGTCTGGAGAAAAATATGCGATAACCGGCTCGATAGTAGCTGATAGTACCCTGGCGCCCCTCGAAGGCGCCACCGTCATGTTATTGCGGGCTGCCGATTCCTCGTTAGTCAATTTTGGACGTTCGGAGGCCAACGGGGCCTTTGAGCTGACCCACGTGCCCAATGACAATGCCTATCTGCTGCGTATCACCTATGTAGGGTATAGCACCTACGACAAGCCGGTACCGGCGGGAAATACCCAAAATCCACTGGCATTGAGCCTGCTCGCCCTGTCGCCTCAGTCGACCACGCTGGGGGAGGTAAACGTAAAAGCCGGGCACATACCGGTCACCATCAAAAAAGACACCATAGAATACAACGCCCAGGCTTTTAGCGTAAAACCCAATGCAGTAGTAGAAGATCTGATAAAAAAAATGCCGGGTATAGAAGTTGATCAAGACGGCACTGTGCGCGCTCAGGGCGAGCAGGTGAGGAGGGTGATGGTAGACGGCAAAGAATTTTTTGGGCAGGATCCCAAAATTGCCACCCAAAACCTGCCGGCCGACGCGGTAGATAAAGTACAGGTATTTGACAAAAAATCGGATGCCGCCACCTTTTCGGGCATTGACGACGGTCAGCGCGAAAAAGCGCTGAACCTAAAGCTCAAAGCCGACCGCAAGCAAGGCGTTTTTGGCAGCGTAAATGGCGGCTACGGCACCGACAACCGCTACGACGGAAGAGTAAGCCTCAACCGATTCAACGACAAGCGCCAACTGGCTTTGCTGGCTATGGGCAACAACATCAACCGCCAGGGTTTTTCTATCGAAGACTACCTGAGTTTTACGGGGCAGCTACAGCGCATGCGCGCCGGCGGGGCTGTCCGCATAGAAATCAACGCCGAAGACCAGGGCATTCCCCTCGATTTTGGCGGCAACAACGGCTTGACGACTACCTGGGGAGCGGGGCTTAATTTCAACAATAAATTTACCGACAAGACAGAAGTCAACGGCAGTTATTTTTACAACCTGCTCGACAACAAACTGGAGCGCAGCCTCAACCGCCAGACTTTCCTCCCCGATGACAACTTCAGCGTAGCGCAGCAAAGCACGCAAGACAGTCGCAACGACAATCACCGCCTCAACGCCGTACTCGACCACAAGATCGACTCGATGAACCTCCTGAAACTATCGGCGTCGGGGGTATACAACGAAACCGATATTTCCACTCTTTCGGATAGCCGTACCAGCAGAGCCGGCGACCAACTCATGAACGAAGGCCTGCGCCAAAACCAGGTGGGCGGCGCCGGCGCTTCGCTCAACACCAACCTGCTGTATCGACATAAATTCAACAAAAAAGGGCGAACCCTCAGTGCCAATGTGCTGCTGAATAGCAATACCCGCGACAGGGATGGCGAACTCACCGCCGTGAACCGCTATTACGACGAAGCGGGCGCCCTGCTTCGCACCGATTCCATAAGCCAGACGAACACCCAGCGCAACGACTTACTCACTTTCGGCGGCAACGCCTCGTATACCGAGCCGCTGGGCAAGCGCAAATACCTCGAAATGAACTATGCCTACCAGCAAAGCGCCACCGACCTCGACCGCAACGTGTACGACGTGAGCAACGGAGAATCGCAGTGGAATGAAAGCTTGAGCAATCGCTATCGCAATGTTTACGACTACCATCGCGGGGGGCTCAATTTCAGGCTCAACCGCAAGGCATTCAACCTCACTACCGGGGTTCAGCTACAACATTCGGGGCTCGATGGCGAATTGTTGCTGCAAGATACCTCCATCCAGCGCTCGTTTACCAACGTATTGCCCAGTTTGCATTTCAACTACGACTTTTCCATGTCGAGTCATTTTAATATAGATTATGAAACCAATGTTAGAGAACCCAATATAGAGCAATTACAGCCCATTGTAGACAACAGCGACCCCTTAAACATATATGTGGGCAATCCCGATTTGAAGCCGGAATACAACCATGAAATAGGGCTGCGCTACGCCTCTTTCAACCAGGCTACCTTGACCAATTTATTTGCCAATATAAACCTGACCTACACGGCCAACAGCATTTCGGAGGCGCAAACCATCGACGATCTGTTGGTTCGTACCTGGCGCCCCGTGAACGTGAAAGATGAAAAAAGAGCCGACATATACCTAAACTTCGGTTTTCCCATTCGTAAATTAAAAAGCCGCATCGGGTTGACTACCAATACCATGTGGTCAAGCGGCATCAGCCTGATTAATGAGGTGGAAAACAAAACGGAGCGAAGCGTATTGGGTGGAGAAGTGCGGTACGAATTTAACGTAGATGAAAAATTCGATTTCAACCTGAGCGCCAATATCAGCTACAACCAAACGACTTACTCGCTCAGCAAAACGCTCAACCAGGAGTTTGTCAACCAGGTGTACGGCGCCGGCTTCAATTGGTATCTGCCCGTCGGTTTTATTTTGAGTTCGACTATGGATTATTCGGTGTATAACGCTATAGCAGGCAGTGAAAGCCAAACCATTCCGCTGTGGGGCGCCGCGCTATCCAAAAGCGTAATGAAAAAACGCGCCGAAATCAAATTGTCGGTATTCGATATCCTCAACAAAAATATCGGTTTTAACCGCCGCGCCGACGTGAATTTCCTGGAAGAAGAACGCATACGTTCGCTGGGGCGCTACGGCATGCTGAGCTTCACATATTCATTGTCGCCTGTCGGCGCCGGCCTTGGCGGGGGGATGCGGATGCAATTTATTCAGCGAAGGTAGAGACGCAAAATTTTACGTCTGTACCCGTAATCCCAATCAAGACGTAAAATTTTGCGTCTCTACCGTACATTTGCATAAAAAAATGCGGGCGCAAAATAATACAGCATGGGGATCAGAACGGGTGGATGTGCCGTTGTTTCTGATCCTCATTCCTTTTATCAGCGCCTTTAATTATTACCTGACCTATTCCAATATCAGGTTAAACGGCTTTTTGCTGCTCTGCCCTTAATTTCGTTTAAAAAAAAGACCATGAAAAAACACCTGTTTGGGTTGGCAATGGCCGTTGCACTTGCCATCACGCTGTCGGCCCAAAGCGACGGATCAAAGCCATATCGGAGTTTTCCCATTGTCGTTACGCTGCAATTTCACTCCCTTTCGATGCCATTCAAGGATATCAAATCCAATTTTTCTAATGTGGGCATTGGGCTGGGCACTGAGTTGAGTTTAAACGGCAAGCACAACTGGGCCCAGCAATTCAGCGCGGTGTGGTACCGCAACAAAGCCGTGGGCAACGGACTGCTTTTTTACACACAGGCAGCCTGGCGACCTACGCTTTTTTCGGGCGTTTTCGCCGAAGTAAAAGCGGGAGTGGGCTACCTGCATACTTTCCGCCCGGTGGAGGCCTACCGGCAAGTAAATAGCGAATGGATGCCAATAGGTCGCAAGGGGAAGGGATTACTTGCCGTTCCGGTGGGCGTTTCGTTGGGTTACCACGAGTATGCTGCCGGCACTTATTTTTCACCCTTTGTGAGCTACCAATTGGTAATGACCAAGGGCTACAGCACGAGTATTCCCCTTGTGCCGGAAACGCTGATTCAGGCGGGTTCGAGCATTTTTTATAAAAATAAATAACAAGACCATGAAAAATATACTCGTGTACGTAATAGGCTTGCTCTTATGGAGCAGCTGCGCCAAATACACTCAAGAGTTGAACATTATTCCCTGTGAAATACCGAGTGACCTCCCCGACAAATATTCGAAGGCCGGCGCTATAAAGCAGGCGCTTCAGCAGTTGGTCGATGCCGGTGTGCCGGGATGTGCGATGGCGGTATACTCTCCTGAAGGCTGGTGGGAAACGGCGGCGGGTTTTGCAAAAATAGAAAACGAAACCCCGATGCAAAATTGCCATCTGCAGTACTTACAAAGTATTTCAAAAACCTATATGGCGGTTGCCGTGCTGAAATTATACGAACAAGGCAAAATAATAATCGACGCGCCCATCACCCAATATCTGCCCGAGCAATACAGCCGATATGTTAATGATGCCGCCAAAATAACGGTGCGGATGCTGCTGAACCATACCTCCGGCATTCCGGAGTACAATTTTGCGCCGGCATACGTCACGTATCTGCTGCAGCATCCCGACTATATTTTTACGCCAACCGATTACCTTGCATATATAAGAAGCAAACCGCTCGATTTCGAGCCCGGCAGCAAATACGCCTATCGGAATACTAACTACTTGCTGTTGGCCTTGATGGTGGACGCCATTACCGGCGACCATGCCCGTTTCATTACGGAGACTATTTTTCAACCACTGGACCTCCCCCGAACTTTTTACAAGAATGAAGACCGCTATTTGAAATCCCCCAGGTTGGTAAATACTTATTGGGATCGCCACAGCGACGGCGTATTAGAAAATGTGTCGCAAATGCAGCGCAACAACGTAGCGTCGTTGATCGGCGACGACGGTATTGTTACTACCCCTCTTGAGGCGGTTAAATTTTTGAAGGGATTGATGGAAGGCCAATTGCTCGCACCTGCCACGCTGGAACTCATGAAAACCTGGGTCACAGATAGCAAAGGCAATCCGCGATATGGCCTGGGATTAGCCTATCATTCCAACAAGGGAATAATCTCGATGGGACATAGCGGCGGCGGCATAGGCGCCGGCTGCGAGTTGTACTACTTCCCCGCGCAAAAGGTGTATGTGTTTATCGCTATCAACCTGGGTACGGTCACTGATAGCCCTTTGCACGAGAGGGCCGGTGCAGCCCGGGAAAAAATCTATGAGGTGTTGCTAAGGTAATAGCCTGGTTTGTTGTCGGTTATCCGTTGTGGGTTTCTTTATCTTTGCTAGTTATACTTAAGCAGAGAGAACCCACAACTGACAACAATCCGTGAAATCCCAACAATCCGCGGAATCCGTGATTCAGACACACCAAGCCGAACAAGGTAAAAGGTAAAAACTAACGCGCCGCCCTGGCGAGGCGGAAGCCGAGGTTGAAGCTGCGGACGCCCGGGGGGAAGCCGCTCCGGAAAGCGCAACGCGCGCCGACGGGGTAGTCGCGCCACGACCCGCCACGGTAAACCCGGTAGGAGCCATTAACAGCGCCTTTAGGATCTGTTTGGGAGCCTGTGGGATAAGCGTCGTACCAATCCCAGCACCACTCCCATACGTTGCCGCTCATGTCGTATAAGCCCAGGCTGTTGGGTGTAAAGTTGCCTACGGGGGTGGTTTTTTTGCGATATTTGCCGACTACGAAATAAGGCTTTTTATAGTCTTTACTCCCATTGACATTAATCTCCTCCGGATCAGCGACATCCTTGCCGTTGCCAAAGCGCACTTTGCCGCCGCCTTTGCCGTTCACTGCACGTGCAGCGTATTCCCATTCAGCTTCGGTTGGCAGGCGGTAGCCGTTGGCGCTCCAGTCGGCGCTCACGTTTTCGCCGTTAATAGCATATACCGGTTTCAACTTCGCCTGTTGGCTACGCCAGTTGCAGTACTCCGCCGCGTCGTACCATGTCACGTTTATTACCGGTCGCTTGCCTCGGCCCCAGCCCTCGTCGCCCGGCTTTTTTTTGCCGGTGGCTTCGCAGTAGCGGTCGTATTCTTCGAAGGTTACCTCGTATGGAGACAGGTAAAAAGTACTGACTGTCACCGGGTGCAGAGTTTCGTCTGTTCGTTCATTATCCCCCATAATATCGCCCATTTGGAAGGTACCGCCTTCGATTTTTACGAAGCGGTCAAGAGCCGGTAGAGACGTTTCATCATGCGTCTGTACGGCATTGGCAGGGGACGCAAGATTTTGCGTCTCTACCGCCCTCCGATGAGGTTAAACGAGACGCCCAGGAAATAGCCCAATTTGTAGACAGAATCGGTTTGCAACAAACCGGCATCGGCTTCGAAGCGGTCGCCGACGGCGTACCCCCCGGATAATTGCATCACTTTGCCTCCCATGAGGCCTGTACTGATCGTAACCTCCTGGTTGCGGCCTACCACCAGGCTGGGGCCCAAAAAGAAAGTCAGCGATTCGAAGCCGTTGCCGCCGCCGATAGGGATGCCCACGCCGAAAGAACCGCCCAGGGAAGCAGCGCCGCGACCCTGGCTGTAGAGGTGTACAAAAGAGGTCAATATAGGCGTAAAAGCATCTTTATTACTGCTGTAGATAAAGCTGTCGCGCACAAAATAATCGAGCGGGCGCTCAAAAAATCCACCGAAGCTCAGCCCCAAGCCTCCTTTTACCTGAAGTCCGCCGTATACGATCAACTCGATAGGCGCTACTTGTTTGGTGGCTACGCCGGTGATATTCACAGAATCTACCGGGGTAAAAGTAATGCGCAGTTCCTGCTTATCGCCATCCACCTTATGACGGGAGACGTGAGAAAAATCGTGTTCCATCATCACGATATAATCGGTGCGCAATTCCATTAGCGTGTTTAAATCCAACTGTTTGACATTGGTAAGCGCCGTATCGAGCATAACCGCATTAGCCTGGTAGGTTTGCAGCTTTTTTTCTGCATTAGACACAAATTTACCGGCGGCTGAGCGAAAGGGATCCAGGTCATCGGCAGCAAAATTGAATTTGGGATCCTGGAGCGCAATGCGGCTCACCTTTAACATATCGAGCTTGTCGGCGTAAATATCCAGGGTTTGATCGTATTCCTGTTTGAGCTCGGTTAATGACCCATCGGCGGTAGATTTTTGGAGTAGATCGCTCAAGCCGAGTTTTTTCGGATCGGCATCTCCAAACACATGGGCCATATATTCCAGCGAAAGTTGTTTGATCTGGAGGGGTTCCAATTGCGGGTTGTACCTGATACGGCTGATAGCGTCGGAGGCTAACACCTGTATTTGCCGGCTTTCGACGGTGGTTTGCAATTTTTTCTGCACGCCGGACATATCCTCGTCCAGCACCTTCAGTACATCCTGCGTTTTGCGGAAAGTCGATTCCAACTGCCGCAATTCTTTGATAAGCGCCTGCTGCTCCGCTTCCGCCTTGTCATCCGTAGCAAAACCGGAGTTGCCGTCGCCCAGCGGGAGCCCCGGGAAGTTGACACCTCCGGAACCGCTGATGGCGCCAAAAATCAGGCTGAGGGGGTTGGATGTGGCATCCTGCGAGAAACTGCCCGATTCGAGCCCTTTCGGCATCAGGGATTGCCGGCTTTTGTCCGTCTTGATCGTGACGCCGTACAGGTAATTGTTAAAGTTGTCGATGTGGAGTACCACATTTTGCCCTTTGCGCACCAGTGGCCGGTCGATAGACTTGCCATTTTGCACATAATAAACAGAATCGGAGTAGGCATTGTAGTGCACGTGTAGATCCTGTGCCGTAAGCGATTGAAACGCAAAAAAGGCAATCAGGAAAGGAAGCTTTCTCATCACGGGGTTTAGTTTATCTATTAATTTTAAGCTTTCGGCTTTATTTTGTAATAAATTTAGGGAATTAATTCATTTTGCCATATTATTTTAAAGATAACCCAAAAAAATGCGAAGTAGATTTGTCAATTTTCTGGTCTTCAGCCTGGGAATGACTAGCCTTTGTGCGCAGGACAGGAGCTTCGCCACCCTGCCTCTGGCCCAAAAACCCAATGCGATCCGGTCTTCTGTAACATTGGGAAAAGAGACCCCGCAATACAAAAAAGCCGTTTCCGTATATAACCGGCTGGTGCAGGCGCGCGGCGATTTTCGCTACCCCGTGCCTTCATTGGCCTTGCTCAAAGAGGAGAACCGGATGGCCGTCATGGACTATGACAAACACGAGATCATTATTGAAGAAAAAGCTTTCGACGTATGCAGCAGCTTTGGCAATCAATCTGACGCTGCCCTTGCCATGTTGCTCGCCCATGAATTGACGCATTACTACGAAAAACACGGTTGGCGCAAAGGATTTGTAGAAAACAATATGGATCTAGATATCGGGCTGCGGCTCGACAGCCTTGCCGATAAAGCCGCCAAAGAAACCGAAGCCGACTACCTGGGAGGTTTTCTGGTGTACTCGGCCGGCTTTGGGCTATTCGACAAAGGCCCCGATGTGCTTGCAAAGCTTTACCAGGCTTACAACATGCCGGTAGGAAGAACGGAAAAATACCCTTCGCTGAGCGACCGCCAGTCGATGAGCCGCCGCTCGGCCGAAAAGATGGCCCAACTCACTGAAGTATACGACATGGCCAACCTGCTTACGGCTATCGGCAATTATACCGATGCTTATGCATTTTACTACTACATTTTAATGGTATACCAAAGCAGAGAGATCTATAACAATCTGGGAGTGACAGCCGTGCTCGATGCTATGCAGTATTTCGGTCCGGCAGAGTTGAAATACAGGCTTCCCGTCGAACTCGACCTGACCTCCACGGCAACCAGGGATATCTTAGCCGCGCCCAATCGGGATAGCCTCCTGCGCCAGGCCCTCCTGCACTTTGATGCGGCTGTGAGTCTTGACCCAAATTACGCGCCGGCCTATCTCAACAAAGCCTGCGCTTATGCCTTGCTGAAAGACTACAACCGCGCCCGGTTTTATGCCGGGGTAGAGGCCCGGCAAACCGCCATGAAGCACAATTACCCCAAAACTGCGCTTGACGCCGACGTCCTCATCGGTATTTTAGACGCACTCGAAGGCCAGGAAACAAAAGCACAGGCCGCCTTCAAAGCGGCCGCCGCCGGCAGTCCGCTCGCAGCGCATAATCTTCGCATCTTACTCGGTGAAACCATCGAAACCGAAACACCAGACAATGCAGAGCCCGACAAACCCGAGCGCATTGATGAGAAAGCCCTGGCCCGCGTCGCGGAAGAAGGCAATGTGGACGATTCCAAAACCATCGCCCTTACCGGTCAGTTATATTTTTACCAAAATCCCAAACTGGGCCCCAACTCCCGGCTTTTTATCAGCGAAAACAACCTCACTAAAACAACCACCTATCTTCACCTTACCAGTGCCGGTTATCCGGGGAAAACAGCCCGCCAAATCGGCCTGGGCGCCGATCGCGCCGCCATCGTAGATGCATACGGCAGACCCGGCCATGCCGTCGAGACTCCCCGGGGTGAGATTATGGTGTACAAAAAAAATAAAAAAATGATCTTTATACTTAATGCCGCCGGAAAACTGGAACGCTGGGGGAATTATCTGGAATTGACGCAGTAAGATGTTGTCGGTTGTCAGTTATCAGTTGTCCGTTCTTTAACCTTGCCAGTTAAGCTTGAACAGAGAACCGACAACCGAGAACCGACAACCGACAACAGAGAACCGACAACTTTATGTGGAGAAAACTCATTCAGCCGTACGCCGTCATCATAACCATCTATGTTTTTATACTGATCTGGCTATTATCGCTGATCAGCTTGAATCTGCATTTTCTCAATCCATTTAGCCACGGTATCAAAGATTACGAGATCACGGATATCGTGTATTCGCGCATGCGCAATGAGCAGATCAAGATGGAAGACCGCATCGTGATCGTAAATACCGGACAGCCCGATCGCGCCCAAATTGCGCAAATGCTAGACCGCATAAATGCCGCACAACCCAAAGCCATAGGCCTCGATGTATTATTTTCAAGGCGCAAAGACCCCGCCGTTGATTCGCTTTTGCTGGCGAGTATGATAAAATGCGAAAACCTGATATTGGCTTCCGAGTTGGAAAACTACCGGGAAGATATCGACGAATTCCAGGCGATTAGCGGGGTGGATTCGTTTTTTAACCAATACGCCCGCACCGGCTACGTCAATTTCCCAAGTACGGAAACCAGGACAATCCGCTATTTCAGTCCCACGGAAAACACAGCAGAAGGCCAGGCATATAGTTTTGCCACAGAAATAGCCAGGCTGTACGACCCCGATGCGGTTGAAAAATTGCTAAAGCGGGGAAAAGACCTCGAAGCCATACACTATACCTCCACGGCCAACAGCTACATACAGTTTGAACCGGAAACCATACTCGATACGACGATCGACCTGGGGCCCTTGCTGAGCGGTAAAATCGTTTTGATGGGCTACAGCAGCACAGAAGGCGGCGATTGCCCCCTGCTCGATAAATTCTATACGCCGCTGAATCCGCGTTATACCGGCCGCACCGAACCCGATATGTACGGCATTGCTATTCACGCCAATATCATCCAAATGATCCTCGATGGCAAGTTTATCAATAAAGTGCCGAGGTGGCTGAGTTTTGCGCTTGCCTTACTTTGTTGTTATTTTAACGTACTACTTGTCGATTGGATAGAAGACCGGTATCCCCGCATTTACCACCCCGTAACGCGTGTTATACAAGTCATCGAACTGATCTTGCTGTTTTTTATCATCTCGCTATTGTTTTACGCCTTTAGGGTAAAACTGGATTTCACCTACGGTACGCTTGGCTTGGCACTTTATTACGATGTGTTGTTGAGTTACGAATCCTTTTCAAAACGCCGCCACCAGCGACTGATTAACAAGCTGCCCAGAATTTTTCGAAAAGAAAAAAGCGAATAATTATAGGTAATAGCGGGCTAAATAACCCAGTTAAATTATCAAAATCCTCTTAAGTTATGAGAAAGCACCTTTTTATTCTGTTTACCGGTATTTTATGGAGCCAGTTGGCGATGGCGCAAGCCGATATCGTGGTTCAATCCGTAACCGGCAAAGTCGCGTATTACGCGCCGCAAGAGAGCAAAGCGCAAAATGTATACCCCGGCATGCGTTTGTCTTCCAACGGCAAAATCCGGTGCCAGTCGGGCGCCACGATCAAACTGCTGCAAAATGGCGAAATATTCCTGATAAAAGGGAGCAAACAGTTCGCTTTGCGCGAGTTGGACCAAAAAGCGAAAGGCGGTTCCAATGTGGGTTTTATGGGGCGCTTTTCTAAATTCCTTTCCGGCAGTATGAAAGAAACCCAGAACGATAAAGAACTGGAAGCAAACCACCGCAGGTATATGGAAAAAGCAAGAGCCGGCATCGACGGCTTTGCCGACCAGGCATTTCCTATTCAAACCAGCCTGCTTTACAGCGGCACGCTGAGCACGCCATACACGGAATTCAGCTGGTCGGGCGCCGCAGTTGGCGAAGACAACCGTTTTCAACTGAAGCGCAAAACCGACGGATTAGTAATCTTGACAGCGCTAATGCGCGATACCGTTATTTGGCTCAACCTGGCGCAACTGGCGCTCGAATCAGGCGCGGCTTACGAATGGCAGCTTGTGGATGAAAAAACCGGCGCCGGCAAATCAGCAAAATTGACGTTTGTATATGACCCTGCCGCATCAGACAAGGTGCTTGACGATCTGCGCAGTACGATAGATTATCAAAGCGCCGACCCCGCTGAAAAAGCCCTCATGGAAGCCTTCTCACTCGAAGAAGCGGGCTTCTTTTACGATGCGGCACTGATTTACACCGCTGCAGCCAAAAGGTATGCGGGCAATTTATTGGTGCGCGATACGCAGGCCGCATTTCTCTCCCGAATGGGCTTGCTGGAGGCGGCCAAGGCATTAATAAAAAGGTAGGGATCAAAAAATTTATGTAGAGACGCAAAATTTTGCGTCTCTACATAAATTTTTTGCCCCTTAATCCTCGTAGCTATTAAACTGATAATTCGGGTCGATTTCCATGATGATGGCCAGGCATTGTTCGGCATCCTCTGTGAAACCGGCATCGTAATAGATAAATCCCAATTCATACCAGGCATCCACATGGAGCGGTTCCTGCTCCAGCAGTTCAATAAAGGCGGTCTCGGCTTCATCATAGTCGCCTTGTTCGGAGTATATCAACCCCAACAGATAAAGCGCATCGGTTAGCTCGGGGTCAAGGTCCCTGGCCACCTGTAACAAAGCAATGGCCTCTTCGTATTCATCATCCATATAATGGAGTATAGCAAGCCCATAAGCTGCATCGGCATCCGATTCGGCGAAGGTCAAAAGTTGGCTTTCAGCATCTGAATAATCGCCGGACTCAATGTCGGCAAAAGCCTCTTTTACCACCGGCGACTCAATATTGTCGGGGCGGATGTTGCCCGCCATACTCTGCGCTTTGTTTTTCGTTTTGTTCTTATTTTGCTTCATGTTCGAACTCGTGCTCGTGAACTTGTTTTTCAAGTCCCGGGCCGTGCCCTGGGCATCGAGATCAACCTGTAACAGCAAACCGGACAGGATAAAAAGGAATGTGAGTAATCTCATGGTGACAGGATTTAGTTAGTTAAAGTAGTATTATTTAAAATGGGGTTTATCCTAACGATCATTCGATCTTAAAAAGCGGAATTTGGTCGGAATTGCGTTCTGTAACGCTGTGTTTAGTTTGTCCCAGTATGTTCTTCCACGAAGTAGGCTCCTGGGCATCCAAAGCTTCGGCAATATGCTTGAAAAATTCAATAATAAAATAAGCGCCGTGATCGTCGGTAGTGTAAGCTTTTTGCCCCGGGCCGGAAGCAGACGTAAGGATATGGCCGCGAAATTCGGTAAATAAGGCTACGCCCTGCAATGCTTGATCTGAATCCGACAAATCCATATCTTCACTTTCAGTAGCGGGGCCTCCTGCTTCGTTATCCAGCATTTCGTTACAACTATTGCCAATAACCAAGGTCATTCGTGGATTCTTATTGATCAGGTCGTCGCGTAAATCTTCCAGGTCGAGTTCGCAGGTTTCGGAGTAAATATCCATTTCTTCCCTGTTGCAAAAATACATAAAGGGCCAGGGCCAGAAATCGCCGTCGTTGTCGTAGCGAAAGCCGTGCCCGGAATAAAGAAAAACGACCAGATCTTCAGGGTCGCAATGAAAATCCTGAATAAAGGATGCGACTTCTGTCTGGTCAAATGAAAGGTTGTGTAGGCGATACTCCATGCCGCCTGTTTGGGCGATAAACTTGAAAAGCTCATCGGCATTTTCGTAGTCCTTTTTACATCCTTGGGCAATGTCGTCATTTATTCCATCGATGGCGGTAATCAGGTGCAGTGTGCCGTTGCGCTGTGCGGGAAGGTCAAAAGCAAAAATCGAAAGTAGGAGCAATAACAATAGAAGGCGGGATTGTTGTGCCATAGTATGTGTTGTTAGGGTTTAGAAAAAATAAATATAGCCTATTCAGGATATTAATCTATTTTTCGATCAGGAAAATATTTCGTCATCAATTCGCTGTACTTGCTCTTATCGCGAATAAAGTCAAGGTTTTCATCGCCTGTGATCGTGTCAAAATAATCTTCTTCCCTGGCCTGCGACTTTTCCAACGCGGTTTCCAGATTATCCAGCGCTCGGTCAGCCTGTTTCAGCCTCGAATAATAGGCGCACCAAGCAAAATAACCCAATGGTTCATCAGGATCAAGATCAACGGCCATTTGAAAAGCATGTTGCGCATCGTCGTAAGCATCCGAACGCATAAAAGTCAGCCCTGATTGTTGCAGCACGTATATTTTGTCATAATTTTCCAAGGGGGCGTTTTGGAGCAGGTCAGCGGCTTTATCCCACTCCTGCTGGTATTGGGTTACCAGACATTCATAAGCGGGCAGATAAGTCGGATTAGTCCGGATGGCTTCCAGGAACGATTGCTCGGCTTCTTCCAGCCGGTTGTTTTCAAAATAGAGCAGACCTAAAAATAAGTAGGCTTCCGTAAAATCGGGATTAAGCAGGGTAGCCCTTTTGTACATCACTTCAGCCGAATCGGCTTGCTCGCTCATAAAAAATAAATTGCCCAGTTCATAACAAACTTCCGGGTAATCGTTGTCGAGCGCCAGCGCTTTATGATAAAAAGATATGGCTTCCGGTTGCCGGCCCTCGAGTGCGCTCAGCAGGAGCCCCATAAAGTAATAATTCACCTTGTCGGCGGGATTATGGGCGATGGCTTTTTGGTACATCCTTTCTGCCGAATCGGCTTGCTCGAGTGTAAAATACAGGTTGCCCAGGTTGGTGTAGGCTGAAGCCAGATCGGGTTTGAGTTCAATGGCTTTGAGGTAGTATTGCCTGGCTTCTTCCAGGCTGTCTTTCTGGCTGTAGCCAATGCCGAGGTTGTTGTGCGGCAGGGCCCAGGTAGGTGATAGGGCAATAGCCCGGCTGAAATGTTCGATGGCCTGATCGGCAGATCCCATTGCCAGCAGTACCATCCCCAATTCATTGTAAATGTATGCTGCGCGGCCTTCATACTCCAGCGCTTGCCGCTGTTTTTCCAGGGCGAGTTGGTACAATGAGTCGTTGCCCCCGCCTTGTTCACTTTCCAGACGATAAACCAGTCCTTCAAAGTAATACTGTTTGGCCAGGGTTTGCCGGTAGCGGGCGTCGTTGGGGCCGAGTATTTTGGCGGCTCTGCTGAGGTACGCCGGAAAACGGCTGTATTTTTTATCATACCGGTCTCGCTGGGCCAATTCCATCGGATCGGTATTGAGGTAGGCATTTATCGCTTGTTGTACGGAGTCGAGAAGCGCCACGGTCAGTCGTTCGTCAATGATACTGCGCAAGAGTCTGAATGTCGTATCGGCATACAGCGCATCGTAGTAATCGACGGCAGCATTACCCGGGGGACTGAGCAAGTCGCCTTTTTGGATCGCCCGGTTAAATTGCAGATAATAGGTGTACCCTTCTTCAGTAGCCAATTTTTCGAGTACGTCTTTTTCGAAATCTTTTTCCAATTCCGTTTTTTCGGCGGCTTTTAGTTCGGCAGCGATGGCTTCGTCTACCCAGAAAAGCGATTCCTGTTTTTTGCCGCCGAATACATCGGGGTGTTGGGTTTTATCCGTTGCCAGCCTGACCCGTTCTTGCAGAAAATCTTCCAACTCGTAGAGGTCTACCTGTTGGTCGCGGTTTTGGTCGGCCCGTCCTTTCAATCCGTTGATGAGATAGTAGGAAAACACGCCCCGGCCGCCGTCCCATTGGGGGCCTTCGTGCGAAAGTTCATAGGGCTGGCACGACAGTATTTTGATCTCGCTCGAAAAGCGTTTCATGAGTTCGGCGGCGGTGGCCTCCCTGCCTCCGATTTTTTCGCCGGCGAGGGCGCCCGAGTGGCAGGCGTCGGTAATGACGATGACTTTGATGTCCTGGTCTGCCAGTTTGCCGATGATGTTGTGGTTGAGGTAGTGCAGGTCGATGGCGTTGAGGCGGTAGTTGTTTTTGGGGGTGTCGTAGGCCAGCAGGTATCCTTTTTCTTCCTCTTCTTTGGTTTCCACGTCGCCGTGGCCGGCGAAGTAGATGATAGCCTGGTCTCCTTTTTTAGAATGTTGCAGCAACCATTGCAGCGCCGATTGTATAGAGGCCATGGTCGCTCCGCCTTCAGTCAGCAATTTTAATTGCTGATCCTTGAGTTCCCCCCCCGATTTGGATTTCAAAAAATCGGCAAAAAGCGCCGCGTCGCGATCCGCGTAGCGAAGGTCTTTGATCGATGCATCCTGATAATTGGAGATGCCGACCACCACCGCCCGGGTTGTTCCTTTTTTTTTCAGCGATCGCATACCCTGGGCCGAGGCCGCTACGCCAAAAAGAAAACAACAAAGGATGAGCAAAGCGATGCGATTCATATTTGATTAAAAGACGACGTGGCGGTTTGTTTTTCATAAAATACCACCCCTCTGCGTTGAATATGCGATATTAAATCCGGGTTATCGAGTTGGTAAAAAATCGAGAGATCTATTTTGTAGGGTAACAGCAGGTCGTCTAATTCGGTTTCGATCTGGAAAAGCTCGCTTAAACTAAGCGATGTACCGATCAAGGTCAAGTCAATATCGGAGCCTGTTTTGTAATTACCTTTTGCCCGGGAGCCATACAAAACGGCCTTGTCGATTTTTTCGTATTTGGAAAAAACCCGACGAATGGCTTCGGTAGTATGTGAAGGTAATCCGTAGCTTGTCATGTTTTTGAAAAAATATCGCCATTGCCGCTTGTCCGGCGGTTTTCCATTATTGTTTGAAATAATTTAAATAATCCGATATAATTGTTAATCACATGGTTAGCAATTTCCGCAGCCGTCTTTTCATTATAGGTATGCGATGTGCTATTACGACTTTTAATCATCTCCATCCAACCTTCACCATCACTAATCAACCCCACTTGAAAAGCCTCGCGAGTAGCATCTCTCGAGCCGGTAATACTCGTATTGCCCTGGTACTCAAAATAGTCTTTCATCACTTTCCAGGCCAATTCATGTGTAAATTCAAAAGCCTGAATCAGGCCTTGTTCTTCTAATTTTGAAAGTGCGCGTTTTTTTGCCAATGTTACGGCGTCCTCCAATTGAAGCAGGGCTTTGTTGTAGTTATTCAATCGCTGTTCCCACCTTATATCTTGTCGGTTCATGCCAGATTTTTACATTACGACATGCAATTTACGGCAAAGTTTAGAATAAAACACCCCCTCGCTCAGTCCTACAGTCGTAAAGTCCAACAGCCGCACAGTCCCAACAAAATCCTTCGTATCTTTGCAGCCACAATACAAACACTCATGCGAATAGCCGTAGCGCAACTCAATAGCCATATCGGCAACTTTGAAGGAAATGTACAGCGCATCCTCGAAGCCGTGGCCGAAGCCCGGGCACAAGGCGCCGAATTAATCGTCTTCCCCGAACTCTCCGTCTGCGGATATCCGCCCCGCGACTTTCTGGAATTCGACGACTTTATCCGGCAGGTCAACGATGCCATTGCCCAGCTGGCGGCGGTTACCCAGGGTTTTGCCATACTGGTAGGCGCCCCCACCCGCAACCCGCTGCCGGAGGGCAAAGACCTCTTCAACTCGGCGTATTTTCTGGCTGATGGACAGGTGCGGCATATTCGCCACAAGGCGCTGCTGCCTACTTACGATATCTTCGATGAATACCGCTATTTCGAACCCTCCCACCATTTTGAAATCATCGAATACCGCGGCAACCGCCTGGCCGTCACGATTTGCGAAGACCTCTGGAACGTGGGCAACGAAAACCCGCTGTATACGGTGTGCCCCATGGACGAGATGATGGCCCAACAACCCGACCTGATGGTCAACCTGTCGGCATCACCGTTTTCTTACGACCACGCCGAAGACCGCATGCACGTGCTGCGCACCAATGTGCTGCGCTATGACCTGCCCCTGTTTTACTGCAACCAGGTGGGCGCCCAAACGGAGGTTATCTTCGATGGCGGCTCGGTGATTATGAGCCCCAACGGCAGGGTATACGACGAGATGCCCTATTTCGAAGAGTGCATCCGCACCTACGAGCTCGACGAGGTGCTGGCCGGCGCCCGCGACAACGAACAGCCCCGCCACAAGATGGCGCTGATACACGACGCCTTGCTACTCGGCCTGCGCGATTATTTTGGTAAACTAAACCTCAAAAAAGCAATCGTAGGCCTCTCCGGTGGTATCGACTCGGCGGTGGTGACCGTGCTGGCCGCCCGCGCCCTCGGCCCCGATAATGTGCGGGTGCTACTGATGCCTTCCCAATATTCCTCCGAACACTCGATAGCCGACGCCCGCCAACTGGCCGAAAACCTGGGTATTCAATACGAAATCCTGCCGCTGCAATCGGTGTATGAATCGTACCTTGATTTGCTGGAGCCCCACTTCGAAGGTTTACCATTTAACATTACCGAAGAAAATATCCAGGCCCGTATCCGGGGTATGCTGCTGATGGCTTTTTCCAATAAATTCGGACATATTTTGCTCAATACTTCCAATAAAAGCGAGATGGCCGTGGGCTACGGCACACTCTACGGCGATATGTGCGGCGGACTATCCGTGATCGGCGACGTGTACAAAACGGAGGTGTACGAACTGGCAGGATACATCAACAAAGACGCCGAGGTGATCCCGGTAAATACGATAACCAAGCCGCCATCGGCAGAACTGCGCCCGGGTCAGAAAGACAGCGACAGCCTGCCGCCCTACGACCAACTCGATCAGGTGCTCTTCCAATATATCGAACAACGACAAGGCCCGCGCGAGCTCATCGCCATGGGCTTCGACGAAACGCTGGTGCGCCGCACCCTGCGCCTGGTGAATATCAACGAATTCAAACGCCACCAAACCGCCCCGGTATTGCGGGTGTCCGACAAGGCCTTCGGCGTAGGGCGCCGCATGCCGATTGTGGGGAAATATTTGTCGTAAACGACAGGAAAATTAATTATCTCAATACTTTACTAATATCAACGCCGGTCAGTTGGGGTTCACGCTCCATGAAACGAGCGCCCGTCAAATCCAAAGTGGAGGCAACCACTGCCTGGTCAAAACGCGGCGCGCTGAAAAAACGACTATTTTTAAAGGCCGCTTTCTCAAACTTGGCGCTCAAAAACTCACAGCGCCCCTTAAACCAGGCATCCTCAAAACCCGCCTGGCCCTGCCATTCGGAGTAATTAAAAAAAGCGTGTCCGTTGAACTGCACGGTAGCAAAATCGGCTGACTTGTATGACTTCAAGCTGCTGAACTGGGCGTCGAGCATAAAAACGGCGCCCTGGAAGTTGAAACGTTCAAAAAATTCGGAACGGAAGAAATCTGCCTTGTTTCCAAAATAGACATTCTGAAAACGCGCGACTTCCTTAAACTGATTTTTTGCAAATACGGCATGACCACGAAAATCGCATTCTTCAAAATTGGCTTTTTTCAAAAAAAAGCAATTGGAAAAACACGCCAAATCGATAACCGTACAAGCCCTGAGATTCACCTCCTCTTCAAAAGTACACTCAATAAAGGTGATGTTTTTGGCAAAAGAAACAGCCGTATTTTCCGTGAGTGTTGAGTTAGTGCGATACCCGGTTATCTTCCCCTTAAACTGGCATTTGTAGAAAGTAATCGAACCTTCTATTTTCACCCGTTTAGAGCCCGGCGACACGGTATAAGCCGGCGTAAGAGCGGTAAAATCCAGTTCCTCATCGATTTCCCGATGTTCAACATAAACATCTTTGCCTTTGGCAATGCGGTCGCGAATATCCTCCACGACACCGGTAGCAGATCGGTTGGAAGACATGGTAGGCCGGCAATTTTGGAATACAAATAAAAAAATAAGCATGTAAATTTTCATACGACACAGGTTAATCGGTATAGAAAAGTTGGCAGGTTGTTTGCTTCAAACAGCCCGCCAACTTGCCTGAATTATTGTTTGGCGTTGCGCGCGCGCATTTCCGCCAGTTTCTTTTCCCAGCGACCGTCTTTTTTAGACGCCCGGATAACGGCGGCTATTTCTTCAGAGCGGTAGGCATTGGGATGCTGTGTGGTAAGCGAATGATGGTTGTTGCGCCTGAGGTTGTCGGGATCGGGACTGAGCGTATTTTTAAATACCAGGGGGCGCCCGGAATTACTGCGATCTTCCAATTCTTCTCCTTCGCCGGCGAAACCTACGCCGTTGACAAAATAAATGGGGTCGAAATAGGGATAAAAATAATTATTGGTCTCGTCCGTCTCGGCAAAAGCATCGAAGGGATCGACGTAAGCAACCAGGTAGTAGAACCCGGTAATCAAGGGCATAGCATAAGCGAATCCGAATTCGGAGAGCCCGTGTTCGTATGCGAAATCGGAACCGGAAGGAATATTGACATTGTAAGTACAGCTATTAAAATTAGCGCAGTATTCGGTGCCGTATGCCACGTCGGTATTCACTTCGCAGTTGAACAAAACGCCGTAGTCGTTGGCGTCGTAGGCATTAAAAGCCAGGTAATAAATTGACCAGCGCTTGGACGCCTGCGCGGTTTGGCTGCCGATATTGTACACATTAAATTCAGACACGCGTTTGGGGTAGCCCTGGTACAACCCGTCGGCGTAATCGTCAAATACCCAGGCGGCGAGGTCAACACCGGCAACCGTAGGATCCGGGTCATCGGGAGGCGTTATATTGCCGCCTTCGTTAACCGCCATAAACAGGGGACGCTCGCCGTTCCCGTCGCGGCAAAACTCATTCATAAAAAAGTCGTAATCCACCCAGATATATCCACTTGAGCCCCAGTTAGTTCCCCATGAGTTGATGACTTTAAAAGCGCCCTTGTTGTCGTCGTAACCGGCTATAACCATGGCATGGTAGGCATGCTGGCCTACGTTGTCAAAGCTGGTATTCGAGCTAATGACGGCTTCGCTGTTCCAGGTCATGAAGTTATCGGCGAGGCGGGCGCCGAAAATGATGGGGATATTATCGGCGAGTAGGGTTTTGACGTCGGCGGCTGTTTCTGCCTGTACTTTTCTCCAGTATTTGATGCGATGTTGGGAAGCTTCGTTGGCCCAATTTGATTGGCCGGAAGACTGGCCGCAATCGCCCAGGTTGTTGTACGGCACGGTCTGCATGGTAGCTATGCCCCTGTTTTGCACTACGTCGAGCGCGGTAGCAAAATTGGTGCCGTTGCAATCCGTACCCTTATCCTGGTCAGGAATGGCGGTAAACAAGTCTTTCGGACTAAACTGGTAAGCTGCAGAGCTCAACTGCGAACCGGAATAGCCTTTGTCCATGCCGTTGATAGCCGTTTTGTGGTTGTAACCCACGGCCCAAGCCACACAGGTGCCGTACTGGCCCTGGTCGCCGATGGGCGGGAACTTGGGTACCAGGTCCACGCTGGCCGGCAGCGAGCCGCCGCCGCCAAAATAAGTCACGTTTGTCGGAATCTGAGTCATGTTTTCATCGCCGTACCAACCGAGGTTGTTAGGCTCGTTGTCGGGATCAACCGGATCGTTGTTCGGTTTATCACAGGTAATGAACAAAAGTACCGCACTGCATGCGATGGCGAGATTAAAAAATTTCCTGAACATAAAATATTGAGGTTTTTAGGTAAAATAAAAAGTGACCTATAAAGAATAGATGAAGAGAGAAGTGGACAGTGCTGTTTATGAGTACGCAAATTAGCGCTTCTTTGGCATGCGCCAAATTTTTTTTAAACACGCGCCATAACAAACTTGAAATCGGGAAAAAGGGCAGCGCCGGGATTGCCCGCAGAGCGGACAAAGCCGGATGCCCTCTTTCAAAATACTGCTTACATCAGTTTTCTTTAGCAACTTCTTTGTCAAGTGCAGGCACCGTCTGGAGATAAGCCCAGATGGCTTCCATTTCCTGGTCGTCGAGCAGGCCGAAACGGGGCATAGCGTCGCTCAGGATGCGTTGATCGGGGCGGGCGCCGGTGCGCACAGCTGCGGAAAATTGCTCTTTTGTCCACGATCCGATGCCGGCCGTTTTGTGCATGGTGATATTAGAGGATACAACTGGATTGAAATCCATATCGTGCATGGGGTTGCCGCCGCCGAAATAACGCGGCGATTTTTCAGGTTCAAAATGGTTGTTGGTTTCAAAACTGGCCGAGTGGCAGTTGAAGCAATCATATACAGCCGTGGCCAGGTATCGACCGTAAGCAATCTGGTCAGTAGCCGGGGGAGCTGTTTTAGGCTTGCCGTCGTAAGGGTAGGGCTTAAAGGCGCCGAGCTTGATCAACATTTTGGCCAGGAAGCTATACTTCGGCCCGGGGTGTGAAGCTTCGGAAGCTTCCAGGAGGGGCGAGTCGGAACGCAGGTAGGCAATCAGACAGGCCACGTCTTCATCCGACATCGTCGGGAACGACATATAGGGCCCTGCCCATTCGCCGTTGGGGCGTATGCCTGTGCGGAACAGGTAGGCCAGCTCGCCATCTTTGTAGCTGCCGATACCTCTTTCGGGATGGTTGGTGATGTTGCGCGACCAGTATTCGCCGAAAGGATCCGTCGCTCGCGAAAACAACCTGCCGCTCAATTTGCCGTCTTCGCCCAAGTGACAACCCACGCAATGCGTTTCTATGACTTTCCTGCCGCGGGCCACCGACAAAGAATCGTGCGACACTGTAATGTCGAGCGACTGCGGCTCGAACTTTGGCAAGGGCGTCAATTGTACCCAGGCGGCAAAGGCCACAATAAGCAATACAAAAACGCCTACGATAATGCCTAAAATCTTTAATGCCTTTTTCATAGTCAGTAATAGGTTTTGATGATGTAAAACAGTGATTTTGACTATGCAAAAGTACAGGCAAGGCTCCCGCATGCGTTATCAATAATGGCGCAAGAGTTTGCAAAAATGTCGCAATCTCCTTCAAAACCTTCCCATATTCCGCACAAATACCCACTCTACCACCCAAGGCGCTATTTTCGACAATACCCAATTCCATTTTCCGATAGACGAATGTACTACTTTGAATTTTCGACTTGCAATTTGTCGAAGTATTAGATCAGCCGTTTTGGATGCCGGCGTCTGCCTCACCCCGGCACGCCTGGGTAATCGCTCCAAATGCCCCGCCGCATTGATAACGCTTTTATCTGGGTCATTTTCAGTGAAACCCACATAGGCAATGCCCACGTGCACCCCCTCCCCGTGAAGTTCCACTTTCAAAGATTCAGCGAAGGCCGTGAGCCCCATCTTGGAGGCGGAATACCCCGAATGGAAAGGCAAACCTCTGATGGCCGCCAGCGTAGACACGAACAACACGCTGCCTTTGGAAGCCTGCAAGCTGCTCAGCGCATAACGCGTGAGGTATATAGGCCCCAACAGGTTGGTGTTGACCTGCGTCTGAAAAACAACGGGATCGGATTCGGCTACGCTGCCTTTTCCCGAAATACCCGCGTTGTTGATCAGGATGTCGATTTTTCCAAATACGCGCAGCGTTTCTTCCACGATACGCCTGCAATCCTCCGGCCGCCCCACATCCCCTGCCACGGCGTGCACCCTGCCACGGTCACGTAGAGACGCAAGATTTTGCGTCTGCATAGGGCCGCCGTCCAGAGACGCAAGATTTTGCGTCTCTACGGCGAGGGCCCTGGCATCCCTGGCATTAACCACCACGCAGGCGCCCCGGCGCAACAACGCTTCGGCCAGCGCCCTGCCGATACCCATGCGGGCGCCGCTAATGATGGCTACTTTGTCTGTAAAATCCAAGGCGGGTTATTTTGGTGATGAAAAGGCGTCATATTCCTTCATCCAGTCGAAGGCTTCCTGAATGGCAGTTTTGATGGGCGTTTGGGGCAATTGCAATTCCTGTCTTGCTTTTGCCGGCGAATAGTAATGATTGTCGAGCGACATGAGCCCCATGGGGTAACTCACCAGCGGCTGTTTGCCGGTTAAACGTGCCCATACAGTGGCGAACCGGCAGTAGCTTTTTACCAAAAAAACCGGCAATCGAAAAGTAGGCGGCTTTCCTCCCGTGACTTCCGCAATGGCGGTGAATATTTCTTGGTAGTTGAGATTTTCATTTCCCAAAATATAACATTCTCCAATAGTGCCCATCTCAAGCGCATTGGCGATGGCCACGCACACGTCTTTTACCGACACATAACACCTGCCGCCCCGGGTGTAGCCTTTGATTTTGTTGCGGTAAACGGCCTCGATGATCAGTCCGGTGCCTTTTGGCGAGGCAAAAGGCCCGATCATAAACGCGGGGTTGACGACAAGCGCCGGCAATCCTTTTTCTTTTACCATAGCCAGCACCAACTGCTGTGCGGCGTATTTGGTGTCCATGTAGTCCAACCCGTATTTGTACCCCTCGTAGGGCCGCGTCTCGTTGCCCGGGTCGGCTTTTGTGCCAAAACCGAAGGAATTGGCCGTGCCCACGTGTACCACCCGCTTAAGTCCCTCTGCAAGCGCCGCCTCCATAGCATGTCGAGTGCCCTCGATATTTACCCGCTGCTGAATGGACGAGCGGTACGGCCAAATGGTGATGACGGCCGCCACGTGTATGAGCGCCTCGCAACCCCGCATGGCACTGCGCAAGCTTGCAGGATCGAGCAGGTTGCCGTAGCGTTTTTCGATGGGCAGGCCTTCGAGTGTGGGGGTTGCTCTTCCCTCTTCTACAAATGCGACAAGGCTGTGCCCCCTGAGCAATAACTCCCGCACCAGATTGCTGCCCACAAAGCCGTCGGCGCCGGTGATTATTATTTTCATATGGGTAAAAATACAATTCTGCCTGTTATCATTTTCTAAAATAAGTGGCTTCAAATACCAAAAAAAGGCCGTTACTTCGTTTGTGAACTTTACAAACAATCGTACATGCGCAATCTACCCCCCACCCTGCTTGCGCTTTGCTTTGCAGTATCGCATGCTGTGTCGCAAAGCGCCGGTTCGCTCGACCCCGCCTTTGGCAACGGCGGCAAGGTGATCACCGCTATCACTAATTTCTCCGACGAAGCCGCCGATATAGCCCTGCAGTCCAACGGCCGAATCGTGCTGGCCGGCGCCGCAGATAATGCATTCGGACTTGCCCGCTACTATTCCGACGGCGACCTCGATAATACTTTTGGCAATGGTGGTAAGGTGCGCACCCTGGTGGGCCCGCTCGAAGACAAAGCTTATGCAGTGGCTATCCAGTCCGACGGCAAGATCATTTTGGCGGGTTATTCGCTCACTTCGCTCATCGGCAATGCCGCCGAACTGGCGCTGGTGCGGTACACTACCGGCGGGGCGCTCGATACGGGTTTCGGCAATGGGGGCATCGTACAGGTGCCCCTTAGCGTTAAAGACGCCGCCAATTTCTCCCTGGCGCTCCAAACCGATGGCAAGATTATCGCCGCCTGTACGCGCCGCTACCCTACTCCGGGCACCGATGTGTCGCTGGTGCGACTACTCTCCAATGGCGAGCTCGATGATAGCTTTAGCGGCGACGGCATTGCCACTATCCCTATCGGCAGTCTCGACGACGAAGCCTACGCCCTGGCCATCCAATCCGACGGCAAAATCGTGCTGGCCGGCGCCGCCTATGATGCAGGTGTAGCCGATATAGCGCTGGTTCGCCTGCTGGCCAACGGCTCACCCGATACAAACTTTGGTAATAACGGCGAGGTAATCGCCGGCGTCACCAATGCCGACGGCGTTTTTGGGTACGGTATAGCTATTCAACCCGATGGCAAAATCGCCGTGACAGGCACCGCCTATTTCAACGGCGGCGCTACCTCGCAATGGGCGCTGTTTCGTTTTATGCCCGACGGCGACCCCGACCCTTCTTTCGGAAATAACGGCACGGTGATTACAACTATCGAAGCTACAGCTTTTGCCGAAGACCTCGCCATCGATGACGACGGACAACTGCTGGTGGCCGGCTACGGCCCCGTGGAAGGCTCCGGCTTTTACGACTTCACCCTCGCCCGCTTTTTCTCCAACGGTGATCCCGATCCCGGCTTCGGCGACGACGGCCTCGCTCGCGCAGGCTTCGGCACCGACTACGCGTCGGCTCACGCCTTAGCCCTGCAACCCGACGGCCAAATCATCGTGGCCGGCTCTTCTTACCTCGATTTCAATGGCCGCTTCGCGATGGCACGATATAACGGCGGCTTATCAGTAGCCGCTTCCGAACCAATCGCCGCAGTTTCCGATATGCAGGTATACCCCAACCCCATACGCGATGGCCGCTTCGCCCTCAGCTACCGGCTGAATGAAGCCCAGCACGTCAAAATATCGCTGGTAGATATGCAAGGCCGCCTCACCACGCTTTTCCTGAACGAAAAACAATCGCAGGGCGCCTCAACCCGGTATTTCAACCTGCCGTCAAATACCCCCAACGGCATGTATACGCTGCAAATGACTACACCCTCTCAATTGGCACAGGTGAAGGTGGTGGTGAAGTAGGGGTTATCGGTTATCGGTTGTGGTTTTTTTTCAAAAACAATCAAGCATCCAACATCAAAAATCAAACATACTTTCACATCCTTCTAAATCGCCCAAATCCTAGTTAAAAGACTCCAAGGCAGCCGAATGTCGATTGCGGAATTCGGACTGCGGATTGCGGATTTATCCTGGTTCAATCCGAATTCCAAAATCCGAATTCCGAAATTGTAGCATGTTCGTTTCGACTCCGCTCATCGAACGGCCACCGATTGCAAGCGTGATAGTTGAGGAGGTGATTTGAGATCACCGCCTGAATTGTCTACGAAGTTTTTCCTTTCCGTGAAATCCGTTTAATCTGTGGAGTCCGTGATTCAAACACCCGGGCCTGGTTGTCTGAATCACGGATTGAAATGAATGAGAATGTTTATCTTAGCACGATCATATTTTTTCATAAAAATAAAACACCACCCCTCATGAAACCCATTCTAACCCTGGTTTGCCTTGCCTTAATGCTGGCCACTCCAACGCTTGCACAGGAAAACCTCACTGCCGACACCGAATTTTTCAAACAAAAATCGCAGGATTACCAGCGCTGGATGGACCAAAACGGCCTCGGGCGGTATTTGAAAGTGCAGGACCTGCGCGTAGAACCCGAACTCGTGCGGCTTTATCTCGGGTTTCAAAGCCACCATATCGATAGCATAGTCGGTATATGGCACCAGATGAAAGCAGCGCATGAATCCAACCCCGGGCTGACATTCGAGGAATCGCTGTTGTCCCGCATGGCAAATCTCATGGGGCTGGGCGAAGAAGAAGCGGTCATTGAGATTTACGACACCTACGACAAGTACCAGGAGCCACTTTTTTTTCGGGGCATTTATTTTGATAAAAATCGCATTCAGGTAGTAGAAAACAACCCCAAAGGAGAAAAAAACCGCTACATCTCCGTCAATCCTTCGGATATTAAGACCAACAAAAAATCGGAGAAAATAGCCCTCACTAAAAAATACACCAAAGAGTACGTATTTGATCAAATCATGCAGTTTGCCCGGCAGAAATACGGCAAGTCGCCCTGCGACGAGCGCAAACCGGCCATCCATCCCAAACTCCACGAAGACCACCTTCGCTTTGAGGTGAGCGACCTGTGCCGCGAAGTCGTTAAAGAGGCAGAAAACCCCACGATATGCCGCTGGCTGCGAAGCCTGGGCTACAACTGCGACTGGACCACCCGCGAGTTGCTGAGCTTTACATTCGTCTACTTGCCTACCACAGACGGCTTTACCCTGCACCTAGTGTTGGACGGCCGCGTAGGCAGCGGCTACTACAAAACCGTCAAGCGTGCCGGCTACATGGATATGGATCTCGATTTTAAAGAAGAACTGGAAGAATACGCCGATCAAATTTCCCTGGAAATTAAAAAATTCCTAACCCGCTAATCCCATGAAAGACGAGATCAACCAGCTGATTGCCAAAGGCAAATTGGAGGACGCCCTCAACCGCCTTGGCGCTGCCGCCCGGTCCCTGTCGGCACACGAGGCAGCCGATGCCGTCACCGTGCTGGAGGCCCGCCTGGCCGACAACCGGCAAAAGGCCATCCTGGATACCCACGACCCCGATGAAATTTCGCGCGAGCGCAACAGCATATCGGTTGCCGCCCTGCAAATCCTGAAAAACCTACCCGACGAGCCGCTCGCCCAGGCGCCACCGGCGAAGGGCCTCACCGAGCAGGCCATGAAGGCGCATATCATGGCGCTCACTTTTGTGGTAAAAATCGGCGTACTCCTGTGGTTGTTCAACCACTGGCAATCCGGCGGCTTCAGCGAAGACCAGTTTTACGGCACGCTCACGCTGCTCATCCCGGTCTTGGCGGCATACGGCGCGGTGATGTTCCAGGATTTTTTGGATCATCGCCATCATCAGCTTTCGGCTCCACAGGCCCAACCCCGTATACGCCGCAGTGTACAGTGGACGATTTACGGGGTTATCCTGGGCTACGGCGTGGCCTTGTGCATCGCCATCGGCGCCAAAGCACAGGGGAGCATAGCAAGTTATGCCGGCTTTTCGGGACTGCTGGCAATAATCGAGAGCGGCCTGGGCATTTACCTATCGCGCATTGTGAGGACTTTTTTTCCGGAGAAGAATAAAAATTGAAAAAAGAAGCCGGTACGCGTCACCCTGTCACCACCCGGGGTGCTCCCAAGCCGTCACCACCCGGGGTGCTCCCAAGCCGTCACCACCCGGAGTGCTCCGCAGCCGTCACCACCCGGGGTGCTCCCAAGCCGTCACCACCCGGAGTGCTCCCAAGCCGTCACCACCCGGGGTGCTCCCAAGCCGTCACCACCTACGGCGCTTCCCCGCCCAGTATCTGCAATTTCGCAAACTTCAACATAATCTTTTTCTGCGGGGCATCGCTGAGATCCTTGAATTCAATCGTGGCTATGCGGTTGTCCTTGCCGCCGTCGACGCTGAGCACCTTGCCTTCGCCGAATTTGAGGTGGAGGACGCGCATGCCGGCCTGGATGCTTTCGCTGGGGCTCGGCTTAAACGTGGCCGGGTCGACTGCGGGGCCGCTGGGGGCGGCGGGGCGGCGGGCAAAATTGCCCATCACTTTTGAGGTGGGCGCACCGACGGTGGCTTCTTCCGTCACCGTGCGGCCGCCGCGAGGCGACATCGACGAAGTGCTTTCCAGTACGTCGCGGGGTATTTCTTCGAGAAAGCGGCTGGGCTCGTTGAAGCGCATTTGCCCGAAGCGGTAGCGGCTGTTGGCGTAGGTGAGCGTGAGAAACTGCTCGGCGCGGGTGATGGCTACATAAAAAAGGCGCCGTTCTTCGTCGAGACCTTCGGGGTTGTCCATGGCCATGTAGGAGGGGAAGAGTTTTTCCTCCATGCCCACCACAAACACCGATTTAAATTCGAGGCCTTTAGCCGAGTGCGTCGACATAAGCGTGATGAAGTCGGGGTCGGGGTTGGCCTGGTCGAGGTCGGTGAGCAGGGCGATATTCTGGAGGTAGGCGGCCAGCGACTTATCGGCGGTGGATTCGGTTTCGAGGTCTTCTTCCACAAAAGCCTTGATGCCGTCGAGCAGCGCGTTGGCGTTTTCGAGGCGAGCCATGCCGTCTACCGTGGTGTCTTCTTTGAGGTGGCTGAGCAATCCCGAGCCTTTGGCGATATAGGTAGCCACTTCATGGGCATTGCCGTTGAGTTCGGTGGCTTTTTGTATCAGGGCCACAAACTCGCCGATGGCGTTTTTGGCGCGGGTGGAGGCTTCTACTTTGAGCAGGTTTTCCCACATCGTAGTGTCTGTAACGCCGGCCATCTCGCTGAGTTTGTCGAGGGTAGCATCGCCGATGCCGCGGCGCGGGTAGTTGAGTACGCGGCGCAGGGCCTCCTCGTCTTTGGGGTTCACTACCAGTCGCAGGTAGGCTAGCAGGTCTTTGACTTCCTTGCGCTGGTAGAACGACAATCCGCCGAAAACGCGGTACGACAGGTTGTACCGGCGCAGGTATTCTTCAAATATGCGCGATTGGGCGTTGGTGCGGTAGAGGATAGCGATATCGCCGTTGCGGAGGTGGTAGCGGTTTTTTTGCTCCACGATCGTATCGGCTACACGGCGGCCTTCCTCGTTGTCGGTCATCGCTTTAATCAGCTTGATCTTTTGCCCGAGGCCTTTATCCGACCAGATTTGTTTGGGTATCTGGCGTTTATTGTAAATTATAATCTCATTGGCGGCCTGCACGATCTGTTCGGTAGAGCGGTAATTTTGCTCCAGCTTAAACACGCGGATGCCGAAGGGTTTGAAATCGTCTTCAAAGTCGAGAATATTCTGGATCGTAGCGCCGCGGAAAGCGTAGATACTCTGCGCGTCGTCGCCCACTACGCAGATATTGCGGGGGCTGCCCTCGTAGTGCACCAGTTTGCGCACGATAGCGTATTGCAGGTGGTTGGTATCCTGAAACTCGTCTACCAGCACGTATTTGAATTTGGCGCGATATTTATCGAGCACGCCGTCGGGATTGGTATGCCACAGTTCGTAGAGGCGGTAGAGAAGGTCGTCAAAGTCCATGGCGCCCGAGCGTTTGCAGCGGGCGGTATATTTTTCGTAAATGGCGTAGATCTGCGGCATATTCGCCTGTCGGTCCTGCAGGCGCAGGGCTTCATCTTCAGCGTATTTGCGGGGTGTGATCAGGTTGCTTTTGGCGGAAGAAATGCGTGAGCGTATATTATTGACATTGTAGGCCGTGGGGTCGAGGTGCAATTCTTTGACGATAGCGCTCAGTACGCTTTTGGTATCGTCGGTATCGTAGATGGTAAAATTGGGCGGATATCCGATCTTATCGGCTTCTACGCGCAGGATGCGGGCAAAAATAGAGTGGAAAGTACCCGCCCACACTTTGTCCGATTTGTCGCCCACGATTTTTTCGATGCGTTCCTTCATCTCCTTGGCCGCCTTGTTGGTGAAGGTGAGGGCCAGGATTTCCCAGGGCGCCACGCCTTTTTCGATGAGGTGGGCGATGCGGTACGTGAGCACGCGGGTTTTGCCCGAGCCGGGGCCTGCTACAACCAGTACGGGGCCGTCGGTACTGGTTACCGCTTGCCGTTGTACGTCGTTGAGTTGAGAGAGGTAGTCGGACATGAGTGTTGTCGGTTATCGGTTGTCGGTTGTCGGTTCTGTGTTATTGGTTAAAAAAGAACTGACAACCGATAACAGAGAACCGACAACTATTTGCTTACAAAATAACACCAGAAAGTTACAACTTCTGTATTAAAAAACAAGTATTTCTTATCTGGGTTGTGTTTCGAGTACTTCCCAATATTCGAGGGCTCGCCGGGTGTGGGGTATGCAGATAGACCCGCCTACCAGGTTGGCGATAGAGAATACTTCAAATAATTCGTCGCGGGTCACGCCCTGTTCGTAGCAGGCGCCGAGATGATAGCGGATGCAATCGTCGCAGCGCAATACCATAGAGGCTACCAGGCCCATCAGTTCTTTGGTTTTGCGATTGAGGGCGCCGTCTTCGTAGGCATTGGTATCGAGGTTGAAAAAGCGCTTGAGCACTTTGTTGTCATGCGCCAACAACTTTTCGTTCATGCGAGCGCGATACTCGTTGAATGCTTTTACTTGAGACATTGTTTTTTTTGCAAAGATAGGAAATTTTTTGTACCGGTCAGACGGTTTGAAACCGTCTGACCGGTACAAAAAAAGCCGTCTCTTTTTGAGACGGCCTCGATCCTGTATGAGAAACCCTTTACAAACCTTGGTTAAAAAGCTGCGGAAAGCACAGCGGTAGCAGACACAGGGCGCGCTTTGGGCTGGGTAGCCGGTTGGGCGCCGGGCTGCGAGGGCAGGCAATCGCCTGCTCCTTGAAGTAGGTGAATCACCTGCACAATTCTCATAGTATTGCTTCCGCAATCGTCAGTAACGAGCCATTGGCGGTTCAGAATGCAGCGCCGGCCGGCCGAAATAACTTCGTCGGTCCAGGTGGCGCTATAACCGCAGGCTTCGTTGAGCGAATATTGATCGTTAGACGTATCGGGATTGCCATCGCGGTCAATCACCGGGTAGCCGATATGGTCGGGGTGGGCCTCCGAAATGTCGGAGACGGCAGGCGCTTCGATCCCGTCGCGGTTGGCGGGAAAAAGTACTTGCGTAATAGAGGGGCGTTCGTAAGTAATAAACTGGGTAAATTGGGCAACTTCGCCGGCATCGTCGCCGGCGGTCCACAGGCGGCAAGTGACGCCGGTAGCGTTGGTGAGTAGGCGGAACTGCGACAGTTCAACGGCGGCGGAGTGATCGGCAGAGGCGCTGATTTGCAGCGTCAACTGATCGCCAGGGTGGAGTAGGGGCGAAAAAAATCTATCGTCAACCTCTTCAGGGCTGTCGGCAACAAGTACTTGCCGGCCGTTTACCAGCACTGAAAAAAGATTGGAGCCCCCAACAACCCTCCAGCCAAACACTGCATAACCTTCCGCGGGTATGGCCAAACGCCATTGAACCGTACTTCCGGCATCCACGCTGACCAGAGCGCTATTGGCCCCTTCAACCAATAGCCCGTCGGGAGCTCCGGTGACATCTACCCCACCGTCACCATTTATCTTAAGCGCTTCCCAGCGGGAAGGCGCAAAATATCCTGTGAATCCTTCCTGGGCGCAACCCAGTGTGAAAAAATCGTCGTTGTACACCAGTTGTACCTCACGATCGCAAGGACTGTAAACCTCTGGCTGTGCCAGTGGTGCATTACCGCTTAGTTCCAGGCAATTTAAACTGAGGTGCCGGCCTTTTAGTATGGGGGGACAAAATGCCGGGTTTGTTAGATTGGGTTGTTGTGAAATATATGCAGGGGCTTGGTGTAATACCGGATTAATTGCCGGCAAATACAACGGTATTAACACTATGGTGGCGGCAATACAATATATCATTATAGGCAACTTGCCGTTTTTTCGGCTTAAGTCAATCGCGTTCATAGGGATGTGTTTTTCTAAGCGCCAGGCTGATAGTAATCGTGGTAGGTATCAGGTGCAATACACATGCAGCACTGTTACCAGCACATCAAACTACCTTAATCGTACAATCGGAAAAATTACCGGTGAGTAATGAAATCCAGGCGTGAGAAAAACACGGCGCGAAAGCAAACGAATTGCCTTTTTAGTTGCGTACGTCATGGGATTATGCGGTTTAAGGGAAAATGAATTCTACTTTTTCGGTTTATTCTCGGAAGTAGCTATTCGTTACATCCAGCTAATAACTTGATCCCTATTTTTATTCAAATAGGGATACAGACAGTACAAATATAGTATGTTTTTTAATGTGTGTTATACCTCAAAAGGGGTATTTTTAATATTTTGAATTATTGTTATTTGTAAACAATTGATTTTAAATAAATTACAACATTTGAACTTTTTTATTTTTTTGCTATTTAGTTAGAGGTCATAATACAAGCTGAAACGCGGTCAGAAAAGTGACGCATTGACATACGGAAGGATAATTACAATAACCAAATAAAGTCGCTAATAATGAAGGTAAAGCAGAAGATTTGGAAACAATTCCTGCCCCTGGACCTGGAAACGGTATGGGCCTTTTTCTCCCGCCCGGAAAATCTGGATACGATCACGCCGGAGGACATGTCGTTCGAGATCTTGTCAGATATCAGCCAAATGGAGATGTATCCCGGTATGATCGTGCAATATCGGGTGATGCCTTTCCCTGGGGTGAAGCTGAATTGGGTTACGGAAATCACGCATGTGGCCGACCGGCAGTATTTTATCGATGAGCAACGCTTCGGTCCCTATGCTTTCTGGCACCACCAGCACCATTTTGAAGCCGTAGACGGCGGGGTAATGATGACTGATATTTTGCACTATAAGGTACCTTTCGGCATCATCGGCGCCTTGGCCGATATACTATTGGTGGATAATCGCATCGAGCAGATCTTTACCTACCGCAAAAAGGCGGTGGCGAAGGTGTTTAACCTGGAAATGGCCCTGTAAGAGTGTGGGAGAGTGAGAGAGTGAGAGAGTGGGATGTCTCTCACTCCCACACTCTCACACTCCCACCCTCTCACGGGGTGGCGCCACGTACATCGCCACGTCATCGGCAGTGACGGGGTCGGCGCCGAGAATGAGGAGGCGTTCCACCACATTGCGCAGTTCACGGATGTTGCCGGTCCACTCCAACTGCTGGAGGGCTTCGATAGCTTCTGCGGTCATTTTGCGGGGTGGCACGCCGTATTCGGCGCAGATCTGGCTGATGAAATGGGTGATCAGTGCGGGGATATCGTCGCGGCGGTCGCGCAGGGCCGGTGATTGGATGATAATAACCGCCAGCCGGTGGTAGAGGTCCTCCCGGAAACGCCCGGCTTCGATTTCTGCGCGCAGGTCTTTGTTGGTAGCTGCTACCACGCGCACATCCACCTTAATATCTTTATCGCCGCCTACGCGGGCTATTTTTTGTTCCTGGAGGGCTCTGAGCACCTTGGCCTGGGCCGAAAGGCTCATATCGCCTATCTCATCCAAAAATAAAGTTCCATTATGCGCTTGTTCAAACTTGCCGATGCGTTGTTTCATTGCGGAGGTAAAGGCGCCTTTTTCGTGGCCGAATAGCTCGCTCTCGATGAGTTCGGAGGGGATGGCGGCGCAATTCACTTCCACAATCGGGCCGTTGGCACGGTGGCTTTTGGCGTGAATCCAGCGGGCGATGAGTTCCTTGCCGGCGCCGTTGGGGCCGGTGACCAGCACGCGGGCATCGGTGGGGGCTACGCGGTCTATGGTGTTGCGCACCTGTTGCATAGCTGCCGAATCGCCGATGATATCCTGAACTTTTGCGGCAGTCACCTGCCGGCGAAGTATTTTGGTTTCGGTGACGAGTCCGGCTTTGTCGATGGCATTGCGCAGGGTGATGAGGAGGCGGTTGAGGTCGGGCGGCTTTGAAATAAAATCGAAGGCGCCGCGTTTGACGGCCTCCACGGCGGTATCGATGGTGGCGTGGCCTGAGATCATTACCACGGGCAAGTCGGGATTGAGCTCCTGTATGCGGTCGAGGGCCTCCATGCCGTCCATCTTGGGCATCTTGATATCGAGCAGCACCACGTCAAATTCACTTTTCCGCAGCTTCGACAGGCATTCTACCCCGTCGGCGGCTTCTTCTACTTCAAATTTTTCGAATTCCAGAATTTCACGAAGGGTGCGCCTGATGCTACCCTCATCGTCTGCTATCAGGATTTTTGACATGGTATACCGGCTATTTATTATCAAAATAACAAATATGTGTATACGGATTTTCGCAGGGAAAGTTGCAGTTAATTTTTAATATTGAATGTTTGATGTTTAATTTTAATAAAAATTAATATATAAAACATTGGTCTATAAGTAATTAAACGTTCAGCATCCAACATTCAACATTCAACATCCAACCCGCACACCGCCATCCAGGCCAGTAGGCCGGCGCCGATGGGCAGACTGTCTTCGTCGATATCGAAAGTATCGGTATGGAGCAGGGATGTAATGCCGCGGGCGGCATTGCGGGTACCCAGGCGGTAGAAGCAGCCGGGAATCACCTGCGAGAAATAGGCAAAATCTTCAGAGGTAAGGCGGATGGGGAGGTCTACCACATTATCAGCGCCGAGGTACTCCACGGCATTTTGGCGGGCCTTTTCGGTAAGGGCTTCATCGTTGAACAGGGTGGGATAGCCCACTTCGATGCGCAATTCGCAGGCGCCACCCATGCTTTCGGCTATGCCTTCGGCGATGCGCTGCATGCGGCGGTGGGCTTCGAAACGCCAGTTTTCCTGCATAGTGCGGAAAGTGCCCATTAATTTCACCTCGTTGGGTATCACGTTGGTGGCGCCGCCGCTGGAGGCGATATGGCCGAAAGTAAGTACTGAAGGAACGGTTGGGTCGGCATGGCGGCTCACGATTTGCTGGAGCGCCGTGATGATATGTGCGGTGATCAACACGGGATCTACGCATTCGTGGGGCATGGCGCCGTGGCCGCCCTTGCCTTTTACGGTCAGATAGAGTTCGTCGGAAGAGGCCATATACATACCGGCCCGGAAGCCCACTTTGCCTGCTTCGAGCAAGGGGAATACGTGTTGGCCGTAAATAGCGGTAGGTTTGGGTTTTTCGAGTGCGCCGTCTTTGATCATCAGCGAGGCGCCGCCAGGCAGGCGTTCTTCGGCGGGCTGGAATAGCAGTTTGACCGTACCGCTCCACTGATCGCGCAGGTCGTGCAGTATGCGGGCCGCGCCCAGCAGACAGGTAGTGTGCACATCGTGGCCGCAGGCGTGCATCACGCCGGGGCGTTGCGAGCAGTAGGGCACTTCGTTGGCCTCCTGGATGGGCAGGGCGTCCATGTCGCCGCGCAAGGCTACCACCCCTTTTTCCGGGTTGCGACCTTCGATAAGGGCTACAATGCCATGACCGGCTACGTCTTTTTGAAATGAAATACCCCATTCCGACAAGTACCGCGCGACAAACGCAGCAGTCTCCGCTTCTTCAAAAGAGAGCTCGGGATACTGGTGCAGATGCCGCCGCATTTGAACCAGGTCGGCATGATATTGCGCCGCCAGTTGCTTGATTTGCTGTGATATTGGGTTCATATTCTTGTTTATGGGGGTTTATCTCACCCTCTCACCCTCTCTCCCTCCCATCCCGGCGAAACAGCTGAAACACACCGACTCCAACGGCAGTGAGTATCAGCCCTGCCCAGGCCTGGCTGGGTTGTTCTATGAGCGTATTGATCACAAAAGCCACCGAGATGAGCACAAAGATAGCGGGGACTACCGGATAAGCCCATACGCGGTAGGGGCGTTCTGTTTGTGGTTTTTTGCGGCGCAGCACAAAAACGCCGGCGCCGGCTAATGCCATAAACGCTATATCCATAAACGTCACATAAGTGATCAAATTTTGGAAGGTGCCCCAAAAAAGCAATAACACGATTGCCCAGGCAGCCTGGACGATCATAGCATTGGCGGGTGTTTTAAAGCGGGGGTGCACTTTTGCCAGCCCGCTGAAGAATACGCCGTCTTGGGCCATAGCGAAATAGATTCGCGGCGCCGACATGGTGTAGATGCCTATCGTGCCGAAAATAGAAATGGCAATAGCTGCGGCTACCAGTTTGCCGCCAAAGGGCAGCAGAGTTTCTACCGCTTCGCCGGCCACTGTTTCCGAGCCGGCAATGGCTTCGATAGGTAGCAGGCGCATATAGGCGTAATTGGTAAGCACGTAGGTAATCGTGACGATAAGGGCGCCCAGCATCATAGCCCTGGGTACGGTGCGGGGGGCGTTTATGGCTTCGCCCGACAGGTAGGAGGCGTGGTGCCAGCCGCCGGTGGACCATAATACGCCGATGAGGGCGAGCAGGAGGGCAGATCCCAGGTTTACCGGGGTGTGATCCTGGGGGGCAAATGTCATCGCGGCGGTATCAACCTTACCCCAAAAAATACCCGCCACGATAATTCCGGCAATAGCCAGCAATTTGAGCCCGGTGAATAAGTTGGCAAAGCGCTGACTGCCCTGCACACCCAGCATATTGATGGCCGTGAGGCCTGCCACTACTACGATTGCGGTGATTACGCGAGCTGTTTCGTTCATGGGCAGAAAATAAGTGAGATACTTGGTAAGTCCGGCGCCCAAGGCCGCCAATGCGCCTGTGTTCACTACAAGCAGGATGACCCAGCCGTACAGAAAACCCGCCAGGTCGCCGTAGGCTTCTTTTAGATACACATACACGCCGCCCGATTTGGGGAACATGCCTCCCAATTCGGCAAAGGTAAGCGCGCCGGTGAGCGCTATGAGGCCGCCGATGGCCCATACCGATAAGATAAAGCCGTGGTGGGGCAGGTCGGTGGCAATTTTGCTGGGCGTGAGGAAAATGCCGGAGCCTATGCAGCTGCCTACGGCTATCATGGTAAGGCCGTAGAGGTTGAGTTTGCGTTGTAGCTGGGTCATAGGCGCGCTTTTTTTTATAAAGGTACAATAGCATAGAAGGTCTGCAAATGGCAGTCCTGGAAATATTTACAAAATGAATAAGATTACCTGTCAGCAAATCCGCGGCAGTTGCTCGCCGGGCAGCATGCCCACTATGCGGCGGCCACCGATGCGGCTGCGCAGCACCACCTGACCGGGGTGGTCGGTAGTCACCTCACCGATAATTGCGGCGAAACGTCCTTTTTCCTGGTTTTGCAATTGGGCGAGGGCTGCATCGGCTGCGTCGGCGGCTACGAAGGCCAGGAATATGCCCTCGTTGGCTACATAGAGCGGGTCGAGGCCCAGCATTTCGCAGGCGCTGTCAACCTGCTCGAGTACAGGGATGGCTGTCTGCTCCAGGCTCACACCGAGGCGGGTTTGGCGGGCTATTTCGTTGAGCACAGTTGCCACGCCGCCGCGGGTGGGGTCGCGCAGGAAGCGCAGTTGCGTGCCGAAGGCGTCGAGCAGTCCGGTGACGAGGTGGTTGAGGTTGGTGGTATCGCTGACGATATCGGTTTCGAATTCGAGGCCCTGCCGCACCGACATGATGGCGATGCCGTGGGTAGCTACGTGACCGCTTACCAAGATTTTATCACCTGCCTGGACATGCGAGTGGTGAATGGCAGCCTGGGGATGTACCAGGCCAAGGCCGGTGGTATTGATAAAAATTTTGTCGCCTTTGCCCTTCTCCACTACTTTGGTATCGCCGGTGACTACCTCCACGCCTGCATCGGTGCAGGCTTGCCGGATAGCTAGCAATATTTCCCATAGTTCGTCCATCATCAGGCCTTCTTCGAGGATAAATCCGAGGGAGAGATAGCGGGGTACCGCGCCGCACATGGCCAGGTCGTTCACGGTGCCGTTCACGGCCAGGTCGCCGATATTACCGCCCGGAAAAAAGGTGGGCGACACTACAAAGCTGTCGGTTGTAAAAGCGGTGGGACCGTTGAGGTGTAGAAAAGCGCCGTCGTGCTGGTCGCGCAGCCATTTGTTGTCGAGTATTTTAAAAATACCCTGATCCAGCAGCTTGTGGGTAAGTATGCCGCCGCTGCCGTGCCCCAGTATGATGCGATCGAAGTCGAGCTGGGGTAGGGGGCAATCGAGTTGGAAGCTGCGGTTCATGGTTGTTTTTTTTGGGTAACGGTGAACGTTACCCTTACGTTATTTGGGGTAACGGTGAACGTTACTCTTAGGTTATTCGGGTTCTAATTCATCGAGTTCGCCGATTTGCTGGAGGTAGGAGAAGGTTTTTAGCGCTTCTTCCTCATCCACGATGCTGATGGCCACTCCCACGTGCACCAGCACGTAATCGCCGATTTGGGCTTCGGGCAGCATGGCGAGGTTGACCTCTTTGTGGATGCCGCCGAAAGACACCTTAGCTACCCGGAATGTTTCGTCGAGTTGGGCGGTGATGGCTTCTATTTTACCCGGAATAGCCAGACACATGGTAGTGGTTTTTTTGATTTGTTGTAGAGACGCAAAATTTTGCGTCTCTACAAATGGCGTATGCCAATTGACCGAAAGATACGCATTCGTCGTTGGGCGAAAGCTGCTTATGGAAAAAAAGTTGGTGCGTAGCGCCCAATTCCCGGATGATCAGGTCGGTAAGCAGGGCGTTTTGGAATACGCCTCCGCTGAAGGCCAGGCGCTGCACGCCCAGGTGATCGCACAATTCCTGCAGGTTTTTTGCCAGGCTCCAATGGAAGCGTGCGGCGACAAAACCTGCGGATTTGCCCCTGCGCAAGTCCTCGAGTATATCGCTGACGAGCAATTGCAGGTCGAACGAGTGATTTCGGTAAAAGCGATAAGGGGTTTTCATCAGTCCCTTATGCTGGTAATAATCATTTGCCAGCGTTTCGAGGCGCATGGCGGCTTCGCCTTCGAATGATGACACGGTTTGTACTCCCAACAGGGCCGCTACAGCATCAAAGAGCCGGCCTGCGCTGGAGGTATACAATGCGGGCTCCAGTGCGAGCATTTTTAAATAAATATTCCATTCTTTTTCGTCAAAAGCGGGGCGCAAGCGGCGAAGTGCTTCGGGATGCCGGCCGGCCAGCGCCAATGCCGACAGGCGGGGTTCTTTCGACATTTTGTCGCCCAGCAGGTGCGGGAAATAGCTCAGGTGGGCCACTCTTTTCATCGTGTGGCGACTATACAGGAAAAACTCTCCACCCCAGATATTATTGTCGGCGCCCCAGCCCGTGCCATCCCAGATGACGCCCAATACCGGTTGGCGGGTTTCGAGCAGGTCGTTTTCGGCCAGTACCGCCGCAAAATGGGCCTGGTGGTGCTGGATGCCCATTATGGGTACACTTAGCTTTTGGGCGATTTCTTCGCCTGCCAGGGTGGAAAAATAACGCGGATGCAAATCGACGAGCACCTGGCGGGGTTGGGCCTGAAGCATATCTCGGAGATGAGTAAGCGTATGCTTGTACTGGCGTTGCGTGTCAAAATTATCGAGGTCGCCCAGGTACTGGCTCACGTATACGTTGCCCTGGTGAAGCAGGGAAAAAGTGCTTTTCATGTCGGCGCCCATAGCCAGCAGGGAGTCGGCATGGCCGTCGAGCGACGAGCCGATAAAGGTGGGGGCGTAACCTCGCGAGCGGCGAATTACTATGCGTTGACCGGCTTCGGGAGTAAAGCGCACCACACTATCGTCCTGGGGGGTAGCAATTGCCCTGTCATTTGTAATAAAAAAATCAGCAAGCGGAGCCAGGTTGGCCAGGGCGTCCTGGTCGTCGTAATAGATAGGCGAGCCGCTGATATTGCCGCTAGTGGCAATGAGCGGCCGTCGGAATTGAAGCGACAGCCATTCAAACAGCGGGGTGTAAGGGCGCATTGCGCCAATTTGGCTAAGATGAGGGGCTATCAGATCAGCTTGTATGCCGCTGGCGGGTTGACCCCGTAATGTGAGTAAAAGGATGGGGCTTTCCATACTCAAGAAAGCCTCTCTTTCATGGGGACTGAGTATTACATCACCCGCAAGGGTTTCGATATCGGGATAAAGCAGGGCAAAAGGTTTAGAGGGTCTGTGTTTGCGTTCGCGCAGCGTTTGAATGGCGCTGCGGTTTGTGGTATCGGTCACCAGCAAGTAGCCGCCGATGCCTTTGACCGCTAAAATGCGGCCCTCGAGCAGCAAATCGCCCGCCCGGCTGATGATATCTTCGGGGTCAAGGCCTAAGGAGTGGCCCTCGCTATCTAGTAACTGGAGATGCACCGCGCAGGCAGGGCAACTATTAGTCTGCGAAAAATAGCGCCTGTCGAGCGGGTTGGTATATTCCTGTCGGCAATCGGGGCACATATCAAAAAACTCCATTGTGGTATGTTCGCGATCGTAGGGCAGCTTGCGCATAATCGAATAGCGCGGGCCGCAAAAAGTACAGGTAGTAAAAGCGTAGTGAAAACGGCGGTTGCCGCCCTCCTGGAGTTCGCGGCGGCATTTGTCGCAAAGGCCCAAATCGGGGGTGAGCAGCAGTCGGGGCTGCCCGGCCTGCCGGCTGGGGTGTATAGTGAAATCGGAAAACGCCTCTTCGGGGAGGGGGGTATGTGAAAAATGGGTAATAACGGCACAATAGGGGGCCTCGTCTACAAGTCGCCGGCAGAATTCGTCGAGTAAAACGGTTTCACCGGCAGCCGTGATATGCACGCCGTCTACGTCGTTGCTCACCCAGCCTTTGATCCCCATTTCGTGGGCCAGGCGGTACACGAAGGGCCGAAACCCCACGCCCTGCACTTGTCCTTCGATATGGAGATGGCGGGTCGGCATATCAGTGAATGTGCTGGTAATCGCGAAAATGGGCAAACTGCGTTTTTAGCCAATCGTACCATTTATCCATGCCCTGGCCGTGGAGTGCCGACACCTCAAAAAAGCGGAGCTTCGGATTTACCTGAAGGGCGTACGATTTTGCTTTTTCCACATCAAAAGGCACATAGGGCAGCAGGTCTATTTTATTAATAATACACAAATTGGCCGAGAAAAACATATCGGGGTATTTGATCGGTTTGTCGTCGCCTTCGGTAACGCTGATAATAACCACGCGGCCGCCTTCGCCGAGGTCGAAGAGGGCGGGGCAGACCAGGTTGCCCACGTTTTCGATCATCAGCAGCGAGTCGTTGGGCGGGTCGAGTTGGCGCACGGCTTTGAGTACCATATCGGAATCGAGGTGACAGCCTTTGCCGGTATTGATCTGCACCACGGGGGCGCCGGTTTGGGCTATGCGGTCGGCGTCATGGGTGGTTTGCTGGTCGCCTTCGATGACGGCGATGGGCATAACCTGCTTCAGGTCGTTGATCGTGCGTTCGAGCAGGGCGGTTTTTCCCGATCCCGGCGAGCTCACCAGGTTGAGGGCGAGGATGCGCTTGGCTTCAAAATAGCCCCTGTTGCGTTGGGCGAGCAGGTTGTTTTTTTGTAAAATATCCTGTTCGAGTTCTATCGTCACAGGTTGGTGGGAATGCCCGTTGTGATTATGCTCCTCGCCGAGGAGATGAAACTGAAGCGCACGAAAAGGTGCGTGGTTATGAATACCCCCACCTATGCGTGTAATCGTAACCGCGTCGGCGGGTTGGTTGCATCCGCAGGTGCTGCACATGATTGATGGCTTTTGTTTAGGAAACAGTGAGCGCTTTCACTTTCAATTCGCGCCCTTGTATTATTTCGTTCAAATAATTATTGCACTTGGGGCAGGGGTCATACAACTGGTGCATGTCGAAAACATTGCCGCAATCGAGGCATCGCGCTTTGCCGGGCACGTAGTGAATATCCCTTTTTGCCTGGGCCAGCACCGTATTTTTAATAGCCGTATCCCAGGCGAAAAGCAGGGCGTCGGTCTCTATTCCTGCGAGCTCGCCGATTTCCAGTTCGATGCGATCCACCGTGTGGGCGTTTGCCTTTTGCACCGTGGAAGCAGCGATATCAACGATGCCAAGTACGATCGATAATTCATGCATACGGCGATCTGCTACTTGTCTGAATGGTCCGCTTTCTTATCGGCGCGATTCAAATACAAAGCGGCCTTCATCAGGGTAACACCTAATAACACGATAGCAACTACCGGCACGGCGTGTTCGGGTGAAAATACGTAGTGACGAATGTCATCCCAGGAAAAGCTGCCATGCCCGGCATGAGCAGAAGCGAGCATAGGAACTGCGAGTAAGAGTGCAACCAACAGGCCTTTAGTTGAGCGTATCATATAGGATTTTTTTATTGGGTATAAAGATATTAAAGCAGATTAAAAAGTAAAGTTAGGGGGGCGATTATCAGCCAGGCATGACAAAAATCACTTAGTAGAAATGACAATTATCTTTTGTATTTAGATAGTTTATATTCTTCTTGTGTAGAATTTGGACAAATTATTTTCATACTATTCATCAAAACACCAACACATGGCTGCTCCGGAAAATAAACGCCCAACCTACTACGAGGAATTGCGGCAAAGAGGTTACTCCCGCCGGGACTTCATGAAGTTTTGCACGATGATGGCCGCCTACCTGGGCTTAGAAGCCACGGGTACGGCACAAATCGCCAACACCCTGCTCAAAACACCTCGTATACCCGTCATCTGGCTACACTTTCAGGAGTGCACCTGCTGTAGTGAATCCTTCATTCGCTCTTCGCACCCTATTGTAGCCGACATCTTGCTGGACAAACTGTCGCTCGACTACACAGAGACGCTGATGGCCGCTTCGGGCCATGCCGCCGAAGCAGCCAAAGAAAAAACGATGAAAGATTACTACGGCGAATACGTGTTGTGTGTGGAAGGGTCGGTACCGGTTGATAACGACGGTGTGTATTGCTGTATCGGCGGCAAGTCGGCCATCCAGGTGTTGGAAGAAGCCGCTGCCGGCGCCAAGGCTATCATTGCCTGGGGCAGTTGCGCATGCAATGGTTGTGTACAGGCTGCGTATCCCAATCCTACGGGCGCCACGCCTATTCACAAGTTAGTCAAAGGCAAACCTATTATAAAAGTGCCGGGATGCCCGCCTATCGGCGAAGTCATGGCCGGTGTACTTGTGCACATCATCACTTTCGGCCGTCTGCCCGAACTCGACAAAGTGGGCCGGCCGAAAGCTTTTTATTCCAAACGCGTACACGATAGTTGCTATCGCCGCCCCTATTACGATGCGGGTTTATTTGTAGAAAGCTTCGACGACGAAAACGCGAAAAAAGGCTATTGCCTCTACAAAGTAGGCTGCAAGGGCCCGATGACGTACAATTCCTGCGGTATTATCAAGTGGAATGACGGGGTGAGTTATCCCATCCAGTCGGGCCACGGCTGCATCGGTTGCAGCGAGGCCAACTTCTGGGACAACGGGCCTTTGTATCGCCAGATGGCTTCTTTCCCCGGCTTCGGCATTGAAAGCAACGCCGACACAGTGGGTATGGTGGCCGCGGGCGTAACTGCCGCAGGTATAGCCGCCCACGCTATCGCTACCAACGTGAAAAAGAAAAAACTGGTAGACGACCTGGTGGCCGAAGGCAAGGAGTCGGAGAAGGAGTTGAAATCTTAGCAGTCAGCAGTCAGCAGTCAGTTGCTAAGACCTGACTGCTAAGACCTGACCGCTAAAACCTAAAAAAAAGAACAATGAGTCAAAGAATAGTCATAGACCCTATCACCCGCATCGAGGGTCACCTTCGCGTAGAAGCAGAAATCAAAGATGGGAAGGTGGCGCAGGCCTATAGTTCGGGCACTATGGTGCGGTTACTGGAAGAAATCCTGAAGGGCCGCGATCCTCGCGACGCCTGGGCTTTTGTGGGGCGCGTTTGCGGCGTGTGCACCAGTGTGCACTCGCTGGCTTCGGTGCGCTCTGTAGAAGATGCATTGGACATCGTAATTCCCCCCAATGCGGAACTGGTGCGCAACATCATGTTTTGCACCCAGTACATGCACGACCACGTAGTGCATTTTTACCATTTGCACGCGCTCGACTGGGTGGATATTGTGAGTGCATTGAGCGCCGACCCGAAAAAAACCTCGGAGATAGCCCAGAGCATCTCGAATTATCCGAAGAGCTCGCCGGGTTATTTCAGCGATTTGATTGCCAGGCTCAAGAAGTTTGTAGAGAGCGGGCAGTTGGGCATTTTTGCCAACGGCTATTGGGGGCACCCGGCGTACAAACTGCCGCCCGAGATCAATCTGATAGGCGTAGCGCACTACCTAGAAGCCCTCGAATGGCAGAAAGAGGTTGTGAAGATCCACACCATTTTCGGCGGCAAAAACCCGCACCCCAACTATCTGGTGGGCGGTATGGCCTGTTCTATCGGCCTCGACGAATCGAGTGTGATCAATGCCGAGCGCCTGGCTTATGTAAGCGACCTGCTGCATCAGGCCAAGGCCTTTATCGAGCAGGTGTATATTCCCGATTTGTTGGCTATTGCACCTTATTATCTCGATTGGGCGAGCATAGGCGGCGGCCTGGGCAATTTTTTGAGCTATGGCGACTTGCCCACCAACGGTTATAGAGACCCGTTGAGCTACAAATTCCCCGCCGGCGCTATTTTGAACAAGGACGTCAGCAAAGTATATGATGTTGACCTGCGCAACGACGCCGAAGTCCAGGAATTCGTCACCCACTCGTGGTACGATTATGCCGAAGGCAACGAAAAAGGCCTGCACCCCTGGAAGGGCGAATCAAAAATCAATTACACCGGGCCTAAACCGCCGTATGAATACCTCGATGTAGAACAAAAGTACAGCTACCTCAAAACGCCGCGCTGGAAAGGCCACGCGATGGAAGTAGGGCCGCTGTCGAGGATGCTGGTGGGTTATGCCAAGGGTATTCCCGAATACAAAGATATCGTAGACAAAACGCTGACCAAGCTGGGTGCGCCTGTCACAGCCCTGTTTTCTACGCTGGGCAGGACGGCGGCTCGCGGCCTCGAAAGCGTATTGGTGGCCCAATGGGCGCTGGAATTTTACGATCAGCTTATCGCAAATATCCGTAACGGCGACTCGCGTATGGCCAATACCGAAAAATTCAACCCCGACCGCTGGGAAAAACAAGCGCAGGGAGTTGGCCATTCGGAAGCTCCGCGCGGCGCCCTGGCTCACTGGATCGTCATTGAGGATAAAAAAATCAAAAATTATCAGTTGGTGGTTCCTACTACCTGGAATGCTTCTCCGCGCGACTTTGAGGGGAAAATGTCGGCTTATGAATCTTCGCTGATGGACAATACGCCGATTGCCGATCCCGAACAGCCGGTGGAAATCCTCCGCACGATTCACTCGTTTGACCCCTGTCTGGCTTGCTCCGTGCACTTGTATGACGAAGAAGGCAAGCATTTGAGCAGGGCGAAGGTGCTTTGAATGGGAAGTAATTTTTAATGTTGGATGCTGGATGTTGGATGATTTTATTAATCAAACATCAAGCATCAAACATCAAGCATCAAACACAATAATATGCCATGAAAAGGAAAGGTCATTACTTGCGAAGAGTGTTCGTATGGCAGCTTCCGGTGCGGGTATACCACTGGCTCAACGCATTGGTGATAGTGGCTTTATGTGCCACGGGCTACCTCATTGGCAGTCCGCCGGCAATCATGTCCAATGCGGAGGCGTCACATCGCTATTTATTCGGCATCATCAGGTTTATACACTTTGTGGCTGCGTATATCTTCTTCTTCAATTTCATTTTCCGCATTTACTGGGGGTTCGTAGGCAACAAATACGCCGACTGGAAGAATTTTGTGCCTACCAATAAACAGTATTTCCAGAACATGTGGGAGGTTTTGAAACTGGACATATTTATGATGAAAGGCAAAGAGAACCGGGCAATCGGGCACAATGCGCTTGCCGGATTTACTTATTTTCTCACCTTCATCGCTTTTCTCATTCAATGCATCACAGGTTTCGGGTTATATGCATCGATGACAGACTGGTGGTTTGCCGATATGTTTGTATGGGTGTCTAATGCCTTTGGCGGCGATTTTGCGCTGCGCAACTGGCACCATGCAGCCATGTGGTTTTTCATCCTTTTTGCCATGGTACACGTATACCTGGTATTCTACCATGACTATGTAGAAGGCCGCGGCGAGATCTCCTCGATGGGAGGTGGATGGAAGTTTATTGAAGAGGAAGTTTTTGAGGAGGAGAAGGCGTGATTTGAGTTGTCGGTTGTCGGTTATCGGTTGTCAGTTCCAAATACCTTCATTAGCCTAATCTGTAAATTCAAGCGATAAAAGAGAACCGACAACTGAGAACCGACAACTGACAACAATGAAAAATAACATCCTGGTAATGGGCCTGGGCAACCTCGTAATGGGCGATGAAGGGCTTGGCGTAGCTTTTGCCCGGGCTATGGAAAAAGAAGACCTGCCCGAATACGTCACCGTGATGGATGGCGGCACGGGGGGCTTTCACCTCATGGGGCACCTGGAGGAGCACCCCAAAGTAATCCTCGTGGACGCCACCATGGATGGAGGTGTGCCGGGCACCATTCGCCTCATCCGGCCACGGTTTTCTTCCGATTTTCCCAAAGCTATCAGTACCCACGATATAGGTTTAAAAGACCTGATAGAGGGCATGCTTATATTGGGCAAAATGCCGGATATCTACTTATTTGTGGTAACTATTGAAACCATCCAGCCCCTTTACGTGGGTTTGACTCCGGAGATCGAGGCCGTCATTCCAAAGGTCATTCAGGAGGTGAAACAGTTGATAACGCAATTAATATCAGAATAATCTTCGTTAAAGGGAACTAAAATATTTCACCGGGCGTATATAATTTTATTCACTCATCCGGTTGTTGTTATGCTTGCTAAAGGTATACGCCTGTACAAAAACTCATTTGCCGGCTTATCGCGCGATATATGGCTGCTGGCGGCTGTTACGCTGCTCAACCGCGCGGGCACGATGGTCATACCGTTTATGACCGTATTTCTTACCCACCAAAAAGGATTTACCCTGCAACAAGCAGGCTGGGTAATGACCAGCTTCGGCGTTGGTTCTGTATTGGGTTCTTATACCGGCGGCTGGCTCAGCGACCGCTACAACTTTTCCAAAGTTCAATTCTGGACCCTGTTGCTCAGCGGCATCATGTTTATCCTTCTGCAAACAGTAGACGGGGTGTGGCATATGTGTATAGCCGTCTTTGTGCTCAGTGCGATTGCCGATGCGTTCCGGCCGGCCAATATGGCGGCGGTGGCCACCTACAGCACGCCGGAGACGCGCACCCGCTCGCTTTCGCTCAACCGGCAGGCTATCAACCTGGGCTTTGCCATCGGCCCTGCCGTAGGTGGGTGGCTGGCGGCGACAAAAGGGTATAACTGGCTTTTTTGGGTAGACGGACTCACTTGTATCGCCGCGGCTTTCCTGTTGCGCATATTGCTGACTCCTAAAGCAAGGCAAACAGAACTTGAAAAGCCCGAAGCACAAAATACCGCGGTGCTCATATCGGCATACAGGGACTGGCACTATCTGGCGTTTATGGTCATTACCATGTTTTCGGCCATTGCCTTTATGCAATTGTTTTATACCTACCCGGTATTTCTCAAATCGGAGTACCACCTCAGCGAGGGCTATATCGGCTCGCTGATGGCACTCAACGGGTTACTCATTGCAGTCACCGAAATGCCGCTGGTATATACGCTCGAAAAGCGATTTGCCCTGCCTGTCATGATAGGTGTGGGGTATTTTATGGTAGCGGCTTCTTTCCTCATTTTCAATATCTTTGCCGGCGGCGTGCTGATACCGTTGATATCAATGATTGTGGTCACGTTGGGAGAGATGTTGTATTTGCCTTTTACAAACTCATTGGCGATGAGCAGGCCGCAAGCCGCCAACCGGGGGCAATATATGGCTGTGTATACGATGTCGTTTTCGATAGCTCACGTGGTAGCCCCTATGCTCGGCCTGCAGATTGCCGGACGAATGGGCTACGAAGCGCTGTGGTACGTCACGGCCGGCTTCTGTTTTATTGCTTTTGCCGGCCTGTGGCTGCTGCGCGGCCCATTGGCTACGTCCCGGTGGGCAGCGAAATTGGTTTAATGTGCTGATGTGCTGATGTGCTGATGTGCTGATGTGCTGATGTGCTAATTTGCTAATGTATTACTAAATTAACGTGAGTTTTGGATAGCTTACATAAGGCATTGAGAAAACAGGGGTTAAAGACGGCTGGTTTAGCATCGTAAAAGTAGTATGCAATGACTGC
>JABWBR010000095.1 GCA_013360405.1 Saprospiraceae bacterium
GATTCTTGGTTTTTGGTAAACAATCGATTTACATTATATATAAACAAGAATAACCATTTTTTTGAAAAACAACAAACTAATTTCTATGGAAAGTCAGTATGCTGATGTATTGATCACATCTTGAGCAAAGCCATTACCCCTTACTGCAATAAGCTGCGAAGGCCGCTGCGTCCAGCGCATTGAGGCATTCGGCGGCGCTCAGTCCGCCTTTGCGGGCGGCGCAGACGCCGTAGTGAATATCGCGTATGCCGTCTTTGCTGTGGGCGTCGGGGTTGACGCACAACTTTACGCCTTTTTCGAGGGCGTAGGGTATCCACTGCCAGTCGAGGTCGAGGCGGTAGGGGTTGGCGTTGATCTCAATGGCGACCCGGTTGGCGGCACAGGCGTCGATCACGCGGCGGTGGTCGATGGGATAACCTTTGCGCGATAGCAATAAGCGGCCGGTGGGGTGGCCCAATATGGTAGTGTAGGGATTTTCGATAGCGGTGATCAATCGCTGGGTGGCCTTGTCTTCGTCCATGCGCAGGTTGCTGTGCACCGAGGCGATGATACAATCGAAGCGGGCCAGGATATCGGCCTCGTAGTCGAGCGAACCATCGTTGAGGATGTCGCTTTCGATGCTTTTGAAGATGCGGAAGGGCGCCAGTTCGGCGTTGAGTTCGTCGATTTCGGCCCATTGCTGCATTACGCGCTCGGGTTGCAGTCCGTTGGCATAGAAGGCCGATTTGGAGTGGTCGCTGATCACCAGATAGCCGTAGCCCAAGGCACGGGCGTGAAGAGCCATATCGCGCAGACTGTGCAGTCCATCGCTATAGGTCGAGTGCGCGTGAACTACGCCTTTGATATCGGCTTCGGTGATCAAAGCGGGCAGGCGGCCTTGCCGGGCCCATTCCAAAACCTGGCCGCTTTCGCGCAATTCGGGGGCGATAAAGGGCATTCCTGCCCGCTCAAAGACAGCTTTTTCCTCGGGTAAGCCCCGGAAGTCGAGGCCAGGGTAGCTTTGTACGAATGCCTCCAGGAAATCGCCGGCGCCGGTATAGCGGAATAGTTTAGAGCCGAATTCCCGCAGGTCGCAGGAATAAAATGTTACCGGGTATTCCTCTTCTGTGGAGGCGTGCACACCTTCGCCCTGCGCTTCACGGGCTTGCAGATTGGCGACATCAAGCAGGCGGGCTGGTTCTATATCACCACCCACCAATATTTCAATACGAGAAGGCGTAATGGCACAGCGTCGCATCTCGCCGCATAGCTCTACCGGCACGCCGGGAAAGGCGCTGCGCAGCTTGTCGACGAGCGCCAGGGCGGGTTTTTCAAGCGTTGCGTAGTGGAAGCTGCCTTTCGAGCGCTGGTAATATTCCAGTTTGCCCTTGAGGTCCTCCTGTGTTTTTTGTCCAAATCCTTTGAGTTCGATAAGCCTGTTTTCATTCACCGCATAAAGCAGTTCGCCCACAGTTTCCACGCCGAGGTCTTTCCACACTGCCAGCACCTTTTTGGGTCCGAAGCCGGAGATGTGGAGCATTTCCTGCACGCCTTCGGGGGTCATGTCGCGGTATTTTTCGAGCGTAGACATGCGGCCCGAGTCGAGCAGTTCGCGGATTTTGCCGGCGATAGCAGAGCCTACGCCTTTGATGGCGGCGATCTCCTCGTCGCTCATCTCCGTCAGGGGGCGGTCCAGTTTGCGCAGCGTGATATACGCATTTTGGTAGGAGCGGATTTTGAACGGGTTTTCGCCGTGCAATTCCATGATATCTCCCAATTCCTGGAAAGCCTGGGCGATTGCTTTGTTGGTCATGGCTGGTCGGTTGTGGGTTGTGGGTTGTAGGTTTTTAAATTATTCGTTCATCTATTCCATACAACGGAATATTTACCATCCACTGCTCGGGTTTGTAATCGGCAAGCGAAACGCGAACGGCCACCTGTGGTTCATATTTATCACAAAACAACTTAAAACTTTTTGCCCGCAGGTTTTCACCAGCTTTTACTTCTATGGGTATTACCTCTCCATCGCGTTGTACTACAAAATCTACCTCGGCGGTGCTGCGGTCATTGGCCCAATATCCAATATAGTTTTCTGAATTCAGCCTCAGTTGCTGCATGACATATTGCTCGGTAAGGGCGCCTTTAAATTCCTTAAATATTTTGTTGCCTTCTATTATTGTTATTGTATTAAGCCCGGCCATAGCGCTCAGCAAGCCCACATCGAGCAGGAAGAGTTTGAAAGCCGACGCATCCTGGTAGGCGGTCAACGGCAAAAAAGGTTTCGACACCTTGAAACTTTTTAGCAGCAAACCCGAGTCCACCAACCATTGAATTGCCAGTTCAAATTCTTTGGCCCTCGCCCCTTCTTTGAGTACGCCGTACATAAATTTTTTGTTTTCCTTGGCCAATTGCGCCGGAATACTTTGCCATACCATACGCACCCTGGGCACCTGTTCGTGCGGAACATGTTTTGAGAAATCGGCCTCATAAGCCCGCAGTAGGCGATATTGGACCTGGCGTAGCTCCTGCCAGTTGCGGTTTTGGGTAAATACCGCTACTGCTTCGGGCATGCCGCCCACAAAAAAATAATAGCGCAGGTACTCTTTTAATTTTTCAGAAAACAGGCTAAGCAGAACCCAGTCTTTTTTTAGCAATGCAGTTGTAAGTTCATTTTCACCCAGCGCTATCAGGAACTCGGCAAACGACAAAGGACGCAAATCCAAAAAATCAACTTTGCCTACCGGGAACGATTCGTTTAGATGCAGGTTCATGCCCAGCAGCGATCCGGCAGCTATGATATGATACTGCGGCGCTTTTTCTGCAAAATACTTGAGCGAAGTAAGCCCGCCCTGTACAGCCTGTATTTCATCCAACACCAGCAGGGTATTTTCGGGTTGTATCTGTACCCCGGTTTGTATTTGCAGTGCAGTCAATATTCGGTCGATGTCAAACCCGATAGTAAACAGGTTTTGTAATGTGGAGGTCTCTTCGAAATTGATATAGGCCAAATGGGCATATTCTGCTTTACCAAACTCCTGCAGCAGCCAGGTTTTGCCTACCTGCCTGGCGCCGCTTAGGATTAGCGGCTTTCGCAGTGGGCTGTTTTTCCACGCTTTTAAGTCCTCTATCTTTGTGCGATACATTTTTTACAGGATAAAAACAGCTCAAATTTACATTTTTTACAGGATAAAATGCATTTTATTTTAATTCAGTACCTGCGGGGCTATCATCGAAAACTGGGGTATATCCACAAAGAACGTTTGTTGGTCGGAGAGGCGGATCATGAGGTAGGCGCCCTGCATTTTTCCGATAGGCGTATAAAACTGGCACCAGGAGGAATACGAATAAAATTCGCCGGGCTGCAGGATGGGTTGCTCGCCTACCACGCCTTCGCCTTCCACTTCGCGTACGATGCCGTTGGAATCCCATATTTGCCAGTGGCGGCGCAGGAGTTGTACCTCTTCCCTACCCAGGTTTTCGATCGTGATATGGTAAGAAAAGATGAACTTAGGCTCCAGGGCGTTGGAATATTCGGGTTCGTAGCGCGGCTCTACGGTAATTTTGATGTCGTTGGTGATGAGCGTCTCCATGGGTTAGTCGTTGAGAAACGCCGAAACAACCGTTTCGGCTTCTTGCAGGGCATTATCCAGTATATCGTTAACGATCACAATATCGAATTTGTTCTCGTAGGCCAGTTCCTCGTCGGCGCGGGCCAGGCGTTTGCGCAGGCTTTCGTCGGTTTCGGTGCGTCGGGCGCTAAGGCGTTCGAGCAGGGCTTCGCGCGAGGGCGGTTTCACAAAAACAGACAGCGATTGTTGGGGGTAGGCATGTTTTAGATTGAGGGCGCCCTTCACGTCGATATCAAAAACGATGTCTTTGCCCTGGGCCCAGAGGCGTTCCACCTCGGTTTTCAGCGTGCCGTAGTATTGGTTTTCGTACACCTCCTGCCATTCCACAAAGGCGTCTTTCACTATTTTTTGTTTAAACTGATCGATACTGATAAAATAGTAGTCGCGCCCATCCACCTCGTGGGGCCTTCTATTGCGGGTGGTAGCCGAAATAGAAAAGGCCAGCCGGTCGAACCTGTCGAGCAGGTGCCGCATAATAGTTGTCTTCCCGGCGCCCGAGGGGGCTGTGATGATCAAGAGTTTGTTCATAACGTACCGCGGTTAGCGGTTAGGTCTTAGCGGTCAGCAGTAAGGTTTTAGGTCTTAGCCATTAGCGGTTATTCGCTAAGCCCTGACTGCTAAGCCCTGACTGCTGATAGCTACACCGAGTTGGCAACCTGTTCTTTAATCTTTTCGAGTTCGTCTTTCATCGTCACCACAAAGCGTTGGATATCGGACGAATAGGCCTTTGCGCCGAGCGTATTGATTTCGCGGCCCATTTCCTGGCTGATAAAGCTAAGTTTGCGGCCTTTCGACATCACCTGCAGGTCGAGTTCTTCGAGGAAATACTTGCAGTGTTGTTCGAGGCGCACCTTTTCTTCGGTGATATCAATTTTTTCGAGATAAAACAGCACCTCTTGTTCGAAGCGGTTTTCGTCGATATTCTCCTTGCCGAGAAACTCCTCGAGGTTTTGGTTGAGGCGTTGGCGCAGGCGCGTCACGCGGTCGCCTTCGTGGGGGTTGATTTGTTCGAGCAGCGACATAATATTATGGATGCGCAAACGGAGGTCGGTTTCCATGGCGCCTCCTTCGGCCAGGCGGAACTGGTCGAAATGCGCCAGGGCGAGTTGTACTGTATCGAGCACGGCCTGCCATTCCTCCTCGTCGATAGATTCGCTATCGGTGACCACCACATTGGGCAGGCGGAGGATTGTTTGCATAATATCGCCGGTATCGATCTGTAATTCGGCGGCCAGTTGGCTCAGTTCGGCGTAATAGCGTCGGAACAGCCCTTTGTTCAGGCTCACCTCATCTTCGCCCTGCGTAGACCTGATTTCGAGCATCATATCTATTTTTCCGCGTTCGAGGCGGTCCAGCACGATCCGGCGCAGGTCGGATTCGCGTTCCCGGTAGTTGATAGGCGTTTTGAGTTTTACGTCGGTAAACTTGCTGTTGAGCGATCGGATTTCAATCGTAATCACTTTATCGCGAAAGGGCTGGGACACCCTTCCATAACCCGTCATTGACAAGAGCATATATCAAATTTTGAGTGGACGTCCGGCAGTTGCCGGCGCCCCGCAAAGATAACTATAACAAGCGATTGAGAAAATTACTGAAATAAAATGGTCTTTTATTTTCTTATAACAGATAAAATTTAGAAATTTGCAACTCGTTTTTAGAACCGACTTGACATATAACTTACTATAAACCAATTAATAGCGATGAGAAAAGCTGATTTGGTAGCCGCCATTTCCGAAAAAACTGGCGTACCCAAAGTCGATGTATTGGTTACCTTAGAAACCTTTTTTAAGGAAGTCAAACTATCGCTCGCTCAAGGAGAGAATGTGTATATCCGTGGATTTGGCTCTTTTATCATCAAGAAAAGGGCAAAGAAGATAGGCCGTCACATCAAGAAGAACCAGGCGATTGAAATACCGGAGCACTTCATTCCGGCATTCAAGCCTGCCAAAGTATTTGTAGAGCAGGTGAAAGACAACGTCACTTCGCTGCCGGAAGACGAGGGTGATGACGATTGATTGAGATCAAGCCATTAAACGGCATACATGACCAGGTTACAGCTCTCCATTATAGCATCGGCCATTGCGCTTTTTTTTGTGCTGTATTTTGGTTGTGAAACCCAACCCAAAAAACAACAGCTTCTCGAAAAGTCGAGAGCCCTGGCTGCTGAGCGCACGGATGCCACCACCCTGATCGAAGAGGCTTTTGCTACCCTGGCGCCTGCTGAGCGCAGCGCCATAGAGACGCTGGCTGCGCAAGCCGAGGCAGCGGGTAGCGATACAGCCAAAGCGCCGGCCTTGTACCGGCAGTTGTCGGGCGAGTGGTACAAACTGGGGTTCCAGGCTGTTGCCGGTTATTATGCCCAGCTTGCCGCCGAGGCGACCAACGACGACCAATCGTGGTCAATTGCCGGAACGACTTACTTGCTGTGCTTTCAACAGGCGCCCGAAGAAAAAAGCAAGTCGTTTTGTCTGCCCCGGGCCATCACTGCCTTTGAAAATGCGATATCGATTGCGCCTGAAAACGTGACGCACCGGGTCAACCTCGCGTTGTGTTATGTGGAAAGTCCGCCCCAGGATAACCCTATGAAGGGCATCCTGATGCTGCGCGATCTGAACGATAAATACCCCGATAATACCGCTGTGATCAACCAGTTGGCACGGCTGGCTATCAAAACCGGGCAATATGACCGGGCTATAGAGCGGCTGAACGAAGCCCTGCGACTCAACCCCGGCGACGCCAACGCCAATTGCCTGATGGCACTGGCACTGGAAGAAACGGGAAAAGCCGAAGAAGCGGCGAAATTTGCTTTGAAATGCCCGAAATAAAGGTTTATGAGGGTTTATAAGGGTTTATGAAGGTTTATGAGGGTTTATGAGGGTTTATGAAAAGTAAGTTTATCAACCCTCATAGACCCTCATAGACCCTTATATACCCTCATCCCCCCTTATCGACCCCATTTTTTCAAACTAATAAAAGGAATTAATATGCCTTGTGGAAAAAAGCGTAAGAGGCACAAGATTGCCACGCACAAACGCAAAAAAAGACTGCGTAAGAATCGTCATAAGAAGAAGAACAGGTAGTTAAAGGGCGCCTTAGGCGCCAACTCACTCCTTTGTCTGGCATAATCCGGATTGTAAGCCACGTGTGCGATACAATCTGGATTCTGTGCTTTTGGCGATTAACAAAATAAACCTGTGGAAAAAGAACTGATTATTAATGCAACGCCCACAGATGTAGAGATAGCACTCCTCGAAGACGGAAAACTCGTTGAACTACACTACCAAAAGACCAACAACAATTTTTCTGTAGGCGATGTCTTTCTCGGCAGAATTAAAAGGCTCATGCCGGGGCTTAATGCTGCTTTTGTGGATATAGGCCACAAAAGAGACGCTTTTTTACATTATACCGATCTGGGGCCAAAACTGCGTTCGCTTGCCAAATACACCAACGGCGCCAATTCCGGCGAAATTGCCACCCATCGGCTCGACAATTTCAAGCTTGAACCCGATATCATCAAGACTGGAAAAATAGACCAGGTACTTGCCAAACGGCAGCAGTTGCTGGTGCAGGTGCTCAAAGAACCGATTTCCACCAAAGGCCCCCGCCTGAGTTGTGAAATTACGATTCCCGGTCGCTACCTCGTACTCACGCCTTTTTCAGATGTGGTGGCCGTTTCTAAAAAAATAGCCAACAACGAAGAGCGCAAACGGCTCCAACACCTGGTAGAGAGTATCAAGCCCAAAAATTTCGGCGTCATCGTGCGCACAGCGGCAGAGGGCAAAAAGGTAGCCGACCTGCACGAGGAGCTCAATTTTATGATGCAAAAGTGGGAAGATATCTTCCTGCAGATGAAAAATGCCAAAGCCCCGGCTAAACTGCTTAGCGAACTGGATAAAACCTCGAGTATACTGCGCGACCTACTCAGCGATACGTTTACACGCATTGTGGTAAACGACAAACAACTCTACTCGAATATTCGCAACTACCTCGGCTCTTTCTCCCCCGAACAACTCAAGATCGTTACTTTCTATAAAGGCACAAAGCCCATTTTTAATACCTACGGCGTTACCCGGCAAATCAAATCTTCGTTTGGCAAAACCGCTACCATGCCCAGCGGCGCGTATATCGTGATAGAACACACCGAGGCCATGCACGTCATCGATGTGAACAGCGGGCACAAAATGCAAAGCGCCAACCAGGATGAAGCCGTACTAAACGTCAACCTCGAAGCCGCCGAAGAAATAGCCCGCCAGATGCGCCTGCGCGATATCGGCGGCATTATTATCATCGACTTCATCGATATGAAAAATCAGGAACACAAAAAGGACCTGATGAAAGAGATGAAGCAGTTTATGAAAAAAGACCGGGCCCAGCACACGATTCTGCCGCTGAGCAAGTTCGGCCTCATGCAAATTACCCGCCAACGGGTGCGCCCCGAAGTAACGATCAATACCGCCGAGGTGTGCCCCACCTGCAACGGCACCGGTAAGATCAACGCCTCTATCCTGATTACAGACGAAATAGAACGCGACCTCAATTTTATCAACCAGTCGCACCCCAAAACAAAACTCAAACTACACGTACATCCCTATGTGGCCGCTTTTCTCAAGCAGGGCCTGCCCAGCCGCCAGATGAAGTGGTATATGCAGTATTTTAAATGGATACATATCTATCCCGATAACGACTACGGCCTTACGAATTACCGCTTCTTCGACGCGAATGACGATGAGATAAGGCTTAATTAATGTGCTGATTTGCTGATGTGCTGATGTGCTGATGTGCTGATTTGCTGATGTGCTGATGTGCTGATGTGCTGATGTGCAAAACATTATTAATTATTCATTTTTAATTATTAATTAATTATCAGCACATTAACCCATCAGCACATCAGCACATTAATACTCCACCCATGCAATACACTTCAGTTCAATTGCAATCGGCGTAGGCAATGACGTGATGCCCACCGTCGTTCTGCATGGTTGGTGATCCTTAAAATACTCGGCATAGATGCGGTTGTAGGTATGAAAATCCCGCTGCATATCGGTGAGGAAGACGGTGACGTCTACCAGGTTTTCCCATTTGGCGCCGCTTGACTCGAGTACGGCGCGCACATTGCGAAACACAGAGTGGCATTGCGCCTCGAAATCGAAAGTAATAAAATTGCCGGCGGGACTGCGTTGAAGGCCAGGTATATCGTCGGTAGCGGCGTCGCGGGGGCCGATGCCCGATAAGAAAAGCAGGTTGCCCACACGGCGCGCGTGCGGGTATGCGCCTACCGGTTGGGGGGCCTGATTGGTGCGAAATGTATCATTTTTTGACATAAACGGTATGATTTCAGCATGGAACGGCTTTTTTATCGCCGATTTGGTTATTGTTTGGTTAATAAATCAACAAATCTTCAACAGTTGTCGTTATAGCAGTAGTACAAAAATAAGAAAGCGCCGGTGAAAACCGGCGTTTGACAGCAAAGGAAGCGTAAAAGAGCGCTTCATAAAAAAAATAAAAAACTTTTCTTCTAACTTTGTGACTTGTTGAAAAACCAGCGTCATAATAGCAAAAGAACAACACAACCGGTGCTTAGCACGGGTTACGAGAGGGGAGAAGAAAGTAAGAACAGAAGAAGTATGATCAATCTCCTCCACAAGAGAAGGTTTTCATGATATGAATATGGGTTTTAGGTGTTTTTTACCGGGGGGCTTTCAGCTCCCCTTTTTTATTTAATTTGCATCCATAATCGATGGATGTATGAAAAACCTCTCCCGCAATCTCCTTATTGCTGCTACTATTATTGTAGCCGGCTTTCTGATATATACTTTTCGCAACATCGTATCGTACGTACTCATTGCATGGGTACTCTCCATGATAGGCCAGCCGTTGACGCGTTTTTTCCAGCGGCGGCTACGCATAGGCAAACGGACGGCAGGGCCCGTTACGGGCGCCGTATTGACCATCTTATGCTTTTTTGTTGTGCTTATCTCTTTGATACTTGTATTTGTGCCCATGTTTATCCAACAAGCCGGCAATCTGGCCACAGTAGACTACAGCGCTATTGCCCGCACGATAGAAGAACCCATCAGGCATTTTCAGGAGTGGCTCAATAGCCGTGGCATTTACTTTGACGCCAAAGCGCCCGAAGAGTGGTTGCGAAATATGTTTGCCGGCACATTCGACCCCACACGTATCGGCGCCATTATCAGTGCCGTTTTTTCGGCGGCCAGCGGCCTGATTGTTGATATCTCCTGCATTGTATTTATTACCTTTTTCTTTCTTAAAGAACAGGGTCTGTTTGTCAATGTGATTACCGTACTCGCCCCTGCCAAATACGAAAGCAAAATACTGGAATCTGTTGACATCATCAGCCGGCTGCTGACCCGCTATTTTGCAGGCATGCTGCTGCAAATGTTTGTCATCACAATTTATGTATCCTTACTACTCACCATTCTTGGGGTGAAAAATGCCCTGCTGATCGGCTTTTTTGCCGCGCTGATGAACGTAATTCCTTACCTGGGGCCCTTCATCGGCGGCGCACTGGGTATTATCATCACCATTACTTCGAATGTCGACCTCGATTTTTATTCCCAATTACTCCCCTTGCTGATTAAAGTCGCCCTTGTATTTTCTACCGTGCAAATGCTCGATAACTATTTTTTGTCGCCCTATATTTTCTCCAGTAGCGTATTGGCTCACCCCCTCGAAATTTTTCTCGTCATTCTTATGGGCGCCCAAATCAGCGGCATCGCAGGCATGATCCTGGCCATCCCCGTGTATACCGTACTTCGAGTGGTTGCGAAAGAATTTCTTAACCAATTTAGAGTTGTGCAAGCACTCACCGACAAAATGGAGGAGGAAGGGTATTGATTGCGTGAAAACATCTTATTGAGTCCCATAATGACTATACGAATGGGCAACCAGGTTAATCAAGTGCAATAAAGAGTGTAATTTGGTGATCTATATCACGCAAACCGAGCGCTGGGGACTATAACTTTGAATCGACAAATATTTCCGTCCATCTCTAAATCCTTGTATGTCATGAAAAAAAATATGGGTAACACCGACCGCCTCGTCCGCGTAATCATCGCAGCCATCATTGCCGTATTGTACTTCACTAATGTTGTTGCCGGAACGCTTGGATTAATACTCCTGGTTTTAGCCGGTGTGTTTGTGCTCACCAGCTTTATCAGCTTCTGCCCGCTTTATGCTCCATTTGGGATTAGCACCTGTGCGACAGAGAAGAAAGCTTAATTCGGTTGTAGGTTGTAGGTTTGTTACAACTTACAACCATTCTGTCCTCTCGATTGCATTTTTTCTTTATTGTATAAATTTAATTTTAAATTATTCATTACTAATTATTTAAATCAAAAAATAATCAATCAAAAGCCTGACTTATAGGCCTTCTTGGTTTGTTTTGGCGTAACACAAAACGGATTTTGGGCATATATTTTCTTCACCAAAACCACCGTTATGAAACAAACGTGCTTATTCATCATTTGGGCTTTAACAACCGTAATAACCCCATTAGGCGCACAAGCCCCTGTTAGCGCCGTAATAGAAAGCGGCAATGTAAAAGCTGTTGTCAATTCCAATGGCGCCCTTTTCTGGGATTTTTCCAACGGTCAGTTTATTGCGCCCTATGTGCCTGGGCAGGCGGAAATTTCCACCTTGAAAGCTTCCGGCATCTGGCTGTCAGGTGTCGACCCGGGAGGTAACATCAAGGTATCAGCTCAGCTATACGGCGCCAACGGCGATTTCGAGCCGGGGTTGATATCTGGTACAGGCGCCATTCCCTTCAATAAAATATGGCGCGTGACAGCCGACGAAGTAGCGCAACACGTGGCAGACTGGGAAGACAACCAAATTATTGACAACCCCGTACCCAATGTCTTTTCCTGGCCGGCCCGGGGTAATCCTTTTTTTGAACAATATAATTCGGGACTGACGCTGCCAAGCCTTTCGCAGGGCTTCGCAGCTTTCTGGGATCGCGACGGCGACGGCGTTTATAACCCCGCAGCGGGCGACTTCCCGGTACTGGAGGTCAGGGGCTGCGAACAAGCCATCGTACCCCACGAAATGCTGTGGTTTTCTTTCCACGACTACGGCATACATAACCAGAGCTTCGGCGCCATGCTCAATATCGAAATACATACACTGGTGTTTACTTTTAATTGTACAGATAACAGTGTGTTAAACGATGCCGTATTTGTGCGTTACAAATTAATCAACCGGGCTTCGGAAGACCTCCTGGAAGCGCGCTTCGGCGTTTTTGCCGACTTCGACATTGGCGCGCCGAATGATGACTATGTAGGCTGCGATCCAACACGCCAACTTATTTTTGGTTATAATGCCGATCTTTTCGATAACCTGTACGCCAATCCGCCGGCTATGGCGGTAGACATGCTACGCGGCCCACTCAACGAGCAGTTGGAAGAACTGACGCTTTCAAACATGATGCCTTTCACCAATGAACCAGGCCCGCAAGGTATGCCCAGTATTCCCCTTCAGTACTATTACCTAATGAACGGTTATTGGTTGGATGGCACGCCGGCCCCCAATAACGGCCTCCTCTATCCAGGCGATCCCAATGACCCCGCAGCCGACTCTGAATTAACATCGGGTAATACGCCCGGCGAGCGAAGGGTTATTGCCAGCAGCGCACCTTTTAAATTGCAACCCGGCGCTGTAAATGAACTGATACTGGGTTATTATTTTACACAAGTACCCGGCGCCGATGCCTTTGAAAACGTGGCCGCCATGTACGGACGGTCAGATACGCTACAAGCCCTATTTGATAATTGCTTTGATATTCCTTCAGATCATTGCGCACTGGTAGTAAGTGCACACTCCCCTAATGCAGAGCCGCAAGACCTCACCCTATCTCCCAATCCGGCCTCCCAAAGGGTCGTATTACAAGTTGGCGACATCCGGGAGAAACTGCAAGTAGCCGTTTACGACGCGTCCGGACGGCAAATCTATTCTGCCCAATTGGAGGGAACTAACCCCGAATTAGACGTGAGCAGCCTTGCTCCCGGTATGTACCGGATAAAAGTGGTTACCGATGCGGGAATTACCCTTGTAGGTAATATGGCTGTTGCGCGGTAGAAAAAAAAATCGTAATGTAGAGCCGCAAAAATTTTGTGGTTCTACATCTTACATGCCATGCGAAAACCAACCTCCGTTCTCATCGCACTGTTACTTGCAGTCATTAACACTGTACAAGCTCAACCTGCCAATATCGATAGTCTGAAAAATGTATGGAGCGCGCGCGCTTCGGGCGATTCGGCGAGGTGTTTAGCCGCACAGGGCCTGGTTGTATATTATTTGGGTGTAAATATTGATTCTGCGCTTTGGTGGGGCGAACAGGAAATCGACTTTGCCAAAAAAACGGGCTCATCCTACCTCTTGTCGTCAGCAATGAAAGACAAGGCAATTGCCCATCAATACAAAGGCGAATACGAGGAAGGCCTGGCGCTCAACCAGGAAGCCCTGCAAATGCTGGGGAAGAGCAAACGCGATCAAATCCTGGCTTCTACCATCCTGGGAAATATGGGGTTAACCTACAGTGATAAAAAAGAGACGGAAAAAGCGGCGGAATATTATAAAAAAGCCCTGGCGCTCAAGCGTATACTGGCAGATAGCATCGGCATCGCCCGCAATCTGAACAACATCGGGCTGGTATATTTTCAGGATAATGTATTTGATTCGGCATTGGTATATTTTACGCATACCTTGGAATTGTCGCGCCAACTCGGCAGTGATTTTGGCATAGCCTTATCTTTGGGCAATATCGGTTCGGTTTATTTAAATACAAAACAATACGACAAAGCTATTACCTATTTCAACCAGGCACTCGAACTCAAACGGCGCATTAACGACCTACGCGGCGTTAATACTGTACTGAATAACCTGGGGAATACCGCGCTCGAACAAAAAGACTACGCAAAAGCCCGCGCCTATTATGAAGAAGCGCTGCAGGTAGGCCGCCAGGTAGGCGATAAAAAATACCTGAGCGACACCTATTCGGGTCTGGCAAAAACATACGCCGGGCTCGGCGAATACCGCCTGGCTTACGAAGCGGCCAATAATTATGCCGTCGTTCAAGATTCAATCATGAACGAGCTCAATAGCGAAACGTTCAACGAAATGGAAGTGCGTTTTCAAACCAAAGAAAAAGAAGCGCAACTCGCTCAGCAAGAGCTCACTATCGCGCGACAGCGCATGCTGGTTATCGGCGCCGTACTGGCATTGGTAGCTATGGGCGCTTTGTTCCAGTTTTTCCGCAACCGGCAGCGACTTCGCCAGAAGGAAGCCGCCCTGGCCGTACAACTGGAACGCGCGGAAACCGACAAGTTGCGCGAAATCGACAAACTGAAGAGCAATTTTTTTGCCAATATCAGCCACGAATTTCGCACGCCCCTCACGCTTATCCTCGGCCCGCTTGAGCAAATGCTCAGCGGCGCCCTACAGGGTGATCTACAGAAATATTACCGCATCATGCAGCGCAATGCCGTTAGGTTGCTGCAACTCGTCAACCAACTGCTCGACTTATCACGGTTGGAAAGCGGCCGTATGTTATTGCAGGTGAACCGCTGCGATTGGGGGTCGCTGGTACGCGCCATTGCGTTTTCTTTTGAAAGCCTTGCCGAACGCAAACAGATCAGGCTCGAAGTCGATTTACCCGAAGGCCCCCAATATGGCTGGGTTGACCGCGACAAACTGGAAAAAATACTCGTGAACCTGCTGTCAAATGCCTTCAAATTTACCCATGAAGAAGGGAAAATCGAAGTCAACGGCAGGCTATCAAACGATAACAAATTGCTCCGGCTAACCATTGCCGACAACGGCATCGGCATTCCTGCCCACCAGCTGGAGCACCTTTTTGAGCGCTTTTACACCACAGGTACCACAGAAGAAGGCGTGGAAGGTAGCGGCATAGGGCTCGCGCTTACCAAAGAATTGGTCGTATTACACCACGGCACGATAGAAGTTGAAAGCAAACCCAGGCAGTTCACGCGCTTCCATCTCACTATTCCCGTCGAGCAGGCAGCATTTAGCGCAGAAGAATTGGGGCTCGATACCGCCGTCTCCCCCCCTTCAGGGGTTGTTCCCATTTTAATACAAAAAGAAGAACACCACGCATCGCCCGCTACCGATCTACCGATGGTACTGATTGTAGAAGATAACGACGACGTGCGCAATTACATCGCCGAGCAATTATCGGGCAACTTCCACACCGTATTGACCAAAAACGGCAAAGAAGGCCTGGCCAAAGCCCTTGAAATAGTGCCCGACCTGGTCATCACCGACCTGATGATGCCCGAAATGGACGGCATGACGCTATGTCGTTTTTTAAAACAGGAAACAGCCACCAGCCACATACCCGTCATCATGCTTACGGCCAAGGCTGAGCGCGAGGATAAACTGGAAGGCCTGGGTACCGGCGCCGACGACTACCTCGTCAAACCCTTTGATGCGCTTGAACTGAAAACCCGCATCAACAACCTCATCACCCAGCGCAGGTTATTGCGCAGCCGCTTTGCCGGCGAAGTGGTTTTCAAGCCGTCGGAGGTGGCTGTAACGCCTGTAGACGAAGCCTTCCTTCAACGCGTGATGTCTACCATAGAAGACAATCTCGATGAAGAGCACTTCAGCGTGGTGGAATTGGGGCAGACGGTGGGCATGAGTCGCAGCCAGTTACACCGCAAGCTCAAAGCCCTCACCGACAAGGGCCCCAACGAGATTATCAGGGATATGCGCCTGAACCGGGCCAAAGAATTGCTGGAAAAAGGCGCGGGCAACGCCTCCGAGGTGGCTTACATGGTGGGATTCAACAGCCTGGCTTATTTTTCCAAGTGCTTTAGCGACCAATTCGGCATGGCGCCCAGCGATGTGCGCAAGCGTTAAAATTCGTGCGCATCTTTCTGGGCAAAGTAATTAGCTACAAAACTGTAGGCAAAAATGCCGATTCCGAAAAGCGGCAGGGCAAAGCCGTTTTGAGGTAAAAATATCGCTACCAGGCCCACTACCGCCATTGCTATGGCGTACCACAACAGGTATTGGCGGGCTTTGCTGCCGGGCCTTACATTAAACATACCGCTGGCCGGAATCAACATAAAGAAAAAGTAGCCCGTTAAGAAGGCAAAAAATAAGGACTGTGTGAGCAAAAATCCGATAAATGCGAAAAAAGCAGCGGCAAGCAACGTACCAGCCAGGTTAGATCCTTTCAATTCATCCTCGTCGAGGGCGTATTTTCCCAGGGGATGCAGGCGCAGGAACAAGTTGGACACAGGTTTGGCAATCCAGGAAGAAAACGCAAAAATGACGTACGCCACAATCAGCGGCACCACCAACGGTTGAAGCGCAGGAAAAGACTCTGCGGCAGCAAGTAGCAAGCGGTAAGCCACATACAGGCCGATAATAAACACCCATTGGTTGCGCTCATTGAGCTTGCTAATCCACAAGAAGTAGCGCAGAATAACCCGGTAGAGCAGATTTTTTGCTTTTATAGCCTCTTTGAGTCCCATGCGGGCAAATTCATGGGTGGGGTCGAGTCGAAGCGATTCTTTGAAATTGTCGAGCGCCTGGGCGTAGTTTCCTATATGCACATTGACCCAACCTTTGCTGGCGTGCGAATGGGCGTCTTCGGGGTCTTGTTGCAGCGCGAAGTCGATCACCTGGGCAGCTTCGCCGGTTCGATTGAGTTTTACCAGCGCTTCGGTACGCATATTGAGCAAGTTGACATCTTCGGGGTCGAGGGCGAGGCCGGCTTCAGCGGCGTCGAGGGCTTCCTGCCACTTGCTTTCGTAGATGGCAAAAATAGCTTGCAGCAAGTAGAACGAGGAGTCGTCGGGCGCCTGACGTTTTCCTTCCTGCAGGGCTTCCCTGGCCTTAGCCATTTGCTTGTTATAAAATAAAGCGCGCGCCAGAATGTAATAAAACCAAGGCCATTCGGGGTTGTTACTCACGGCTTGTTGGGCAAGAGGAAGCGCTTCCGCATAGCGTTCCTGCTGCAAATACACTTCAGCCAGTAACGCCAAACCGAAGGCGTCGGTGGGTTCGCCGGCCAGATAAGCTTTCACTTCTTTTTCGGCTTCGGCATACCGCCTTTGTTCTAATAATAGCCCGGCGCGTTCGAGGTAGATATTCATAGAGAGGGTTTATGAGGGTTTATGAGGGTTTATGCGACTGAAAGCGAACGAAGTGAGTCCCGATTAAAAGTCGGGGGAGTCCCGTACTGACCAAAGGGAAGTCGGGTTCACTGTTCACTTCTTCACATTCAAATATGTCAAAATCTCATCGTACAGTCCGCTTTCGTTGGCAAAAAGGGCGTAATTTTTTGCGGTGCCAAACCATTCCTTAGTCGTCGCCTTGTGTTTTTTTACGGCGGCTTCGATATCGGCGGTTTCGAGTGGAGTGGGTATGCCTTTCGACATAGCCTCATGGAGTTTGGCTTCGATAGCGATATCTACGAGTGCCTGGAGGTCGGCGCCCGAGTAGTCGGCAGTAAGACGAGCCAGGCGGGTATAGTCGATATGGCCCAGCGGTTTGCCCTGCAATTGGATGCGCAGGATAGCCTCCCTGGCCGACTCGTCGGGGGGCGGCACAAAAATGATGCGGTCGAAACGGCCCGGTCGGCGAAAGGCCGGGTCGAGATGCCAGGGTGCATTGGTAGCTGCGAGCACCAGCACGCCGTCATTGTCGTATTCCACGCCGTCAAGTTCGGCGAGGAACTGGTTGATGAGGTGTCTTCCGGCACTTTGGCGCATATCGCTGCGGCTGGCGCCGAGGGCGTCAACTTCGTCAAAAAAAAGCACGCAGGGTTTCATCGACCGCGCTTTCTGGAAGAGTTGGTGCAGGTTTTGCTCGCTTACGCCCACGTACATATTGAGGATATCGCTGATCCCTACAGCGATAAAATTGGATTGTATTTCACCTGCTGTTGCGCGGGCCAGGTGGGTTTTGCCACAGCCCGGGGGGCCGTACATCAAAATACCTCCGCCAATCTTTTTGCCGTAGGCCTTATATATCTCGGGGTGCTTGAGCGGATGAATGATCTTGAGACGGATCTCCTCCTTCACCTTATCCATACCGCCTACGCTGTCAAAGGCTATTTTGGGGCGCTCAATTTCGATAGCACGCTCGTCCTCATAGTCGTCGCCCTGGCGCAGCGTGAGTTTTTCAGCATCGCGGGGCGTCTGGGATTTCTGCTGGAGGTTTATTTCCGATTCCAGGAAAGTATCGCGCAGGTTTCCGTCTATCAGCACGGCTTTTTCATAGGCGTCCATAGCTTCGCCGGGTTGGTTGGTGGCCAACAGGAGGCGGGCGTACAAGAGCCATACTGCGGCGGGAGGCGTGGGGGATTGCAGCAGTTCTTCCACCACCACGAGTGCCAGTGCCGTTTTTTGTTGTTCAAAAAAAGCGGTAGCCAATCCCAACTTGAGCGAAACATCGTGGGGAGCGAGACGCAGGGCCTCTTTCCATTCCAGTTCTGCCTCTTCAAATCTTTTGCGTTTGGCGAAAGCATTGGCCAAAAGCTTGCGAAGCGGTACGTTTTCGGGAGAATTTCGTACCGCTTCGCGCAAGTGATCGAGTTCGTCGGAATCCATCATTATGAACGGGTTGTTTAAGCCGCGGCGTTAGGAGGATCTAACCTCCAGATCGCTGCGTCGGTGCATCTTTTTGGGTATGGTGCCGTACACATAATCCCAAAAAGGGGAAGATACGCCGAACATCACACCTTCTTCGCTGTAGTGATGGATAGCGTGGTTTACCCACAGATATTTTACAAAATTATTCGGCGGCCTGAAAATATGCACACTGTAGTGAATAACCAGGTAGAGGGCATAACCCACCATAAAGCCGGCCAGTGTAGAAAATGCGTATTGTCCCAGCGTAACTCGAAAGACGATCAGCAACACCGTACTGATGGTCACGCTCATTGCCGGCGGCATGGCGAGACGTTGCTTGTCCTTCGGATAGTCATGATGAATACCATGCACGGTGTAAGTGATTTTCTTTCGTTGATCCGAAGCATCCGGGGGGGCGTGGAACAACCTTTTGTGCACGTTATATTCCACAAAAGTAAACAGGATAGCGCCTCCCGCAAACAGCATCGAGATCGTCAAAAGCGTCAATTCCGTAGTAATCGTGGTGTAATAGAGAAGCCCTGCTGCGTATACGAAAAAGAAAGTCACGGGCACAGCGATGTGGGTCCGCGTGAGCTTATCGAGCCACTTGTTTTGAAAAAGCGGTACCGATATGTTTTCGTCGGAAACAAAATTTCTGGCTTTTGCCTGCTTCATAATTTAGTACATTAAATTAAATCTTAAGCGTTTGGCGGAGATACCTGCCGTATTTCCGCTTATAAACTTTATAGATTCGTTTAATGTGCTTGTAGCTGTATGGGTTGTTTGCTTCGACGGTAGGCGCGCAATAGAAGCCCTGTTGCTTCATCCAGTCGTCGTTAAATATTTTGCCCAGGTAACGGCTGCCGTGATCGGGAAAAAGCACGACCACCATATCATCGGGGCGCAGTTGTTTTTTGATTTTATACACCGCTTCCATTGCGGCGCCGCTGGAGTAGCCCACCATGAGGCCTTCTTTGGCAGCCAGTTCACGGGCGCGCACGGCGCTATGACGGTCGGTCACTTTTATAAAATCGTCGATCAGGTCAAAGGCTACGTTATCGGGGATAATCGTTTTGCCAAGGCCTTCGATGCGATAGGGGTAAATCTCGTTTTTGTCGAGGATACCCGTTTCCCAATATTTTTTGAGCACCGAACCATAGGCGTCGACGCCGATGATTCGGATATTCGGATTTTTCTCCTTCAGATAGCGGGCCGTACCGGAGAGGGTACCGCCGGTACCGGCGCAGCATACAAAGTGCGTTATTTTACCGTCGGTTTGTTCCCAAATTTCGGGGCCCGTGGTATGATAGTGCGCATTGGAATTATCCAGGTTGAAGTTTTGCCCCAGGTAATACGCATTGGGAATCTCACGACTGATTTGTTCGGCGCGGGAATAATACGAATTGGGATCTTCGGGTTCGGCGTCGGCGGGGCACACTACCACTTCGGCGCCCATTGAGCGGAGCAGCGATAGTTTTTCCTGTGAGGCTTTACTCGTTACCGTAAGGATGCATTTATACCCTTTGATGCTGCACACAATCGCAATGCTAAAACCTGTATTGCCTGAGGTTGCTTCCACAATGGTATCGCCTGGCTTGATGCGGCCTTTTTTTTCGGCTTGTTCGATCATATACAGGGCAATGCGGTCTTTAGCCGATTGGCCTGGATTAAAAGATTCGACTTTACCGAGCACGGTGCCGGGAATGTCGGCGCACATACGTCCCATTTTGATCAATGGCGTATGGCCGATAGTTGCTAAAACGCTTTCGTAGTACATACAATGGTTGCTTTAAAGTCCAGTTTGCGCAAAGCAGTATTTATCGGAGGAATCAATACTGGTCGATGTACAATGGTCACTACAACAAAGCGGGTATTCAAAATCTCATAGCGAAATTAGAGTTATAAGCAAAATAAATCTAAATTTCGCCACTTTTGGCATTGGTGAATAAGCTAACGCAATATTACTAATGTACCCGCAAAAATAAAAGAAAAGCAGGAGGAAACACACAATACTTGAATTGTTCTACTCACAATAAAATCTATCCGGTGTTATGGCAGCGCAGCGCGTGAATCTGAAAGTGCGGTTGATCTTGTATCACAAGGGGAAGATTCTCTTGCTCAAACAGACCAAACCCAATGGCGGCAACTATACGCTGGTAGGGGGTAATGTGGAAGATGGCGAATATGCTACACAGTCGCTGATCCGGGAGAGTTTTGAGGAAGCCGGTATTACGCTAAAAGAAAAAGATCTTTCACTGGTGCATGTGCTTCAGAAGACTACACCTGTGGAACAAAGGATGGTGCTTTATTTCAAAGCCTATAAGTGGGAGGGAGAATTAAAAGCCCGCGAGAAGCACAAGTTTAAAGAAGCGGAGTGGTTCGCGCTCGATGAACTACCGAAAAACCTCACCAGTACGGTGCGCCATGTTTTGGAGGAATACCGCAACGGCAACCTCTATTCGAAGTTTACTAAGTAGCGCTACCGGTCTGACCGCTGGCAGCGGTCAGACCGGTAGCGCACCCGGTTTATTCCCCTTTTACCAGCTTAACTTTAGTTGAGTTGCCGGTAGAAGTCGAAGAGGCTGATTTGCCTTTCTTGTCGCAGCATCCGGCGGCAGCGCCTTCTGCGCATGCTTTTTTATCGTTTGATACTTTTGAAGCTTTGCCTTCGCCTGCACAGCAGCTCTTTTTGCTCGGCGATACGTTGGTGAATTTACCCGATTTGGAGCAGTATTCTACTTCGGTGTAAGATACTTTGCCGGTTTGGGCGTTCACTTCTTTGCGAACATAGCTGGTTTTTCCGGTTTGAGCGTCTGTGCGCTCTTCAATACCTTCTTCCAGAGAAACAGTTTTAGCAAGACTTGCTTTGCCTTCTTCGCTGGTGGTAGAAGCAGTGGAGGCTTTAGAACCATGGCACTGGGCGTTCACATTTACTAATGCAACGGCGCCGAAGAAGGCAAATAATAGAATGAATTTCTTCATGATGATCGTATTTGATAGGTTGCAGAAAAGAGTTCGTCGAATAATTTTGCTAAATTATAGAAGAAAACTATTCGCTTCTGTTAAAATGAAATTAATGTTTTCTTAAAGTTAGGGATTAGCCGTTAGGGCTTAGGGCTTAGCGACTAACTGCTGACTGCTGAGCCCTAAGCCCTAACTGCTAACCACTATTTCACAGGAGCTCCGTTAGCCCAGCCGTCAGGAGGACTTACGAAGCCCAGGCGGCCTTCGGCATCTTCGGCCATGAGGATCATACCTTTGCTTTCGATGCCCATCAATTTGCGGGGAGCCAGGTTGGCTACTAACACTATCTTCTTTCCGATGATGGCCTCGGGTTCGTAGTGCAGCGCAATACCTGACACCACGGTGCGCTGCTCATAACCCAAATCAACCTGTAGTTTGAGCAACTTGTCGGCTTTGGGCACGCGCTCGGCTTGGAGGATGGTGGCGGTGCGCAGGTCGAGTTTTGAAAAGTCGTCGTATTGGATTTCGGCTTTAGCCTCTGCGACGGCAGTTGCGGGCGCCTGGGCAGCCTGCCGGGCAGCCTCTGCTTTGATCACTTCTTCCAACTTTGCCTTTTGGCTATTGATGATCTCCAGTCGGCTGCTGTCTTTTCGGTCGTTTATTTTGGCAAACAAAATGACCGCTTCTCCAATGCGGTGACCGGCCGGCAACAGCGGTTCACCCTTTTGCAATTGGTCAAAAACACCGGTAAGATCCCCGTTTTTCAGCGGCGGCACATTGAGCAAGGCGCGTATGCGGGGCGAAGTAAACGGAATAAACGGCTCGCACAATGCACTTAGCAAAGTGACTATCTGCAAACTCACAAACAAACATTCCTTCACCACAGGACTATCCGGGTCTTCTTTCCAGATTTGCCAGGGAGAGGTATCCTGCAAGTAGGTATTGCCCCAGGAGGAAATATCCAGGAATAACTGTATCGCCTGCTTGAAGCTGAAATTGTCGAGTTCGCGGCCCAATTCGAGTGCCAGGCGATTGACTTCCTCGAGCTTGTCTTGCCAGGGGCCGTCAACTGCCGGTACTACGCCGTCATAATATTTGTGCGTAAGCACGGCCACCCTGTTTACAAAGTTGCCCAGGTTGTCGGCCAGGTCTTTGTCGTGGAAATCCACAAATTCATCCCACTTGAAATCGCTGTCGCGGTTTTCGGGCAGGTTGCGCAGCAAAGCGTAGCGCAGGGCGTCTTCTTTGTTGGGGAAATCCTTAAAATCTTCGAGATATTCGTGTTGCTCGATACCCCAACCCCGCGATTTGGAGAATTTTTGTCCTTCGAAATTGAGGAATTGGTTGGCGGGCACGTTTTCCGGCAGCACAAAATCGCCGTAAGCTTTGAGCATAGCGGGAAAGACGATACAGTGAAACACGATATTGTCTTTGCCGATGAAGTGGATGAGCTTTACGTCGTCGCCGCCCTTCCAGTAGTCTTCCCAGTTTTTGCCGTTGTCGAGGGCCCATTGTTTGGTCGACGAGATATAGCCGATGGGCGCGTCAAACCATACGTAGAGCACTTTGCCGGCAGCCTCTTCGCCGGGCAATGGCACGGGGATGCCCCAGTCGAGATCGCGGGTGATGGCCCGGGGCTGCAAACCGCCGTCGAGCCAGGAGAGACACTGCCCCACTACGTGTTTGCGCCAGTGGCGGGGGTCGTGGTGCTGTTTGCCATCAAGTACGCCAGTGGCAATCCACTCGCGAAGCCATTCGGCGTGTTTATCGAGTTTGAAGTACCAGTGTTTGGTGGGCCTCAAGACAGGCGTTTTGCCGCTGAGGGTGGATCGGGGGTTGATAAGCTCGGAGGGCGACAGGTCGGAGCCGCATTTCTCGCACTGGTCGCCGTAAGCTTCCGGATGGCCGCATCGGGGACAAGTGCCCACAATGTAGCGGTCGGCCAAAAATTGGTGGAAGTCTTCGTCGTAGTATTGCTCTACGGTGCGCTCCTCAAATTCGTCGCCTTTTTGGTATAATTTTAAAAAGAAATCCTGCGCGGTTTCGTGGTGCAGGGCTTCACTGGTACGGTGATAGTAGTCGAACGAAATACCCAAATGCTCGAAAGTACGCTGGTTGAGTTCGTGGTATTTGTCGATGATTTCGCGGGGGGTAATGCCCTCTTTTTTTGCTCTTATCGTAATGGCCGCGCCGTGTTCGTCGGAGCCGCACACCCACACCACGTCTTTGCCCATCAATCGCAAATAACGCACATAAATATCAGCAGGCAGGTAAGCGCCGGCCAGGTGGCCCAAATGCAGGGCGCCATTGGCATACGGCAATGCGGAGGTGACGAGATATCGCTTAGCGTGGGTCATTTTTTTGTTTTTTGAAATCGGGGACAAATATATGTAGGTTTATGCGTTTATGGGTTTATTCTAAACTTCATAAACCTATAAACCCATAAACCTATAAGCCCACCAATTTAGTTCACCCCAAAAACCGCGGCAAACTCCAATGAAAACGCATCGACAGCAAGCGGATGAGCACGATGAGCGCGGCAGAAACCAGGAAAGCCACCTGGCGCTCCATGCCGGCGGCGAGTAGCACTACATAAGCGATAGCGCCGGCGAGACAGGCCGTGGCGTATATCTCGCGCCGGAAAATCACAGGCATCTCGTTGGCCAGCGTATCGCGGATGACGCCGCCCATGACGGCCGAAAAGACACCCATGATGACGGCTATTTCTTCCTGTACGCCCAGGTGCAGCGCTTTTTCGGTGCCCAAAAGCGTAAATGCCGCAATCCCCAGGGTGTCGAATAACAACAAGGTGCGCCGCAATCGCAGCAGAATACCGGGAATAAGCAGGGTACAGATAAAACCTACGAGGATGGCGTAGATAAAGTTGACATCGGCGATCCAGACCAGGGGGTAGCTGCCCAGCAGAATGTCGCGCAGGCTGCCGCCGCCGATAGCGGTGATAAATGCGGTAAAGCCGGCGCCAAACCAGTCCTGGCCTTTGTCGCGCACTGCCAGCGCGCCCGATATGGCAAAAGCGGCGGTGCCCGCCAATTCCAGTGGGTATTGCATATCTGTCATAAACAACCGTAATTATTGTGCAACGTAGGCTTTGTAGTATTTACATTCCTTGATGACGCGCTGGGCGTAGTCGGTATCGTTGTAATACCGGCGCAGCAGGGCAAAGTATTCGCGCGCCGGTTTTACGCCCGCCGCATTATTTATAAAGTGCAGTTTTTGCTCGCACTTGGCCCCCCAAAAGGTGGCGCGGGCGCCGAGTTCTCTGTCTTTTGCGAGTATACGCGCTTTTTCAAAATAATACAAAGCCTCCGTCACGTCCATGTTTTCTTTATTACCCAGTGGGAAAAGCGGATTCGAAAACACGTAGTTGCGGCTGCCCCGCTTGTAACGCAACGCACTGGCCCCACTGCGGAAGTTATCGGTAGCGCGCCAGCTATAGCCGTAATACGACAGGTTGTAATAGGCTACCCCCAGGCGGTGATACAATCGGGCAGCCTCGTCGGGGTCGGTGGCGGCTTTGGCCCGGTATTCGGTATCTACCAGGTTTTCTATCATTTCACCTTTACTATATAGGGCAAGCGTATCGGGGAGCGGGCAGCGCACGCAGTCGCGAATGCGGTCGGCATAGGGATTAAACACCCCGTAATCATCCCATTCCGCGCGGTCCATTTGTTTGAGCACTTCCAGGGCAGCTTCAAATTGGTGCTCGCCGATCAACATGGTAGCTTTCATATCAATCAGCTCTTTTTCGATGGTAGTGCCGTCGGTTTTTTCTACCAGCCAATTTTCCCAGCGGCTGCGGTCTTTTTTGCGGCACACTTCGAGCAGGTCGTCGAGGATGTCGAGTTGGGGGTTGGCCCTAAGGCTTTTCAAAGAATAGCGGCTGAGATACGCGAGTCCTTTGCGGCCGCCTTTTTCATACAAATCGGCCATTTTATCCTCGAGAAATTCCGGGAAATCAGGGAATTGGGTATACACTTTCGATGTACGCACATCTGAGGCGGTTTTTTCGATATCGGGGTTTAAACCTGACATGGCGCTGATGCGCAGGGTCGCCTCAAACGCGTCGAGTTGGCGTTCGAGGGTATCGTTGTCAATCATTTCCCGGGCTACGCTGAATGTTTTTTCTGCAAAATAATAGTTGCCCGCCAGCAATTCGAGATAGCCTTCGGCGATTTTCCACAGAGCGGGGCTCGTGATTTCGCCTTCTTTGAGCACTTTGCGAACGAAGCCCTGCAGGTCGATGACCAACTGTCCGGCATAAGCGCGGGGACGGCCGTGGTAGCGTTTGTTGCCGGCTTTTTTGTCATTAAATTCGAGCCCCAACAGGTCTTTTTCCAATTGCGCCAATTCGCGTACCAGCAACACTTCCAGGAATTCGCTGTGCGGGTCGTATTCGTAAATTTTTTCCATTTCTTCTACCAGCCGGCTGTCTTCCGCGTGGGCGCGCAGCGCGTACAAAGCCGCGCGCTCACGGTCGCTCTGGCACATGAGCAGGCATTCGCGCCACTCCTCATCGGTGCGGATGCGAAAACTGAGGAAAGCCGATTCTCGTTTGCTGGGACAGCGGTCGAAGACCCTCGAGAACAGGTAAGCCGACTCCACCCGGCGGTCGAGGGCTAGCAACGCCCCCGCTTTGTGGCCTAAAATCCAGTATTCGACGATGCTGGGGTCGTGGTCTATTTTGGGTATCAGATAATCGTACAGCGCAATGACTTCTTCGTATAGCTTGGCGTAATGCGCCAGGCGGATGATCTGGTAAGCATAGCGGAGGCGGACGTAGTGCGATTCCGCTCTCATAAATGCTTGTTTTCCTTCCTGGATAAGCCTTTGCATGCTTTCACGAGCCAGCGCCGGTTTTTCCCAGCCGCCGGGTTTCACGGCGTAGGGCTCGCATTTTTTGGCAAAAATGAGGTAGTCGACGATCTCTGCGCATTTGTTGCGATGCAAATAACGGGCAAAGGTGTTCTCTGACATGGAAGCACCCAGGTAACTCAGCGGTATGCGACTGCTGCTGATGGAGGTACGCAGGTCTTCGAGTTCGCCGATGGTGGCCACGTACACCAGGTAGTGAATATCGGCTTCGGTAGCCAGGCGGCAAATGCGTTCGCGCCATTCTTTGACGTTGTCTTCCATCTGCTTGTATGCCTGACCTTTGTATAATTTGTACAATTTGGGGAAATCGGGAAGCAGGGGGGCCATGTCGATATACCTGCGGGTGACGTCGGTATCGATAAAGGAATAACCGCTGAAAGCATTGGGATTGGGCACACAACTGCTATCGATGCGCTGCGGTAACAGGCACAACAGCAAAACGCCGGCTACGCTAGCGAGGCGCCATAATTTGAAGTGCTGAATCGAGTTGTACATGTGTATATCTTTTTATCAGCAGCGAATCCAGGTGGTACAAGGCCACCGTGCGGGGATCCTGGCGAAGGGATCGCTGCAACAATTCGGCGGCCTGCCGCATGTCGCCCGGCGCTGCGGTCTCCACCCTGATGCGGTCGCCCCGATACAAGTAATTGCCGTCAAGATAAGTACTTTTTATCACCTGCCAGCGACGCATCCCCAATCGCTGGAAACGATCGGCATCAACAAAAACCTGTTCATCAATCGGATAAATTAATCGGATCATACGACCATCTCTGAAAAGTACACCCCAGCCAAAAGCCGGCAAAGCAAGGTCGAGCGGCAGCGGGTACCGCGAAGCGCCTTCCAGGTAGGGTGCTGCTTTTTTTATATTTAAAATGGAATTGGGTTCGTCCCAATTTTCCAAATCGCCCATATTGTAAAACATCAACATGCCGCGGTCGACGGGTGGAATACCCGTTTTTTTGAAATACCGCACCTGGTGCAGGCGGATGGTGGCCGAAAGGGCGCAGTTGCGGGGTTCGATTTGCGTTCGCAATTTTTTTAATAAATAAAAATACGACTCGCGAGTGCCCTCTGTCCAGTCGCAGTCGATTTGGATTTCCGCTATCGGCCAACGGCTGAGCGGGGCATGCAGTTCGTTTATTTTTTTATACATGCGAACGGCCAGTGTGTCAAGTTGATCGCTTGAGCATCGTTCTAATGTGCGGTTGGTAATAAAAACGGCGGGAATAATCTCAATGTCTTGCAACAATGCCGTATCCGCTTCGAGTTGGGCCAGGGGCAGGGGTTCGCCACCGGCGTCGATATCCACATCGAAATATTTGACGTAGAGGCGTTTTGCACCCAGCGAGTCGAGCAACGCGCGTTCTGCAGGACGAATTGATAAGGCGGTGCGCCAGTAGTACATGGCGCGCCCGGCCGGTTCGGCTTCCCGGCGGCAAGCGCTGAAGGTCAATATGAGCAGGGCCAATATCCAGGTATTTTGAAACATCTATCCTACCTTTGTATAATGCGGGGAAGTCGGAAACTAGTCTTAGTGGTACTTCGTGCCCTTCGAGTCTTTGTGGTAAAAATATGGAGCAATACGTTGTATTTTTAACACAAAGGCACAAAAAGAACACAAAGGCACAAAAGCCTGGTCTATCAACCTGTATCTATAACCAAAATTACACCGCTCATGAGAAAAATGGCATGGAGCCTGGCTCTTTTATGGCTGTGGGCCTGTGGCGGCCCGGCTTCGGAAGAACAGAACAGCAATCAGCAGTCAGCAGTTAGCGGTCAGCAGGCGGCGGATAGCAGTCAGTTGATTGTTGACATGGCCATTGCTGCGCATGGCGGCGAGGCATATTCCAACAGCCTTATTGAGTTCGATTTCCGCCAATTCCACTTAAAAGTCACCCGGCGGGGCGGCTCTTTTGCTTACGAGCGCAGCTATGCGGATAGCCTGGGCCGGGCGGTCAAAGACGTGCTCACCAACGTCGGCTTTCACCGGGAGATCAACGGCCAAAAGGCCGCTTTGACCCCTGCCGATAGCTCCAAATATGCCAACGGCGTCAATGCGGTGGTGTATTTCGCCCTGCTGCCCTACTACCTCAACGACCGCGCCGTGCAAAAGAAATACCTCGGCAAAACGACGATTAAAGGCGAGCCCTACTACAAAATACGGGTCAGCTTTACACCCGAAGAAGGCGGCAAAGACCACGAAGACGAATACGCCTATTGGATTCATTGCGAGCGCCATACGATGGATTACCTGGCCTATTCTTTCCTGGAGGACGGCGGCGGCGCCCGCTTCCGGCAGGCCTACAATGCCCGCACCGTCAATGGCATCCGCTTTGCCGATTATCTCAATTTTAAACCCACAAACGACTCCCGCGACGTGGCCGGCTTTGACCGCCTCTTTGAGAGCGGCGGTATGACGGAGGTGTCGAAGGTGGAGATGGGGAATGTCAAAGCGATTATACTGGATTGATGTTTGATTATTAATATTTTTTACATGTAAATCATCAAATAATCATTCTTCAAATTTTGTATCAACATCCTGACTTTTCGTGCAAAACAGGCAACCCAGGCGCCTTGCAAATTGCTGAAATTCTTGTATATTTGTATACGGTGACATAGTTGAAATAAGAATACGCACTTTCACTTCTCGAACAAATACTCCTCTTTGGCTGGATATATGTAGAAATAGGTTATTCCTAACTTATGCGAATTAGGGGTTGAAAAAAACAGACGTAGGAAAGCGCAAAGCGAATTAGCTTTGATTTGTGAAAGCAATAGACCTAATCGCCCTGTACTACTACG
>JABWBR010000152.1 GCA_013360405.1 Saprospiraceae bacterium
GCTGTTTTCAAAAGTGGAAAGCGTGACAAGCTTCGAACGATTATTAACCAGCAAATGGGGTATGCAAAGGCCGCTTAAGCGACAATTTGGTTTGCGCCCCATGCAAGTCTATTTGCAAACCGACCCCCAATACGCCCACCGCTTTAAGAACGTCTGGCTGTGGAATGAATTCCCCGGTAAACTGGACCTGGGCGGCAGTGATACAGGCATCGACCTGGTGGCCCTCACCCACGACGGCGAATATTGGGCCATACAATGTAAATTTTATCAGGAAAATACGACGATTGACAAACCCGCCGTGGATAGCTTCCTGGCTACGTCCGGCAGGACTTTTAAGAACGAACAACTCCAAACGACAAAATTTGGCCAACGACTCTGGATTTCAACCACCAATAAATGGGGGCCCAATGCGACGGAGGCGATTAAAAACCAACACCCGCCCGTAAGCCGGATTAATCTTTACGCCCTGCTCGAAGCCCCGGTAGATTGGGAGAAATTGGAACGCGGTATCAGCGGCATACAATCGCTCAAAACCGAGCGCGAATTGAGGCCCCACCAAAAGGAAGCCCTGGAAAAAACGCACGAGCATTTTAAAATCCACAACCGCGGCAAACTCATTATGGCCTGCGGCACGGGCAAAACGTTTAATTCGCTCCGCATTGCCGAAAAGGAAACTGGGGGAAAAGGACTGGTGCTATTTCTCGTGCCCGGTATCGCGCTGCTGGGACAAACGTTGCGCGAATGGACCGCCTTCGCTCAGGAACCGATCAACGCGGTGTGTATTTGCTCCGATCCGCAAGTATCCCGCAAAAACCCGAAAAACGAAGACAACGATTATTTTAGCGTAGTGGATTTACCGCTTCCCGCTTCTACGAACTTACAGACTATTGTTCAGCAATTTAAACACCTGCAACACAACGGAAACTCCGGTTTGACGGTGGTTTTTTCTACCTACCAATCCATCGAGGTGGTGGCCAAAGCCCAGGAGGAGTTGCGCAAAACCAACCCCGATTGGGGCGAATTCGACCTGATTATTTGCGATGAAGCCCACCGCACCACCGGCGTTTCGCTGGCCGGCGAAGACGAATCGGCTTTTACGAAAGTTCACGATGATGCTTTTATTACAGCAAGGAAACGCCTGTATATGACCGCAACGCCGCGCTTGTACAGCGACGATATAAAAAGCAAGGCCGCCCAGGCCGATGCCGTGTTGTGTTCAATGGACGATGATACGCTGTACGGACCGGAAATTTACCGCATCGGCTTCGGCGAAGCGGTGGAACAGGATTTGCTCACCGATTACAAGGTGCTGATTTTAACCCTGAGCGATAAAGACGTGCCGCCCGCGGTGCAAAAGATGATTGCCGACAAAGAAAGCGAGATCAATACCGACGACGCTTCGAAACTAATCGGCTGTATCAACGCCCTCAGCAAGCAAATCCTGGGCGATGAAGGCATTATAAAAGATAGCGACCCCGAGCCGATGCGAAGAGCGGTGGCTTTTTGCCAAAATATTGCGGTCTCCAAAAAGATTACTTCGATTTTTAACACGGCTACGGATGCCTATATCAGCTCGCTGCCCGCCGAGAAAAAGGAACAGATGGTGGCGGTGGGCTCGCAACACATCGACGGCGCTATGTCGGCGCCGCAGCGCGACGAGCTGATGGGCTGGCTCAAATCGGATGGCGAAGAACGCGAATGCCGCATACTTACCAATGTGCGCTGCCTGAGCGAAGGCGTGGATGTGCCCTCCCTCGACGCAGTGATGTTCCTCTCCGCCCGCAACTCGCAGGTGGATGTGGTGCAATCTGTGGGGCGGGTGATGCGCAAGTCGCCCGGTAAGAAATACGGCTATATCATCATCCCCGTGGTGGTGCCCTCGGATGTGGACGCCGCCCAGGCACTCGACGATAACGAGCGCTACAAAGTGGTGTGGACGGTGCTCAACGCCCTGCGCGCCCACGACGACCGCTTTAACGCCACGGTGAATAAAATAGAACTCAACCGCAACCGCCCCGCACAGATCCTGGTGGGCAGGCCCGAGTATTCGTTTGAACACGGCCAACCCATAGCTGCCGAGCCAAATGGAAACAGTGCCATCAGCCGGCAGTTAGCCATCCAATTCGAGCAGTTGCAACACATCGTGTTTGCCCGGATGGTGCAAAAAGTGGGCGACCGCCGCTACTGGGAGCAATGGGCCAAAAGCGTGGCAGAGATCGCCGAACGCCAGGTAGAACGCATCAACCGGCTGGTGAATGACGACGGCAACCACCAACAGGCCTTCCAGGATTTCCTCACCGGCCTGCAAAAGAATATCAACCCCGGCATTACCGCGCAGGAAGCGGTGGAGATGCTCTCGCAGCACATCATTACCAAACCCGTTTTTGAGGCGCTGTTCGAAGGGTATTCGTTTGTGAAGCACAACCCGATATCGGTGTCGATGCAGGTGATGCTCGATTTTCTGGAAGAACAAGCCATCGAAAAGGATACCGAAACCCTCCACAAGTTTTATGAATCAGTGAAGATGCGCGCCGCCGGTATCGACAATGCCGAAGGCAAACAGCGCATTATTATCGAGCTTTACGACAAGTTTTTTAAAACCGCTTTCCCCAAGATGGTGGAAAAGCTGGGCATCGTTTACACGCCGGTGGAAGTAGTTGATTTTATTATCCATTCGGTAAATGATGCGCTGAAAAAGGAATTTAGCCGCAGCCTGAGCGATGATAATATCCATATTCTCGACCCCTTTACGGGCACGGGTACCTTTGTCACCCGCCTGCTGCAAAGTGGGCTGATTAGCAAAGAAGATCTGCCCCGCAAGTACCAATACGAAATTCACGCCAACGAAATCGTGCTGCTAGCTTATTACATAGCTGCTGTGAATATCGAAAACGCCTACCACGACGCCTTGGGCGAAACCGACTACGCCCCCTTCGAAGGTATTTGTCTCACCGATACGTTTCAACTCGGCGAAAGCGACGCCAGCGATAAGCTATTTTCGGATATGTTTCCCAAAAACTCGGAGCGGGTACAACGCCAGAAAAAAGCCCCACTTCACGTAATTATGGGGAATCCGCCGTATTCGGTAGGGCAAAAAAGCGCCAACGACAACGCGCAAAACCAGAAATACGTAAGCACCCTGTAAACCACATCTACCCTACCATTGGGGGATGGGGTATCTTTGCCCCAAAAACAAAGGCAGATGAAACAAACCAAACGGCGGAGTAAA
>JABWBR010000023.1 GCA_013360405.1 Saprospiraceae bacterium
ACAGCTCCATTCGCGAGGCACGAAAGAAGGTGACATCTCTTCCTGAGAAAACAACGCCCCGAGATGACACCTCTCCTCACGTCGAGATGTCACCTCGTCCCTTCACCCTTTGCCATCACAGTTTCAACTGCTCCCTCACCAACTCGTAATACGGGCCCTTGCCGGCGATCAGTGCATCGTGGGTGCCCAGCTCCACCAGGCGACCGTGGGCCAGCACGGCAATCTGGTCGGCGTCGCGGACGGTGCTGAGGCGGTGGGCGACTATGACTACCGTGCGGCCCTGGTAAAACTCGCGCAGGTTTTCCACTATTTTTTTCTCGTGGTGGGCGTCGAGGGCGTTGGTGGCCTCGTCGAAGAAGAGGTAGGCGGGGTCTTTGTAGACGGCCCGGGCGATGAGCAGGCGCTGCTGCTGGCCCTGACTGAGTCCGTTGCCGCGCGAGCCGACCTGGGTGTCGTAGGCTAAGGGCAGACTTTCGATTACATCCTCCAGGCAGGCGACCTTTGCCGCCCGGAGCATCCGCTCCAGGTCAATCTGGTCGCTACTCTCGGCGATGTTGCGCGCCAGGCTATCTGAGAAGACGTAACCGTCCTGCAATACCGCCCCACAACGGCTACGCCACAGGTGCTTGCTGATGGCGCCGAGGGGCGCCTCCCCTACTCTGATCTCGCCCGACAGCGGCTCGTAAAAGCCGAGCAACAATTTGACCAGCGTGGTTTTGCCGCTGCCGCTGGCGCCTACGATGGCGGTGACTTTGCCGCGGGGTATGGTGAGACGGAGGTCCTGAAGGGCATACTCGTCGAGCGGATTGTATTTGAACGAAAGCCGGTCGATGACGATATCGCCGGCATCGGGTAGCTCAGTGGCGACTTCCGCGGCGGCGGGCTCTTCGTCGGGCTGTTCGTGGATTTCCCGCATGCGCTCGAGGCTGATGCGGCCGTCCTGGGCGGCGCGCAGGAAAAACAGCAATTGCTGCAAGGGGGCGTTGAGCTGTCCGGCGATGTACTGCACGGCCAGCATCATACCCAGGGTGAGCTCGCCGGTGATGACGCTGCGAGCCGCCACGAAAGTGATCAGGATATCTTTGAGCTGACTGAGAAACGCCGCGCCGCTGTCCTGGTATTGAGTCAGCGTGAGCCAGCGCAGGTTGGTTTTAAACAATTTCATCTGCACTCCCTCCCACTGCCAGCGCCGCCGTTTCTCGCTGTTTTGTAATTTGATTTCGGGCATGGCCTGCAGCAGTTCGATAATAGTAGATTGGTTTTCAGCCAATTCCGAAAATCGCCTTTGATCGAGTACCGCTCTTTTTTTCATAAATAAAAAAATCCAACCCAGGTAAAGCGTGCTCCCGGCCACAAACAGCGCAAAGATGAGCGGGTGGTAATAAAGCAAAACGAGCCCGAAGACGGCGATATACACCATCGAAAACAGGGCGCTGAGCGTAGATTGGGTGAGAAAAACCTCTATGCGGCGGTGGTCGGCGATACGCTGCAGGAGGTCGCCGGTATGTTTGGCATCGAAAAAACGCAAGGGCAGGCGAAAGAGCTTAGCCAGGAAATCGCTGAGCAAAGACAGGTTGACCCGGGCGCCGATGTGCAACAAGATGAATGATTGCATGACCTGTACACCCATTTGCCCAAGAAAAACGGCCAATTGCCCCAACAACAACAAATAAATGAAGCCGATATCACTTTGCTGCACCCCAATGTCCACAATAGCCTGGGTGAGAAAAGGAAAGAGCAATTGCAATACGCTGCCCGCCAGCACGCCCACGATCAACTGGATCAGCAAGCTGCGATAGGGTTGCAGGTAGCTCCACAAGCGGGACAAGCCCTGCGGACGGGGTTTTTCCCCTTTGCTATCGTAAAAGTCGGGAGTAGGTTCGAGCAGCAGCGCAATACCTTCGGATTGCCCTTCCATCCAGTTTTTGCAGAAATCCGCATGAGAAAGTCCAAGTTTGCCTACAGCCGGGTCGGCGATCCACACTTTGCGCCTCGACACACGATACACCGTCACAAAATGCCGACCGCGCCAATAGGCAATTAACGGCAGGGGCGCATCGAGCAGGCTCGGCATTCCCTCCTCTTGGCTGTCAAAAGGCAGCTTCACCGCCAAAGCCCGAAAGCCGATGGTTTCGGCAGCCTCCGTCAAGCCCAGCATCGACACCCCCTCCCGGTCGACATGGCAGTAACCGCGCAGGGTATCCAGCGAATAACGGCGCCTGTAATACGCCGCCACCATGCGCAGGCAAGCCGGCCCGCAGTCCATGGTGTCGTATTGGGGGTGGAAGGGGAGGGTCATGGTTGTGAGTTGTGGGTTGTGGGTTATGTAACTGACAACTACCTCCCCATCCACTCCTTGAATGCCGTGACGCGGTCGGCACTCACGAGGGCGTCAATTTTAGTTTTGGGCTGGAGGTCGAGTTTGAGTTTACCTTTGAAATAAGTATGCGCTGTTTGTATAGCCGGAAAGCTGACCAGGTATTGCCGGCTGATGCGGAAAAACTCCTTGGGATCGAGCAGGGAAGCCAGTTTTTCGAGACTAAAATCGATAGGCAGGTGCTGGCCGTCTTTTGTGACCATAAAAGTTAGTTTATCTTCTGAATAGAAATAGGCAATCTCGCGGGTTTCGATACTGCGGATTTTCGTGCCTACAGTAATCATAAACCGCTCTTTGTATTCGGGCTCACTTTTTTGTCCGATGAATTGTAACAGGACATCGAGGTTGGGTTGCGCGAATTGGTTTTTGAGTGATTTATACTTCTCCAGAGCCTGTACCAATTCACTATAATTAATAGGTTTGAGCAGGTAATCGATACTATTTACCTTAAAAGCCTGGATCATATATTCATCGTAGGCGGTAGTAAAAATGACGGGCGCTTGCAAATTTGCCCGCTCGAAAATTCGGAAAGCCAGGTCGTCCTCGAGGTGGATATCCATGAAAACGAGGTCGGGTTGGGCGTGGGCGCCGAGCCATTCGACAGCTTCCGCTACCGAAGGCAGAGTAGCGAGCACCTGGATATTCGGGTCGTATTTGTGCAGCATGCCCTCGAGGCGTTGGGTGGTGAGGTTTTCGTCTTCGATGATGATCGTCTTCATGCTTTGCATTTTTTATAATAAAGGAACTGTTACCACAAATTGCGCTTCCGTTTCACCTGCCCATACCGTGCGTTCGGTGAGCAATGCGTAGCGATTCAGGATATTTTGCAGGCCGACACCCGTAGATACGACCGCCGAGGTGCGCGGTTGCAGGCGGTTTTTCACCACCAGAGTATCCCCATTTTCGACAGCTACGGAAACTACCAACGGCTCCTTCACCGACATCCGGTTGTGTTTCACTGCGTTTTCGATCAATAACTGCAGGGTTAAGGGGGCAATTTTGTAATTATCAAGTATGTCATCCGGCAATTCGATATGCAGGTCAAATTTATTTTCGAAACGTATTTTTAATAAAAAAGAATAAGCCTGAATAAACTCCAATTCCGTGCGTAGGGTGACCAGCGACTGTTCTTTTTGTTCCAAAATATAGCGATACGAGCGGGACAACTGCTCGATAAACTGCTCGGAGAGGTTGGCGTCTATGTGTACCAACGACGACAAGATACTCAGGCTATTGAATAAAAAGTGGGGGTTCACCTGGGTACGCAGCAGGGCCACTTCATTGATTAGTTGTTGCTTTTCCAGTTCGTCGGAGCGAATTTGCAACGATTGCGAGCGCCGCCGGAAATACAACATCCGCACCCAGAATGCGAGCGCCACGCTGAGCACGCCCAATCCGCCGGCGGTAAGCAAACCCAGGCTTCGGTTTTTGCGCTGGATAGCTTGTTGGTGGGCTATTTCCGTCTGGAGCTTCTCTTTTTCCCGGCCCAGACTATCGCGTTGAAGTTCCATTTGTTTGAGCCGTTGAGCCGTTTCATTCTGCTGGAGACTATCTTTTGAGGCTACAAATTGCTCGAGATAGTCGAGTGCCTGCTTGTATTTGCCCTGCTGCTGATATGCGCTATAGAGACAATAGCAGGCATACATTTCGTTGAGATTGGGGGCGCCGATATCGCGGGCGATTTGGAGGGCATTGCCGCATAGATCTATGGCCAGGGGGTAGCGTTCTTGTTGCAGCCAAAGGTCGCCCATGCTGTTAAAAGCGTCGGCCAACCCTTCCTGGTCGTCCATTTTTTTAAAAATCTCTATTTCCCGGTTGAAATCGGCGAGTGCCTCTGCGTAGCGCCCCTGGTAGCTTCGTATCATGGCCCGGTTGTGCAGCGAGGTGGCCATGCCGCTCATATCGTTTCTTTTTTGCTGGATCGCCATCGATTTGTCATTAAAATCGATCGCTTTATCAAATTCGTCCAGGTTGAGATAAACGGCTGAGAGGTTGCCGTAGACCAAAGCCATGCCTTTTTCACTATTCAGGGCTTCGTATACTTGCCGGGCTTTCTGCAGGTATTCCAGGGTTTTGGCGATATCCCCGGGTTCGTCGTCGTAATACAGGGTAGCGATAGCGATATACGCATCGGCGACCTTTTGCCGGTCGCCGGCTTCTTCGGCCAGGTCGAGGCACCTGGTGATGCATTCGATGGCTTTGGGGAAATTGCTCTGCAGGCGGTACACATCACCCAGATTGCCATAAACTGCCGCCAGATAGCTTTTGTCGCCGGTTTTTTCCAATAGTGTTATGCCGGTTTCGTAGTGTTGGATAGCCTTTGCAAAATTGCTTTGCATTCGATACGACAGCCCTAAATTGTTGTGCGCCCTGGCCTCCCAATACGGTGACTTTTTTTCGCGAATATACGCCAGCAAAGTTTGCGCCAACAGCCTGGCGGAGTCGGGGTCGTTGTGGGCATAGCTATACGACAAGGCATGCAAAGCTCCCAGGCGGAGGGAGTCTTTCAAGCCGGTATTGTGCCAAATCTGCCAAAGGCTGTCCCTGTTGGGCTGGGCAGATAACAGCGACCATACTAACAAGACAAGCAAGGATAGTGTGTAGCGTTTTTTCATTCCAATGATGTTAGAACGAACCCGGCAACAATGGCACGTTTACGACAAACGCATTGCCCACCACGCCTGCCCAAACCGGGCGGTCGGTAACCAAGGCATAGCGGTTGGACAAATTCTGCAAACTGCTGCCTGACCTTTGTTGGTATACCGGGCGTTGTTGCAATTGATTTTTCACCAACAAGTTAGCATCTTGTATGAAAATTTCCGCCACCAGCGGTTCTTTTACCGACATACAATTGTGCGCTACTGCATTTTCTACCAGCAATTGTAAGGTCAAAGGGGCTATTTGGTAGCGATCCAAATCCTCTTCCTCTATTCGGGCGATCAAGTCAAATTTATTCTCAAAGCGTATTTTTAATAAAAAAGCAAAAGAAGCGATAAAGTCCATTTCTGCGCGAAGGGGTACGAGTTCCAATTCCCGTTGATCCAAAATATAGCGGTAAGTATGCGACAATTCAACGATAAACCGCTCCGACAGGTCGGGATCAACCTGAACCAGCGAAGAGAGGATGCTGAGGTTGTTGAACAGAAAATGCGGGTTGACCTGCGATTTCAGGCAGTCGAGTTGCGCCTGCAGATCCGCAAAGTTTTGCGGATCTGCAGGGCCGTTGTCGATGTGCGGTTTCCGTTTCATGGCGTATTTGTTTGGAATCTATTGCTTCACCAGCTTCCCGGCGTAGTATCCTTCTGCCGTCTGTGCCTGTAGATGATAGACGCCGGCGGGCAGGTCGTTCAGGTCGAGCGTCATATAGCCCGATTGGAGCGTAAAACGCTGCATAAGCTGGCCCTGCATATTGAATATCTGCACACGGGCGTCGGACTCCAACTGGATTTGAACGACATCAAACGTAGGGTTGGGCGACATGTGCAGCGCTTTGACCTCCAGCGGCTGATTGGGCGTACCCGACACATTGCCATCGCTGTAGTAATAGTATTTTCTGTCCAGCAATTCGTATTCCGGGATGCCGGCAGAAAGGATCAGATTACTCTCCCTGGCGAGGTATTCGCCTTCGAGATACTCGTAATACGTGCGCGTAAACTCGTCGCCTTCGTCATTGTAGAGGGCCTGGTCATGTGCGATCAGACGTTGTTCCTCGTCATAGCCGTATTGGTTTCTTTGCGTCAGGATCCAACCGTTGAGGGTGGCGTTGATGACGTACGATTTCACATCCGATTCTTTCCAGAACTCGGTATACGCGTAGGTAATTCGTTCTGTTGGGTAAGGCATTTCAAATTCATCTAAAGCCAGATAAATTACCGAGGTAACATAATGATTATCGTAGGTATACTCCAGGAACCCTGCCGGGATCAACAAATCGCCGTCTACCAGGTACGAGTATATGGCCGTATTATCGCCGTTGTCATCATACTCGTATACATCTTTAAACAATAGGGCCGGTTCAAAACCGGGTACGAAAGTAAAGCTCTCCGTAATACGCTCCTGGTCGTCAAAAACATTCCAGTTTGTCATCACGCGCACCCAGTCGTTGATTTCGGGCGACCAGCCGGAGACCCGTACCGAATCGATGAGTTCGGGCGAGTCGCCGTGGGGAAATATTTCGAGTTGTGAGTCGGGCACCCAGGATTGCGTAGTGGGGTCGAACAGTTCTGCGAGGATGCCTACCTCGCGCTCCAGTTCGTCGGTAATTCTGGTGGTGCGACTTAGGGCCGACCACTGGTCAATATCGTAGATATACTCCGTAGCGATCACTGCATCGTATTGCGGCAAATAAGTGTAAACGAAGCGGGTTTGGGGGAAAGAATCGAGCAGCAGGTCGTCATAGTCGTAGTAGGTGATCGTCGAATCCAGTTGTAGCGTAGTGAGTTCTTTTTCGTTTTCCAATACTTTGCCCGCTGTCAATTTGAAACCTGCCATCTGGAACAGGCTTCTTGTTTTAGCTGCCAATTCGCAGCTCACCTTTTGCGCGCTGGGCGTCAGCGTCTTTTGGGCGATGGAATAACTCAAGGGCAAAAGCCAGCAAAGTGCGAATAGGAGTACATTTTTCATAAAACGGAGATTTTTCTTTTTATGGGTGATAATGTTGTGATAGGACAAAGATGGCCTGCCGGCAAGCCTCTTTGCAAGTTGGGGCGGACTGAAAGGCGGAATTGGGGGGATGAAAAGGGTATAGCGAAGGAAGAAACAAAAAAGGCCCTGCCGTCTTATCGACGCAGAACCTTCTCATGAGCGGCAAATGGGACTCGAACCCACGGCCCTCAGCTTGGGAAGCTGATGCTCTACCAACTGAGCTACTGCCGCTTGCAGGGTATAAAGATAGGGAATTTTGGTTAATTGAGGATTTGAGGATTTGGTTATTTGAGGATTTGATGTAAATATTGAATCCTCAAATCCTCCTGTCTCAAATCCTCAAATCCTCACCCCTCAACCTACATCGGCGAAATAATCGTATTCCAATCATGCACATCGGGCTCCATACCCATACGCATGTGCGTAAGTTTATGTTTGGCTTTCATCATAAAGGAACTATCGTCCCACGATGGCAGTTGGTAGTCGTGGCCGTGTACGTTTATTATCGCGATGGGCGCTACCACAGCGGCGGTGCCGGCGCCGAAAGCTTCCTGGAGGCGGCCCGCCTTCAGGGCATTTTCGAGTTCTTCGATGCTCAGCGGCCGCACTTCGGCCTCGTAGCCGAGGTCGGAGGCGATAGTTAGAATAGAATCGCGGGTTACGCCGTCGAGGATGGAGTCGGAAGTCGGCGGGGTGACTACCTTGCCGTCGATGACGAACATGAGGTTCATGGTGCCCGACTCCTCGATAAACTCGTGGGCGCGGCCGTCGGTCCAGATTACCTGGTCGAAACCCTCCGCTTTCGCTTTTTGAGTAGGATAATAAGAACCGCCGTAGTTGCCGCCGCATTTGGCATAACCGGTACCGCCTTTTGCGGCGCGCACATAATCAAGTTCTACTTTTACGCGCAGCGGCTTGGCGTAATAAGGGCCAACCGGACCGGAAAAAATGATAAACAGGTATTCTTCGGCTACTTTGACGCCGAAGCGTGCCTCCGAAGCAAACATAAAGGGCCGGATATACAGCGAAGAGCCTTCGGCTTCGGGCACCCAGGCAGCGTCGATCGAAATGAGGCGACTCATTCCGTCGTAGAATAAATCTTCGGGCACGGGCGGCATACACATGCGGTCGAGCGAAGCGAGGAAACGCTGGTAGTGCTTGTCCATTCGGAAAATGGTGATCTGCCCGTCGGGTCGGCGAAAAGCCTTCATGCCCTCAAATACCGTTTGCCCATAGTGTAAACCCAAAATGGAAGGGCTCAACGACAAATCGGCAAAGGGACGAATAGCAATATCATTCCATTTGCCGTGGTCGTAATGGGCATAAAACATGTGGTCGGAAATATATTTTCCAAATTCCAGGTGCTGCATATCTACCTGGCTCAGTCGGCTTTCTTTGATGGGGGTAAAAGGTATAGCATCGGCATGGATCATCGGACTGGATTTTATGAGTAAGCAAGATAATAAATTTCACCTTCATTTCCGAATGGCAAAGGGGGTGTTATTGTTTAACAAGCGGAAGTTTTTTTGGGTTCGGCTTGCGCCTGATTAGCGCTTCGCCAACTGGAGTTTGTTTTTGATAACCTTTATTTACCAAATAAATACCACTTACGGTAAGTATAAACGCCAGGCCTATGGCGGTGTTTAACTCTTCCGACAAGATCAGCCAGCCCAGCACCAGCGCTACCAGCGGGTTGACGTAGGCATATAGCGAAACGACCGCCGTGGGCAGCTTGGACAGCGCGTACGAAAAAGCGGCATAAGCGGCGATAGAGCCGAATATGATCAGGTAAAGCATCGAATAAGCTACGGTAGCAGACCACTTCACCTCCGACCAGTCGTCGAATATCAGACTAAGTAAAAAAGCTGCCGCACCGCCAAAAAACATGTGCAGCCCGGCATTTAATATAGGGTGACTTTCATTGGGCTGGTGTTTTACCAAAATACTGCCTGCAGCCCAGCTCACCACCGCTACCATGATCAGTACGATGCCTATAGTGTAATTAGGATTGCTAAAGTCGGCCAGGTTATCCCGGAATACAAGCAACATGCCGGCCATGCCCAATAATACACCGATGATAATCAACCGGTTGGGCGGCTCCTGCCTGAAAAGCCCCATATTGATCACAATCACCCATACCGGCATTAGCGAGCAAAGCAGGGAGGCGATACCCGAAGGCACGTATACCTCCGCCCAGCCTACCAACCCGTTGCCCAGGCAGATCATCAACACGCCGGCCAGGGCCTGCCGGCCGATATTGGCCCAACTGCCCAGCAATTCGCGTCTGACAAGCAGCATAAACCCGGTCAGCAAGCTTCCCGCAATGAGTTGTCGTATGCTGGTAAACAAAAAGGGAGGGAATTCCAGTACGCCTATGCGCAACACCAGGTAGGTGGTGCCCCAAACCAAGCAGATAAAGGCCAGGGCCCAATAAGCTCCCCTGGTTCCGGTCGGGTGTTGCATGCGGCAATTGAATTTTGCGCAAAGATATGTTTTTTTTGGTGATCGCAATTTCCCCGACACTGTGAGAAATATCACAGGGCAGCTCACCGGCAAAATCGTATCTTCGGACAAAATTTCACCATATGCGACTTCTTTTCATTTTGACCGCTTTTCTTGTATTAGGGGGAAATTTGCTTTTCGCCCAAAACGACACTCCTGTGTGCAAAGACGAGGCCGCGTTGATCGCTGCCGAGCAATTTCACCAACACCAATTGCTCGAATTCCGCACCTCGCCTTTTACCAGCAATTACGACCAGCACTATCTGCGACTGGAATGGACTATCGATCCCGCTGTGCACTTTATCAGCGGTACGGTGACCTCCTATTTCGAACCCACCGAAGCCGATTTCGAACGCATTTATTTCGACCTAAATAATAATATGCAGGTCTCGCAAGTGCTTTATCACGGCCAGCCCCTAAGTTATTCGCAACACGACAACCTGCTGGATATCGTACTGCCGGGTGTACTCCCACAGGGACAATCCGATTCGCTAAGCATCACCTACGCCGGCGCCCCGGCAGGCACGGGATTCGGCTCTTTTGTGTCGTCTCAACACGCCGGCACACCCGTGTTGTGGACCCTCTCGGAGCCCTACGGCGGGCGCGACTGGTGGCCCTGCAAACTCGACCTCAACGACAAAATCGACTCGATCGACGTGTTTGTGCGCACACAAGCCGCTTATCGCGCCGCTAGCAACGGACTACTGGTAAACGAATGGCAGGAAGGCAACGATAAAATCTACCACTGGCATCACAACTACCCCATCACCTCTTACCTGGTGGCTATTGCCGTGACAAATTACGCCGTGTATTCCGATTTCGTGCCCGTACCCGGCGGCAACCCCATCGAGGTGCTCAATTATGTGTATCCCGAAAACCAGGCTCAGGCACAATCGGCTACTACCGCCACCGTGCAGTGTATGGAGCTTTTCAACGAATTATACGGCCTGTATCCCTTTGCCGACGAAAAATACGGCCACGCCCAATTCTCCTGGGGCGGCGGCATGGAGCACCAAACCATGAGCTTCATGGGCGGATGGTCGTTTAGCTTGCAAGCCCACGAATTAGCCCACCAATGGTTTGGCGACAAGGTTACCTGCGGCTCCTGGCAGGATATCTGGCTCAACGAAGGTTTTGCCACCTACTCCGAAGGCCTTACCTACACCTACGGTCTGGGCTCAAATACATGGACCAACTGGCTCCAGGGTAAACGCACCCAGATTATGAACCAACCCGACGGCTCGGTATGGGTACCCGACACGACCAGCGTGAACCGCATCTTCAACAGTCGCCTTACGTATTCCAAAGGCGCCCTGGTGCTGCATATGCTGCGCTGGAAAGTAGGCCATGACAATTTCTTCCAGGCTGCGCGCAACTATCTCGAAGACGACAATATCGGCTTCAACTACGCCCGCACGGCGCAATTGCAATACCATCTGGAAGCCCAAAGCGGACTCGACCTCGACGAGTTTTTTGAAGACTGGTACTACGGCGAAGGGCACCCCACGTATATCCTCGATTGGTGGAACGGCGGCGGACAGGTCAATTTCAACCTGTTGCAATCTACATCGCACCCCTCTGTCGACTTTTTTGAAATGCCGGTTCCCGTGCTGTTTAAAGGCCAAAACCAGGATTCGCTGCTTGTTTTTGACCATACTTTCTCGGGACAGAGCTTCTCGGTAAACCTGCCTTTCACAGTTACCGAAGTGGTTTTTGACCCTGATATGTGGATTCTGGCCCAAAACCAGGTCACCCAACTAGTGGTAGGCACTCAACAACCCGAAATAGCCGGTGAATTGCGCGTGGGGCCGAATCCGGTGAAAGAGACGCTCAACTACCACTGGTCGAACTCCGAACTATCCCCGCTAAGCCTGGAGTTGCACGACAGCAACGGCAAATTGCTGAACAAATGGACCTCGCCGGCCGTTACAGGTCAAATACCTGTTGGCACGCTTGCCGCGGGAGTCTATTACCTCGTGCTGCAAACCGAACAGGGCAGCTTAAAAACCAAAATCGTCAAACAATAATGCGCTTATCCGATCTCCTTATAGCCGGCTGCCTGCTGGGTACTGTCGCCATTTCGGCACAGGACCTGCAGGCAGTCGACCTCACAGCCTATAATACCCGGCGGCTTCGCGACCAGCAAACCACTATGCTCATACTCGGCGGATGGGCTGTAGGCAATATGGCGACCAGCGGGGTACTTTTGTACAGCAGCGAACGCGACGGTCGCTATTTTCACGTCATGAATATCGGTTGGAACGCGGTCAACCTGGGCATTGCCGCCGCCGGGTATTTCTCGGCGCGGCGCACCGACCCCGCCGGCTTTGACCTCTACGGCACGATCAAAGACCAGCAGCGCCTGCAAAAAACGCTGCTTTTCAACGCCGGCCTCGATGTGGGTTATGTGATGGGCGGCCTGTATATGATGGAACGCGCCAAACGCGACCAATCACAGCGGCTGGAAGGTTTCGGCCGCTCTATCGTCCTGCAGGGCGCATTTTTATTTGTTTTTGATGTGGGGACTTATCTATTTTTGGGTAGAAATGATTCCAAATTACAACCGCTGATCAGTGGGTTGTATTTTAATGGAAATACAGTAGGCTTGGTGGCCAGGTTTTAAAGAGGAACAAAGATCTCTCCCTCCCTCCCTCTCCCACTCCCACCCTCCTATCTCTGTAAAATACGTAGTCAACATGCCAAGCAAGCGACTCGAGAACATACCGGGTTTCAACATCGACCAGGTGGCCAAAGCCGCCGGCAACGACCCCGACGTACTTCGCCTCGAAAACCTCGACACCGACCTTTTCCCGCCCGAGGCCGCTATCGAGGCCACGCGCCGCGCTATCGGCCGCGACGACGACAACAGCTACCTGCCTTTCATCGGACAGGAAGGGCTACGCGAATTGATCGCCGCCCGCCTCAGCGAACAAACGACGCACAAATACCAGCCCGAAAACGTAGTGATCACCTGCGGCGCTACCGAAGCCATGCTCGACGTGCTACTGACCCTGGTAGACCCCGGCGATGAAGTCATCGTGACCGACCCTACGTATGCCGGTATGATCAACCGGGTGCGACTGGCAGGAGGGGTTCCCCGCTTTCTGCCTTTTTTGCCCGTACATGGCGAATGGCGCCTCGATGTAAGTAGCCTGCCCGGCATGGTCAACAACCGCACCCGGGCCATTTTTATCATGAACCCCTCAATGCCCAGTGGAGCTGTGCTTAACTTGTTTGAATGGGAGGCCATTGCAAAACACTGCCGCGAGCACAGCCTCTGGCTGATCTATAACGCCGCCATGGAGCGCATCCTCTACGACCGGCGGCAGGTGATACACCCTGCTACCCTGCCCGGCATGGAGGCCCTCACCATTACCATAGGCTCCGTATCGAAAGAATACCGCATGATCGGCTGGCGGGTAGGCTGGGTAGCCGCCCCCAACGGCATTGCCGAAGATATTGCTAAGGTGCATATCTATAACGCCGTATCGCCGGTAGGCATCGCCCAGGCCGGCGCCACAGAAGCCCTGCGGGCGCCCCTCGCCGACCTGCAGCAGGCCGTGCGCACCTGGGAGGCGCGCCGCGACCTGGTCAGCACCCAACTCCGCGAATACAGCATGATCCCCGCCGCCGGCGGCTGGTCGCAATTACTCGATGTGACGCCGCTGGGTTTGGACGCCCCCGCCGCCAGCAAATTGTTATTACAAAAAGGAAAAGTGGCCGTCACCCCCATGACCCACTGGGGCCGGCTCAATAGCAATCAGTTTATACGCCTGGTCTTTAGCAATGAACCCCTGGAGCGGCTGCAAACGCTGGGAGAGCGGTTTCGCAGGGCGTTTGCCAGGTAGTTGTCGGTTGTCGGTTGTCCGTTCTCCGTTCATTATCATAACCGAACAGAGAACAGAGAACAGAGAACGGAGAACCCACAACAGCCTACAACACCACCTTCTCAACCTCTTCCACTACTTCTTCAAAAAAGATAGGTTCGCCGGCATTCGACAGTCGGAATGACAGGATAAACGGCATTTTTTCCGGCATCATCATGTCATATTTGAAATTGATGAAACAGGGCTTTTCCGTTTTCAGCATATCAAGATAGCTGCGAAAATTCTGGGCAGGCAGCCGCAGTTTCAGCATCTTCATTCTGGGCACGTAGCGATATTCGGGAACGATCGGCTTTTCGTCATACTGGAAGAAAATTTCTACCCGCTTAAACATTTCGTCTTTTTCCGGTAGGAATAGCGTCATAAAACGGTCCATATCGCCATCCAGGCTGAACACGAACTTCTTCACTTCTATCCATTTTTCTACAACCTTTTTCATGACAGACGAATTTTTGGTTTGGAAATAAAACGTACTTACAACGCGTCCTAATTTCGGTATTTTTCACCCCAAAAACGTCAACTATTATCAAGTTCGCTATTGACAAAAAACATTGCATTGCACTGAAAATCAATGCACCTTTATAAGTTTATGCGTTTATAGGTTTATAGGTTTATAGGTTTATTTGCGATAAGCAAAAAAGAAAAAAAATCAACAAAATACTTGCGTAATCGAAAATACATTGTTATATTTGTAGCGTAATTCAATCCTTTTTGGCTACCACCATGCCGCGGTAATACCCGGCTGAACACACCTTTCCGGATATTTATTCGCATACCGCACTGCCGGGCGCACGCCTGGGGAAGAGATTTGTATTGATTTTTTGGTAGCCAAATCGGAAACTTATGCACAGAAAAAAACACCGGGGGCGCATACAGGCGCAAGGCGGCGGACTGGAAGCCTCGGAAACCTGGAACCAGGACGGACCGCTGACCAAACAAGAAGGCCGGGGCCTGTTGGCGCGGTTGAAATCCAAACTTACACCGGAAGAACGCGAGCAAAGACGCAAATCGTTTGAAGACGCGGAAAGGTTTATCGACGGCGCCCGCGGCGGCCTTGACGCACCGCAGCGGCGCAGTTTTCTGAGTACACAGGGAAAAGGTTTACGCATAGATATCGAAATCTGGGGAGGCACGGCATTTATCGCATTAATAATCTTAATTTTGGTAGCAATATGGCTGATCGACTAACTCCATCGCATAGGGTTCTTTTCCCTACTTTCCTCGAAGACCACGAGGTGTACCAACAAGCTGTAGCCTATTGGCAAATGCTTTTTGAAGCGCTGTTTTCTACTAAGGATATTCCTTTTCAACGCTATTACAACACGGTATCACCGGACGGAGAAAAGGACTACACCGGCAATCCGATTTTTGATGGGTATTTCCCCCGGCAGCACAAGCTGGTCCGCATTATCCAGTTTATCGCCACGGAAACCGATCAACCCCGCTTCGATTTCTGGGAAGATGCCTGGCCCACCGCCGAGCTCGACCCCGCGCTGCGACCCATCCCCCACGACCCTGCCAAGTCGCTGGAACCCGTGCCGGAGTTGGTGATTTCTCTGGAGCTATCCACGGATACGGCCGAGCAGGCCCGGGCGCTGGTGGAGGCCTGGGTGAGAGGGTGAGAGTGTGGGAGAGTGGGAGTGTGAGAGGGAGGGAGGCTCCGATTTCGATGATCCCACCCTCTCACCCTCCCACTCTCCTATCCAAGTATTTCCCCGGCCATATACGTCACGGCTTGCCCCGCCAACTCCACCCGATCGCCAAGCAAACGACAGCCCACCTCGCCACCGCGGGCGGAAATCTGCCTGGCGCGGAGCTCCGTTTTGCCCAGCCGTGTTGCCCAATACGGGGTGAGCGTGGTATGCGCAGAGCCCGTCACAGGGTCTTCGTCGATGCCGTAGGCGGGGAAAAAACAGCGCGACACAAAATCGTGATTGTCGCCGGGGGCAGTGGCCAGCACACCCCGGCCTCCCAAAGTCATCAACTTGCGGAAATCGGGGCGCAAAGCTGCTACGTCGGCTTCAGTTGGCAACACGGCCAGGTAGTCTTCCCGGCCTTTCCACACTTCCAGCGGCTCCGCCCCGAGCGCCTCGGCCAGGATGGCAGGAGCTTGCACCAGCTCGATGCGGTCGGCAGGGAAGTCCATGAGGTAACCCTCGCCCTCCTTGACGACAGTGAGCAAGCCGCTGCGGGTGTGGAAGCCGATCTGTTCTTTTGGGTAACCCAAATGCCGGAATAGTACATGGGCAGTGGCCAGGGTGGCATGTCCGCACAAGTCGACTTCGGCGGCGGGGGTGAACCAGCGCAGGTCGTAGTCGCCGTCGGGCCGGATTACAAAAAAGGCGGTCTCCGACAGGTTGTTCTCCGCAGCGATTTGCTGCATCAATTCGTCGGGTATCCAACTTCCCAGCGGGCATACGGCCGCTGGGTTGCCGCTAAAGAGGCGATTGGTAAAGGCGTCTACTTGGTAGAGTCTCATTTTATAGTTTTTTACCACCGCGTTTTTACTTGACGCTGCGGTACTTTTTTTAAACGCAAGGCTCGCAAAGGTTTCGCAAAGTGCGCTATTGTAATGAAATCAAACATCCAACATCAATCATCCAACATCAAAACCTTCCAAACCCCCACCGCCCCAGCCAATAGATCGGGCAGTTGATATTGGATACCGTTAAAAGCCAATTCCTGTGGCGCTTCACCAGACAACAACTGCGCCACTGGCTGCAACACCGCCCCCGGCCGCTGCGGCAAAGCCGGAATTTTGGCGTTTTGAAGCGATTTATCCAGATCCAGATTAACCACAAAAACATAACGCGGGTTTTCCGCCTGCGTCCAGGCAATCAACTTGTTTCCTGCAGTTGGATCGGGCGGCAGCAGCCACTGGGTGCGGGCGCCTTCGATTTCGGGCAATATCTGCTCGGCCAACAACCGCAGCCGCGTGAGGCGTTCGAATAATGCTTTGTTGCCGCCCCACACGTAGGGCCCGCGGGTGGCCTTGTCGCCCTCCGTTAATTTAAACACGTAGAGCTTGGTATAATGCTCGTTGGGCGCGGGCGCGGGGTGCGGGTCGCGGCATTCAAAGCCAAGCCCCATATAGCTGGGCATATCGGTGAGGAACAGGCCGATAAATAAGCGGGCTTCATTGCCGGACAGGTAAAATTCGTCGAAGCGGGGGTCGTCTTTGTCGCCGGTCATCAGGGTGAAGCTGGGCGCCACCTGCCGCGCCGCCAGTATGTCGAGGTACCAACGGAATTGCTGCATAAACACGGGGCTGCCCACCACCATCGACTGCAGGTCGCCGAGGGTGGCATCGGCGTCGGCTTGTTCGAGGTGGTCCACTTCGTCGCCGTAGGCCATGATGCCGGGCGCCGCCAGGAAGGTCTCGGCGAAGTAGCCGAACCAAGGTTTTTCTTCGCAGATGCGGGCCTTGACGGCCTTGTGTATGTCGTAATACGCATCCACTTCCAAAGGCACGCCTTCCGGTCGCATCTGCACATGCGACATATCGCCACGCATGAAGTCGAGGCCGTAGGTGCGGGCTACCTCGGCATAGGCTTCGCACACGTACTCCCACACTTCTTTGCGCGGCCGCGTAAAATCGATTGCCCACTCGCGGTTATCGTCGAGGGCTTCGTAAAATTTGTAGCGGGTAAGCGGCCCAAATACCCGCGACATCGGTTCCGGCTTGCTGATTCTGTAATCACGCCACACGCGCCCTTCGCTGTCGGTGGTTTTGGCCTTGTCAGAGGGGTCTACTTCAATGCCGCGGTAAGGCGGGGCCATAGTAGCCGGCACGGGTTCGTAGCCTTTGTCGAAGAGCCATTGCACCAGCAGGTTGCGGCGTTGGTTGCGCTGGTCGGTTTTTTGGCTTTCGCCAAATAAAACGCGGAGGCGGTTGTTTTCACCATATCCGTGGCCGAAAAACGTCACGGGGTCTTCGGGCCAGGTCAACCCCGCCACGGCGCCGTCTTTTGCGGTCAGCCATTGCAATACCGAGCGTTCCACGGCGCGGTGCAGGTCGGCGGAGTGGTCAATGATTTCTTTGTCTTTTCGTTGCAGCCATTCAAAAAAGCCCGGATTGGCCAGCACGATCTCCGCGTAGCGGTCGGTATGGGGGATGGCATCCATGCCGACTGCTTTGCCCATGAGGTGCAGCAGATTCACGACTATTTTGAGTTGTTTTTCTACCGTATCAAGGTGGGGTTGGGCTTGCGCCAATTCTTCGCTGAAAAACTCGGTATTTATCCGCCAGGAGGACATACCGTAGAGGCTGTCCACCACCCCCGGCTCCCAAAACGGCAGCAGGTGCACCGCCGACTGGCAGTCAGGCAGCGTAAGCGCGTATTTCACCACCTGCCAAAAGCTGCCGATGGTGCGCACGTTGATACCGACCATGTTGGCGCTGCGAAGCCAGCGGCTGTAGCGAGCCCCCTCGCGGGGCTCGGCAACAAACGCCGCGAGGGGGCTCGCTACGGCCTCCTCAGGCTGTAGGGCGCGACCCACCGGCCCTTTGCCATAGCGGGCTTCGAGCAGATCCAGCACTTCCTGGGCCGGCCAACGGAGCACCTCCGCGGGCATCACACCGCTGATAAAAGATTGCCGGGAAAGGCGGTAAGCTTCTGTTGAATTGGTCATGATACAAAACTAAAGAAATTTCGGAATGCGGAATGCGGATTGCGGATTTCGGATTGCCGACTGCCGATTGCCGATTCCAAAATTCTTCCTATTTTTATCCAATAAAACCTCCTTTTATGCGCCTCATAGCTATCACCTTTTGCATCGCCATTTACACCCAACTACCTGCCCAACCCCAGCCCTACAGCGTCGAAACCAAAACCATTCCCGGTACGGAAGTCAGCTACCGGCTCGCCTACCTGCCCGGCGGGGCCTTCCGCATGGGCGAGGGCGATGGCTATGAAGTGAGCCTCGATCCATTCTGGATGGGCGTCAAAGAAGTCACCTACGAAGAATTCGTGTTATTCCAATACCGCGATAACGACAGCGACGCCAGCGTATGGACCGAAGGCCAATACAAAGCCGACGCCGTGTTGCGCCCTACGCCGCAATACATCGATTTTACCTTCGGTATGGGCAGCAAAGGAGGCTTTCCGGCGGTGAGCATGACCCAGCAAAGCGCCCTGCGCTATTGCCAGTGGCTGTACCAGAAAACCGGCGAATTCTACCGCCTGCCTACCGAAGCCGAATGGGAATACGCCTGCCGCGCCGGCGCCACAGGCTCTCTCCCGCCCAACATAAGCGCCGACAAGCTGCAAGACCACGCCTGGCTATTCGAAAACAGCTACGAAAAATACCAGCCCACCGGACAAAAAACCGCCAATGCCTGGGGCCTCTACGATATGCTCGGCAACGTAGCCGAGTGGACGCTCGACCAATACGCCGACAACTACTTCGAGCTCATCGGCGCCACGGCAGCCAATCCGCTGATACCGCCCACGCAGCGCCACAGTCGCACAGTGCGCGGCGGCTCTTACGATACTTTCGCCCAGGATTGCTCCTGCACCCGCCGCCAAAAATCGGACCCCCGCTGGCAGCAGCGCGACCCGCAGATTCCCAAAAGCAAGTGGTGGAATACGGATTCCCCGTTCCTGGGTTTCCGCCTGGTGAAGCCGGCGAAGGCTCCGACGGCTGCGGAGGTGGAGGCGTTTTTCCAGGGGATGATCAGAGATTGAGGGAGGGAGCGAGAGAGGGAGAGAGGGAGAGAGGGAGGGATTTGGCGAAACCATGCCGGTCGTTGAGCGGAGTCGAAACGAGACGCTGCGAATCTATGCAGCCCCAGCGCTCCATAGCGAAGGGTTTTATACCCTGCGATGTGGAGCATCCCCCGTTTGCCCGGGCCTACCCGGGATGCTCCTTCTACGTCTATACGATCTACGCCGGTCGTTGAGCGGAGTCGAAACGGCGAGGGGGCGGTCTCTGCCTTAGTGGTACTTAGTGCCCTTTGTGCCTTTGTGGTAAATAATTCGTAACTGTTTAACAGAGGAAGCACAGAGGCTAATTGACTCTGCGTTTTCCTCTGGTAACTCGGCAACTCTGTGGTAAACTAAAAAACAAGGCCCCACGTCGATGATAAACGCGCTTTCATAGAAGTAAACCTCTTTTGTGCAACTTTTAAAAAGCAATATCGTCTATTATAGTATATGAAGCAAAGTCAGACCAACCTGTAGGAAAAAACGCAACAACCAAGTAAGGATTTTCACCCGACGTACGTAGTCTAATGCACTGCGCTACGCCATAGAACTTTTATTGTTCATCAAAATTAGCGCTGTTATGAAAACCAAGTCGTTTTTGTTCGCTGTGATGCTAGGCCTGATGGCATGGTCGGTACAAGCCAGCCCGATACCCGAAACCGGTAAAGGCGCCGAGTCGCTGAGAAAAGCCATTACCCGATTGATGGAAAACCCCGAGCTGAGCAAATTGGGCATCAAGGAAGCAGAAGCAGAAATACGCTTTATTATCGACGAATACCAGCATGTGCAAATTCTGGAAGTAATCACTGACAACGAAGACCTCGCACAATTGATCAAAGACCGCCTGCACCAAAAAAAGGTGGATGCCCAGTATATCGAGTTTTTTACGAAGTATAATGTGAAGGTGGCGTTTTCTTCGGAGGTACTGTGACTCCGTTGTCCGTTCTCGGTTCTCTGTTCTCCGTTCATTAACTTTGCCAGTTAAACTTAACAGAGAACAGAGAACAGAGAACAGAGAACAGAGAACAGAGAACAGAGAACAGAGAACAGAGAACAGAGAACAGAGAACAGAGAACAGAGAACTAAGATTTATATTTCAGCCTAATCGAATTCCCAATCACCACCACGTCAGAAAAAGCCATAAACAGGGCGCCCCACATGGGGTTGAGCAGGCCCACGGCGGCGATGGGGATGGCTACGATGTTGTAGGCAAAGGCCCAAAACAGGTTTTGCCGGATCGTTTTTACAGTGAGGCGGCAGATATGAAGGGCGATAGGCAGATTATTGAGCTGGGGGTTGAGCAGGATTACCTGGGCCGATTCGATGGCGGCCTGCGAGGCGTTGCCCATCGAAATGCCGATATGGGCGCGAGCCAGGGCGGGGGCGTCGTTGATGCCGTCGCCGACCATGGCGGTGAGGCCTTTTTGGGCTAATTGCTCGATGATTTCCAGCTTTTGGGCGGGCAATTGCTCGGCATGGAAGGTATTGACGCCCAGTTTAAACGCCACCTCTGAAGTTTTCAACTGGTGGTCGCCGCTTAGAATCACGGGGTGCAGGCCGGCGTCTTTGAGGTCGCTGATGGCCCGGCGCGCTTCGGGCCTGATATCGTCGATGATGGAGACGGTGGCCAGCAGCCTGTCGTTTTGGGTGAGATACAGGTGTTCGTCTTCGTTTAATTCCATTGCATGACCGTTGCCTGCCGACAGGATATGCCGCGATCCCACTTTGTAGATATTGCCATCGGCGTCTTCCGCGACAACACCCAATCCACGCTGCTCCTGGGCGGCAACGAGGTTCAACTGCGTGCCGTTGAGGCGGGGTTCCATGACTTCTACCAGGGATTGGGCGATGGGGTGCGAGGAGTGTTTTTCGAGGGCGTAAAGCAGCGCGTGCACAAATTTGTGGTCTTCAGTGCGGTAGTTGATATGGCTGACCTGGAACCGTCCCGTGGTAAGTGTCCCCGTTTTATCAAATACGATATGTTTGAGGTTGGCAAATAACTCTACGGTTTGACCGCCTTTAATAAGGATGCCGTTGCGTGCCAGGCGGCCCACGCCTACCATGACAGCCGTGGGCGTGGCGAGTCCCATCGCGCAAGGGCAAGATATCACGAGTACGGCAATGGCGTTCATCAGCGCCTGTTTGAAGCTGAGGTCAAATACAATATGCCCCAGCACAAGGGTAAGCAGCGAAATGCTGACCACCGCCGGTACAAAAATAGCGCTGATGCGGTCGGCGAGGCGCTGAATATCAGGTTTGTCGCGCTGGGCCGTTTTTACCAGTTCGATCATTTGGTTGAGCACCGTATCTCGGCCGGTGGCGGTCACCCGCATCTGCATATTGCCCGACAGCAGCACCGAGGCGCCGATCACGCTATCGCCGGCCTGCTTGTCGACGGGAGTACTTTCGCCGGTGAGCATCGACTCGTCTATGGTAACCAAGCCGCTCGCAATGATACCGTCGGTGGGTATTTTGTCACCTTCGTTCACCTGCAGAATGTCGCCAATCTGTATCTCCTCGCGGTTGAGGGTCACGATCGTACCCGAGGGCATCACTTTGCGGGCCTTTTCCACTTGCAGCTTTGTAAGTTCGCCGATAGCAGTGGTGGTTTGCTCTACGGCTCGTTTTTCCAGCCAGTTGCCCACCAGTACCAGCGTAATGATCGTAGCTGCCGTTTCAAAAAATATATAATTGGCTTCGCCCAAAATGGCGCCGATCAGGCTGTAAATAAAAGCGGCGCTGCTACCCAGGAAGATGAGTACATCCATATTGGGCACGCCGCCCCGCAGCGATTTGAAGGCGCTCACGCCAAAATGCCAAACGCCGATAACCATTACCGGCAGACAGATGACTAGTTGTACCCAGGGGTTGTGCATAAAAGCCACGTGCACCCCTACCGCCATGAGCAGGTGGTTGAGCAGTAGCGGGGCGGTAAATATGGCGCTCACCCATAGCTTCCGCTCCAGAGTCCAGGCGCGGCGTTCGGTTTCCCCGGTAGCCACCACATAACCCAATTTGTGGATGCCCGCCCGGGCGTCGTCGAGGGAGAGTTTGACGTCATCGCGCCGGAAGCGCACTTCGCCGGTCTGGAAGTTGACAAAGACGTCCTGCAACCCCTTTCTTTCGAGAAAACGGGAAATGCTCGTGGCACAGTTGTTGCAATCCATGCCTTCTACTTTCCACTCTATAATAGGGTTTGCCATATCATTGATGGTGTAATTGGATGTGTTCAAATATATACAAAAGTCTTGTTCACTTGGTTGCCTCGTAAATCTTTAATGGTTTTTTTTGCGTTAATTGAGGAAGGAAGGATTTGGTTATTTGAGGATTTGAGGATCCTCACTCCTCAATCATTAATCGCATAAAAACAATAACAAGATGAAAAAGAGAGAGTTTCTAAGAATGGCCGGTTTAATGGGCGTGGCAGGTCTTTTTGGTTCCAGCCGGTTGCGCGCTGCCGACCTGGAGCCCATTGAGGCTGTGACTTTGCGCACGGGCGACTTTGAGTTACCCAAGCTCAATTTCGCTTTCGATGCCCTGGAGCCGCATATTGATAAGATGACGATGGAAATCCACCACGGCAAACACCACGCAGCCTATGTCAAAAACCTGAACGACGCTATCAAGAGCACGCCTTTCGCCACCATGGAGTTGGAGGAAATACTGGCCAAGGTGACCGACAAATACCCGGCTATCCGCAACAACGGAGGCGGGCACTATAACCACAGTCTGTTCTGGACGGTCCTTTCACCTAAAGGCGGCGGCGAGCCCACGGGCGCCCTGGCAGAAGCTATCAAGTTCAATTTTGGTTCTTTTGATAAAATGAAAGAAAAGTTCAACAACGAAGCCAAAAGCCGCTTTGGGTCGGGCTGGGCTTGGTTGTATGTGGACAAGAAAAAGCAACTGGCCATTATGTCAAGTCCCAACCAGGACAATCCGCTGATGAGCAAACTGAGCAAACAACGCGGTACGCCTATCCTGGGCCTCGATGTGTGGGAGCACGCTTATTATCTGAAGTACCAAAACCGCCGTCCCGATTATATCTCCGCTTTCTGGAATGTGATTAATTGGGAGGAGGTGAGCAGGAGGTATTTGAAGGGGCTGGAGAAGTGAGGGGGAGGTGATAAGGTGACGGCCACGTAATGGCACGGGGGGTGACAAGGTGACGGCCACGTAATGACACGGGGGGTGACAAGGTGACACAATTCTACATCGTCACCTCCCCCGTCAGTTCAAGGACGTCACCACCCCCCGTCATTTCAAGGACGTCACCTTGTCACCTCAATCACTATCGCCGAAGCCCCTCCCCCGCCATTGCAGATAGCGGCCATGCCGATACTGCCTTTGCGTTGGTGCAGCACATTATTCAGCGTCGTGACTATGCGCGCGCCGGAGGCGCCCAGAGGGTGGCCCAGCGACACCGCGCCGCCGAAGGCGTTGACCTTTTCCTGGTCGATATCCAGTAGCTTGGTAAATGCCAGCGTGACCACGGCGAACGCTTCGTTCACCTCGTAGAAGTCGATATCCTGCATAGAGATGCCGGCGGCTTTGGCAGCCAGCGGGGCGGCCAGGGTAGGTGTAGTAGTGAACCACTCGGGTTCCTGCTCGGCGTCGGCGAAACCCAGGATGCGGGCTACCGGTGTGAGGCCGAGTTCTTTCATTTTTTCTTCGCTGACCAATACCAGTGCGGCGGCGCCGTCGTTAATCGTGGAGGCGTTGGCGGCGGTAACCGTGCCGTTGGGCGTGAACACCGGGCGCAGCTGGGGTATTTTGTCGAAATTGACGCGCTTGTATTCTTCGTCTTCGGTGATGAGGATGGGGTCGCCTTTTTTCTGGGGTATTTCTACCGGCGTAATTTCCTCTTTGAATTGACCGTTATCGGTAGCGGCGGCGGTACGCTTGTACGACTGGATCGCGAAAGCGTCCTGCTCTTCGCGGGTTATGGCATACTTTTCGGCGGTGCGGTCGGCGCATACGCCCATAGCCAATTGGTTGTATACATCCGTGAGGCCGTCTTTCACCAGTCCGTCAATTACCTCGCCGTGACCGTATTTAAAGCCGTAGCGGGCTTTGGGCAGGTAATAAGGGATTTGGCTCATATTTTCCATGCCGCCGGCCACTACTATGTCGCGGAAACCCAGCATAATACTTTGGGCCGCCAACATAATCGCTTTAGCGCCCGAAGCGCACACCTTATTGATGGTTGTGCAGGGCGTATTGTAGCTCAATCCGGCAAAAATAGCGGCCTGGCGGGCCGGGGCCTGCCCCAGGTTGGCCGAACAAACATTGCCCATATACACTTCCTCGATATGCGCTGCGGTGAGGCCTGCTTTTTGCAGGGCGCCCCTGATAGCTGCCGCGCCGAGTTGGGTAGCCGATACGTCGGCCAATACGCCGCCGAAACTACCGATGGGCGTGCGCACAGCCGAAGCGATATATACTTTTTTCATGTAACTGCGTTTTGCGCGCAAAGATGCGAAATTGACGCGCAATTGAATAGCTTTTTGTTATAAGAGCTTATTCGGAATTCCACTGATCCCGGCTGGTCAACGAGTTTTCGTAACGCCTGATCAGCACTACCTGCTGTTCTGCCAGCCTATTCAATACCTTCAATTCTTCTTGAAGCGCTTCCCCTTTTTCTTCGGTATTAGGGAAAAAAGGCAGGAATTTTCGTTTTTTATTGACCTCTAAGATTTTCGACATGGTCAGGCTGAGTGTGGCTTTTGCTTTTAGTAACTTACGCTTGATGGTTCGTTTCATCATTTTTAAACCGGTTTGGTTAGGAACGAATTCAGACTCGTAGTCAATGCGTTAGATAGTCCGGGTGCTTTTCAATGATTACAATTCAAAAAAGAGAATAAAACAGCAAAAAAGGTTGCATTCTTAAGAACATTATTTCTCGTAAATTTAGTGGATAGTTATATTATTTTAACAATTCTCATAGTGTTTTTTTTTAAATTAACACCAATCCCAAGCTTTTTGATCGCAAGAAAACGTTAAATATTTGTTGATGGGTATTGATAAAATACGCCCTCCTAAACCCTTCCCGACTTTTAATCGGGACTCACTTCGTTCGCTTTCAGTCGCATAAACCCTCATAAACCCTCATCAGTGACACATCGGCGGGTTCTGCATGTCTTCCCACAATTGCAGGGTTTGAGGGAGGAGATAAAAGATACTTCGATACAGTAGTAATCCGGCCATAAGGAGGAGAAAAAAAGGCGTAATACGGCGCAGCCGGGTGCGCCAAAGAGGGGTGATAAATTGTCCGCCCAGGACGGTGGCGGCCATGAGAGGCAGCGTGCCTGCGCCGAAAAAAGCCATATAGGCTACACTGGCGCCCCAACTGGAAGTAGTCATAGCGCCGGCAATAGCCAGGTATACGAGGCCGCAAGGTAAAAGGCCGTTGAGCAACCCGGCGTAGAAATACGAGGACCAGCCGCCACGGCGGAAGACGGCGCCAAACTGGGAGCTAACCCATCGATACAACTTCTGGATGGGCGCCCAGCGGGTTAGCGCAAATTCTACATTCAGCGAAAGCAATGCCGCCAACAACAATAGTATGCCCAAGGCCATACCCAGATAGGCTTGCAGCCCTGCCATCCACACTACCCTACCCACGGCGCCGATGATAGCGCCAAGTGCGCTATAAGTGGCTATACGCCCGGTGTTGTATAACAGCGAGGCGCCCAAAGCGGAATATACGCTGCCTCCCTTTCCTGGCAGACTAAGCGCCAGCGGGCCGCACATGCCCACGCAGTGCAAGCTACCGGCTAAGCCCATTATCAGTGCCGTCCAGAGAGGTGTCATAAGTAGCGGTTAGGGGTTAGCGGTTAGGGGTTAGGGGTTAGGGCTTAGCGGTTAGGGCTTAGGGCTTAGCGGTTAGGGCTTAGGGCTTAGGGCTTAGTAGCTGAGAGCTAACTGCTAACTGCTAACTGCTAACTGCTAACTGCTAACTGCTAACTGCTAACTGCTAAGACCTCAAATAATCAATACTTCTTCCTTATAAAAAGTTTTGTCGCCCGACTTCCAATCCACCTTCAGCGTCCATTTGCCGCGTTTGAGTCCTTCGAGCGGGATGGACATAGAATTGGCCGAATCGGTGGCAATGGGTATGTGTATGTCCTGGCGGCTATCCGACGGGCAAAACAAAAACACCTCGCCGCTGATACCCGTCATATCGCCGGGAAACTGTACTTCGACGGAGTGGATGCCGCGTTTAAAAGCCACATCTTGCTGAAGCGACTGGCTATTGAGTAATTTGACATAGTGCTCCTGGTAGCGCTGGTCTTCGGCATAGTAGTCTTTGGTAACCAGGCTATTGTCGTACTGCGTAGACTTAATCACCTGGAAAACCAGGGCAAGTACAAATAAAGTATAAAACAGGGCGATGCCCGTTCCCCAGTTGAATTTCATGACAATTGGTTTGAGCTTACTTTATCGGCCCGAGGAAATTTGTTTTGGTTTTATCTACCAGCACATTTCCCGAGTAAACTTCAATCATTAGTTTCGTTTTGCGATCGGTAAGGTCCTGTGGTTTCAAATCGACAAAAAACGCTCCTTCTATCATTTTGCCGGGGGCGGCCACCGGAACTTCGCCTACCGGCCTGATATTGCCGTCCATGCCGACGAGTTGGAAGCGAATAGGCATATCTTTAGTAGTCTTATTAAACACCTGGTAATTGTACAAATTGGTAATATGGCCTTCTTCCGTTTCCTGGTAAAGCATACCTGGTGTGCGCAGAATAACTGCTTCAGCGTCGGAGCGGTTGCTCAGCAGCCACACGTTTACGCCCAGCAATATCGTGAGTACGGCCGAATAAGCGATCACCCTGCCGGTGAAGATCTTACTGCGTTTGGTTTCGATGCCGTTGGCGCTATCATAACGGATGAGGCCGCGCGGGCGTTCGATTTTGTCCATTACTTCATCGCAGGCGTCGATACAGGCCGTGCAGTTTACGCATTCGAGCTGGGTGCCGTTGCGGATATCGATGCCGGTGGGACAAACCTGTACGCACAAGGAACAATCGATACAGTCGCCCAATGAGGCAGCAGAGGTTTTTGCCGTAGCGGCCGAGTTTGCGCGGGTAAGCTTGCCGCGGGGTTCGCCCCTGGTATAGTCATAGGCGATCACAATCGAATTTTTATCGAGTAACACGCCCTGCAGACGGCCATAGGGGCAAATAGCGATACAAACCTGTTCGCGCATGTAAGAAAACACAAAATAAAAAGCGCCGGAAAACAGCAGCATAGCCACAAAGCCGCCGGCATGCCTGCTAACGGGTTCGGTCGCTATTTGGATTACTTTGTCTATCCCGATGATATAGGCCAAAAACGTATTGGCCACCAACACGGCAATAGCGAAAAAGATAGCTTGTTTGGCAATTTTTTTGACCGCTTTTCGGGTAGTCCAGGGGCTTTCATTAAGCCTGCGCTGGGCATTGGCGTCGCCTTCAATCCAGTATTCAATTTTCCGGAAAACCATTTCCATAAAAATGGTTTGAGGGCATACCCAGCCGCAGAAAATCCTGCCGAAGATGACAGTAAAGAGGATAATAAACACAATAAAGGTGAGCATAGCCAGCCCGAAGAGGTGGAAGTCTTGCGGCATAAATAGCACGCCGAAGAGAATAAACTTTCGCTCCAGAATATTAAAAAGCAGGAAAGGCTCGCCGTTGAATTTCACAAAGGGCATGCCGAAGAGGAAAGCCAGCAACAGCCCGCTCAATATCATTCGCCAGTTGTAATACCGGCCTTTGGGTTTTTTGGGATAGATCCAGACGCGTTTACCTTTATCATCTACCGTAGCCAATTTATCGCGATAGATTTCTGAATCCTGCGGTTGAGGAGTTGTTGTTTCCATAGTACTTTGTAATTGGCTATTGCTTGAGCGCGAATGAAAATCGGGGCGCAAAATATAAAATCATTTTGCGCCCCTTAATATCAACAAAATCTATATCCCTGTAGTTTGCGCCTTGGTGGTATCCGGCGCGGCATTTTCTTCACCAGTGTACAGCATTCCCTGTGCTTCTTTTGCATTGGGCGGGTTAGTGCCGCGCAAGGTGAGTATATAACTGGCTACCTGTTGCATGTCTGTGGGCCGCAACTGCGATTGCCAGGAGATCATCCCTTTTTCAGGGACGCCGTATTTGATAGTTTTGAACAGGTCTTTGATGCTTCCTCCGTGTATCCAATAGTCGTCGGTCATGTTGGGCCCCACACCGCCCTCTCCCAACTGGCCGTGACAGGCTGCGCAAGAAGCGATATAGATCGATTTTCCGGCGCCGAGCGCAGTTTCGTCAGTAAGTGCTGCCACCGTATTTTCGTCTACCAGGTTGGCTTGTTTGGCCAGGTTGGCGGCAGCTTCTTTTTTAGCCACATCCATCTGAGCAGTGTACTCTTCGATGGAGCTGGGGCCCACGCCGGCGAAGTGGTAATACACCATATAGATACCTGCGAAAGCGATTGTAATATAGAACATTGCCACCCACCATGGAGGAAGTCTGTTGTCCAGTTCGCGGATACCGTCAAAATCGTGGTCGAACATAATTTCCTCTTCGCGTTCAACGGGCACTACGTTAGTCCATTGGTTGTACATGCGTTTCCAGAAACTTTCCTTCGACTGTTGCACCACTACTTTTTCGTATGCTTCAAAACCCTGCTCCTGATAAACGCGCATTTGCTGCATCTTGATCATAGCGTTGAGCAGGTTGATCAGCGCGGCGATAACGGCGATGGTAAGCGCCGCTACCACAGCGATAAAGAAATAAGAAGCGAACTTTTCGTAGAAATATGGGTTGGCAGCCGGTTGGCCGCCTACGTCTGCCGCTGTTTGGGCCCCGGCAACGGAAGCAACCAGCGAAATAAATGCGGCGACTATGCTTGAATAGATGATCGTTTTTTTCATGGCGGTCATTTTTCAATGATTTGCAGATGCATTGTCGTCCTCCAACGGCAGGTTCGACATTTTATGAATATATTCGGGCGTTCTGAACCACACCACCACAATCGCGATCACAAACAAGGCAAAAAAGGTGATGAGTGCGAATATCGCCATCCAGTTAATTCCCGCGTCCTGAAGGATATATTTAAACATGGTTATTGACTTTTTTAGCTGTTTACTGATTAGCCTGCGATTTGGGTTTGATATCCGTACCCAGGCGTTGCAAATAAGCAATCATGGCAATAATCTCTTTGTTCTCGATGCCTTCCAACTTAATGCCGTCTTTTGCCAGGCCCGCGGCAATCTTCTTGGCCTGTGCCCGTAGGTCGTCGAGCGCAATTTGTTCATATCCTACTTCATAGGGCGTACCGAGCGTGCGCAAGGTCTTGATCTTGGCAGCCGTGTATTTGGTATTCAGGTCGCGCTTGTGCAACCAGGGATACGGCGGCATAATCGAACCCGGCGACATACTTTCGGGGTCGTACATGTGGTTGTAGTGCCAACTGTCGGAGTATTTACCGCCCTCACGGTGCAAATCGGGGCCGGTGCGCTTGGAACCCCACAAGAACGGGCGATCATAAATAAATTCTCCCGATTTGGAGTATTCGCCGTAGCGTTCGGTTTCGGAGCGGAACGGCCTGACCATTTGTGAGTGGCAGCCCACACAACCTTCGCGAATATACAGATCGCGACCCTCGAGTTCGAGCGGCGTATAAGGCCTCACCGATTCTATTTTGGGTACGTTTTTATCTACAAATACCATCGGCAGGATCTCGATAATACCACCTATGGCAACCGCCACCAGGCTGACAACCAACATCTGTACCGGGCTGCGTTCGATCCATTTGTGCCAGTGTTCGCCTTTATGAGCCACGTAAGTTACCCGGGCAGGCGCTTCGGCATCTTCATAGGCGGCAAATTTGCCCGCGCCTATGGTTTTAAACAGGTTGTACATCATCACCAGGTAACCCACCACGTACAAGGTGCCGCCCACAGAACGCATGGCGTACATAGGCTTGATCTGGGTGACGGTTTCCAGGAAGTTGCCGTATTGCAGAAAGCCGTCGGCGGTAAATTGTTTCCACATCAGGCTTTGTGTCCAGCCGGCCCAATATAGCGGCACGGCATAGAACAAAATACCCAGCGTACCGATCCAGAAGTGTGCGTTGGCCAGTTTTTGCGAATACAAGTTGGTATTCCACATTCTCGGTATCAGCCAGTATAGCAAGCCGAAAGTAAAGAATCCGTTCCAGCCCAGGGTGCCGATATGCACGTGGCCGATAGTCCAGTCCGTATAGTGACTAATGGCGTTCACCGATTTCACGGATAACATGGGGCCTTCGAAAGTGGCCATACCATAGGCGGTAATAGCTACCACCATAAACTTGAGCACAGGGTCTTGCCGCACGCGGTCCCAGGCGCCGCGCAAAGTGAGCAAGCCGTTGAGCATACCGCCCCAGGAGGGAGCGATGAGCATTACGGAGAAGACCGTACCCAGCGACTGCGCCCAGTCGGGCAGCGAAGTATAAAGCAAGTGGTGCGGGCCAGCCCAGATATAAATAAAGATCAGCGCCCAAAAGTGGATGATCGACAGCCGGTAAGAGTATACCGGGCGATTAGCCGCTTTGGGCAGGAAGTAATACATCAATCCAAGATATGGGGTAGTAAGGAAAAATGCCACGGCATTGTGGCCGTACCACCATTGTACGAGGGCATCCTGCACACCGGCAAAAACACCGTAGCTTTTCCACATATTCACCGGCAATTCGAGGTTGTTGCCGATGTGGAGCATCGTGACCGTCACCCAGGTGGCGATATAAAACCAAATAGCCACATAGAGGTGGTTTTCACGGCGCTTGAGGATGGTGCCAAACATGTTGATACCAAAAGCCACCCAGACTACGGCAATGGCCAGATCTATAGGCCATTCCAATTCGGCATATTCTTTGGAACTGGTAATACCCAACGGAAGCGTAACAGCCGCCGCCAGAATAATAGCCTGCCAACCCCAGAAGTGGAACTGGCTCAGGAATTTACTATACATAGGCGCTTTCAGCAATCGCTGTAGTGAATAGTAAACCCCGGCGAAAATACCGTTACCTACAAAAGCAAAAATCGCGGCATTGGTGTGCAAGGGACGAAGGCGGCCGTAGCTAACCTCCGCAATACCAAAGTTGAGCTGAGGAAACACCAGTTGCAGCGCAATCGTCAATCCCACCAAAATACCTATCAAACCAAAAATAATGGTAGCGTAGGTAAATAGCCGCACGATACCATTGTCGTAACTAAATTTGTCTACCTGTGCCATTAGTTAGCTGTTTTATCGTTTGTAGTTGGTTCATCATCGAGTAGCATACGCACCGAAGGCGTATAGTCGTCATCGTATTGGCCGCTGCGAACCGCCCAGATAAAGGCGGCTAAAAACCCCAGCGCTACCACTAAACTGACCAAAATGAGCAAAAAGATTACCTTCATAGGTATTGTCGTTTTAAGCGTGCAAGATAATTCGGCCTTTTTTCTCGCCCGTATGATAGAGGTCAATTAGCCCCGGTGACTTTTGTCATTATTTTTTGACACAAGTTTGTGCCCACATACAGCGTCCGATAGAAATGACGTTTTTTCCGTATTTAACCACAAAATGATGCAATTTCCTTGGCCTGGGTATTGCGAGACATGGTCTTTTTCTATATATTCGCCACGTTCGGCAAATTTGATAATGCCCTAAAAGTAATAAATTATGAGATTTCGCCTAAGCGAATACCTGCTAAATCGTCAATTGCTTCGCCTCGAGCGGGAAGCCGGCGATGAGCTTTTGCAGGTATTGGAGGGCGGACCGGAGTATTATTCCAACCAGGAACTTCTTTTATTGCTCGAACAATTAAAACGACAGGTCAAAGAAGCTAACCGCTTTAACAAAAAACGGCTCGTGGTGGGGGGGAGCATATCCCTGTGGATCGGCGCCAGCTTCCTCTGTGGCGCACTAGGTTGGTACCTGGCCGGTTACCTGTTTCTCGCGCTTGTACCGCTCACGGCTATCGCTTATTTAGCCACCACTATTGCCATGCACCGGCGTTTTCGCACCTATAAGCATTCCCGCCTGGTGGAAGCCATCATTTTCCAGGAATTGGAACGCCGCAGAAAAGACGCCTCCATTTTTTAGCTTGCATCGCCTCTCTGTTCATTAGTTTAAAACTATCACAACCCGGTATTGTGAAAAAATAAACGGCTTTAAACTGTATCGCAATGCCCTATCTGACATTAAATAATTACATCAAATAAACAAAACCTTATGTGGACCTCCTTGCCCCCCATCCGATATGCCACCCTTGCCATTCTTTTGTTTTCTACTTGCCTCCTGCATGCACAAGCCGACAAAGGACTTAAAATGCTGAAAAAAGGCCAGTTCGAACAGGCTATGACCGAATTCCGCAAAGTGCCCGCCGATCCGGAAGAAACAGTAATAGCGCTATACGGAATGGCTAGTGTGTACCGGGATACCGCTTATAGTGGTTTTCAAATTGATACCGCGTACAATTATGCAGAATTGGCGCATGCCGCTTACCGCAAATTGCCCTCCAAAGAAAAAGGTAGGCTCGACGGCGATCTCGACCCCAAGGTATCCGCACTTAAAAACCAGGTTATCGGCCAGGCGCTAAAAGCCGCCGAAAAACTCAATACGCTGGAAGCCTACGACCACTTCCTGACAGTGTACAGCAAAGCTCCCGAATCAAGACTTGGCCGCGCCAGGGAGAAATGGAATACCCAACTCACACAGCGCCTCAACGCCGCTACTACCTGGCAGGATTTCAGCAACCTGTACAGCCGATTCGGCGCTACTATCGCAGCCCAAAACCCGCAGGAAGCAGTACAGATCGAACAAAAGCTGTTTAATCTGTACCTGGCAGAAAACGGACTGGGGCAATTCCCGCAATTCGCCCGGCAATTTCCCCAACACCCCTATGTAAAAGACAATATCCAGACCCGCTTCGAAACCGTAAAGCAAACAGGCGACCCCGCGGCATACGATAAATTTATCGCCGCTTATCCCGCAGGCAATCCGTTTTTGCCCCCGGCTATCGACGGCTTATGCGAAACGGTGATCAAAAAAGGCGAGCTGAAAGCCTGTGAGAATTTTCTCAAAAAATATCCCAAACACCCGCGTAAAAATGAAGTATGGCTGGCGTATTACGAAGCCTACAAACAACAGAACAACTTTGACAAAGCCGCTATCGAGCGCTTTAAAGCCCAATACCAGGCCTTCCCCTACCCCGACATGGTACAGGCCGATATCAAAGCAAGTACCGATTTGCTTTACGCAAATACGATGAAAAAAGGCACGCAAACACAGGCCCTCGATTTTATCAAGCAATACCCCGACTATCCCAGGCTCGACTCGATGTGGCTCCGTTATTATACGCTATTTAAAACCGAAAAAGGCGACCTGACCGGTCTGGAGCGCTTTGGGCAAACGCACCCCAATTTTCCGCATAAAGCCATATATAACAAGGATAAAGCCAAGGCCCTCGATGCGCATGTAGAAAAAGTGTTGGCGGGTAAAGACGTATCGCTGTACAGAAGCCTCGTGGAGAATTATGCCGATTACGCCAATATTAATAAGGTGTGGCGGGGCTATTTTCAACTCCTCACTGCCCAGGCGGAAGACGCCGCTGAATTGGAATCGTTCAAACAGCGGTATCCCAAATTTCCGTTTCCCAAAGAACTCGACGCCGCCATTGCCGCCCAGAAGAAAAAAGATATGGAGAAAGCCTACAAAACCCTGGGCGAGTCGAGCACAACTACCGATTATCTCGATTTTGTAAAGGCATTCCCGGCAAGCCCTTACCGGTCCGAAATCGAAAAGTCGCTTTCTACGCAACTGGCAGCATCGGGCAATGCCGAAGAAATCGGGCAATTTTTGGAAGTTTTCCCCAAATCGGCCCGCCGGCCTGCCCTGCTCAAACGCCTCTACCCGCTGGCTACCGCCGATGGAAGCCTCAACAGCATTATGGCTTTTGAAAATGCCTACCCCGATTTTCCGGATAAAGCGAAAATAGCTGGCGACAAAAAGCTGGCCGGTTTTGATATTAATAAATATAGCCCCGAACTCAAACCCGCTTTTGTCTCTTTTATCAAAACCAATGCCCCCCGCGAAATTGCCTGCCAGGCGCTTCGAAAAATCCTGGCCGGCGATATACGTACCAAAGAGTGGGATAAAGCCTACCAGGAAGCGCTGACTTTTCAGGATGCCTTCGGCGAAGACAGCGAATGCTACAACCAGTTACTCACCTCGCTGGCGCCTCCCGACGGCTCAATTAAACCAGAAAGCGTGGGATCGACGATCAATTCAGCCGGTAGCGAATCGGCGCCGGTATTTACAGTAGACGGCAATACGCTTTATCTGTGTGGCAAACAACGCGAGGGTTCTATGGGGGGCGAAGATATTTTTGTTTCCACAAAAACTGCCGACGGCTGGACTACGCCGGTACTCGTCGAAAATCTGAATACGGCCGGCGGCCACGAAGCCCCCGAAGGCATCTCGGCCGATGGCAACCAGATGCTGCTGTTCTCGAGCGGCAATCTCTGTATCAGCGAAAAAACGACTAGCGGCTGGTCAAAACCCCAAGCCCTGCCCAGTACGATCAACCGCTTACGCTGGCAAGCCGACGCCCGCATCACCGCCGACGGAAAGGCTATTATTTTTGCCTCGGGGGCCAGCAATTCTTCCGGCGTCGATATTTATGTGTCGCAGTTGCAACCCGACGGCGCCTGGGGCCCTGCCCAAAATCTCGGCCCCGTGATCAATACCACCGGCGTTGACCGTTCGCCCTTCCTCCACCCCGACATGAAAACCCTTTACTTTAGCTCCGATCGCCCGGGCGGGCTCGGCTCGCTGGATATTTATATGACCAAAAGACTCGACAACGGCTGGACCAACTGGAGTACGCCCATCAACCTGGGCCGCAATATTAACACGGACGAACACGATTACGACTTCCGCGTCTCTACCGATGGGACTACGGCATATTATACCGTCTACGAAGGTTCTACCGCCTCGGGCGACATCTACCTCATGCCCATGCCCAAGGCTTATAAGCCGCAAAAGGTGAAAACCATTACCGGAAAACTGCTCGATATCAACCAACGCCCCATCGACGCACCGCTGGTGTGGATCAACCTCGACTCCGGCGATACGATCCAGATTACGCGCCCCGACCCCATCACCGGCCAGTTTGTGGCTACCGTGCCCGATAAGGTGAAGGTAGGTTATTATGTGGCCAAAGACAACTACATGCCCATCGCCGGATATATTGACCCTACAAAGGAAACAACCGCTATCAGCGTAGACAAACCCATGGTGCTGATGACGCCCGAACAGATGAAGGAAAATAATGTGGCGCTACCGCTCAATAACCTGTTTTTTCAAACGGCCAAATACGATATACAATCCGAATCGTATCCCGAACTCGACAGGCTGGCGCAGTGGGTGCAGCAATACAACCTGAAAATCAACATCCTGGGCCATACCGATAATGTGGGCGCCGACCAGAGCAACCAATCCCTCTCTGACAACCGGGCAAATGCCGTTCGCGATTACCTCGTGAGCAAAGGTTGCCCGGCCGACCATATCAGCGCCCAGGGCTTCGGCGAATCACAACCCGTGAGTACCAACGATACCGACGAAGGCCGCGCACAAAACCGCCGGGTGGAGATCAAGATTGCTCAGTAGGGTGAACGTTTACCGTTCACCTTAATCTGGGGTCTCGGTTGTAGGTTGTAGGTTGTGGGTTGTCCGTTGTCCGTTCTCTGTTATCCGTTCCTTACAGGTAGAGACGCAAAATTTTGCGTCTCTACCTGTAAACAGAAAACAGAAAACAGACAACAGACAACAGACAACAGACAACAACAATTTGCGTTATACACAAAAACATGCTCAATTTGCACTACATGAGAAAACTCCTGTTGCCATTTTTTTGCCTGCTCCAATTTATCGTAGTTGCGCAAGATGAAGACCTGCTCAACTACGACCATGTATACAAGCCCAATATCAAGTCGGTGAACTTTTATGCAGCAGGATTGCTCACCAGCCTGCCGTTGGTAGATTTAAATTCAAATGCAAGTATAATATTGTCGTTTGACGACCTCGACGGCGATGTAAAAAATTATACCTATACCATCGTACACTGCGATATCAACTGGCAGCCGTCCAACATTTCCCAATTGGAATACCTGGAAGGGTTTTCTGACGACCGGATCGACGAGTATCGCTTTTCTTTTAAAACAATCAATAGCTATACGCACTTCGAACTCCGCCTGCCTACGCAAAGCATGCGCTGGACCAAATCGGGAAATTATCTGCTGAAAGTATACGAAGACGAGAACGAAAAAACGCTGGCCATTACGCGCCGCTTTATGGTGGTTGATCACAAAGTGAATATCCTGCCGCGTATTGTGTCGCCCAGCAATGTGAGCAAACTGCGTACCCACCACGAAATCGACTTTCAGGTGGATTACGAAAAATTTCCGGCTATCCGCAGCGCACAACAGGAAATCAGGGCGGTGGTTATGCAAAATGGTAGATGGGACAACGCCATCATGGAATTGGCGCCCAATTTTACCCGCTTGAATGCTATTGTATTCGACTACCAGGATAAGATCGTTTTTCCCGCCGGCAAAGAATTCCGCTTTATTGACCTGCGAAGCCTGCGTACGCGCTCGATCAATATCGCTTCTATTGAAGAATATTACGACAGATTTGAAGTAACGCTGGCCAAAGACGGCAAACGAACCGATAACCCCTACCTCAGCCAAAACGACCTCAACGGCCGGTTTGTCATCGAAACACTCGACCAGGCCGACCACGATTTATCGGGTAATTATGCCAATGTGCTTTTCTCCCTTTATAGCCCCGAACCGTTTTACGATCACGAAATGTATATTATCGGCGCACTTACCGATTGGGAACTCAAACCCGAGTTTAAAATGGTATACAACAGTTCCGTCAACGGATATGTAGGTAAGGCTACGCTCAAACAGGGCTTTTACGACTATGCCTACGCGCTCGTACCCCGCAATCCCCAAAAAGGCGAATCTACGCTCCCCGATATGAGCGACACCGAAGGGAACTGGTATGAGACCGATAATTCGTATACGATTCTCATCTATTACCATCCCTTCGGTGAACGCTTTGATCAATTGATCGGCGCGATTACTTTTAACTCTACAAATCCCTGACTATTGGACTATTGGCGCTAATAGTCCAACCGTCCAACAGTCCAATAGTCCCTTCTTAGTTGGTTCCCTGAACCACCAGCCGTGCCGAGGCATTCCGGCCTCCGGTTGACAGCGATACCAGGTAGATACCGCTGTGCAAACCACTGAGGTCGACTGTTGGGTGATTTCCGGCAGTGGTATCCAATAAAACCCGGCGGACCTCCTGGCCCTGCAAGTTGTAGATGGTACAAAGCGCCGAGGTGTTTGTCATATCATAGTGGAGGGTAACGGAGTTTACCGCGGGATTGGGCGCTAGTTGCAGCAAGCCGCTCGGTTGATTGCCCGGCTCAGGAATGCTGTTGACCAGCCCCGCCTGATAGATTTCGAGAACCGGATTATTGTTGTGAATAACCCAGAGTTGTCCCAGGTGATCCAATTCGATATCAGAGATATTTTCGCCCGAAATGGGCGCATTGAGCGAGGTAAATACCGTCCATTCGCCATTTTCAAAAATCAGCAGGTGATGTTGAGAGGCTGCCATCAGCCTGCCATTATCGGCGATGAGTTGGTAGATATATTCATCGGTGGGTAAGCCGGCAGGCAGGGCGAGCTCAGTCCAAACACCGTTATCCCAATATTCAATGTGAGTCGTATTACCTGCTACATACACCCTGCCTGAGGATGGGTCCTGGCTGATCGCGCCGGCATAATCGAGATTGAAACCCGAATTTTGAAGGCTCAACGTTTCGCCGTTGAAGCGATACATACGTGTGCCGATATTGGTAATCCAAATGCTCAGCCAAATTTCGCCGGCCTGCTTGGGGCCCATAGCTACAACATAACCGTTGGCAATGGTAGGCTGCGGAAACACTTTCCATTCCTGCCCATTGTAATGGCAAAATCCCCAATCGTAAATATATACCCATACGTCTCCCTGCGGGTCGACGAGCATATCTGTATAGTATTCATCGGCGGGAAGCGGCGAGTTGGAGGGGTCAAAAATATGCCATTCGCCGTTTTCATAGTAGCAGACGCGCTCACCTCCCATAGCCCACAACCTGCCCTGCGGGTCAAAAGTAGGCGAGGAAAGGTACAATGGCTCGCCGTTCAACTCAAATGCGATGGTTTCTCCTGTGGTGAGGTTGTGAAGGGTATGATAACCCTGCATTCCCCAAATCTGGCCCTCATGGTCACGCGTCAATTGGTTGGCCACAGGATCATAAGGATAATTACCCAGGGTATAGTCGTCGGTAGCTTCAGGTGTATGCACCAGTACCTTGTTTTGATGGAAAAGCAGGGTGGCCCAATCGGTATACACCAGGCCGGAAGAGACGGCTTCGGCATCGGCGGCATCCAGCGGCGATGCTTCTACCCATGCCGAGCCATCATAACGTATAAAACCATTCTGTCCGATATTTGCCCACAATTGCCCCTGCTGGTCTTCCGTCACATATTGGATTTGGCCGAAAGGCAGCTCGATGTTGTCAAACTGGCTTTGGATATCCCACGATTGACCGTTGTAGTGGCATACAATACCGATATCAGTAAAAAACCAGAGGTCGCCGTTTTGCTGGCAAATCATGTTGGCATCGCTGTAGGAAAAGATAAACTGGTTGTTGGCCCCGTCACTTTCCGGCGATAGCTGCTCGATCTGGTCTCCGGCCACGCGTGCCATCACATGGCTGCCCACCAGGATGCGGCCTTCGAGGTCGTTTTCCAGTTTCCAGACATTATCAATAAATAGGCCCGTATTCTGCTGGTTATAGATTGCCCACTGCCCATCTTGGTAGCGTATCAGGCCCCGGTTGGTGCCCGCCCAAAGACGGCCCTCGGCATCAAAGGCTACACAATAGGTCAATGTAGGATTGCCCCATTGGGGAATAATATCTTCAGGATAGGTCAGGCTGTGCCATTCGCCGTCGTCATAGTATGCCAACGCGATATCATAAGTGCCGATGAACATCGTTTTGGTGTCGGGATGAAAGGCAATAGACTCTACCCGGTCGGAGGGCAACCCCGTGGTGTTTTTTGTCCAATGTTCAATGGCACGAGTGGTTTTGTCCATTACATATATGCCCGCATCGGTAGCAAAATAGGCCTTGTTGTCCTTTTCTGCATAATCGTTCACTTGGGTCGGACTCAGATAGGTGGTCCAGGCGCCGGTTTGCGCCCGGGCAACGCCCATCAGTAAAATACCCAGAAATAGCAAGATCAAAATACGCTGTATCATGTGGATGTTTTTTTTCTTTTGTTAAAAATATACTGCAAAGGAACACCCGCCGGCATGCAAAGGCAAATGAAATATTTGGAGTAAATAATAAGTTTAAATAGGGTTTATGAGGGGTGATGAGGGGTGATGAGAGTTTATAAGTTAATAGGTTTAATATAAACCCTCATAAACCCTCATCACCCCTCATAAACCCTCATAAATAACAACTCCAATTTATTATCTTCGCAAAATATTTAAAGCAAATATTTCATGAAACCGCCTAGCCAGGAAGTATATCAACTTATCAGAGCCATGACGCCGGCGGAAAAGCGTTTTTTTCGCAGGCAAGCTGAGCGTCACACATTAGGCGAAGCCAACCAGTATCTGGTGTTATTTGATGCGATAGAAGCGCAGGATAACTATGATGAGGAGGCGCTCAGGCAAACACTGGGCGCCAACGGCATTGCCGGTTATTTGGCTGTGGGTAAGCGGTATTTGATGGAACAATTGCTGGATAGCCTGCATTTATTTCACCGTGTGACTTCCACGGAGGAACAACTCAAACGCGATCTGCACGCTACCGGGATACTTTTGGAAAAAGGACTCATAGCGGAAGCAGGCAGGCGCCTCGTCCGTATGAAACAGACGGCCCACTACTATCAATTTCACTACCTGCTGCCCGAATTACTCACGCTGGAGCGCACCTGGATGGAGCGCACGTTTTACCACAACAAGGGAGAAGCTGCGCTTCAAACCTGGCGGCAGGAATGGGAGACCGCCCTTCAGGCACTCTCCGACGAGGGATACCAGGCGTGGGTGGGCAGCCGCGTGGCGCGATTGCATTATCAAAAGGTGGCGGTTAATGATGACACATTGCAGGAAGAATTTCGCACACTGCTCATACCCCATCTTCCGCCACAGGCTAGTCTGCGCGCCCAACTCGACCGCCTGAAAGCCCAGTCGACCTGGTATTTTATGAACGGCCGTTTTGAGGACGCCTACCAATGCAACCAGCAATTGCTCGCCCTGATGGAAGCACATCCCTTCCTCATAGAGCTCAACCCAAAGCGATACCTGGTAACGCTGAATAATTTTTTAATTGATAACCATCAGTTGAAAAAATACGAGGTGCTGGAGGAGGGGCTCGTCAAACTGAAATCCCTGCCCCAACGCCGCGAATTCAAACGCTTGCCCCAACTCGATATAAAAATATTTGAACTCAGCGCCGTACTCGAACTCAACATACGCGTATTTCGCAGGCAATTTACTGCGGCGCTCCCGGAATTGCCGGCTATTCAGGCCGGCCTGGAAAACCACGGCGAAAAGGTGGCCTTTCATTACCGCCTCACGCTGTTTTACCTGATGGCCTATGTGTATTTCTCTACCGGCAAGTACAATGAAGCCCTCACCTGGCTCAACCGGCTGCTGCAACAACCCCGGCGCAATGTAGTAGAGGAACTTTTCCGCTTTGGCAACTTGCTCAACCTGCTTACCCACTATGAATTGGGAAATTACGACCTGCTGGAGTCGCTCATCCAGGCCGTGCGGCGCCAACACGGCCAAATGGGCAAACTTTTTCACACCGAAGTTATCCTGTTAGCCCACTTGCGCAAGCTCATCAATGCGGCCGATTCGCGCCGGCAAAAGGACCTGATGCAGTCGCTGCTGGCACAAATGAAACAAGCCCGACTGCAACCCTCAGAGCAACGGGTGTTTAATTATTTCGATTATGTGGAATGGCTGGAAGGGAAGTTTTGAGACTATCAGACTATTGGACTTTGGGACTATTGGACCGTTAGCGCTAATAGTCTCAAAGTCCAATAGTCCAATAGTCCAACAGCTAGCTTAGCTTCGCCAGGTCCCTGATGAGAATACTCCGCCGATTGAAATAGATGAGGTTAGATTTTTTCAGGTCATTGAGCACAGAAGTCACCGTTTGCCGGGAAGTGCCCGTTATATTAGCGATATCCTGTTGGGTAAGACAATGCTTGATCAGCATCTCGTAGCCGATTCGTTTGCCCTGCTTCATAGCGGAATCGCGTAGGAAGTCGATAATGCGTTCGCGGGCGTCTTTCAAAATAAGCGACTCCAGCCTCGACTCGGTGCGGCGAAGCCGGTTGCCGATTAAAGTAAGCAGCCGCATCGACAAATCCGGATTAGTCTGCATAAGCTTCCTGAACGCCTCTGCCTTGATAATATACAATTGTGTATCTTCCATGGCGATGGCGGTATCCTGCCGGCGTTCTTCTCCTACCAGGCTGAGCTCGCCAAACATAGCCATCGGGTATAGCACATGTTTGATTACCTCCCGGCCGTCGTCATATACCGCGCCGATTTTTACAATACCCTTGATCAAAAAATATACCGCCTGAGAAGCCGCGCCGGCCTCAAATATCACTTCCTGCTTAATGCAGTGCTTCAGCGTAGACATTTCTTCTACCTGCTTCAACTCGTTTTCATTCAATGTCTGAAACAAGGGAAGATTGCGAAGGAAATCAGTGGCATTGGATCTTAGCGTTTTCATATGCTTCATTTTTGCAATGATACTTTTTGACCTTACAAAAATGAGCTATTGCAAAGGGAATGGTAATTACATTTTAACGCGTTTGTCGGATAAAAATAAAATTCATTTATTTTTTAATAAAATGAATATCAATTATTTAACAAACAAAAACACCTGAAATAGTCCCGAAACAAGATAATCCCCATCAATACCCGAACACATCGTCAAGCGTGAGTTCCTCCAGCGCGCCGAAATTTTTGAGGTAAGTAAGATCGATCTGCTCCCTGCTGCCCATCAAAATGAGGTGGAAAGAGCGGCCTTTTACATAATTCTGATGGAATTGCAGGAAATCGTTCACCGTGGTTTCTTTCATACGATGATAAAGCGGGCGGCGAAGGTCGCCGTCGTGGCCTAGATCCCAGTTTGACAAGGCCTCCCAGTATATGTTAGCAGGGGGGATACGCTCGCTTTCGATCTGCTTGACGAGTGATTGCCTGGCGTGTTCAATTTGCGCCTCTACTACCGGCATTTGTTCGATAATATTAAACATGGCCGGCAAGGCATCGCTCAACTTATCGGGTTGCGTGCCCACGTAAGCCTGGAGGTAGTGGGAATGGTCCTTGCGGCGCGGCGAGCTATAGTAGGCATACGTAGCATATGCCAATGCTTTGGATTCACGGATCTCCTGGAAAACTATGGAAGAAAGTCCATAGCCGAAATATTCATTATACAATTCGCGCATGAGGTGCTCTTCGAGGTTAAAGAAGGGCGTACCTCTTGACAAGAGCATCACATCGGTTTGCACTATGGGGAAATCGAGGAAATACACTTTGTCCGAATCCGTAGGAAGTTGCGGAAAATGTTTATTAGGCAATACGGGCCGGCGAACAGCCGGAGCCTGATGATGGCGGTCCAGTATGGCCGCCGCCTCTTGTGCCGGGCGCTTTCCGTAAAAATAGACGCTGTGTTCAAAGGTGATTAGCGACTGTATGATCCTGACCAGCTCTACCGGATTAATTGTTTTGAGCGCTTCTTCGGATAAGCGATAAGTGAACGGAGAATTTGCGCCGTAGCGGGCATAACTACCCAGGGCATCGCGCAATATGACGTTGCGGTCGCGTTTGTTGTTTTCTCTTTTTGTCAAAATATCGGCTACCACATTGCGCAGCGCCTGCTCGTCGGGGCGCACATCCGACAGCACGTGCTCTACCAATTGCAGGCCTTCTTCGAGGGAGCTTTCCAGGCCGTTTAGCGAGATATAGGTGCGCTGTTCGTGGGTGAATACGTCGAAGGCAAGACCGAGGCGGAAAAATTCTTTTTGCAACTCGGTAGCTGAATAACGCGAAGTGCCCAGATAAGGCAGGTACTGCAATGCCAGGCCCATCAGCAGATCGCTCGACTTGCCCATTTCAAATACAAAATCGAGGCGAAACAACTCATTGTCTTCATTTTGCACGTAGTCGAGCGTGAGTCCGTTGGCCAGTTTCAGCGTGTGGATACGGGTGTCAAAGTCTACAAAATGCGGCTGAAGACGAGGCGTAGTGAATTGTAGGAAATTGCGGGCAAAGTCCGACTCGGTGTCGCGCTGCAGGGTCACCGGCGTGATAGGGGGTTTGTCCACTTTGACTACATTGGGATCCGTTCCCTGGCGTTTGTATACCACGGCGTAGTTGTCGGCCCGCAGGCGTTCATTCGCAAAATCAATGATTTGTTGTTTGCTGACGTTGCGCATCCACTGCAGACGGTCCACATACCGCTGCCAGTTGATATCGAGAATAAACGCAGTGGTCATGGCTTCTGCCCGATGGCGGTTTTGCTCCCATGCTTTGGTTTCCGACAGGCGCATATTGTTGATCACGGCTTCTATCAGCCAATTGTCAAAATCGCCTTTTTGAAGCCTGGCAACTACCTCAAGCATCAATTGCTCCACTTCTTCGAGCGACTGTCCTTCGCGGGGTTTGCCGTAAAGGCCCAATACCGAATAATCGGCGTAAAACCAACCCCAGGCCTCCGATTCCAGCACGCGTTGTTGCTGGTTGAGGTCGGTATCGAGCAAACCGGCCTGCTCATTATATAGCAAGCCCTTGATGAGCGACAACATGAGCGGTTCGTCGGTAGCGCTGCCGGCAAGCCGCCAGGCTAATTCGACGTGCGGAGCTTCCTGGCCCAATACTTCGCGGCGTACGGGCTGTGAAAAAGAAGGTTGCTCTTCACAATTAAACGGCGGCAACGGTTTGGGCTCGTAGGTACCCCAATAGCGCTCGGCCAGTGCCACCACTTCTTCAGGATCAAAATCGCCGGCCAATACGATGGCCATATTGTTGGGCACGTAATACGTGTTGAAATACCACTGAATATTGACGTGGGAGGGGTTTTTGAGGTGTTCGCTCTTGCCGATCGTGGTTTGGGCGCCGTAGGGATGCGAAGGGAACAGCGACTCGCGAAGCGCGTTGTACACCTTTCTGAAGTCGCGATCCTGGCTGATATTAAACTCCTCGTATACCGTTTCCAACTCGGTATGAAACAGGCGCAGCACCATCATGCGAAATCGCTCTGATTCGAGCTGCATCCAGCGTTCCAGCTCGTTGGCCGGTATATCGTTGACATACACGGTTTGATCTACCCAGGTATAGGCATTGGTGTCTTTGGCGCCGATAGCGCTTACCAGCTTGTCGTATTCATTGGCGGCAACCAGTTGGGCAGCCTCACCCGAAACGCGGTCTATTTCAGCATAAATAGCCCGCCGGGTTTCTTCATCGGTCGTTTTGCGATGTTGCTCGTAAAGGTCGGAGATTTTTTGCAGCAATACCTTTTCGGTTTCCCAGTCGAGGGCGCCGATCCGGCTGGTACCCTTAAACAGCATGTGTTCCATGTAGTGGGCAAGGCCGGTAGTTTCTGAGGGGTCTTGTTTCGAACCCGATCTCACGGCTATGTTCGTAAAGATTCGGGGTTCGTGGCGGTTTACGCTGAGATATAATTTCAACCCATTTTGCAAGGTGTATATCTTAACCTGGAGGGGATCGTTGGCGATCGATTGGAAGTTTCCCGTGAAGGGCTTTAATGCTATCATTATAGATGACGTAATTTTCTCGAATATATGGTAACACGAATAAGGGGGCGGTTGTTTATACGGGGGTACAAAATTAAGAGAATTAAGCAGTTAGTTTTGGCCTAGTCCCCGGGCTGAAGCCCGGGTTTGAAGAGAAAAGGCAGGGGTTGTCACACTTTGTTCCGCATGACGAAAAAGGGCGAAAAACGGCTATGCAATGGCGACGCTCGTCGGTGGAACTAAAAACTATTCAGGCTATTACAAATATGCACAAAGAAGGGTTTGACGACACAACTATCGCCCGGGTATTGGAAGTTGACCCGGCATTCGTGCGGCATATCCTGGATTCAAAACCCGATTAAGAGCTTGTTTGGACATTTGATACCATTACTTTTCTAAATCAAAAAAGCGGATGCCCTACTTTCAGAGGTATCCGCTTTTTCATTAGTTGCCGGCAGTAGCTGTTGTTGCTGTTGTCGTTGTAGTTGTTTGCTTCTTCTTTGCCTTCGGACGGGTGTTGCCATGAGAACCCCTCCAAATTTTTCCGCGCTTGGAGCGCTTATCTCCTCTTCCCATTGCTATGGTTGTTTTATGTGAAAGAATGTTATCGAGGTGCAAAGTTAGGAAATTTGTGATTTTATCTGAGGGCTTGTGTAATTTCGCCTAACAAAAGCATCTATTGGAAAAAAGCAATCGCTTCATGAAAAAGGAAAAACCTTCTCCCACAACTGCCGAATTGTTGCGCCGCTGGATTAGCGGAGAAGCGCGCCTGGCAGACGAACGCCGCCTGGACCAGGCCGCGGGGGAAGATCCTTTTCTCGGCGATGCCCTGAAAGGCTACCACAGCCGTGCCGATGCCGACCACACCGCCGCTCTGCAGCGTATGCACGAACGCTACAACCAAAAACGCCGTAGCAAACCCGTAGTGTTGTATCTGCGCCGTTATGCCGCGATTGCAGCCACTATTGCACTGGCCGTAATACTTTGGCAGGTCCTCGACAGGCAAATCGACCCGGCTCCCGCCACTTTGAGCGAGAGCAAGCCGGCGCCCGCTTTAGAGCCCCCCACAACTCCCGATCAGCACGAAACTATCGCACAGACAGAAAAAACTACTGCTACGCCACAACTACCCTCGCCCATCAAACCTTCCCAACATATCCCCGATAAGGAAATAGTGGCGCCCCCTATCGAACCCCGGGACAAAGTCGTTGCCGATGTCCCTGAGTTTGCCGCCGAAGGGGAGGAAGCTCGTATAGAAGCTCCGCCAACTGCCGATTTGGCCCTGCAAGAACAGGAAAAAGACCTCGCAAAAGAAGATATCCAGGAGGCAAAACCCACCCAAAACAACGATGACGCCCCGCAAAAACAGGCAACTACCCAGGCTTTCCAGTCTAACCGCGCCGCTGCAAAAAAGAAAGAAGCAGCTCCTGGCGCTGCTGCCCCGAAAGCCGCAGAACCGGAAGGCGGTTTTGATAAAATGAAAAAATACGTGCAAAAAAACCTGCGATATCCGGCTGAAGCAAAAGCCAAGGGAATCAGCGGGGATGTCACGGTGCGCTTCCTGATATCAGCCGACGGCAGTCCGAGCCAACTGGAAGTCGTTTCAGGTATAGGCTACGGCTGCGACGACGAAGCCAAACGCCTCTTAAGGGAAGGTCCCAAATGGCGCTTTGCTAATGCCTCCACCTGGATAACTTATACTATCTATTTTGAAAACTGAGATCAGAAAGGTTTATGCGACTGAAAGCGAACGAAGTGAGTCCCGACAAAAAGTCGGGGGAATCCCGTACTGACCATAGGGAAGTCGGGAGGTTTATGGGTTTATAGGTTTATGGCTTACGAGTCGTACAGTACCCTACTTCCGCCACTCTACCGAGCGGTTGAATTCCGCAGCTACCACATAATCGTCTTTCTGTATAGCTTCCAACATAGCCTGCGGGGCGATCTTTTTATCATCAAAAGTCACCAGCCAGTAAAAACTGCGCGGTGACAGGCGTTTGATAACCTGCAGATTGTATTTGCTGTATTGTCTGGCCCACACCGCTCCATCTACGCCTTCCATCAACTGTACGATAATCTCGTTTTGTTTTTCAGAAGCGGCATTTTCGCTACCATTGCCGCCGGTAGTTATTTTGTTTTTCGAAATCCAGCCGCCTGAATCCGCTATTTTATCGAGCATAGCCTCGATAGCCATCACGGCTTCGGGGCGGCCTTCTTTGCCCAATATCGACTTATAATTGTTGTTGTCCTCTTCGTAATACACAATGGTAATAGTAGGCAGGTCGGGTTGCCGACTCCTGAATGCATCGGGGTATTGCCAAAGATTAGCGCGCTGGCATTCGGCCTGCAGCTTGTCGAGCTGGTCGGTTGTCAGCGTTTTGGTGTGCATCCCTTCCTTTTCGGTAAAGCGCTCGCCTTCGTAGGTAGCCAGTCCGCCACGGTATACGGTAAGTTTGTATACCGGGCAAGGGCCGTAACAAGGGCCTTTGCTTATCTCTATGAGTTTGGGCGCATTATCGAGGTTTGCTGCGGTCTGCGGCAGTTTGCATGCGCCGGCGACTATGATTACAGCCAATGCGCCGAGCCATAAGAGGTTTTTCTTCAAAGGGTAGTTCAATAATGTTGTCATACGTGTTGGGTTTACCGGGTAATCACAAGTTTATGGGTAGCCCACTGGCCGGCAGCTACTATTTGCAGCACATAAGGGCCTGGTGGAATAGCGGAAAGCAAAAAGGAAGTTTCGGCGCTTGTACTATTCTGTCTATACCACAATTTGCCCTGGCAATCGAAAAGAAAAAGCGTAAAAGCCGGGACAGCAGTCTTCACAAAGCACATCTCACCCGTTTTGACCGGGTTGGGAAAAACGGCAAGCGGGACCTGCGCAAGCGGAGCGGTAGTGGCCACGCTGCAACCCTGCCCCTCGAGCAACCCCAATCTGGGTCCGTTAAGCGTAGCCCACATGCGCATTTTCTGACCTGTAGTAAATAGGGCCATACAAGCGTCGTTAGTATAGTTGAGATAATTCTGGTACATATCGGGTGTGCCACAGGATTGCTGTATACCCGTTGGGCACAAATTACGGTAATTAAATGCCTGCTCGGGGGTATCGGCCACCTCGTCGTCGAATTGACAAAGCAGGTCTTCGTCGCCGTCGCCGCCCCAGAGATGGTACAGATTTAAGTAATGCCCGATCTCGTGGGTTGTGGTACGCCCCAAATGATAAGGGGGTATGGCAGTACCGGTGCGTCCAAAATGCTCGGGGTCTATCCGTATGCCGTCTTCAGCAAGCGTATCCTGCCCGGGGAAGCCGGCCTCGCCGCCAACACCGTCGGGGAATTGCCCAATCCATATGTTGAGATAGCGGTCGGGACACCACGCGTCGCTCCCCCCCAATGCCGAATAACAAATGCGCCGCCGGTCGTTATCATCTCGGGCAATTCCTATCAGATCGTATGCCGTTTGCACGCGCACAATTCCATCCGATGGGTTGCCGGCAGGGTCGACCGAGGCCAGGGCAAACTCGATTTCGGTATCGGCCTTGACCTGCTGAAAAATTGGAAGGATGTCGGTTTGGTTACTGTTTAAGAGCCGAAAGTCTTCATTGAGTACGGCGATTTGCGACAACACCTGCTCGGTAGTAATATTTTCGGACGGTGTCCGCCATACTACGTGCACGACAACTTCAATTGTTGCCGTTTCGCGCATTTCGTAACCGGGACTGGCCACAACGGCATCAGCAGCCGGCTTGTAAGCAGGCACGCGTTGCGATAAGCAGTGTTGGGTACTGCCGACGCCAGGAAGCGACAACAGTACGCCGATAGCAACTACCAAACGTTTTATTAGCGCGACCAAATCAATAGCTCATCTACATTGGGTGAAAAGATCAGCACCGTACGCATATTTTGCACCTTGCCCTGCTGGGAGCCGTTAGATACGACCGGCGCAAAATAACCACGCCCTGATGCGGTAAGTTGCTCGGGGGTCACGCCCAGCTCCGACAGCAATTTCACTACGGTCGTTGCTTTTAATACGCTTACGTCCCAGTTGCGGGCTGCGGTACCATCGGTTGTCGTATGCCCCTCGACGGTGAGATACAGGTTATTAAATTTTTTAAACACGCCGGCCACCTCGCGAAGGGCTTCCGAGCCATTCCAGGTAATCTGATCGGCAGTGACCCCGAAGAGGAATGGCTGACTGAAAGTGACATACAACTTGCCGCTCGATGCAACCACCGATACATCATTATTGGAAAAACCCGCCAGCGCTTCGATCAATTGGCTATGCAAGTCACCGAGCTGTTGCTTATGCCGGGTGATCACCTGCGACATTTTTTCGCAGCGCCAGCTGGCCTCTGCATCTTGCGTAGCTCCTTTTTCCGTCATGCTGTATTCCATCACGCTAAGCTTGGTCTCTTTTTCATACAAATCGCGTTCGGCCAGCGCCAGGGCCCGGTTGCGTTCGTCAAGCTGGGATTGCTGCCGGGCCAGTTCCTCTTGCAGGCTGAGCGTTTCGTATGAGGAAGTGGCTAGTACTTCCCTGTTTTGATTTACGATGGCGTTGTATTTTTGGAGTATCTCCTGGTAGCTTTTGTTCAGGCTGATATTCGTCGCAGTGAGCTGCTCCAATTCGTGCATAGTTTCTTTGAGGTCGGCCTCCGTTTGCCGGTTTTCTTCGGCAATCATCCGGTTGCTAATCTCCACAGAATCAGACGCCAGCGATTGCCGCTTGTAGTATTCGAGCGATTCCTGCAAATCGGTGTACTGTTTTTGCGGCACGCAACTAAACAGTGTTGCGGCCATAAAAAGAATCATCCATGCTGATCTCATAGCTAATTTGTTTGTTATGTAAATACGCTTTCCTTTGGATTCTATGCTCAGTTCACAGTTCACTGTTCACTCACAAATTTAAGCCTTTTTTAACACGATGGGCTTTAAACCCGTTGTCAACCTTTTCGTCAAAAAGGTAAAGATTACTAAAGGTAGTAATCCAACATTTAAAATACAAAAAATAAGCCATATGCGAATCAAGATTCTGTTTTTCCTGCTGCTCTTTGCGGCTGCTTTTGCCGCGCAATCACAAACGCCGCCACCGCCGCCGCACATCGCTGCCCGCCAGATGCGACAGCACAAAATGATCAACCGGGGTATCCGCAACGGGCAACTCACCCGCCCGGAAGCCCGGCATTTGCGCCTTCAACAAAGGCAAATTGCAGGCGCCAAACAACGAATGAAGGCCGACGGCTATATCAACCGCGGCGAACGCGCACGCCTGCACATGCGCCAACAAGCAGCAGGCAACCAGATTCGACGCCTCAACTGCAACCCGCGCCGCCGGGCTATGTAAGATATTAACAGTCGGGTGATTACTTGATAACAACAGGCGCTGCCCTATTACAGGGTAGCGCCCTGTTTTTTTAATTCCTATCTTTGCCCAAAATTGAAAAAATGAAGTCTGTCATCTTGTTATTGCCCGTGTGGATAGCTTTCCTCTCATGCAACGCTGACCGCCCTACTGATCAGTCTGCCCAACCCCCACAACAAGAATCGGCACAGGCGCTGCCCGCCTCGCAGGCACAACCCGTCAAAGCCGATATTGTGGCTTATTCGCCGCTCGAAGTAGTAGTGCGCGCAGCAGAAGTAACAGCCGCCAAAGGCGCGAGTTTCTGCCTACCCATTACCGTCGCCAATTTTAATGCGATCATCGGCATGCAGTTTTCTATACACTGGGACAAACAACTGCTGAATTTTCAGGAAGTAAAAAATTTCAACCTGCCCAAAATGAGCGCTTCTAATTTCGGCGCCAACCGAACCAGCGAGGGTATTCTTACCACCTTGTGGCTCGACGAGATGCTGAAAGGCGCTACCCTAAAAGACGGCGAAACGCTTTTCGAATTGTGTTTTGTAGCCAAAGGCAACCCGGGGCAGGCGAGTACTATTAAGATTACCGACCAACCCACCGCGATAGAAATCATCAACGCAAGCGACCAACTACTCAACCTGAAGGCAGTAGCCGGCAAAGTAACTATTGAATAAACACGCATGGATAACGGCGCACATATACCCCGGCTTTTGTGGCAACCCTCCTCCGATTTCCGGCAGCAATCGCAATTGCAGCACTATTTCGACTGGCTGTCGCTGCACAAAGGGCTTCATTTTGAAGACTATAACGCCGCCTGGGAGTGGTCGGTGGCTTTTCCTGCGGATTTTTGGGAATCGGTATGGCAGTTTTTTGAAGTAAAATCCCATACGCCTTACAGCCAGGTCATGTCCGACGACCCTATGCCGCATACCCGCTGGTTTGAAGGCAGTATGCTCAACTACGCGGAGCACCTGTTCCGGCATGCTAACGAGGATAGGCCTGCTATCCTTTTTCAGTCCGAGCGCCAACCGCTTACGGCCATTAGCTGGGCTTCTCTGCGCGCTCAGGTGGCCGCATTGGCCGCCTATCTGCGGGCGCAAGGCGTAGAGCCGGGCGACCGGGTGGCGGCCTACCTGCCCAACATCCCCGAAGCGACGATAGCTTTTATGGCTACCTGCGCTATCGGCGCCGTATGGTCGAGTTGCTCGCCCGATTTTGGCGCCAACAGCGTATTGGACCGTTTTCGCCAGATAGAACCCAAAGTGCTGCTGGCTGTGGACGGCTACCAATACAACGGCAAGGCTTTTGACCGCCTGGATGTCGTGCGCCAACTATGCGCCGAGTTGCCCACACTGACGCGACTCATTCTCGTGCCCTACCTCGATACGCGCGCTCCGGTAGACAGCCTGCCCAAAGCAGCCTCCTGGCAAACCGCCACCGCCGATACCTCGCAAGTACTTGTATTTACGCCGGTGCCGTTTGACCATCCCATCTGGATATTGTACTCCTCCGGCACGACAGGCCTTCCCAAAGCCATCACCCACTCACATGGTGGCGTTTTGCTTGAACATTACAAATACCTCGCTTTTCACAACGACGTTTACGCCGGCGAGCGCTTTTTCTGGTTTTCCACCACCGGCTGGATGATGTGGAATTTTGTGCAGGCCGCCCTATTACTGGGGGCCACCATCGTATTATACGACGGCGGACCGGGATATCCCGATCTCGACGTATTGTGGCTGTTTGCACAGGAAGCCGGCATTCAGCATTTCGGTACCAGCGCGCCCTACCTCGTGGCTTGCATGCGCGGAGGGTTGAGCCCCGGCAGCAAATACAACCTTTCTGCCCTGCGATCCATAGGCTCTACAGGTTCGCCGCTGCCTCCCGAGGCTTTCGACTGGGTGTACGAACACGTTAAAGCCGATGTGTGGCTGTGTTCTATGAGCGGCGGCACCGATGTCTGCACCGCATTTGTGGGCGGCTGCCCGATTGAACCCCTCTACGAAGGCGAAATACAATGCCGGGGACTGGGCTGCGCACTCTACGCCTGGGATGAACAGGGCAATTCCCTAGAGGACGAAGTGGGCGAAATGGTGATCACTAAGCCTATCCCTTCTATGCCTATCTATTTTTGGAACGACCCCGAAGGACAGCGCTACCACGAAAGTTATTTTGATATGTATCCCGGCGTTTGGCGGCATGGCGACTGGGTAAAGATTACGGCCCGCCACAGCCTGGTCATCTACGGCCGCTCCGACGCCACACTCAACCGGCAGGGCGTGCGCATCGGCACCGCAGAAGTATATAGCGCCGTGCATAAGATAACAGAAGTCAAAGACAGCCTGGTCGTCAACCTCGAATTAAGCGGCGGACGGCACTATATGCCGCTTTTTGTGGTATTGGAAGAAGGTGCGGAGCTGACCAAAACACTCAAACAACAGATCAATCAATCTCTGCGCAGCGAATACTCCCCCCGCCACGTACCCGACGAAATCATCGCCGTACCCGATATTCCTTATACAATTAGTGGAAAAAAACTGGAAGCGCCAGTAAAGAAAATATTGATGGGTATGCCCATATCCAAAGCGGCCAACACGGGTTCTATGCGCAACCCCGCCTCTCTCGACTTCTTTGTGGAATTTTCAAAAATGTTTGATGTTTGATGTTTGATGTTTGATGTTTGATGTTTGATGTTTGATTAATAATGAATTTTATATTAAAAATAATTCAACATCCAGCATTAAACATTAAACATTAAACATCCAACCCCGTCACTTCCCTCATTCCTTCACCGCAACCGCCAGGTCGAGGTGGATCGTGATCTCATTATTTACTTTAATCATACCAAAAAGTGGCTGAGGCGGCGTGAGGCCGAAGTCGGTCATTTTTAATTTTTTCGAACTGCGGAAGCGGAAGCGCTGGTCGCCTGTTTTCTGAGCCGCTACATCCAGCATCACCGCGCGCCCTACCCCGGCAATAGTAATCGTAGTTCGAGCCTGCATATTCATGGCGCCTTTTCCCTCTTCGATTTGAAGAGAGGCCAGGCGGTTCACTTCTTCGAGGTCGATGCGAATCTGGGGGAATTCGTCGGCACGCAGCGTATTGTACATATCCGTGTTTATCGGCTTTTTCCCGCAGTCGAGACTTCTGGTGGTAAGCATGAGCGAGGTGCGCAGAAACTGGGCTTTAGCGCTCTCGGGATCCAGCACCATAGAGGCTTTGCGCTCGGGGAAAGTTTCTTTACAAATGCACTTAAACGTATTAATATTACTGGAGCCGTCGATAGCCAATCGGCTCGACTCCTCTATGCGTATCGTTACGGTTTTCGTGGAGTTGCTTTTTGTGTGTACAAATGCCAGGCTGGCGGCGGAGCAGTACAAAAGAATACCGGGCAAGACTCGTTTGGTTAAGCGTTTCATTGCAAAAATAATGGTGATGATATGGAATTATGTTTTGCTTTCAAAAAAATAGTTGTCGCTTTAAAAATAGCAACACTCTCCTATAATGAAAACAAGTCATCCCGAACCAAAGATTCGGGATGACCGGTTAAAATTAATGCCAGAAGCGATTTCCTTTGTAGAGACGCACCTTCTTGCGTCTCGACGTAAGAATTATAATTAGAATCCAACTACTGCTTCTACTACGAAACCGTTAAACTCGCCTTCATAACGATAGTCTGTAATCGGAAAATCTTCAAATGCTTGTTGTACGTATTCCAGTTTCAGCAAGAGGTTTTTGGTGGGGAACCAGCCGGCGGCAATAGCCAGGCGGTTGATCGAGATCTCATTGGCGAAACCTTTAGGCGTACCCGTCATTTTCACGTAGCGGCCGCCAACGTATACCTGTTCGTTTTTGAAGAAACGGTAGATCAACTCAGCAGACATTTGCGTGAAATCGCGATCGGCGTCTTCTGTGTAGTCTTTTCCTTTGGCAATTTCGTATGAGCCGAAAAATTCGAGGCCTTTAAACTTTACAAACGGGTTGATCATAATGGCGTTGATCTTGTTGGTCAAACCCGGGTTGAAGCGGCCGGAAGTGAACTGAGAGCCTTGAGCGGTTGCCGTACCGTTTGACTGGAATGCAGGTTCCATTGCCAGGAAATAGTGCGAGCCCGTGCGGTCGCCTGCATACATCGTATTTCTTTGAATGCTGCCGTTGTTGTACATAGAAGCCGACAGGCGGAAGCGTAGACCGCTTTCAAACGATTTGTCGTAAGCCGCTTTCAAAACGATAGACGGATTTTTCTTGGTGGCTTCTTTGTTAGGGGCAACCGGATCTTCCGGGTAGTTTTCCACGTTGCCATTGATAAAGCCAGAGGTCATACCAGCCATCAACATCAAACCGTTAACCGGGAATACGTATACTTCGCCGCCGATTTCAGTAGAGAATGCGTCGAGGACGTAATTTTCCACAAACGGGTTGAAGATTGCGTTGCCGCCGTCGGTGCGACGGAACTGCATGTCGCCGAAGTTGGGCTGGAAGTGGCCGATCTTCACGCGCAGATACTTAGTGAACCAATCGGGGTTGCCAAACATCGGCAACTTGTCGATTTGGATGTAGCCGCCTTTTACCCAGAATTCAGAGTGGTGGCGCGAAGACATGTAGTTTTCGAGGCAAACCCGGATACCGTCTTCGATTTGGAAGTCGAAGTTCAGATTGGCCATGGCCAGGTTAAAGCCACTTAAAGTAGCAGAAGTAGAGTCTTCATTGGCTATTACGCCATACAGGAAGTTTTTATTTTTTGGATTGGTGGCGCTCACAGGAGCATACGCAATATCCGTAATGCCATTAGAGTGGGTGAGCGATTGATAATCCTGCGTGAAACTTCCGCCGATGCGCACACTAAGGCCGTTGTAAGGAGTGTCATCCTGCTTGGAAGGTTCAAAAACATTGATCCCGTTTTTGTCCCATGAGCGGAAATATTGGATGCTTGGTTGCTGTGCGAATGCTTGAGTGAGGAGAGTTACAAATATAAACCCTGCAGTCACTTTCAGTAAAGCCGTTCTCATACCACTAGTATTTAGGTGAAAAATTAAGTTTCGTTATGAAAAAAAGTGAGTGTATTGTGCTTATTAGCTGCCGGTGGTTTTGCCCAGCGTTACGGCGAACTTGATAGTTATATCGTCGCCGGTTTTCATGGTGCCCATGAGGGCGGTAGGCGGCTGGATGCCGAAGTCGGTCATCTTCATTTTTTTGCTGCCTTCAAACTTTACGCTCCCGTCGCCGGTAACTTTGCCAGTGACCGTGATCTCCGTGCTCTTGGTAACCCCGGCAACGGTAAGGTTCCCTGTAGCATTAATCGCGTAGCCGTCGCCGGATTTATTCAGCGAATTCACTTTGGTGAGCTTGAAACTGATGTTCGGATGTTTGTCTGATTTCAGTGCGTCGTACGTCTTCTTGTCCATGATCGAGCCTTTGGGGCTCTTGATCGAGGTAACGGGGATTTCTACGTTGAGGCTCTTGATGCCTTTCAGCACGCCGGCTTCTACCTGGATATCGCCGCTTGCCCTAATCGTATTCACTTTTGATTCCCAGTCGTGCAGGTTTGAAGAACCATGAATCGCCATTTGTTTGTCCTTGATCTCGTACTGAGCTTGTACGCCGACGCTTGCAAGTAACAGCGCCATGATCAGGAAAGATGTCCAATTATTTTTCATTGTCTTAACAATTGATTACGACACAAATCTAAGGAGCTAAGACTCCAGGTCGAAATGACAAATGGAAAACAGGTTAGTGATCTTTGTCGCTAAGGTGGTAATAAAAGTCATTGCGGGGGAGCACCACGGGGGGTGACGGCCCAGGAGCACCCCAGGAGGTGACGGCGGGGGAGCACCACGGGGGGGTGACGGCCCAGGAGCACCCCAGGAGGTGACGGCGGGGGAGCACCCCGGGGGGGTGACGGCCCAGGAGCACCCCAGGAGGTGACGGCGGGGGAGCACCCCGGGGGGGTGACGGCCCAGGAGCACCCCAGGCCGTCACCCCCTAAGCCAGATCCAGGCCGTCACCCCCTAAGCCAGCTCAAAGCCGTCACCCCCTAAGTCAGCTCCAGGCCGTCACCCCCTAAGCCAGCTCAAAGCCGTCACCCCCAAGGTTTGTCCCAGGCCGTCACCCCCTAAGCCAGCTCCAGGCCGTCACCCCCAAGGCTTATCCCAGGACAAACACCTGCACAGTGATTAGTCGTCCGTTCTTTTCCTCGCAATTGCGCAAGGTTTTTTCTTTTTTGAAGCCGAGCCGGCGCAGCAGGCGTTCGGAAGGTTTATTGCCTTGTTCGACCCATGCTTCGATGCGGCGGGCCTGAAGTTGTTCGAAGCAAAAGAGGAGCAGGGCTTCGAGTGCTTCCTTGGCAAATCCCTTGCCTTGTTGGGCGGGGAGCAGCCAGTAGCCGATATCCAAAGAGGCCGTAAGTGGGTTGTAATGCGTGAAGCCGCAAGCGCCGATGAGTTGCTTTTCGCCCTGTGGGCAAATAGCCCACCACATACCGCTACGCTCGCGCCAGAGTGATTCGAGCCACTCCATTTGCTCTTCGGTTTCTTCCAGGGTGTCGTAGTGGGCGGCGTAAAAGCGGGTCACGGCCGGGTTGGAAAGGCCTTCATATACCTTATATATATCGGCATGCCGAAAACGGCGCAATTCCAGTCGTTCGGTTTGCAATAGCGGATAGCGTCGCCAGGGATCGGGAAAAACCTGTTTCATAGCCAGTTGCGGGCATTACGGCAGTAGCGGTATCAGATCTCTTCGGCCTCCAGCAGTTTGCACAGATTGAGGCCCTTATGATATAATTGTTCTATTTCTTTGGCCGACATGATATGGTCGGGTTTATACAACACCATATAATAGTTGATACCTTCGAGGTGCCAGTCTTTTTCTATGGTAAAAAAACGGAGCACATCGTCGTTCATCGTTGCCCTGATATATTCTTCGTCTGTTCCTTTGAGGTAATATTGATCGGAGAATTCCGGATGTTCCACAAAGTCGATATCTTCAAACCCCAGCCATTGACCGATTTTCAAAAAAAAATGCTCCGGCTTCATCCAGAATTGGGGCAAAGCCAGGCGTTTGGACTGCACAAAAAAGACCGTTTGGCGGTATGTTTTATGCGAATTTCCTGCGTGAATGGTGTATTTGTAGTCAAAAATGCGCGCATCGGTCTCCAGCCACGCGTCTTGCTTGTGCATTACATTCGTAATACGACGCCCACTCCCGTACCTGAATAATTTAAAATCTTTCAGCAAAGGAAGTATTCCCCATTCCTCTTCGGAGAAAAATTGCATCTCCAATTGACCGGCAATCTTTTGGAGAAGCTCTGGTCTGATATCTTTGGCCATAATCCGGTAGCATTACCTGAAAGCCAAAAATAATAATATTTGGCTTTCATTCCTGCTTTTATAGTCAGGCTACGGGATGAGGCTCGTATTTCTGAAATAGCGAACTGGCATCGTGAATCGTATCTATCGTCTCCACTTCTTCGGGAGACAAATAGATATTAAACCTGCTCTCCATCTCGGCGATGAGCAATAAGCGGTCTACTGCATCGAGGAGCAGATCGTCGCCCAAGCGGGTATAGGGGTTGATTCTGGATATGGGCACGTTGAGTTTCCAACTGATCAGGTCTATGATACGCTCTTCCGTACTGATCATATGGGGTGCTGTTTCGATTAAAATATGATTTGCCATTAGCGATGATTTTCTTGACATTTCTTTAAGAACGAATTGCCTGCACCATAGGTTGCCTGTACCTATCCCAATTTTTCACTTGCTTGATTATCGGCTGTAATACATCGACGAAAGTCATAACTTAAGCGTCTAAATGCGCCATAAAAAAATAATCACTGAGCGGGGAAACCTTTGGTTGGAAAGTACGTATAAGTATTTTGTTCATCTATTATAAAAAAAGGGTACCACAACGTAAGCTGCGATACCCTTTCTACTTGCACTCATGAGATTATAATTCCACCGGTTGCCCGGAAAAAGGGCGGCCAATTTGAAGTTGGCCGCTTGTGGACTGGGATCAAATTTGTTAGTAGCGGTCGTAATAAGGAATTATAAATTGCTAGTAGCGAGTCGTAATAAATAGTGTTTCATTGTGAGCGACAGTACAAAAGTCTACCAAAAAACTTTTCAAGATAAGTACAATTTTATAACTTGCTGACTCAAAACAGACATAGCAAAAAATGACAACTTATTGATTATTAATAAAATAAGCTTTGAGAGGCTTTTACTTTCTGTATTTTAGAGACTTATAAACATCGCGCGCACATGCAAGAAAGTCGTTTGGTACGCCATATTGAGGAGTTATCGCCCAAAGACAGGGAGCGCTTTCGCCTGTTTGTCCAGTCGCCTTTTTTTAACCAGCATCAGTCCACTTCTGAATTGTTGGAGGTTATCCTCGAGTGCATCCACTCCGCAAACGGCAATGGCAGCAGACTCGACAAACACAAAGTGTACAAGCGCATTTTCCCCAAAGCCCCCTTCGACGAGCAACAGCTCTACAATGTGATGTCTTACCTCAAAAAACTATACCACCGTTTTTTATCTTATCAATTTTTTGAAAACCAGGAATTCCAGGAAGACCTGCTCACGCTTGAGGCCGCCTACGAAAACAACCAGTTCGACCTGCTCAAAAACAGGGGCAAGCAGATGGAAAAAGCCATGGCGCGCCATCCTCACCACAACAGCGACTATTACCTCGCCAATTACCGGTTGAATTATTTGCTGGCATACTATGGCGGACAATACGAAGACCGCTCCAAGCCGGAACTTTTCCAGCGCATGTTTGACCATCTCGATCGTTTTTACATCGCCGAAAAACTAAAAAACTGCTGCCACCTCACCGCCAATATGATGGTGATGAATACACACTACGACTTTGGCTTCCTCGAACCCCTGCTCGACTATCTCAAACAAAACTGGCAGGAATTTGAATCAGACGCCACTATCGTATTGTATTATACCATCCTGATGAGCCTTCGCGAGGAAAATAACCCGGAACACTATACCATACTCAAAGAAATTTTGGCTTCCGGTATGAATACGCTTTCGGTAAAAGAGCAAGGCGACCTTTACGCCTTTGCCAATAATTACTGTATCCGGCGCATCAACCTGGGCGACAGCATCTACCAGTGGGAGTTGTTCCAACTCTATAAGCAGGGCCTCAAGACAGGGCTAATTCTAGACAACGGCATTTTGTCGGAGTGGAATTACAAAAATATTACGTCCCTGGGCTGTAGCCTCAAAGAATTTGAGTGGATCGAAAATTTTATCCAGGAGTACAAAGATAAATTGCCGGCTCACCGCCGCGAAAACGCCTACAATTACAACCTGGCACATTTGTATTACAACAAAAAGATGTTTAGCGATGTCTTGTCGGCCTTGTTGCACGTACAGTTTACCGACGTAAAATACCACCTCAACACGACGTTCTTGCAGTTGCGCACTTATTACGCCATGCGCGACACCGAGGCCTTGTTGTCGCTTATCGAAACTTTCCGGATTTATGTGATCCGCAACCGCAAAATGACAACCAATGAAAAGCGGGGGTACTCCAATTTTTTGCGTTTTGCAAAAAAGCTGGCCCTGCTCAAACACAACTCTTCTACCTTTTCGAAAAAGTCGCTGAAAGAAAAGCTGGATGCCCTGTCGCACAAGATTGAAACCACCGAAAATGTGATCAATAGGTATTGGTTGTTGGAAGAATGCGGGGCATAAGGTTTCGCCGATGCGCAACTTTAGTTAATTTGGCGTGCAGAAGCTGTTTATTTATGAAAACACAACGCCTTTACCTATGCTGCGCAGCCGTTTTATTATGCCTGCTCAGCCACTCCGCCACCGCTCAACAGGCTATTGTGCCTGTAAAACGCGAATTCCGGGCCGTATGGATTTCTTCGATTGCCAATCTGGATTATCCCAAACGACCCAACGCCGAACGCGTAGCGCTCAAAGAAGAATTCAAAAACCTGGTTGATCAATACAAAAAATTGGGTTTCAATGCCGTAATCGTGCAAATGCGCCCCGCCGCCGATGCCCTTTACGCCTCCAAACAAGTACCCTGGTCAAAATATCTCACCGGCGCCCAAGGCCGGCCCCCCTACCCCGAATTCGACCCGCTGCAATTTATGGTCGAAGAAACCCACCTGCGCGGCATGGAATTCCACGCCTGGCTCAATCCCTACCGCGCCACGGCCGACCTCGACACGCTCAGCCTTTCGCCCGTTCACGCTTTCAGGTTGCATCGCGACTGGATGGTGCGCTACGGCAACCGATTTTATTTTAATCCCGCTATCCCCGAAGTGCGACAACATATTTCTGACGTGGTAGCAGAAGTGGTCGACAACTACGATGTGGACGCGATTCACTTCGACGACTATTTTTATCCCTACCCCGAAAAAAATGCCAAACTGGCCGACAGCTCGGATTATCGCTTTTTCGGTTTAGGCTTCCGAACTATTGAAGACTGGCGGCGCAGCAATATCGATGCGCTGATCGAGACGGTGAGCCAGCGCATCAAAGCCTCCAAAACCCACGTCAAATTTGGCGTCAGCCCCTTCGGCGTTTGGCGCAATAAAGACAAAGACCCCCAATTCGGCTCCGATACACGCGCCGGCGTAACTTGCTACGACGACCTCTATGCCGATGTGCTGAAATGGATTCGCAACGGCTGGATTGACTACGTGATCCCCCAGATTTACTGGAATATAGGTTATTCGCCCGCCGACCACACCACCCTCCTCAACTGGTGGAGTACGGTGGTACAGGATTGCCACCTGTATATCGGCCACGCCGCCTATAAAGTAGGCAACAATGCAGAACCCGCCTGGAACGACCCCGGCGAAATACCCAGGCAGATCAGACTCAACCGCCGCACCGCCAAATGCCTGGGCAGCGCCTACTTCCGCTCGCAATCGGTACTGCTCAATCCACTCGCACTCGTAGATTCGCTCGCGCTTTATTACGCCCCCAAAGCGCTGATCCCCGAAATGCCCGCACTCGAACAACCCCTTGCCAATACGCCCAAACTGCAAACCATCTGGCCTCAAAAGGGAAAGGTAAAATTGAGATGGAAAGCCAACAAAGTCGACAAAATACAACCCCCGCGCTATTATGTCATCTATCGCTTCGATGGCGATTATGCCGGCAATTTTGACGACCCCCGCAATATCCTGGCAATTACGCCGATGGGCGCCCAATCGCGCAAACAAAAATTTATCGACGAGTCGGCACAGACCGGTCTTTTTTATACCTACGCCGTCACAGCCGTCAACAGACAACACACCGAAAGCAAACCCAGCAAACCTCGGGCGATCCTGAAAAAACCACAGGGACTGCGCTGGGCCAGGCTGGGAACGCCGCCGGGGGAGAGGGAGAGAGGGAGAGAGGGGGAGAGGGAGAGATTGTAGGATTTAGACTCAATGGCTGAATATGATTACTCGATCTATTTTTTTGTACATTTTTATTGCCATCCTGTTTTCCTGCCGGCAGGAGGCGGCACAGGAAGTGCCTGCCCCCGAAAAACACCGCCCGCGCTGGCATTTCACGCCACCGTCCATGTGGATGAACGACCCCAACGGCATGGTGTATTACGAGGGCGAATACCATCTCTTTTACCAGTACTACCCCGACAGCAGCGTGTGGGGGCCTATGCATTGGGGCCATGCTATTAGCCGCGATCTGGTAAATTGGCAACACCAACCCATTGCCCTGTATCCCGATTCGCTGGGTTATATTTTTTCGGGTAGCGCCGTTGTCGACTGGAATAATACCAGCGGCTTCGGCCACGACAATACCTTACCGATTGTGGCTATATTCACTTACCACGATATGACCGGAGAAAAAGCCGGGCGCAACGATTTTCAAACCCAGGGCATCGCCTATAGTCTGGATAAGGGTCGCACCTGGACAAAATACGCCGGCAACCCGGTATTGTCCAATCCGGGCATTCGCGATTTACGCGATCCCAAGGTGATCTGGCACGATGCCACACACCAGTGGGTAATGACATTAGCAGCAGGCGACCACGTGCGGTTTTATACTTCTCCCGACCTTAAAGAATGGTCGTATGCCAGTTCTTTTGGAAAAAACGAAGGCTCCCACAAGGGCGTATGGGAATGCCCCGACTTATTCCCAATAACCCCTGAAGGTGAGGAATTGCGACAGTGGGTGCTATTGGTAAGCATAAACCCGGGAGCCCCCAATGGAGGCTCGGGAACGCAATATTTCATAGGGCAGTTTGACGGGCGGGAATTTGTGCTGGATCCGGCTCAAGACCCCGGCGTTTACAATTGGTTAGACCTGGGGCGTGATAACTATGCCGGCGTTACCTGGTCGGATATTTCACTGAAAGACGGTCGCCGGATTTTTATGGGCTGGATGAGTAATTGGCAATATGCCCAGGTAGTGCCCACTACAAGCTGGCGAAGCGCTATGACTTTACCCCGCGAGCTACAGTTGAAAAAGAGCCCGAGAGGCTGGAGGCTCTGGTCTCGCCCCGTCGTAGAATTAAAAATGTTGCGCGATAGCAGTTTTTCCTTGTCGCCACAAAGCCTTGCAGGAAAAAAACAATTGGACGAAATACTGGGATTTCCCCCTACGCTGCTTGAAGTGGTTTTAGAGGTAGAAATAGGGGATAACTCACAATCCGTATTTGGGCTGGAATGGCACAATGACGCCGGCGAAAGCTACCGGGTGGGGTTTGATGCCGCACTTGGCCTTTTTTTTAGCGATCGCACCCGAGCCGGCAAAAATGACTTTTCTTCCGACTTTGCCAACGCAATCCACTATGCTTCCCGCCAGGTAGATGGAAAAATTGTCAAACTACACGTTTTTGTCGATGTCGCCTCCGCCGAACTTTTTGCCGACGATGGCGCCACCTGCATGACAGACATCTTTTTCCCTTCAGAAGATTTTGACAAATTAAATATTTACACAAAAAATGGCGCAGTAAACATACGTAAAGCTGAATTTCACAGCTTATCCCCTACTCATACTTCAACCGACAACAGATAACGGACAACCGATAACAACCAAATAACCCAAAAAGAAGCGTTCATCCCAAAGTGATTGGGCCGCACGAAAAAACCCCGTACTTTCGTACATACGAATAGCGAAACTAGTACAAGCAGAGGTATGAAACGCAAATTACCCCTTCCATATTGGTTGGCCATTGCAGGCGGTTTTTTACTGGCAGTGGTGCTCACCATAAAGCGCTACCTGCTATTGAATTACAGGCTCGCACTAAAAGGCGCCGAGCCAGATCAGCAGTTTTGGGACCGCTTGCAGGAAGAATTCTGGATAAACGTGGTCAACTACGTGTTGTGGGGCATGCTTATGCCACTAGTGTACCATATCGTGGTGCGTTTTAAAGTTTATGCGCCCGCAAGCGCCAAAGAACGGTTGGCAGCCCTGGCGGCCAGTTTGGGCATGGCCCTGCTGCACGAGTCGGTTTCCAATGTGATGTACTACCTGCCCATGCACCTGCTGGGCGAAAAATTATTCTCCTTTGATATTCTGCGTATTATCATCAATTTGTATCCGGTAGCCATGATCGATCGCCTGATCGAATTCTGGATCATTTACGCCATCTTTTCAGCAATAGATTACCAGCGCAAATTCAGAGATCAGCAGATTGAATTGGCCCAGGTAGCCGGGCAACTCTATGGTTCGCAGCTCAATGCGTTGCGATTGCAATTGCAGCCCCACTTTTTATTTAATACGCTAAATACGATTTCCTCGCTCATGGAATTTGACACCAAAGGCGCGCAGAAAATCGTATCCAAACTCGGCAACTTGCTGCGAGGAGTGCTCGACAAAGACAAGCGCAACTTTATTCCTTTGCGCGAAGAATTGGCTTTTATCAAAAGTTATCTCGATATCGAACAAGTGCGATTCAACGATCGCCTGGAATTGCGCTATAACATTGACGAACAGGCACTTGACGCATTGGTACCCAGCCTCATCCTGCAGCCCCTGGTAGAAAATGCCATCAAACACGGGTTCGCCCATAAAACCGGCAATGGGCTTATAGAAGTTGCCGCTTTCCGCCAGGGCGATCAGGTCAATTTGCAGATACGCGACGACGGCGAAGGCAGCAATTATGATACCGACCAATTGCTTTCCCTTGGCATAGGCTTGAAAAATGTACAGGATAGGCTTAACTTGCTATACCCCCAAATGAGCCGGTTGGAAATCGTTACTTCCCCAGGGAAGGGTTTTGAAGTAAACATTACTATTCCTTACAAGCGCCAGGAAGGATGAAAAAAATCCGGACATTAGTCGTAGACGATGAGCCGCTCGCCCGGTCGCGAATCGTCAATCTCCTCAAAACGGTAGACTTTATTACCCTTATAGGAGAATGTAAAAACGGCAAAGAAGCGCTGGCGCAAATAGAATTATACCGGCCTGATCTTGTTTTTCTCGATATTCAAATGCCCGATCTCAACGGCTTCGACGTATTGGCCAAATCGGTCACTCCCCTCCCCTTTATCATTTTTGTTACCGCATACGATCAATATGCCCTCAAAGCGTTCGACGTACACGCCGTGGATTATCTGCTCAAGCCTTACGACGACGAGCGCTTCCTGTTGGCCCTCGAGCATGCGCGCAGGCAGATCAACCTGAGAGAGAATGCGCTGCTGCATCAAAAAATGTTGCGCCTGCTCGATGACTACGGGCAAGCGAATGAAGATTCGGTGCAAACCCTCGAAGTAAAAGACCGCGGACGCACACAGCAAGTCAACGTAAACGACGTATGGTATATAGAGGCGGAAGGCAATTACCTGCACCTGCACCAGAAACAGCGAAGCCACCTCATCCGGCAAACCCTGCAAGCCATTGAAGAAGAACTCGACAACAGCCTCTTTTTGCGTATCCACAGGTCTATTCTGGTCAATGTGAATTATATCGAACGCATCAGATACGAAGGCAACAATCAGTATGTATTTTTTTTAAAAAATGGCGTACAACTTACCTCCGGTCGCAGCTATCGGGAATCTATCGAAACCTACCTAAATGACTGCGAATTGCGCCGATTGCTCGACAATTTCTGAAGCAGAAGCGCCATTCATCCCATTTTTCACCACTGGTCACAAAATAATTGCACATCGCCGATATTAGCTATAATTTAGCTCATGCAAGAACCCTTACGGCAAATAATTGCTTGCGATAAGCCCTAACCATGTGATTTTTGTAAATCACTTCCATTTGCAGGCGTTTATATACCGAAAGGCTACTTTCAGGCTTGTTTGCTTGCTAGTATTCATGCTTGGAATCACCCGATAAAAAAAATGATGATGTGGCACAAGGCGGTTTAGCCGGTTAGCGGTTAAGCCGCTTTTTTTATTATAAAAAAATGCCACCCCCCGAAGCGAGTGACATTCTAAACATAAGCCAGTACATCTTATTAACCCTTCATGAACATACTTTTGAAGTTGGCCGGCATTTGCTGCCCCGGCATATTTGGTATCTTTGGTTACTTTTGCGATCTTACGCTATTGCTTTCATTACCGTAATCCAAGGATCATGCCAAAGATGCTTCGACCCATATTTTTTTTGTTACTGGCACTTTTTGCCGGCTGTCAGCGTGGCACTTACTATGTTGCCCATAAGGCGGCAATAGCTGAAGCCGCCATGGTCGTCACTCCCCATCCGCTCGCCTCAGCGGTAGGGCTCAAAATATTAAAACAGGGTGGCAACGCCGTCGATGCCGCAGTTGCCGTACAATGGGCGATGGCCGTGGTTTACCCCCGCGCAGGCAATATCGGCGGAGGCGGGTTTATGCTCATTCGCCGCGCCAATGGCGAGGCAGCTTCCCTCGACTACCGCGAAAAGGCGCCTGCCCAGGCCTCCCGCGATATGTATCTCGATGCAAAAGGTAATGTGGTAGAAGGTCTTAGCATCAACGGACATCTCGCATCGGGCGTACCCGGCGCCGTAGCCGGCCTGTTTGAAGCCCATGCCCGCTACGGCAAACTACCTATGGCAAAACTCATCAACCCAGCCATCGAACTGGCCCAAAAAGGTTTTGCCGTCTCCCACGGCGAAGCCGACCGGCTGAATGCGTATCAGGCAGATTTCAGGAAATACAATGAAGACCCCAATCCTTTTTTTAAAGACAAGTGGCAGGCCGGCGACCTCCTGGTACAATCCGAGCTGGCCCGCACCCTGCAACTCATCAGAGACAACGGCCCCGAGGGGTTTTATAAAGGCGAAACCGCCCGCGAGATAGTAGCCGAAATGAAAAGCGCCAACGGCATCATCAGCCTCGACGACCTGGCAGCTTATCAGGCCAAATGGCGCAAGCCCATCATCGGACAATACAAGCAATACCGCATTTTATCGATGCCCCCTCCATCCAGTGGCGGCGTAGCCCTGGTGCAAATGCTCGATATGCTGGAGCCCTACCCCATCGCCCAATGGGGCTTCCATTCCCCCCAAACCGTACATACGATGGCGGAAGCGATGCGCAGAGCCTACGCCGACCGCGCAGAACACCTCGGCGATAGCGATTTCTATACCGTGCCCGTCGATTCCTTGCTCGCCGCTTCTTACCTGCAGCAACGCATGGCCGGCTTTTCGCCCGATAGCGCCACGCTGAGCCAAAGTATACTGGCGGGTCAGTTCAAACTTACTTTAGAAAGTTTTGAAACCGAACACACCTCTATTGTCGATCAGGAAGGCAATGCCGTTTCCGTCACTACTACGCTCAATTCGAACTATGGCAGCAAAGTATGGGTGAGCGGCGCAGGCTTTTTTCTCAATAATGAAATGGACGACTTCAGCGTAAAACCTGGCGTGCCCAATCAATTCGGACTCGTAGGCGCCGAAGCCAACGCCGTCGCCCCCGGCAAACGCATGCTGAGCTCGATGACCCCCACTATTGTAGAAAAAGATGGTAATCTATTTATGGTGCTCGGCGCCCCCGGCGGTTCTACGATTATTACCGGCGTACTCCAGGTTTTTCTCAATGTAGTCGAATTCGGACTGCCCCTCGATCAGGCGGTGAGCGCCGGCCGCTTTCACCACCAATGGCTGCCCGATCAAATTTTGATGGAAAATAATGCCCTTTCCGAATCCACTACGGCAACCCTGGCAGCAAAAGGACACCGCTTCCAGACCGCTAAGGCTATCGCAGTAGTGAAGGCTATCGTTCGCCTTCCCGATGGCCGCTTGCACGGCGCCGCCGACCCCCGCAACCCCGATGACGACGCAAGAGGCTTTTAATGTTGGATGTTTAATGTTGAATTAACCCCTCATAAACCCTCATAAACCCTCATAAACCCTCATACCCATGAAATGGTACCCCAACCTGGTACTCGCTGCAGCACAGGCGCTGGCCGACATATTTGACGAAGGTTATTACGCCGACAAAGTCATCGAACGCACGCTCAAATCGGACCCCCGCTGGGGATCGCGCGACAGGGCCTTTATTGCCGAAAGCGTATACGAAGTAGTCCGCTGGTACCGCCGGCTCGACGTATTGGCCCAGCCCCAACCCGATAATCTCAATGCTTATCAAAGGCTCATAGGCGTACACTATCTCCTGCAGGGCGAAACCCTTCCCGATTGGCCGGTATTTCAAGGGTTGGCCGAAACGGTAGAGCGCAACCGCCCCGCCTCGCCATCGTATGCGCTCGTAGCCTCCATCCCCGATTGGCTCGAAGAACTGGGACAAGCCGAATTGGGCGATTTGTGGCGCCCTACGATGGATGCGCTCAACCAGCCAGCCAAACTCGTGGTGCGCGCCAATACGCTGAAAGTAACCCGGCAACAACTCAAAGACAAACTCGCCGAAGCGGAAATCGCTACCACCGAACTCGGCGACGACGCCCTCGTACTCCATACCCGCAAAAATTTGTATAACAGCCCGCCCTTCAAAGAAGGATGGATGGAGATCCAGGATTATTCTTCCCAACAGGTCGCCCCCTTTCTGGATGTGGCGCCCGGTATGCGCGTCATCGACGCCTGTGCAGGCGCGGGCGGAAAAACCCTCCATCTGGCTGCGCTCATGCATAACAAAGGCCGCATCATCGCACTCGACACAGAGGCCTGGAAGCTCGACGAATTAAAACGCCGGGCCCGGCGGGCAGGCGTGGGCATCACCGAAATCAGGCCCATCGCCAACAACAAGGTCATCAAAAGACTGGCCGCCTCGGCCGACCGCGTGCTGATTGACGCTCCCTGCTCAGGATTAGGCGTTTTGCGCCGCAATCCCGACGCCAAATGGAAACTCACCGAAGAATTTATCGGCAACCTCCGCCAAACCCAGCAAAAGATCTTGCACAGCTATAGCCAAATGGTGAAACCAGGTGGAAAACTGGTGTACGCCACCTGCAGCATTTTGCCTTCAGAAAACGAAGCGCAGGTAGAAGCTTTTTTACAACAACACGCCGATGAATACCGCCTGTTGGATTCGCAGCATATCCTGCCGCAGGACGAGGGCTTCGACGGCTTTTATATGGCCAGTTTGGAAAGACTTAAGTGAGATCAAACTGTATACCGAACCGGGCTGATATGGTTTCACCCGCCTTGACCACTATGAGCCCTTCCCCGTTGTTAAAGGCATCGATATTACATGTCATAGGCTCTACCGCCAGTGATTGCCGGTGTGGAGGGGTAAATAGTTGTATGAAGTTGAACTTGCCCCGACCCGTTTCCTGCCAATAGCGGAGTCTTCCCTTTTCTCCTTTTATCATAATCTGCGCCTTTCCTTCCTGGGGTGAAAGCGCAAAGCAATTGTCGAGAATATCCGCCCCCAGGCGCTTTGGCTCGGCGTATTCATCATATTCGTATCGCTTGCCGGTAGGGATCATCTGCTGGTCGATGCCCACCATTTCGCAAGGAGGCAATTGCAACACCAGGTTATCTATACTGTCCGACAACTGATAATACGGATGCCATCCCAGTCCTACCGGTATGGTAATGGCCATGTCGTTGGTGAAATGCAACGTCACTTCGAAACGGTCGGGCGCATACAGCGAAAAAGTGATGGCATAAGTAAACCGAAAAGGATAAGCCTGATGAATCATCGCCGGACTGTATACGCAAGTTATGTGCGCCTGGTCTTCTTCACAACGAATCTCCGACACTTGCATAGGTTTGTCCATGCCAAATCCATGCAGTGCCGTATGCGTAGCCGCATCGTTTATCGTAAAAAAGTAATAATTGCCTTCCCATTCATAGCGCCCGTCTTTCAGGCGATTGGGAAAAGGGAATAATACCGTGTTTTTTGCCCCTCGGTTAATTTGAAGTTCTTCCGGCGTTTGATACCCGTCAAGGATAGAAACTCCGCAAAGTTGCAGATCGAGTACGCAGGCGCCATAGCCGGGTACCAGCGCCAGGGAGCAGCCCCTTTCAGGTTGGCTGACGATGTGCTGTTCGTAAGATCCAAACGATGTTATATAATGCTGGAAGGACATAATCTGGTGCTAGGCAAATACTTCTCGTAGATCAAGTGCCAGTTCCGGGAAGATATGCGCTCTCAGCGTGTCATCATCAACCAGCGGCGCCAGGCCTATGTACTTACCCGTCTCATTAAGCACAAATACTAACACAACCTTTTCCACGGGGTTGACGATCCAATACTCCCGCACACCGGCTTCTTCGTATACTTCAAACTTAATTTTTAATTCTCTTTTGCTATTGCCTGGTGAGAGGATTTCAACAATAAGATCGGGGGCGCCGGCGCAACCCCGCTCGTCCAGTTTGGAGTCATCACAGATGACGCATAGATCGGGTTGTACCACTGTACTATCCTGTCCTTGTTTTCTGCTCACAGGAAGGCGAACGTCAAAAGGAGCGGCAAATACCTGGCATGGCTTCTGATAAAAAAAATTCAAGAGCCCTCGGTTTAATTGCTGTGATATTTTTTGATGTGCCGTACCCGGCGCAGGGCTCATCTTGAGAATACGCCCCCTGATGAGTTCAACCCGTTCTTTTAAGCGCCATAGCAGATAATCTGCATAAGTATAGCGCCCCTCAGGATCGAGCTGGGAAATATCGGTAATTGGCTTAACTACGGTATCCATTCGCTTAAATTGAACCTTAAATTTAAGATTTTTTAGCATTCAATCATTCCACTACAAAAAACTATTCCGTAAGCAACCGCAGCAGCACCCCGTTCGTCCAGCCGAATCCGTCTTGTACGGGGTATTCGCCGCCGCCGGCTTCCAGACTGAGGTCCATTACGTTGTATTTTTCCACCATTTTCCCGGTATTCTTGTACACTTTTACATTGAGGGCCACCCAGTTATTTTTGATTTTATCGGCTAATTCATTAAACCCGTAGTTGCGAAGCCCCTGGATGGCCATCCACTGCAAGGGCGCCCAGCCATTGGGGGCGTCCCATTGCTCGCCGGTGTTGATAAGCGTGGTGGTCAGGCCGCCGGGTTTGAGAAAATCGCGCTCGAGCATAGCGGCGACGGCTTTGGCCTGCTCGGGAGTGGCCATTTTATAAAATAAAGGGTAGGTGGTGGCCAGTGAAGGCGCCTGGGTCAACTGCTTGTTTTGGAAGTCGTAATCCATAAAACAGCCACGCTGAGCATCCCAACAATACTTTTGTACTGCGCGGAGCCGGCGACCGGCCAAACCTGCATACATTTTAGCATTGGTAGAGTCGCCTTTCGTGTAGTATGCATCGGCAATGGTCAACTCCAGGTTGTACAACAGCGCATTGAGGTCGGGCGGCACCATGGCAGTGGTGCGAATGGTTTCCAGCTTATTGTCATCAGAAAGCCAACGACTGCAAAAGTCCCACCCCGAAGTAGCGGCCGCGCGCAGGTCGCGATACACTTCAGCGGCAGGTCGGGTAGTTTTGGCGGCGGTTTCTACGTCTTGCTTGTAACTCTCGGGGCGCGGCGTATCGCGGTTGTCCCAATAGCGATTGAGCACAAAGCCGTATTCCACCATTACCACGCTTTTTTCTGCGGGGTTATTGCGGTTTACTTTTTCGCTGCCGTCCATCCAAAAGGCGTATTCCTTTTCCAGTGTTAATAAATAATGGGGTAACACATCTTTGCCTTTCATTTCAGCTAACAGTCGAACCATAGATGCAAAAAACGGCGGCTGCGACCGGCCCAAGTAATACGTGCGGTTGCCGTTGGGAATGAATCCGATCGTATCGATCAGGTAGGCAAAATTATCTACCATATGCTCGATCATATCGGTTTTTCCTGCCGCCTGCAGACCAAGCATAGTAAAATAGCTATCCCAATAGTATACCTCGCCAAAGCGCCCCCCGGGTACGATATAGGGGTTGGGCAATGGAATAAGCGAACCGGCGTCAGCTACATCCGGCCGGCGCGTAAGCACCTCCCACAGGGCATTGATGTGATCGACAGCCGACAGACTGGTATCGCTCACAAAACCACTCGCATATTGGCGAGGCAAATCGAAATTTTCCAGCACAAATGCTTTGAGTTGAAATTCGGGGCGCTTTTTATTTTTTTCATAATCAGCCATTATCTGAGCCGTCGAAAACTTTGGGACGCAGTCTGCAAAAGTCTTTCCATCCGGAAATACCCCTGCCATTTGTACGTCTACAAATAACTGTCCCCAGCGTTCATCAGGCGATAAACCTGTACCCGGATCTTCTGCCGGTGCTGCCTTTTCCTGGCATGCCCACAGGCAAATCATGGCGGCGCAACACAGCGAATACAGCAAAATCTTCATTTTTCAGCGAATTGTTTGAGTAAAATTAGCAGAGTTTGGATAATTCGAGCCCCAGACTTGACATATTTTGAGGATAAATGTACTTTTACCGCGTTAATTATTGTATTTTTTACACTTAGTTCCAAATTTATGACCGGCGAGCAAAAGAAAACTAAAATTGTAGCTACGGTAGGCCCCGCCTGCAGCTCTTACGACGTATTGCTGGAGTTGGTCAGAGCAGGCGTCAATGTTTTCAGGCTAAACTTCTCTCATGGCTCCCATGAAGACCACCAGCAAGTCATCAACCACATCACCCAAATCAACGACAAATACAGTTTGCACGTTAGTATATTGGCAGACTTGCAGGGTCCCAAACTGCGCGTAGGGAAAATTGAAAACAACGAACTCGAGCTCAAAGAAGGTGACGTGATCACTTTCGTCAATGAAGAGTGTGTGGGCACGATGGAGAAGATTTATATGAGCTACGAGCAATTTGCCGAAGACGTAGAAGTAGGAGAACGCGTATTGGTAGACGATGGCAAACTGGTTTTTGAAGTAATTGAAACCAATAAAAAAGATACGGTTAAGCTAAAAACGCTTTTCGGCGGTAAATTATCCTCCAACAAAGGCGTTAATTTGCCCAATACCAAGATTTCACTGCCTTGTCTTACTGAAAAAGACCTGAGAGACCTCGACTATATCCTGACCCAACCCGTCAACTGGATCGCCCTGTCTTTTGTGCGTTCGCCAAAAGACCTCAAAGATTTGCAGGAGCGCATCAACGCCCGCAATCACCCGGCGAAGATCATTGCCAAAATCGAAAAACCTGAAGCGGTTGAAAAGATAGACAAGATCATCAAGCAAGCCAATGGCATTATGGTAGCCAGGGGCGACCTGGGTATTGAAATGCCGATGGAGAAACTGCCCGTCACCCAAAAGATGATTATCCAAAAATGCCTGCAGCGCGCCCGTCCGGTTATCGTGGCCACGCAAATGATGGATAGCATGATCACCAACCCCAGCCCGACCCGCGCCGAGGTATCCGACGTGGCCAACGCCGTACTCGACGGCGCCGATGCGGTGATGCTCAGCGGCGAGACTTCGGTGGGCCGCCATCCGGTAATCGTGGTGGAGGCGATGACCCGTATCATCGAAGAGGCGGAACAAAGCTACGAACTGGCTGCCCGGCAAAGACCCGTGCCTTCTAAAAATTCACGCACTTTTCTTTCCGATGTGGTTTGCTTTAATGCCGCCCGCACAGCCGAAGACCTCCATGCACGCACCATCGTGGGTATGACCAGTTCGGGGTATACCGCTTTCAAAGTATCCAGCTACCGCCCGAAAAGTGAAATCATCATCTTTTCCGACCGGATGCATATGCTCTCTACCCTCAACCTCGTTTGGGGTGTACGGTGTTATTACTACGACCGCTTCACTACCACCGATGAGACCATCCAGGATGTGATAGACATTATGAAAAACATCCACCTCGTGAAACCAGGCGATATCGTGGTAAATACGGGAAGTATGCCTTTGCACAGGCGACATCGCACCAATATGCTCAAGGTCACCGTGGTGGAATAGATACGCAAGATTTTGCGTCTCTAGCATCCTATTCATTAAGGGGGAATGCGTAGTAATATTCGCCGGGGTAATCCTCGTAAATGCCTTCCAGCATTACTTTGCCTTCTGCTTCGCGCAGCTCCCGGATGAGCTCGTCAATAGAGCGCACTGATTTATTATCTATTTTGGTAATAATAAAGCCGGGATCCATATTCGTGCGTTCAACAGTACTCCCCCGATAAATGCTAATCACTTTGACACCCTCCACGTGCAGGCGTTTGGTTTCCTCACGCGTCAGGTTGCGCACTTCAAAGCCCAGGTTGGTGAGCATATTGGCTTCATCTGCGGCCTGGGCAATTGTATTATTGCTTTTGTCTTTGAGTACAACCTCTGCTTTATTCATCTTGCCATTGCGGAAAAACTCCACATTCAGCTTATTACCGGGCCGGTAGCGCCCTACTTGTTCCTGCATTTCGGGCATGGTGCGCGTTTTTACGCCGTTGATGGCTATGATCACGTCGCCTTTCTGCAAGCCTGCTTCATCGGCGCCGCTGCCGGGGGTTACGCGGGTGATATACACGCCCTGCACCGTCTTTAGCCCCAGTTCTTCTGCCCTGGCGTTGTTAATCTCATCCACAAAAACGCCCAGAATGCCGCGCTGTACCACGCCAAAGTCGCGCAGATCTTTAATGACCTTGCGCACCAGGTTGGCCGGAACGGCAAAAGAATAACCCTCATAACGCCCCGAACGCGTAATAATGGCCGTATTGATGCCCACCAACTCTCCGTTGGTATTCACCAGGGCGCCGCCGCTATTGCCGGGATTGACGGCAGCGTCGGTCTGGATAAACGACTCGATGCGATCTTGTCCTTCGAGGATATCTATGCTACGGCCTTTTGCGCTGACAATACCCGCCGTGACAGTCGATTCCAGATTGAACGGATTGCCTACCGCCAATACCCACTCCCCTACCCGCAGCGAATCCGAGTTGCCGAGGTCGAGATAAGGCATTTCTTTGCCTTTAATTTTTAGCAAGGCCAGGTCGGTAGACGGGTCGATGCCGATAATATCTGCTTTATATTCGCGTTTGTCGTTGAGGGTCACCTCCACCTGGTCGCCATCCTCTACTACGTGGTTATTGGTTACGATGTACCCATCAGGGGTGATAATAACACCTGATCCCGACGATGTGCCCACCGAACCGTTGCCCCATAGGTCAAACCTGCTTTCCTGCATGGTTTTTATATTGACTACGGCGGCGGTGACGCGTTCGGCAGCGGAGATAAAATTGGTAGGCGAAGACGACAAAAAAGTGCGCGGCCGGATGTCGTTGAGCAGATCTTCCGACCAATTCGCGTATTGGGCCGGCGTTGTTTCACGTACGATGATCTGCCTGGGCTTATCTACCACACGATAAATCATCACGGCTAATGCCGCGCTTAACAAAGAGGTTACCACTAACGGAATATACGCTTTCAATTTATCCACGGTGCAACTTTTTCAAAGGGGTGCAATTATATTAACGCAGCGGCAAGCTATAAATTTTTGATGCATTTGTCAATTATAAAAAACTAGCCCTTAATTTTCGGGTTTACTATCAAACAACAAAACCATGCGCCAGGATCAGCAACAAGCTCAGGAAAAAAAAGTAGAAAGCTCAGGTAATATCTGGGGTTGGCGTTTTTCGCTTTTCGGATTGGCGCTGATTGTGGTATTGGGCTTGGTAATCTTTTTCAGACATAAGATGATGGACAAGCCGTTTGACGGATGGGCGCCCGCGGAAGAACAGCGGGATTCTCTGCCCGCTGATACTACTTCATCTGAAAACCAATAAGATATGTCCTCTTCTCCCGATACTCCGCTTGTATTCCATAAATACCAGGGCGCCGGCAACGATTTTGTGATGATCGACAATCGTACAGGCCTGTTCGCTCCGTTTGACTCTCCTGGCACAATAGCGCATTTGTGCGACAGGCATTTCGGCATCGGCGCCGACGGACTTATTTTGCTTCAGGAGAAAGCCGGCTGGGATTTTGAAATGGTGTATTTTAATGCCGACGGCAATAAAAGCACTATGTGCGGCAATGGAGGCCGGTGCGTGGCAGCTTTCGCCCGGCAGCTGGGTATATCGGAAACCAACGGCGCTTTTCGCTTTTGGGCTGCCGATGGCGCCCACGAGGCACTATTTCTTCCCGATGGCTGGGTTAGCCTCAAAATGAACGACGTAACGGGGGTAGAAACCGGCGACCGGTATTTCTACCTCAACACCGGTTCGCCCCATTACGTGACCTTTGTAACAGACATCGAAAAAACAGATATCATTGCAGAAGGACGCCAGGTGCGCTATTCGCCCCGCTTCCAGCAAGTAGGCACTAACGTCAATTTTGTGCAACTGACTCCCGAGGGAATTATCGTAGCCACTTATGAACGCGGTGTGGAAGACGAAACCCTCTCCTGCGGTACCGGCGTTACCGCCGCCGCTTTGGCCGCTTATCTATCCACTTCCGGTAAAATAAAAGACCGCATTGCCGTGTCCACCAAAGGCGGCAACCTGGAGGTGCGCTTTCAACCCAGCCCCGACGGCTTCAAGGATATTTGGCTGAATGGCCCGGCGGTCCATGTTTTTACGGGGGGAATGAAAAATGAATAATGAAAAATTAATAATGGGCTTCATTCTTCATTCTTCATTCTTCACTTATTGCGTATCGCAATTCAGCATCCAGCTGACGCCGAATTTATCGTCGAGCATACCGAAGCGGGCGCCCCAGAACGTATCCTGTAATTCCATCGTGACATGGCCTCCGACAGAGAGTTTATCGAAAATGCGTGTTTGCTCCGCCTTATCATCGAGATTGATGCTCAGGGTGACATTGCTACCTGGGGCCACCGGATTCTCGGGCGGAGTGTCGCCGGCCATAAAATAGATGCCGTCCGATTTAAATTCGGCGTGCATTACATAGTCTTGAGCCCCTGCAGGCGACTCAACCGGAGATTGTCCATAGGTTTGCATCGAGGCGATTTCCCCGCCTAATGCATCTTTGTAAAAATTCAACGCTTCCTGGCAATTGCCGTTGAAATGGAGGTACACATTCAAGTTTTTCATAACAGTTGGGTTGGTTATTAATGTTTGATTATTGATGTTGGATGTTGGATGTCTAAAACCGACTGCCGACTACAAAAATAAACTATTTGTTTTAATTTAAAAACATTTTTTATTAAAAATAAAAAAGGTTGTGCCAACCGCAGCTGGCACAACCCTCCGAAACCGGTAAAGGGTTCGTGTCTTATTGGAGAATGACCTCTTTTTCTTCCACCATCTTGCGGATATTGATCAGTGCGTAGCGCATGCGGCCCAGGGCCGTATTGATACTAACGCGCGTGAGCTTGGCAATTTCCTTGAAGCTCATATCTGCATAGTGCCGCAGAATAACCACTTCGCGTTGCTCGGGGGGCAGCATATCCACCAGGTGGCGCACTTTATCGTGCGTCTGGCTGCGGATAATGAACTGCTCGGCGTTGTCGTCAGACGTTTGGAGAATATCAAAGATATCGAACGTATCCGTAGGCGACACCTGCGGGCGGCGTTTCGTACGGCGGAAATAGTCTACGCACATATTGTAAGATATGCGCAGCGCCCACTGCAGAAACTTGCCTTCGTGGTTGTATTTTCCACGTCGCAACGTATCGATAATCTTAATGAATACTTCCTGAAAGATATCCTCGGCAAGACTTTGATCCTTGACAAAGAGATATATGGAGGTGTAAATTTTTTGCTGGTGGCGGTTCAGCAATTCCTCGAAGGCGCGCTCATCTCCTTCCAAATACAGAGCGATAAGTTGTTGGTCGTTCAACTGCGTAACTTGCATAACTAAATAATTTTAGTGTAATGGGACTCTGACTAATTATTTAGTGTAAAAGTTACGGTCGATAATCAACAATTTTTGGTTAACAAATGAGCGTGTGAAATGAAATTTGTTATTTCGTTGTGTCAAAGATAGAAGTAAGTCTGACATTCACCAAACATGAAGGTATATTTTTTTAATATTTTAACACAAGATTAACCCCTACAATAAAATAATATGCCGGGCATATTGAAAATTATCATATTAAAACGTTGGTTTATAGCATATTTACTAAAATAATTTTACACAACTTCGTTTTTGACAAATTTCTGTATTCAACCCGGGGTTTTGCCATATCATTGCCGTTTTAACATATAAAATCTTTATATCTAAACTCATCCAAGTATGATCCACATTCGATTTCGCGCGCTCCTGCGGTATTTTTGGCTTCTTTGCCTGATCCTGCCGGGCTTTACGGCCATTCATGCGCAAACAGATTTCTACAACACCTATTCTTTTACACAAGCGGATACCTTGAGAGGAATGCTCCGCCCCGAACGCACCTGCTACGACGTGTACTACTACGATTTGTTTGTTCGGGTAAAAGTAGATCGCCAATGGATTGAAGGATACGTTGATATATACTATAAGGTGTTGGCCGATTTCTCAACCCTCCAACTCGATCTATACGCCAATATGGCTATTGAAAAGGTTACAGCCGGCGATAAGAAACTGGACTTTCAGCGCCGGGGCGATGCTTTTTTTGTTCAGTTTGAAAATACACAGCCCAAAGGCAGCACCGGCCAATTGCGCGTATATTACTTTGGCGCGCCCCGTGTGGCAAAAAATCCGCCCTGGGACGGCGGTTTTGTATGGAGTCAGGACGACAAGGGCAACCCCTGGGTGGGCGTAGCCTGCGAGGGCGACGGCGCCAGCCTGTGGTGGCCCAACAAAGACCACCTGTCTGACGAACCCGACAGCATGTCCATACGCATCTCCGTGCCTGCCGGGCTTACCTGCATAGCCAACGGCAACCTGCGGCAAACGATCCCCGACGGCAATATGCAGCGCTTCGACTGGTTTGTCTCCTACCCCATCAACAACTACAACGTCACGCTCAATATCGCCAAATACGCCCATTTCCAGGATGTATACCAGGCTAAAGACGGGGGAAAACTTGCGCTCGATTATTACGTGCTGGCCTACAACAAAGACAAAGCAGCCTCGCATTTCAAACAGGTGCAGCGGGTCCTCGCCGCTTTCGAACACTATTTCGGCAAATATCCCTTCTGGCGCGACGGACTTGCACTTGTTGAAACACCCTACCTGGGTATGGAGCACCAGAGTGCTATAGCTTATGGCAACCAATACATGCGGGGTTATCTCGGGGGCATGATTCCCCCCGATATGGATTGGGATTACATCATCGTACACGAAACGGGCCACGAATATTTCGGCAATAGCGTCAGCTGTAATGATATAGCGGAGATGTGGATACACGAGTCTTTCACTACCTACATGGAAGCCCTGTATGTAGAGTATGCCTATAGCTACGCCGACGCCATCAGGTATCTCAATAGTCAGCGCCCGTTTATCCGCAACCAGGAACCCATACTCGGTCCGATGGGCGTAAATTTTGACAACTGGCAGGGCAGCGATCACTATTACAAAGGCGCATGGATGCTGCACAGTTTGCGCCACGCTATCGGCAACGATGAACAATGGTGGGCTTTGCTAAAAGAATTTTACAGCCGGTCCAGCTATTCTAATATAACAACCATCGACTTCATTACTTTCGTAAATAATTTTACCGGCACCAATTTTAGTTCGTTTTTCGAGCAGTACCTCACCTACCCCGACATGCCGGTTTTCCAATACCAGCTCCAACAAAAAGACGAAGGCCTCAAGCTGCGTTATCGCTGGAAGTGCGACGTGCCCGGCTTCGACATGCCCATGCTGGTAGGCGACCCTACCCGCTATACACGGATTCAACCCATTACCGGTGAATGGAGGGAAGTAGTACTGGAAGGCCTAAAAATCAAGGATTTCCGAGTGGCGACAGAATTGTTTTATGTCAAAAAACAAGAACTGAAACCGGGCAAAAGCAACTAACTGTGTAAAATGTCTTTGCCAGGACGTTCTGTCGCAGATGATAGCTATACTTTTGTTTTATTGCTTACGATTGCTGTTTTTCGATAGCTTTTCGCATGGAGTCCAGCTTTTCAGCAATAATTTTCCTGTTATATACCGAGGGCGGGCAGGTGGCAAATGCTACCTGTCCGCCCTTCTTTATTCTTTGAATAAGGGAAATTCTTCCAGTTCCATTACGCGTTTGGCTTGCCGCAGGTGTCTTTCCTCGTGGTTGGTGAGGATATGGCAGGCGTCATAAAGGCTATAGGTGATAATGGAGTTGGCGGGGGAAGTCATTATCGTGCGGCGGTGATCAATCGCATCAATTTCCCGTAAATACTTAATAAACAACTGATTGTGCGCAATAAATTCTACTACGATTGTAGGAGGCACTTCGCTACGTTGGGGGATGAACACAGCGGGGGCAGACAATTTATGTCGAGGCTCAGGCGTAATGGTCTGCAGTAGCATATAGCCGCATAGTTGGGGCCAACCCGGCAGGGATTCCCATAGCGTTTTACGTTTGGCGCCGTGGGTCATCTGCTCGAATTGCGGAAAATACGTGGCATTAGAGACGATAAGATGGTCGAGGCATTCGCCTATACTCCACTTTTCGTGATTGAGTTTCCAATTGAGTTGTTCGTTGCTGAGGTTGCCGAAAGTATCCTCGGCTTCCTGGCTCACTTTTTCAATACGCCTTATCAATCCTTGTAAATATGGGTTATTCATTGAGGTGTAAATGGTTCAAATCAAAGATATTATTTTTCGGCAATCAGCCAAGATTTTTGGGGCATTTTTGTAACCAATTACCTTCGTTGAGCAATATCCAGTTGCCATCGACATCCAGGTAGGCGCCTTCGGGAAAAACGCTCAAAAAAGAGTTGTGGTAGAAATCGCGGGTTTGCTGGATGTCGGCGGATGAGACGGCCAGGCGGTTAAAGAGCAGGAGGCCTCCCGCCGAAAGCAACCTACGGAGCTGCGCCAGAAAATCGGGTGTTTCAAATATATCCGGTACTTTATCATCTTCAAAAATATCTACACAGATCAGGTCATAGGTAAAATCGGCCGGATCGCTTTGCATGATATAGGTAAAGGCATCTGCGTAAATTAGCTGGATATTGGATTGTAGGGTGGGCAACGTATAGCGGCTGGCCAGGTCAATCACGGCTTCGTCTGCTTCGATGGCCGTATAATAATAATGCCGGTTCAGCTTATGCTCTAAAATAACGGGAATACTTCCCAATCCGAAGCCCAATATGAGCACTTCCTTACCTGGCAATTCGTCGAGCGGAACCCGCTGAAAGGCTTTAACGAAATTATCGTATAAATCGCCATATGAATACACCGCATTGGCCGTACTGAGCTGATAACGTCCGTTTTTAAGGCTCACATACAGGTGCGGGTTGAGCTCGCTGGATGCGCTTTCCACGTGCCATTCCCACAAATAACTCAGCCATTTTTTCCAAAGAGGTGGTTCCATGCTTTTATTAATGTGCTAATGTGCTAATGTGCTAATGTGCTGATGTGCTGATGTGCTAATGTGCTGATGTGCTGATGTGCTGATGCGACCGAAGGGAGTCCCGTACCGACTGGAAGGAGGTCGGGATGCTGATGTGCTGATAATAAATAAAGTATTAGCAAATTAGCAAATTAGCAAATTAGCAAATTAGCAAATTAGCAAATTAGCAAATTAGCAAATTAGCAAATTAGCAAATTAGCAAATTAGCAAATTTTACCATTTCATTTTGTGTTGCTCCATCAACTTTCGGCCGGCATCCAGGCTGGTCAGCATAGCGTCGCGCACCGTTATAATTGCTGCTTTTTCCTGAAGCAGGTAGGATACTATTTCCTCATGGGGCATTTCTGCTTTGCGCAAATTATTGATTTGCTTTAAATTATTCATCCAGTCAAACATACTGGCGTCTGATTGTTCCAAAAACTCCAAAACGGTAATAAGCTGGCTTTTGGTAGCCACATCCAGTTTGGGGTTTTCCTTGAGTTCTTTTTTAAAGCGCTGCGACAAGCGGTTTATCTCGCTGGTTTTGGGCATCACGCTATCGTGAACGGCCATGATACCGGTCCACAAACTATCCTGCAACAGGAGTTGTTCCTGCGTATAGGGGCTTTTTGCGGGCGCTGTTTCCGAAGTTTTTTCTTCGCTTTTCGTGCCGCACGCATGAAGCATAATCCCTGCTGCGACGGTTAATAAAAGAAGAGGCACTTTCATTTTTTCTTATTTTTTGGAAATTGAGACATAATGCGCAGCAAAATTAAAGTATGGCGGTATATAGCCTATGATAAAACCGTTTTATTTTGCCGATTCATTATCTCCATCTTATGACATCATCCACATACATCATTGACGGCGTTCGAACACCTGTAGGTCGCCTGGGAGGCGCGCTGGCGACCGTGCGGGCCGACGATCTGGCGGCCCATGCCATCCGCAAGCTTGTGGAGCGGCATCCGGCCATCAACCCCGCTGCTTACGACGACGTTTTATTAGGCTGCGCCAACCAGGCTGGAGAAGACAACCGCAACATAGCCCGCATGGCCTTGCTGCTGGCGGGTCTTCCGCATACCGTTCCCGGTGAGACCGTCAACCGCCTGTGCGCATCGGGGTTGGCGGCGGCTGTCAATGCCCACCGTGCCATTGCTGCGGGCGATGGTCATCTTTATATCGCCGGAGGCATAGAGCACATGACCCGTAGCCCCTGGGTAATATCCAAAACATCGACGCCCTTCGGCCGCGATGCAGAAATGTTTGATTCCAGCTTTGGCTGGCGTTTTGTCAATCCCGCCATGAAGGCTGCGTATGGCGTTGAGAGCATGGGGCAAACCGCCGAAAACCTGGCCAACCTTCATCATATTAGTCGCGAAGACCAGGATCGTTTTGCAGTGTGGTCGCAGCAAAAGGCTGCCAAAGCTCGCGAAAATGGGCGTTTTGCGCTCGAAATCGCTCCGGTGGAAGTGCCTCAGGGCAAGCAAGCCCCGCTGCAAATCGCCCACGACGAATTTATTAAACCCGATACTACCCTGGAGGCATTGGCCCGGCTGAAGCCCGCTTTTCGCGAAGGGGGCACCGTAACGGCGGGTAACGCCTCGGGGCTAAACGATGGCGCCGCCGCTGTGCTGATGGCTTCCGGTGAGGCCGTTGAAAGCTACGGCCTCAAACCCCTGGCCCGCCTGGTCGCTTCGGCGGTAGTGGGTGTAGAACCCCGCATCATGGGTATCGGCCCGGTGGAAGCATCCCGGCGCGCCCTGGCCAAAGCCGGCATAACCTTTGCCGACCTCGACCTCATCGAACTCAACGAAGCATTCGCCGCTCAAGTACTTGCCTGCACCCGCTCCTGGAGGCTTGCTGACGACGACCCCCGCCTCAATCCCAATGGCGGCGCTATCGCCCTGGGTCACCCCCTGGGCATGAGCGGCGCCCGCTTGCTACTCTCGGCAGCCCGCGAATTACAACAACGCCAACTCCGCTACGCCCTGGTTACGATGTGTATCGGCGTGGGACAAGGATATGCGGTGGTGTTGGAACACTTATGATGTGCTGATGTGCTGATGTGCTGATGTGCTGATGTGCTGATGTGCTGATGTGCTGATGTGCTGATGTGCTGATGTGCTGATTTGCTGATTTGCTGA